>NZ_JCAFTA010000001.1:0-720027 GCF_059369815.1 Stenotrophomonas sp. YJH_SMC_27 | reverse complement strand
GAAATGGTGATGCCGGGTGACAACGTCAAGATGGTCGTCACCCTGATCAACCCGGTGGCGATGGACGAAGGCCTGCGCTTCGCCATCCGCGAAGGCGGCCGCACCGTCGGCGCCGGCGTGGTCTCGAAGATCATCGAGTAATCTGGTAGTATCTGCGCCCCGATGTTGCCTGGGTAGGGCATCGGGGCGTATCAAATGGGAAAGCAGGCACAGGATGTGCCTTGTGTTCCCCGGACCAGGAAGGGTCAATGCCATTCAGGCGGCGTCAACAGGCGACTGTTGACAGCTGCCTTGTGTGCCATTATGCTTCTACGTCTGGGCAGGCCGGGAAACTGGTCTGCCTACGTTTTTGAGGTCTATGGAGTGACCTTGTCGGCCTGCAGGAGTGTGGGCCGTCCGTATTCAGGAATTTCATGGGGCAAAGCAACCCAGAGGCTTTGTCTGTCGCTCTTTTAACGAAGGAACCTACCGCCATGGCGGACCAAAAGATCCGGATCCGGCTGAAAGCGTTCGATCATCGTCTGATCGACCGTTCGGCCAGCGAGATCGTTGAAACGGCAAAGCGGACCGGCGCGCAAGTGCGTGGCCCGATCCCGCTGCCGACCAAGATCGAGCGCTACACCGTTCTCGTCTCCCCGCACGTCGACAAGGACGCGCGTGACCAGTACGAGACCCGCACGCACAAGCGCGTGCTCGATATCGTTGACCCGAATGACAAGACCGTGGACGCGCTGATGAAGCTCGAACTGGCTGCCGGCGTCGACGTTCAGATCAAGCTGACCTGAGGACTACGACCATGACGAAGAAGTATTCGTTGGGCTTCGTGGGCCGCAAGGCCGGCATGAGCCGCGTGTTCACTGAAGATGGCCGCTCCATCCCGGTGACCCTGATCGAAGCAACCCCGAACCGCATCGCGCAGATCAAGACCGTCGAAACCGACGGCTACAGCGCCGTGCAGGTGACCGTCGGCGCGCGTCGCGCTGCCCTGGTCAACAAGCCGGAAGCCGGCCACTTCGCCAAGGCGAAGGTGGAAGCGGGTCGTGGCCTGTGGGAATTCCGCGTTGAAGACGCGCAGCTCGGCGATTTCGCCGTTGGCGGCGAAGTCAAGGCGGACATCTTCGAAGTCGGCCAGATCGTCGACGTCCAGGGTGTCACCAAGGGTAAGGGCTTCCAGGGCACCATCAAGCGCCACAACTTCCGTATGGGCGATGCAACCCACGGTAACTCGCTGTCGCATCGCGCGCCGGGTTCGCTGGGTCAGCGCCAGACCCCGGGTCGCGTTTTCCCGGGCAAGAAGATGTCGGGCCACATGGGCGCGGTGCAGCAGAGCACCCAGAACCTGGAAGTGGTCAAGGTCGACGTCGAGCGCGGTCTGATCGCCGTTCGCGGCGCCGTTCCGGGCGCGGCCGGTGGCGATGTGATCGTCCGTCCGGCGAGCAAGGCATAAGGAGAGATGACGATGGAACTCGTTATCACGGGTAGCAACAACAAGGTCTCGGTCTCCGAAGCCGTGTTCGGTCGCGATTTCAGCGAAGATCTGGTCCACCAGGTCGTCGTTGCTTACCGCAACGCCGGTCGCGCCGGCACCAAGGCACAGAAGACTCGCTCCGAAGTGGCTGGTACCACCAAGAAGTCGAAGAAGCAGAAGGGCGGCGGCGCGCGTCATGGCGCACTGACGGCTCCGATCTTCGTCGGCGGCGGTGTCACCTTCGCGGCCAAGCCGCGCAGCTTCGAGCAGAAGGTCAATCGTAAGCAGTACCGTGCCGCCATGTGCGCGATCCTGTCCGAGCTGAACCGTCAGGGCCGTCTGACCATCGTGGAGTCCTTCGACGTCGAAGTGACCAACACGAAGGGTCTGGTCGCCAAGCTGGCCGGCCTGGAAGTGGGCAAGCGCCCGCTGATCGTCACCGAAGAAGCGTCCGAGCACCTGTACCTGTCCGCCCGCAATCTGCCGTACGTGCAGGTGCGTGACGTCCAGGGCCTGGATCCGGTCTCGCTGGTGGGTGCCGACACGGTCGTCATCACCGCTGACGCGGTCAAGAAGGTCGAGGAGTGGCTGGCATGAACAGCAACGAAAAAATCTTCAGCGTGCTGCGTGCCCCGCGTGTCTCCGAAAAGACCGCGCGCCTGCAGGAACTCTCCAACCAGTATGTCTTCGAAGTTTCGAACGAAGCCACCAAGGCCGATGTAAAGGCCGCGGTTGAGCAGCTGTTCGACGTCAAGGTCGAAGCTGTCAACGTGGTCAACGTCAAGGGCAAGAACAAGTCCTTCCGTAACCGTGCTGGCCGCCGCGGCGATTGGCGCAAGGCGTACGTTCGCCTGGCCGATGGCCAGTCGATCGATGTAACGGCCAAGGCCTGAGGTACATCCCATGCCATTGATGAAATTCAAGCCCACTTCCCCCGGCCGCCGTTCGGCCGTGCGCGTGGTCACTCCCGACCTGCACAAGGGTGCTCCGCACGCTGCCCTGGTCGAGTCGCAGAGCCGCTCGGGTGGTCGTAACCACCATGGCCGCATCACCGTGCGTCACGTCGGTGGTGGTGCCAAGCAGCACTACCGCATCATCGACTTCAAGCGCAACAAGCTGGGCATTCCGGCGCGCGTGGAACGCATCGAATACGATCCGAACCGCACCGCCCACATCGCCCTGCTGTGCTACGTCGACGGTGAGCGCCGCTACATCATCGCCCCGAAGGGCCTGAAGGCCGGTGATCAGGTGATCGCTGGTTCGGATGCCCCGATCAAGGCTGGCAACACCCTGCCGCTGCGCAACATCCCGGTCGGTACCACCATCCACTGCATCGAACTGAAGCCCGGCAAGGGCGCTCAGATCGCCCGCGCCGCCGGTGCGGCCGTGCAGCTGGTGGCCCGCGAAGGCATCTACGCCACCCTGCGCCTGCGCTCGGGTGAAATGCGCAAGGTGCCGGTCGAGTGCTGCGCCACCATCGGCGAAGTCGGCAACGACGAGCACAGCCTGGAAAAGCTGGGCAAGGCCGGTGCCAAGCGTTGGCGCGGCGTCCGCCCGACCGTTCGTGGTGCTGCCATGAACCCGGTTGACCACCCGCACGGTGGTGGTGAGGCCAAGGCCGGCCAGGGTAACCCGCATCCGGTCACCCCGTGGGGTGTCCCGACCAAGGGTTACAAGACGCGCCATAACAAGCGCACTCAGCAGTTCATCGTCCGCGATCGTAGGGGCTAATCGACCATGGCACGTTCACTCAAGAAGGGCCCGTTCGTCGATCACCACCTCGTCAAGAAGGTGGAGGCCGCTGCGGGCAGCAAGAAGCCGATCAAGACCTGGTCGCGCCGTTCGATGATCCTGCCTGACATGGTAGGCATCACCATTGCCGTGCATAACGGCAAGAACCACATCCCGGTTCTCGTCAACGAGAACATGGTCGGCCACAAGCTCGGCGAATTTGCCATCACCCGGACCTTCAAGGGTCACGGTGGTGACAAGAAGTCGGGCAAGTAAGGAGAGATGACAATGGAAGCGAAAGCCATCCTGCGCACTGCGCGCATCTCCCCGCAGAAGGCTCGTCTGGTCGCTGACCAGGTGCGCGGTCTGCCGGCCGAACGTGCGGTCAACCTGCTGAAGTTCTCGGACAAGAAGGCTGCCCACCTGATCAAGAAGGTGGTGGAGTCGGCTATTGCCAATGCCGAGAACAACCAGGGCGCCGACGTCGACGAGCTGAAGGTTCAGACCATCATGGTTGATGAAGGTCCGACCCTGAAGCGTTTCATGGCGCGGGCGAAAGGCCGCGGTACCCGCATCCTCAAGCGCACCAGCCACATCACTGTGGTTGTGGGCGCCGCCAAGTAAGCGGATAAGGAAAAGACCATGGGTCATAAAGTTCATCCGATTGGTATCCGCCTCGGCATTTCCAAGGACTGGAACTCCAAGTGGTACGCCAACAAGGCCGAGTTCGCCGGTTACCTGGCAGCCGACCTGAAAGTGCGCGACATGCTGCGCAAGAAGCTGGCCCAGGCCGGCATCAGCAAGATCCTGATCGAGCGTCCGGCCAAGACCGCTCGCGTGACGATCCACACCGCCCGTCCGGGCGTGGTGATCGGCAAGCGCGGTGAGGACATCGAGAAGCTGCGCAAGGAAGTGAGCGAGATGATGGGCGTCCCGGCGCACATCAACGTCACCGAAGTGCGCAAGCCGGAACTGGACGCGCAGCTCGTTGCCGAGTCGATCGCCCAGCAGCTGGAGCGTCGCATCATGTTCCGCCGTGCAATGAAGCGCTCGGTCGGCAACGCGATGCGCCTGGGTGCCCTGGGCATCAAGGTCAACGTCGGTGGCCGCCTCAACGGTGCAGAAATCGCCCGTTCGGAGTGGTACCGCGAAGGCCGCGTGCCGCTGCACACCCTGCGTGCCGACATCGACTATGGCTTCGCTGAAGCCAAGACGACCTACGGCATCATCGGCATCAAGGTCTGGATCTACAAGGGCGAGGTCTTCGATTTCTCCCAGGTTGGCCAGGAAAAGCAGGACGACACCCCGTCGCGCAACGATCGTCACGATCGCGGCGACCGTGGTGACCGTCAGCGCCCGGCCCGTGAAGCGAGGTAACGACAATGTTGCAACCCAAGCGAACCAAGTACCGCAAGGTACACAAGGGCCGTAACGATGGCCTGAGCTGGAGCGCCAACGCTGTCAGCTTCGGCGAATACGGCCTGAAGGCAACCGCACACGGTCAGCTGACCGCGCGCCAGATCGAAGCGGCCCGCCGCTCGATCAGCCGCTACGTCAAGCGCGGCGGCAAGATGTGGATCCGCGTGTTCCCCGACAAGCCCATCACCAAGAAGCCCATCGAAGTCCGAATGGGTTCGGGTAAGGGTAACGTGGAATACTGGGTGGCCCAGATCCAGCCCGGCCGCATGATCTATGAAATCGAGGGTGTTTCCGAGGAAGTGGCTCGCGAGGCGTTCCGCCTGGCCGCCGCCAAGCTCTCGGTCACCACCACTTTCGTGACCCGTACGGTGCGCTGATGGATATCAAAACTCTCCGTGAAAAGTCGGCTGACGAACTCAAGGCCCACCTGATCGACCTGCGTAAGGAACAGTTCTCTGTCCGTATGCAGCAGGTCACCGGCCAGCTGCCGAAGACCCACGACATTCGCCGGGTCCGTCGCGAGATTGCTCGCGTCAAGACCCTGCTCGGCAGCACGAAGTAAGGATGGCCGCTATGAGCGACAATACTGAAAAGAAGACGCTGCGCACGGTCGAAGGCCGTGTCGTCAGCAACAAGATGGACAAGACGGTTACCGTCCTGGTTGAGCGTCAGGTCAAGCACGCGCTGTACGGCAAGTACATCAAGCGCTCGACCAAGCTGCACGCCCACGATGCCGACAACGCCTGCAAGGAAGGCGATGTCGTCCGCGTGACCGAGATTGCTCCGATGTCCAAGACCAAGAACTGGCGCGTGGTGGAAGTCATCACGCGTGCGGCTGAATAAGGAGTCTGAATCATGATCCAGATGCAGAGCTACCTTGACGTCGCGGACAATTCGGGTGCCAAGCAGGTGATGTGCTTCAAGGTGCTGGGTGGTTCCAAGCGCCGTTACGCCGGCATCGGCGACATCATCAAGGTCACCGTGAAGGATGCGATTCCGCGCGGCAAGGTCAAGAAGGGTGAAGTGTATGACGCCGTCGTGGTGCGTACCCGCAAGGGTGTGCGTCGCGCCGACGGTTCGCTGATCCGCTTCGACGGCAACGCGGCCGTCCTGCTGAACAACAAGCAGGAGCCGATCGGTACCCGTATCTTCGGGCCGGTGACCCGTGAACTTCGTTCGGAGAAGTTCATGAAGATCGTCTCGCTCGCTCCCGAAGTGCTGTGAGCGACAGGAGATAATCATGGCTAACCGTATCAAGAAGGGCGACCAGGTTGTCGTCAACGCTGGCAAGGACAAGGGCAAGCAGGGCGAAGTCGTCCGCGTCGACGGCGACCGTGTGGTCGTCGCCAACGTGAACATCGTCAAGCGCCACACCAAGCCGAACCCGCAGGCAGGTGTTGCCGGCGGCGTGGTCGAGCGCGAAGCTTCGATCCATATCTCCAACGTGAACGTGCTGAACCCGGCTTCGGGCAAGGGCGAACGCGTTGGCTTCAAGGTGCTGGAGGATGGACGCAAACTGCGTGTGTTCCGCTCCAGCGGTGAGGCGCTCGACGCCTGAGGAATGTGAAGATGACTTCCCGTCTCGAAAAGATCTACAAGGAAGAAGTGGTGCCGGCGCTGATGAAGCAGTTCGGCTACACCAATCCGATGGAAGTACCGAAGCTCGTCAAGGTCACCCTGAACATGGGTGTCGGCGAGGCTGCCACCAACAAGAAGATCCTGGAAAACGCCGTCGCGGACATGACCAAGATTTCCGGCCAGAAGCCGGTTGTCACCAAGTCGCGTATCTCGGTCGCGTCGTTCAAGATCCGTGATGGTTGGCCGATCGGCTGCAAGACCACGCTGCGTCGCCACAAGATGTACGAGTTCCTGGACCGCCTGATCAACATCTCGCTGCCGCGCGTGCGCGACTTCCGTGGTGTTTCCGGCCGTTCCTTCGACGGCCGCGGCAACTTCAACATGGGTGTGAAGGAACAGATCATCTTCCCGGAAATCGACTTCGACGCCGTCGATGCGATCCGCGGTATGGATATCGCCATCACCACCACTGCGAAGACCGACGCGGAAGCGAAGGCGCTGCTGGCAGCGTTCAAGTTCCCGTTCCGTAACTGATCTGTCGAGGAAACCGAAATGGCAAAGACCTCCATGGTCAACCGCGACATCAAGCGGGAAAAGCTGGCCAAGAAGTACGCTGAAAAGCGTGCGGCTCTGAAGAAGATCGTGTCCTCCGTGGACGCGACCTACGAAGAGAAGATCGAGGCCGCAACCAAGCTGGCCAAGCTGCCGCGCGATTCGTCGCCGAGCCGCCAGCGTAATCGTTGCGAGCTGTCGGGTCGTCCGCGTGGCGTCTACAGCAAGTTCGGCCTGGGCCGTAACAAGCTGCGTGAAGCCACCATGCGTGGCGACGTACCGGGTCTGCGCAAGGCCAGCTGGTAACCCCAGCCGGCCCTGCGATCAGGAGCCCCTTCGGGGGTTCCTGAACCGGGCAGGGGAGGCATTCAGCTTTCCCGACGCAAAAAAACCGAGGAGCCCGGCGCAAGCCGGGCTCTTTTGGCGTATACTCCCGCGTCTTGCCCTGCGCAAACGGGGTCGTAGGAGTGGGCTTCCGGCCCGCTGCATCAAGGGACCTGGCCCGTTTCCAGGAGACAACAGATTTTCGCGAAAGCGGATATCGGTGCACTCAAAGGTACTCATATGAGCATGACTGATCCCATCGCCGACCTGCTGGTCCGCATCAAGAATGCGGCCGCGGTGGGCAAGCAGACGGTGAAAGCCCCGTCGTCCAAGATCAAGGTTGCGATCGCCCAGGTCCTGAAGGACGAGGGTTACATCGCCGACCTGCGCGTGACCCAGCTGGAAAACAACAAGTCCGAGCTGGAAATCGTGCTGAAGTATTTCGAAGGCAAGCCGGTCATCGCGACCCTGAAGCGCTTCTCGCGTTCGGGCCTGCGCCAGTACCGCGGCAAGAGCGAGCTGCCGAAGGTCATGAACGGCCTGGGTATCTCCATCATTTCCACCTCCAAGGGCATCATGACTGATGCGCAGGCGCGCCAGCTGGGCGTCGGCGGCGAAGTCCTGTGCTTCGTGGCCTAAGGCGAAAGGAGTAGAACTATGTCCCGCGTAGCCAAGAAGCCGATTACCCTGGGTAAGGTTGAACTGAACGTCCAGTCGGACAGCGTCACCGCCAAGGGCCCGAAGGGCACCCTGTCGCTGGCCAAGCCGGCCGGTATTGCCATCAACGTCGACAACGGCGTTGCCACCCTGAGCACCGAAAGCGCCGACCTGATCGCACTGACCGGTACCGTGCGTGCGATCCTGTCCAACATGGTCAAGGGCGTGTCCGAAGGCTTCGAGCGCAAGCTGGAGCTGGTGGGCGTGGGTTACCGCGCTGCCATGCAGGGCAAGGACCTGAACCTGTCGCTGGGCTTCTCGCACCCGGTCGTGTTCGTGGCGCCGGAAGGCATCACGCTGTCGACCCCGACCCAGACCGAGATCCTGGTCCAGGGCGCTGACAAGCAGGTCGTCGGTGAAGTCGCCGCCAAGATCCGTGCGTTCCGCAAGCCGGAACCGTACAAGGGCAAGGGCGTGAAGTACTCCGACGAAGTCATCATCCGTAAGGAAGCCAAGAAGGCATAAGCGCGAGTCCCTCGCAAGAGCCCGCACATCCCTGTGCGGACTTCTCAGGGAAAAGCTCTTCCTTCAGCTTTCAAGGAATAATCAAAATGAACAAGAACATCGCCCGCCTGCGTCGCGCCAAGTCGACCCGTGCCCACATCCGTGAGCTCGGCGTCGCCCGCCTGTCGGTGCTGCGCACCGGCCAGCACCTGTACGCCCAGGTCTTCACCGCCGACGGCTCCAAGGTGCTGGCTGCTGCCAACACCACCCAGGCCGACGTCATCGAAGGCCTGAAGAACGGCAAGAACGCCGATGCTGCTGCCAAGGTTGGCCGCATCGTTGCCGAGCGCGCCAAGGCCGCCGGCATCGAGAAGGTTGCCTTCGATCGTTCGGGCTACCGCTACCACGGCCGCATCAAGGCCCTGGCAGAAGCCGCCCGCGAAGCCGGCCTGCAGTTCTAAGGGACAAGGGCAGGGGGCCATTGGCCTCCTGCCCACCTGCTCGCCAGCCTGAGTGAGGCTGGACGGCGCCGCTCTTCTGCAGCGGCCCACCGGAACAACGCGTCACGCCACAACCATAAGCGGCTTCGAGCCGTACATACCCAAACAACCAAGGAATCAACATGGCAGAAGAGCGTCAGCAGCGGGGTCGCGATCGCGACCGTAACCGCGAAGAGAAGATCGACGACGGCATGATCGAAAAGCTGGTCGCGGTCAACCGCGTCAGCAAGACCGTCAAGGGTGGCCGCCAGTTCACCTTCACCGCCCTGACCGTCGTCGGCGACGGCGAAGGCAAGGTCGGTTTCGGCTATGGCAAGGCCCGCGAAGTGCCGGTTGCCATCCAGAAGTCGATGGAGCAGGCCCGCAAGAACCTGGTCAGCGTTGACCTGAACAACGGCACCCTGTGGCACACCATCAAGGATGGTCACGGCGCAGCCCGCGTGTTCATGCAGCCGGCTTCGGAAGGTACCGGCGTGATCGCCGGCGGTGCCATGCGCGCCGTGCTGGAAGCCGTTGGCGTGAAGAACGTGCTGGCCAAGGCCACCGGTTCGCGCAACCCGATCAACCTGGTGCGTGCCACCGTGAAGGGCCTGGCTGCTGCACAGTCGCCGGCTCGCATCGCGGCCAAGCGCGGCAAGAAGGTGGAGGAACTCAACCATGGCTAATGAGTCCAACAAGACTGTCAAGGTCCGCCTGGTGCGTGGCCTGCGTGGCACCCAGTCGCGTCACCGCCTGTCGGTGCGTGCGCTGGGCCTGAACAAGCTCAACGATGTGCGTGAACTGAAGGACAGCCCGCAGGTGCGCGGCCTGATCAACAAGGTTCAGTACCTCGTCCAGGTTGAGGAGTAATCGACCATGACTCTGCGTCTCAATGAACTGAGCCCGGCACCGGGCGCCCGCACCGAGCGTACCCGCGTCGGTCGCGGTATCGGCTCGGGCCTGGGCAAGACTGCCGGCCGCGGCCACAAGGGTTCGTTCGCCCGCAAGGGTGGCGGCAAGATCAAGGCTGGCTTCGAAGGCGGCCAGACCCCCATGCAGCGTCGTCTGCCGAAGATCGGCTTCCGTTCGCCGATCGCCAAGGACACCGCTGAAGTGCTGCTGTACGCACTGGACAAGCTGCCGGCCGGTGAGATCGACTTCGCCGCCCTGCGTGCTGCCAAGCTGGTTCCGAGCACTGCCAAGAAGGCCAAGGTCGTCGTCAAGGGCGAAGTGACCAAGGCGTTCACCCTGAAGGGTATTGCTGCCACGGCGGGTGCCAAGGCCGCGATCGAAGCTGCCGGCGGCAGCGTAACGGAGTAAGAAAATCATGGCGCAAGCTGGCATCGGTAACCTCGCGGGCGGAATGGGCAAGTTCACTGAACTTCGCCAACGTTTGCTGTTCGTCGTCGGGGCTTTGATCGTCTATCGCATCGGCTGCTACGTGCCGGTGCCGGGCGTCAATCCCGATGCCATGCTTGCCATGATGCAACAGCAGGGCGGCGGCATCGTGGACATGTTCAACATGTTCTCGGGCGGCGCCCTGCACCGTTTCAGCATCTTCGCGCTGAACGTGATGCCGTACATCTCGGCATCGATCGTGATGCAGCTGGCCGTGCACATCTTCCCCGCCCTGAAGGCGATGCAGAAGGAAGGTGAGTCCGGCCGCCGCAAGATCACCCAGTATTCGCGCATCGGCGCCGTGCTGCTGGCAGTGGTGCAGGGCGGTTCGATCGCACTGGCCCTGCAGGGCCAGGTCTCGCCGTCGGGCGCTCCGGTCGTGTATGCGCCGGGCATGGGCTTCGTGCTCACCGCCGTGGTCGCGCTGACCGCCGGCACCATGTTCCTGATGTGGGTCGGTGAGCAGGTCACCGAGCGCGGCATCGGCAACGGCGTGTCGCTGATCATCTTCGCCGGTATCGTCGCTGGCCTGCCGGGTGCGATCATCCACACCTTCGACGCCTACCGCGACGGCAACATCCAGTTCATCCAGCTGCTGCTGATCGCCATTGTCGTGCTCGCGTTCACCTTCTTCGTGGTGTTCGTCGAGCGTGGCCAGCGCCGGATCACGGTCAACTACGCACGCCGCCAGGGCGGTCGCAACGCGTACATGAACCAGACCTCGTTCCTGCCGCTGAAGCTCAACATGGCCGGCGTCATTCCGGCAATCTTCGCCTCGAGCCTGCTGGCCTTCCCGGCCACCCTGGCCATGTGGTCCGGCCAGGCGGCCAACCAGAGCAGCTTCGGCCAGGTCCTGCAGAAGGTCGCCAATTCCCTGGGCCCGGGCGAGCCGCTGCACATGATCGTGTTCGCTGCGCTGATCACCGGTTTCGCGTTCTTCTATACCGCGCTGGTGTTCAACTCCCAGGAAACCGCTGACAACCTGAAGAAGTCGGGCGCGCTGATTCCGGGCATCCGTCCGGGCAAGGCCACCGCCGATTACATCGACGGTGTACTGACCCGCCTGACCGCAGCCGGCTCGGCCTATCTGGTCATCGTCTGCCTGCTGCCGGAACTGATGCGCACGCAGCTGAACGCCTCGTTCTACTTCGGCGGTACTTCGCTGCTGATCGTGGTGGTGGTGGTGATGGACTTCATTGCCCAGGTGCAGGCGCACCTGATGTCCCACCAGTACGAGAGCCTGCTGAAAAAGGCCAACCTGAAGGGCGGCAACCGCGGCGGTTTTGCCCGCGGCTGATTGGCCTGTTATACTTTCGTCTTCCTGACGTGATGGTCCCTCCGCTTCGCGGACTCCGGCCACACAAACGAAGGGCGGCCCCCGCAGCGGTTCCGGGTGGGGGTGTGATGAGGTGGTCCCGCGCTGGAGTAGCGCGGGCGGCCCCGGGGGATACCCCGGGTCCAACCCCATCCGGCGCCGGAGCCTGGGCACACTCCCCAGGCCGGGTTCATGAAACCAGTGGTTTCACGGGCTTCCATGTAAACCGGAACCTTGTTAGTATCGCTAGTTCACTTTTTTGATCCATCCTGCCGGATTGGCGTGCCCGAGGCGCGCTGTCGGCCATCACTCAGCTGGAGAACCGCGTCATGGCGCGTATTGCAGGCGTCAACCTGCCAGCCCAGAAGCACGTCTGGGTCGGGTTGCAAAGCATTTACGGCATCGGCCGTACCCGTTCGAAGAAGGTCTGCGAAGTCGCAGGCGTTGCTTCGACCACCAAGATCCGCGATCTGTCGGAGCCGGAAATCGAGCGCCTGCGCGCCGAAGTCGGCAAGTACATCGTGGAAGGCGATCTGCGCCGTGAGATCGGCATCGCGATCAAGCGCCTGATGGACCTGGGCTGCTACCGCGGCCTGCGTCACCGTCGTGGCCTCCCGCTGCGTGGCCAGCGCACCCGTACCAACGCCCGCACCCGCAAGGGTCCGCGCAAGGCGATCAAGAAGTAAGGGACTGAGAAATGGCTAAGCCCGCTGCTAAGACCAAGAAGAAGATCAAGCGCGTCGTCACCGACGGCGTTGCCCACGTCCACGCTTCGTTCAACAACACCATCGTCACCATCACCGACCGTCAGGGCAATGCTCTGTCGTGGGCGACCTCCGGTGGCGCTGGCTTCCGCGGTTCGCGCAAGTCGACCCCGTTCGCTGCCCAGGTGGCTGCTGAAAAGGCCGGTCGTGCTGCGCTGGACTATGGCGTGAAGTCGCTGGAAGTCCGCATCAAGGGCCCGGGTCCGGGCCGTGAGTCGGCCGTGCGTTCGCTGAACAACGTCGGCTACAAGATCACCAACATCATCGACGTGACGCCTATCCCGCACAACGGGTGCCGTCCGCCGAAGAAGCGTCGCGTCTAAAGGGAGCGATAAGAAATGGCTCGTTATATCGGTCCTACCTGTAAGCTCGCCCGTCGCGAAGGCGCCGACCTGTCCCTGAAGAGCCCGGCGCGTGCGCTGGACTCCAAGTGCAAGCTGGAGCAGAAGCCCGGCCAGCACGGCGCCACTGCCCGCAAGGGCAAGCTGTCCGACTACGCCACCCAGCTGCGTGAAAAGCAGAAGGTCAAGCGTATCTACGGCCTGCTGGAGCGTCAGTTCCGCAACTACTACAAGAAGGCCTCGACCAAGAAGGGCAACACCGGCGAGAACCTGCTGCAGCTGCTGGAAACCCGCCTGGACAACGTCGTCTACCGCATGGGCTTCGCCGTGACCCGTCCGGCTGCTCGTCAGCTGGTGTCGCACCGCGGCGTCACCGTGAATGGCAAGTCGGTCAACCTGGCTTCGTACCAGGTCAAGGCTGGCGACGCCATCGCCCTGTCTGAAAAGGCTGCCAAGCAGCTGCGCGTCCAGGAAGCCCTGACCGTCGCCGCCCAGCATGACCTGAGCCCGTCGTGGGTTGAAGTGGATTCCGGCAAGTTCACCGGCATCTTCAAGGCCGTTCCGGATCGTTCGGATCTGCCTGCGGACATCAACGAAGCGCTGATCGTCGAGCTGTATTCGAAGTAATTCACATTGGAGAGCCCCCGGCGACGGCCGGGGGTTCACTAGGAGAACCCGCAACATGACGGTTACCGCCAACCAGGTTCTGCGTCCTCGCGGTCCGCAGATCGAACGCCTTACCGACACCCGTGCAAAGGTCGTTATCGAACCTTTGGAGCGGGGTTACGGGCATACGCTGGGCAACGCCCTGCGTCGCGTGCTGCTGTCGTCCATCCCGGGCTTCGCCATCACGGAAGTCGAAATCGACGGCGTGTTGCATGAGTACACCACGGTCGAAGGTCTGCAGGAGGACGTGCTCGAAGTCCTGCTGAACCTGAAGGACGTGGCCATCCGTATGCACTCCGGCGACAGCGCCACCCTGTCCCTGTCCAAGCAGGGCCCGGGCGTTGTCACCGCTGCCGACATCAAGGTCGACCACAATGTGGAGATCCTGAACGGCGACCATGTGATCTGCCACCTGACCAAGGACACGGCGATCAACATGCGTCTGAAGATCGAACGTGGTTTCGGCTACCAGCCGGCTGCCGCGCGTCGTCGTCCGGACGAAGAAACCCGTGCCATCGGCCGCCTGGTCCTGGATGCCTCGTTCTCGCCGGTCCGCCGCGTCGCCTATGCCGTGGAAGCGGCCCGCGTCGAACAGCGTACCGACCTGGACAAGCTGGTCATCGATATCGAGACCAACGGCACCATCGATGCCGAGGAAGCCGTGCGCACCGCCGCCGACATCCTCAGCGACCAGCTGTCGGTGTTCGGTGACTTCACCCACCGCGACCGCGGTGCGGCCAAGCCGGCCAACAACGGCGTGGATCCGGTGCTGCTGCGCCCGATCGACGATCTGGAGCTGACCGTGCGTTCGGCCAACTGCCTGAAGGCTGAAAGCATCTACTACATCGGCGATCTGATCCAGAAGACCGAAGTGGAGCTGCTGAAGACCCCGAACCTGGGCAAGAAGTCGCTCACCGAGATCAAGGAAGTGCTGGCTCAGCGCGGCCTGTCGCTCGGCATGAAGCTGGAGAACTGGCCGCCGGCCGGCGTCGCCAGCCACGGCATGCTGGGCTGATATCGGTAATGCCTGAAGGCTCCACCGTTCGCGGTGGAGCCTTCAACGCAACACACCACGCCACGACGAACCGCAGGTTCGCGGGCAGGCCGTCCAGGACGGAGGGCCAGGACCAACCGCAGTCCGCGCAGCAACGCCAGGATGGCGACAACGATCCGCACAGCCTCATCATTAACCAAGGAATATCACCATGCGTCACCAGAAGTCTGGCCGTAAGTTCAGCCGCACCAGCGCCCACCGCGAAGCGATGTTCAAGAATATGGCCGCCTCGCTGTTCAAGCACGAGCTGATCAAGACCACCCTGCCGAAGGCCAAGGAACTGCGCCGCGTTGCCGAGCCGCTGATCACCCTGGCCAAGGTCGACTCCGTCGCCAACCGCCGTCTGGCCTTCGCCCGCCTGCGCGACAACGAAGCGGTGGGCAACCTGTTCACCATCCTGGGCCCGCGCTACGCGAACCGTCCGGGCGGCTACCTGCGCCTGCTGAAGTGCGGTTTCCGCGCCGGCGACAACGCGCCGATGGCCTACGTCGAGCTGGTCGACCGTCCGGTCGTGGCCGAGGAAGTGGCCGAGTAATCGGACCGCTCCAACGCGACACAGCGAAAGCCCGGCCTCTGCCGGGCTTTTGCGTTCTGGTAGCGCCGGGCCATGCCCGGCGTTTCCGTATCCGCTACGCTCGCCGGGCATGGCCCGGCGCTACCTGCGGCACAATGCGACCCACACCGTTCCGACAGGCGTCACCTGTGGCGGTTCGAATGGCGCGCGCTCTCGGTTACGCTTGGCGCCCTGATCCATTCGAGCGTTGACGATGAATCCACTGCGCTGGCCCTTCCGCGCCCAGTTCTTCCTGGGCTTTCTGATCTGCGCGGGCCTGCTCGGCTACGCGATCTTCCTGCAGCTGCAGATGGGCCTGGAGCCGTGTCCGCTGTGCATCTTCCAGCGGCTGGCCTTCGCCGCGCTGGGCCTGCTGTTCCTGATTGGTGCGCTGCACGGGCCGTCCAACCGCCCGGGACGCGCGACCTACGGGATTCTCGCCTTCATTGCCGCCGCGGTAGGCGTCGGCATTGCCGCGCGCCACGTATACGTGCAGATGCTGCCGCCGGAGATGGGCGCGACCTGCGGCCCGCCGCTGAGCTTCCTGCGCGAGACCATGGGGCCGCTGGAAGTGTTCCGCACGGTGCTCACCGGTACCGGCAACTGCGGCAACATCGACTGGACCTTCCTGGGCCTGACCATGCCGATGTGGTCGGGCGTGTGGTTCGTGCTGCTGGCGCTGTGGGCGCTGGTGGTGTCGCTGCGCAGGGTCAAGCGCTGAACGCAGGGTAGTGCCGGCCGCTGGCCGGCACACCGTGGGAATACCGGCCAGCGGCCGGCGCTACCTCAGAAATCCTGCTGCAGGCTCAGGTAAGCACCTCGGCGCGGTCCCCACTGCGGGGCGAACACGCCGACACCGCCGCCATCGCGCAGCTGGTAGCTTCGGTCCAGGGCGTTGACCACGGCCAGCTGCACATGCAGCGGATGCCCGCTGTCGGCATTGAAGTCGTGCCCGGCGCTGAGGTTCACCTGCAGGTACGACGGCAGCTCGCCGCCGTTGGGTACGCCCTCGATGTCCGAACGCAGGCCGCTGCCGAACACGTAGTTGGCACCGATCCGGTTGTGTCCGGCAAAGGCGTAGCTGAAGCCACCCGATGAGGTCAGCTTCTGGTCGTGATCGAGGTGGATCCAGTGGTCGGCCACATAGGCCAGTGCGTCCGGATCGAGGTTGTACTGGCTGGTGATCACCTGGGTGCCGATGGCCTTGTTGTACGCCGCGTTGAAGTAGGCGCTGAACGGGCCGTTGCTGTAGTCGGCACTGAACTCCAGCCCACGGATGTGGCCACGGCGATAGTTGAACGTCGAGTAGATGTAGGCGGCGCCGAACTGGCCTTCGTCCTGCAGGCGCGCAACGCGGCGATCGTAGGCGTCCAAGCCCAGGGTGAGGTGGTCGCCCACCTGCTGCGACACGCCGATGTCGTAGTAGTCGCTGCGTTCGGCCAGTGGCGTGTTGTTGCCGCCGCTGGGCTGCTGGTTGGTGGTGCCGTCGTATAGGGCGATATCGCTGCTGGCGATCAGCTCACTGGCCGGTGGCGTGAAGTAACGCGAATAGCCGGCATGCACGGTGGTGCTGTCGCTGGCATTCCAGACCACTCCCACGCGGGGGCTGAGCTGGCCCTCGGTGTGGCCAAAGGCCTTGTAGCGATCTCCGCGCAGGCCGTAGTTGACGGTCCAGTCGTCGCCGATCTTCCATTCATCCTGCACGTACAGCGCCAGCGTGCTGGCATGGAAGGCACTGCGGTCAGGTATCAGCAGCGGTGTGGTGCTGGACTGCTGGCCGGCGTCATCGACCGGAAACACCCAGCTGCTGTTGCTGGCCCGCGCATTCTCGTAGTTGCCGTACAGGCCATAGCGCAGCGTGTGGTCGTTGCCCAGTGGGGTGGAGAAATCGGCCTGCAGCGTGTTGGCGCGGTTGCTGCGTTGCACCTGCGAGGCGACGCCACTGAACACCAGGTCGCCGACGACATCCGGATGGAATGCCACATCGCTGTAGCGCTGCCCGGCCGAGAGCTGATATGCGGTGCTGCCCAACGTGCCCTGCAGCACCAGCATGCCGAAGCGGGTGGCCTCGCGCTGGGTTTCATCCAGCTGGCTGGAGTCGAAGGTGGTGGTATCGAGGTAACCGAACTGCGGTGTTTGCCCGGGGTTGACCGGGATCTGGAAGCGATTGTTGGCAAAGCCGGCGAACACGCTCAGGCGGGTGTTCTCGTTGACGAGGTAGGTAAGGTCAGCGAACGCTTTGCCCTGGTGGGTGTCGTCGTGCAGCGGCTTGCGCGAGCGGGTCGGGTTCTCCAGGCCAACCTCGTTCTGGTCGTAGTTGCCAGTCAGGAACCAGCTCCAGCGCCCCTGGTTGCCCCACCACGAGGCGTTGGGATTGATCTTGCCGAACGAGCCTGCGGTCAGCCCGGCGCTGCCGCCGTTGCCGAGCTCGGCGCCGCTGCGGGTGGTGATGTCGACCACTGCAGCGGTGCGCTCGCCGAACTGCGCCGGCAGCGCGCCATCCATCAGGCGGATGCTCTTGATGGTGCGTGCATCCAGCGTCTGGCCGAAGCCCGAGATCGATTCGGGCAGCAGCACGCCGTTGATGCGGTACTGCAGATTGGCGTGGTCGCCGCGCACGTGCACGCCGCCGTAGGAATCCTGGACCACGCCGGGCGCCTGCAGCAGCACCTGGCTGAGCGGCGCGGAGGCGCCCAGCGGCTGCTTCTGGATGTCCTCGGCGGTGATCTGGTACTGGCTGCTGCCGATGTCCGGCGACAGCGTGTTGCGGGCCTGGTCGAGCTGGGCGTGGACGGTGACCGCGTCGAGGTCCTTCACGGGAGCGGCGGCATCGGCGGCCACGGCGAGGGAAGGCAGGCTGGCCAGGGTCAGGGCGAAGGTGATGCCGGTAGCAAGCAGGGAGGGCTTCATGGCGGATAGGCTGTGGAAGGGGCCATTGGGGATTGAGTGTTACTTCGTAACAGTGCGTGGCGAATCATGCGCCTGACCGGCTGGCCGTGGGCATGCCGCTTTTGGCCAATCGCGATGCCCTTTCCCCGGCGTTCAGTCATGTGCAGACGCCGTTCGGCCCTTTGCGACAGCGGTCGGCTCTGCGACCATGAACGTCCCCCACCTCCGGAAGCCTGCAATGAGCCTGTCCGCCGTTTCGCCTGTCCCCGATCCCGTCGCAGCCGCCACCGGCGCTGCCTGGTCGCCGGAGAGCTGGCGTGGCAAGACCGCGCTGCAGATGCCGACCTACCCGGACCCGGTGGCGCTGGACGCTGCCCTGCACGAGCTGAAGCGGCTGCCGCCGCTGGTCACCTCGTGGGAGATCCTGGCCCTGAAGCAGCAGTTGGCGGAGGCCCAGGAGGGCAAGCGCTTCCTGCTGCAGGGCGGCGACTGCGCTGAGAACTTCAGCGACTGCGAATCGGGCACCATCTCCAACCGCCTGAAGGTGCTGCTGCAGATGAGCCTGGTGCTGGTGCATGGGCTGCGCCAGCCGGTGATCCGCGTGGGTCGTTTCGCCGGCCAGTACGCCAAGCCGCGTTCGGCCGATACCGAGACGCGCGACGGTGTGACCCTGCCGAGCTACCGCGGCGATGTCATCAATGCGCCGGCCTTCACTGAAGCAGCGCGCCTGCCGGACCCGAAGCGGATGCTGCAGGCGCACGCGCATTCGGCGATGACGATGAACTTCGTACGGGCGCTGATCGATGGTGGTTTCGCCGACCTGCACCACCCCGAGTACTGGAACCTGGAATGGGTGAGCCATTCGCCGCTGGCCGCCGAGTACCAGAAGATGGTGGCCTCGATCGGCGATGCCGTGCATTTCATGGAGACGTTGGCCGGGGCCCGCGTGCACAACCTCAACCGCATCGACTTCTACACCTCGCATGAAGCGCTGCTGTTGCCGTACGAGCAGGCACTGACCCGCCAGGTGCCCCGCCAGCAGGGCTGGTTGAACCTGAGCACGCATTACCCGTGGATCGGCATGCGCACGGCTGCGCTGGATGGCGCGCACGTGGAATACCTGCGTGGCGTGCGCAATCCGATTGCGATCAAGGTGGGCCCGTCGGTGACGCCGGACCAGCTGCTGCGCCTGATCGATGTGCTCAACCCGCATGACGAGCCGGGCCGCCTGAGCTTCATCCACCGCATGGGTGCCGCGCAGATCGCCGAGAAACTGCCGCCGCTGCTGGACGCGGTCAAGCGTGATGGTCGCCGCGTGCTGTGGGTGTGCGATGCGATGCATGGCAATACCGAAAGCACCGCCAACGGTTTCAAGACACGTCGCTTCGACAACGTGCGTGGCGAGGTGGAGATGTCGTTCGACCTGCATGCGGCCGCCGGTACGCGCCTGGGCGGTGTGCATCTGGAACTGACCGGCGAGGACGTGACCGAGTGCATCGGCGGCGCGCGCGAACTGACCGAGCGCGACCTGGAGCGCGCGTATCGTTCAACGGTGGACCCGCGGTTGAACTACGAGCAGTCGCTGGAGATCGCGATGGCGATCGTACGCAAGCAGGAGCAAGTGCGGTAAGGGTTTTTCGGCAGGGCTTGCAGCCCTGCACCTGCTGCAATCAACGGCAAAAGCCGAAGCGGCATTCCGTGGGGTGGCGGGGTGGTGTGGGTGGTCAGGACACGCCGTAAACCCATCCATGGGGGCTCGATGGCGCCATCCATGGCGCCAACGGTCCTGCCCACCCACACCGCCCCGCCTCTGACAGATTCTGGCGGCTGTGGGTAGGTGTCGACCTTGGTCGACACGGGAGATTCCCGCCATGCGTGGATGAATGTCTGTCAGATTTCGAAATCAGAAAATGAGGTCAGATCCGTTTTCCTCTGGAAAACGGATCTGACCTCAGACTTTGCTGGCAGATCGCGGGAATCTGTCGAAGGCGGGGTGGGTCCGGTTGCGGGAGTGTCCGCGGCATGGATGCCGAGGCCAGGCCCCCATGGATGGGTTCACGGCGTCTCCCGCAACCGGACCCACCCCGCCACCCCACAGGAAACCCGCTTCTGCTTCGGCTGTTGCTGTTGCTCCAGCTCGCAGCAGGGTGCAGGGCTGCAAGCCCTGCCGACCAACACCCTTCTTACGAACGACTGACGTGACGCTCATGCGCCATGCGCGAGGCTGTCCGCTTGGCTGTTCGTGTGGAGGTAGCAACGGTGCATTGGCAAAGCGCACAGGCATATGCATGGCCGCTGGGTCTGGCGGCGTTGGTGGGTGGCATCGGCGCGTGGCTGATCCTGTGGATCTATCACCGGCTGAAAGGGCGTGATCGCCGGCGTGCGCGCATCGGTCGTGTGCTCGGGCTGCCGATGGCCACTGCATGGCCGCTGCTGCTGTTGATTCCCGCCCTGCAGGCCACGCCGCTGCAGGATCCGTTGCTGGGCCATCTGCAGCATGTGCTGCACATCGCGTTGACTGCCTGCTTCATCTGGTTGCTGGTACGTGCGGTGGCGGCGGGCGAGCGCGCAATCCTGCGCAGCCATCCCATTGATGTCTCCGACAATCTGGAAGCGCGCCGCATCCAGACCCAGACGCGCGTGCTCAGCCGGGTGCTGATGGGCGGCATCATCGTGCTGGGCGCATCGCTGGTGCTGCTGACGTTTCCGATGGTGCAGAAGATCGGTACCGCGCTGCTGGCCTCGGCCGGCCTGATCGGCCTGGTGGCCGGTATCGCGGCCAAGCCGGTGTTCGGCAACCTGATCGCCGGCCTGCAGATCGCGTTGACGCAGCCGATCCGCCTGGATGACGTGGTGATCGTGGAAGGCGAGTGGGGACGCATCGAGGAGATCGGAAGCAGTTACGTGGTGGTGCGTATCTGGGATGAGCGGCGGATGGTGGTGCCGTTGACCTGGTTCATCGAGAACCCGTTCCAGAACTGGACGCGGCGTAGTGCCGACCTGCTCGGCACAGCCTTCCTGTGGCTGGATTATCGTGCCCCGATTGCGGCGATCCGTGCTGAACTGGAGCGCATCTGCCGGGGCGAAGCGTTGTGGGATGGCCGAGTCTGCGTGACCCAGGTGACTGAAACCAGTGAGCGTGCAATCCAGATCCGCCTGCTGGTCAGTGCGCGCAGCTCCGGCGACGCGTTCGACCTGCGTTGCCTGGTACGCGAGCGCATGCTCGATTTCCTCGCGCGTGAGCATCCGCAGTCGCTGCCGCAGGTGCGTGCGCGGCTGCAGCATGCAGACGAGCTGGACATGCCGCGTGGTCCTCGTGCACGCACTGCAGATGTGCGTTCGCCGGGGGCTGAAGACGGTGAGGCGGCGATCGTGCCAGCGGAGCCCGACCAGCCGCTGTAGAGCCGAGCCATGCTCGGCTGCTTTCGATTTTCCGTTGAAGCCGAGCGTGGGCTCGGCTCTACAGAAACACGATCACGGCTCGCCAGCGTCGATCAGCGCGTCGGTATCGAAGTGCGGCGGGCGCCGTGCGCGCGTGCGCTGCTCGTAGGCGTAGGCCATCTCGATCAGCTTCGGTTCGCTCCAGGCGGTGCCCATGAACAGCAGGCCGACGGGAAGGCCGTTGATCTGGCCCATCGGCACAGTCAGGCCGGGATAGCCAGCCACAGCGGCAGCGCTGTAGCTCTCGCCGGGGAAGTCGTCGCCTTCGCTGCGGATCGGCCACGCCACGCCGGTGGTGGGGGCCACCAGCGCATCAAGCTGGTGGGCGGCGAGGGCAGCGTCAATGCCTTCCGGGCCCGCCAACCGGCGTGCATCGCTGCGCGCGCGGATATAGGCCGGGTCGGCCAGGCCGGCGGTGGCGTCGGCCGCCACCAGCAGTTCCTGGCCGAACAGGCCCAGCTCCTGCTTGCTGTGCGCCTGGTTGAAGGCGATCAGTTCGGCCAGGCTGCGCAGCGGGGCGCGATGGGCGCTGAAGTAGCGCTCCAGCCCGGCCTTGAATTCGTACAGCAGCAGCGTGCGCTCGGCCTCGGCCCAAGCGCCCTGGTTGGGCAGCTCCACCGGCACCACCACGGCGCCGGCGCGACGCAGCTCGGTCGCCGCCTGTTCGATCAGTGGCGGCATGCCCCGGTACTTCAGCAGGGGTGTCTGCAGCAGTCCGATGCGCTTGCCGCGCAGGCCCTGGGGGTCCAGTCGCGCGGTGTAGTCGTAGACCGCGCGGCCGGGCATGGTCGCGGTGGCCGGGTCGGCATCATCGCGGCCGGCGATCGCGGTCAGCACGGCGGCAGCGTCGGCGACACTGCGCGCCATCGGACCGGCGGTGTCCTGGCTGAAGGAAATCGGGATGATGCCGTCGCGGCTGACCAGGCCTACCGTCGGCTTGAGGCCGACGATGCCATTGATCGCCGCCGGGCAGACGATGCTGCCGTCGGTTTCGGTACCGATTGCTGCGCTGGCGAGGTTGGCGGCCACGGCTACCGCGCTGCCGCTGCTGGAGCCACAGGGCGAATGGCTCAGCCGATAGGGATTGCGGGTCTGGCCGCCGCGCGCGCTCCAGCCGGAGATCGAATCATTGCCGCGGAAATTGGCCCATTCGCTGAGGTTGGTCTTGCCCAGCACGATGGCGCCGGCATCGCGCAGCCGGCGCACCAGGTAGGCATCGTCCGGACGGAAGCCCTGCAGGGCCAGAGAGCCGGCACTGGTGGCCATCGGCGCGGCGTTGATGTTGTCCTTCAACAGCAGCGGGATGCCGTGCAGCGGGCCGCGCAGGTGGCCGCTACGGCGCTCGCGGTCGCGCGCGGCGGCTTCCTTCAGGGCATCGGAGTTGAGCTCGATCACCGCGCGCAGGCGCGGCCCGGCGCGGTCCAGGGCGGCGATGCGCTGCAGGTAGGCCTGGGTCAGGGTGGTGCTGTCCAGTTCACCGGCGGTCATCCGCGCCTGCAGGTCGGCAATATCGGTTTCGGCGTACGGGAACGGCACGTTGCGGCTCGCAGGTTCGGCCGCATGCGCGCTGGGCGTGGCCGGGCTGCAGCCAGCCGAAAGCAGCGCCGGCAGCGCGGCGAGCAGGCAGGTCAGCAGAGGCGGCAAGGACGGGCGCATGGGGCGGCTTGGTCGGCTCCAATCCCCAGTGTAGCGAGTGCTCAGCGGTGGCGCTTGCGCAGGTCGCGGGCGAGTACGTAGACCACGATCAGGTTGATGGCCAGGATCGTCCACGACGGCCAGCCGGGATGGCGGATGATCGCGAAGATGTCGAAGGGCAGGTACAGGGCAGCGGTCAGGCAACCCAGCCAGGAGGCCCAGGCCTTGGCCCGCCACAGGCCCCAGGCTTCGACCAGGTGCAGCAGTCCGTAACCGATCATCCCCGCCGCGGCCAGGTGGACCGCGTCGGGGCTGATCATGTGCAGCAGCGAGGGCAGGGTGCCGTGGTCCGGATCCAGGCTGAAACGCCGGATCAGGGCCATGATGCCGTGCCGCAGCGGCTGCGGTCCGAGCACTTCCAGCCCGGTGGCAGCCAACAGTGCCAGCATCGCCTTGCTCGCTTCGAGCAGGGCGATGACGTGCAGGCCCGGATGCCGGTGTGGATCCGGGTTGTAGCCGCTCTGGCTCACGGGGTGCTGGCTCAGCCGCCGCGCGAAGCCTTCTTGCGGTCGCTCTCGGTCAGGAACTTCTTGCGCAGGCGGATCTCCTTCGGGGTGATCTCGACCAGCTCGTCGTCTTCGATGAAGTCCAGGGCCTGTTCCAGCGAGTACTTGATCGCCGGGGTCAGCTGGATCGCATCATCCTTGCCCGAAGCGCGCATGTTGGTCAGCGGCTTGGTCTTGATCGCGTTGACGGTCAGGTCGTTGTCCTTGGAGTGGATGCCGACCAGCTGGCCTTCATACACGTTGTCACCTTCGGCGGCGAAGAGCTTGCCGCGTTCCTGCAGTGGGCCCAGCGAGTAGGCCGGGGTGACGCCCGGCGCATTGGCGATCATCACGCCGTTGATGCGCTTGGCGATCGCGCCCTGTTCCTTCGGGCCGTAGTGGTCGAACACATGGAACAGCAGGCCCGAACCCTGGGTCAGGGTCTTGAACTCGTTCTGGAAACCAATCAGGCCACGGGCCGGGATCTGGTATTCCAGGCGCACGCGGCCCTTGCCGTCCGATTCCATGTTCTTCAACTGGCCCTTGCGGGTGCCCAGCTTTTCCATCACGCCGCCCTGGTGGACTTCTTCGATGTCCACCACCAACTGCTCGATCGGCTCCATCAGCTGGCCGTCGATTTCCTTGATGATCACTTCCGGGCGCGACACGGCCAGCTCGTAGCCTTCGCGGCGCATGTTCTCGATCAGCACCGACAGATGCAGTTCGCCACGGCCGGAGACCAGGAACTTGTCGGCGTCTTCCAGCTGCTCGACCTTCAGGGCCACGTTGTGGACCTTTTCACGGTCCAGGCGGTCCTTGATCTGGCGGCTGGTCAGGAACTTGCCACCGGACAGGTCCTTGTTGCCGGCGAACGGCGAGTTGTTCACCTGGAAGGTCATCGAGATGGTCGGCTCGTCGACGGTCAGCGCCGGCAGGGCTTCCGGGAAGTCCGGTGCGCAGATGGTGTCGGAGATGGTCAGCTCCTGGATGCCGGAGATGGCCACGATGTCGCCGGCCTCGGCCGAATCCTGCTCGATGCGCTCCAGGCCCATGAAGCCCAGCACCTGCAGCACCTTGCCGTTGCGCTTCTTGCCTTCACGGTCGATGACCGCGACCTGCATGTTCTTCTTCAGGGTGCCGCGCTGGATGCGGCCGATGCCGATCACGCCCACGAAGTTGTTGTAGTCCAGCTGGCTGATGCGCATCTGGAACGGGCCTTCCGGGTCCACTTCCGGCTTCGGCGCGTGCTTCATGATCGCTTCGTACAGCGGGGTCATGTCGCCGTCGCGCACGGTGTCTTCCAGGCCGGCGTAGCCGTTCAGGCCCGAGGCGTAGACGATCGGGAAGTCCAGCTGCTCGTTGGTGGCACCGAGCTTGTCGAACAGGTCGAAGACCTGGTCGATCACCCACTCCGGACGGGCGCCCGGACGGTCGACCTTGTTGACCACGACGATCGGCTTGAAGCCCATCGCGAAGGCCTTCTGGGTAACGAAGCGGGTCTGCGGCATCGGGCCGTCCATCGCATCGACCAGGATCAGCACGGTGTCGACCATCGACAGCACGCGCTCGACCTCACCGCCGAAGTCGGCGTGGCCGGGGGTGTCGACGATGTTGATCCGGTTCTTGATGCCGGTCTTCTTGTCTTCCCAGGTGATGGCGGTGTTCTTGGCCAGGATGGTGATGCCGCGTTCCTTTTCCTGGTCATTGCTGTCCATCACGCGCTCGGCGAGGACGGTACGCTCGGACAGGGTGCCGGACTGCTTCAGCAGCTGGTCGACCAGGGTGGTCTTGCCATGGTCGACGTGGGCGACGATGGCGATGTTGCGAAGATTTTCGATGGACATACGAAAGGGGGCCAGTCGGCGCCGGATTTGGAAAAAGAAGTCCAACATTATACGTCGAACTTGACGATTCGCGAAAAGGTGGATTTCACGCCCGTCACGGGGCCCATTCAGCTGGGCCGCCACACGGCCGAGGCCGCCAGACCGTCGCGCGGGCTGCCCCGCCGGCGGCTGAAGCCCGGGTCTGCGCCCATGGTCGAAGCCGCCGCCGCCGCAAGGCAGGTGTAAACTAGGTGGCTAGACGCGTTCCCCTCTGCATCAAGGATCTTCATGTCCCTCATCGCCACTTTCGACACCACCCAGGGCCCGATCAAGGTCGAGCTGTTCGCCGACAAGGCGCCGCTGACCGTGGCCAACTTCGTGAACCTGGTCAAGCACGGCTTCTATGACGGCCTGATCTTCCATCGCGTGATCGCCGACTTCATGATCCAGGGCGGCTGCCCGCAGGGCCGTGGCACCGGCGGCCCGGGCTACAAGTTCGAAGACGAAAAGAATGGCGTGAAGCACGAGGTCGGCTCGCTGTCGATGGCCAACGCCGGCCCGAACACCAACGGCAGCCAGTTCTTCATCACCCACATCAAGACCGATTGGCTGGACGGCCGCCACACCGTCTTCGGCAAGGTCCTGGAAGGCCAGGCCATCGTCGATTCGGTCAAGCAGGGCGACGTGATCCATTCGATCACCCTGGAAGGCGACGTCGACGCCGTGCTGGCCGCCCAGGCCGACCGCGTCGCCGAGTGGAACAAGCACCTCGCCGCCTGATCCCCCTTCGAAACGGCCACCCACGGGTGGCCGTTTCCCTGTTCCCCGCCGCCCGCCAGGCCTGCGTGGCTCCGCCCGCGGCGTCCCATCAAACGCTTGCAAGCAAGAGGAAACCCCCATGAAAGCACCCGTTCGTGTTGCCGTGACCGGCGCCGCCGGCCAGATCGGTTATGCCCTGCTGTTCCGCATCGCCTCCGGCGAAATGCTGGGCAAGGACCAGCCGGTCATCCTGCAGCTGCTGGAACTGCCGGTCGACAAGGCCCAGGCCGCCCTGAAGGGCGTGATGATGGAGCTGGAAGACTGCGCCTTCCCGCTGCTGGCCGGCATGGTCGGCACCGATGACGCCGAAGTCGCGTTCAAGGACGCCGACATCGCCCTGCTGGTCGGCGCGCGTCCGCGCGGCCCGGGCATGGAGCGCAAGGACCTGCTGCTGGAAAACGCCAAGATCTTCACCGCCCAGGGCGCGGCGCTGAACAAGGTCGCCAGCCGTGACGTGAAGGTGCTGGTGGTCGGCAACCCGGCCAACACCAACGCCTACATCGCCATGAAGTCGGCCCCGGACCTGAAGCCGGAAAACTTCACCGCCATGCTGCGCCTGGACCACAACCGCGCGCTGAGCCAGCTGTCGGCCAAGCTCGGCAAGCCGGTCGGTGGCATGGAGAAGCTGGTGGTGTGGGGCAACCACAGCCCGACCATGTACCCGGACTACCGTTTCGCCACCGCCGATGGTGCGTCGATCGCCGATGCGATCAACGACCAGGAGTGGAACGCCAACACCTTCATCCCGACCGTCGGCAAGCGCGGCGCGGCGATCATCGAAGCCCGCGGCTCGTCCTCGGCTGCTTCGGCCGCCAACGCCGCCATCGACCACGTGCGTGACTGGGTGCTGGGCAGCAACGGCAAGTGGGTCACCATGGGCGTGCCGTCCGACGGTTCCTACGGCATTCCGGAAGGCGTGATCTTCGGTTTTGCCGTGACCACCGAGAACGGCAAGTACACCCTGGTCAAGGATCTGCCGATCGACGACTTCAGCCAGAAGTACATCGACAAGACCCTGGCCGAGCTGGAAGAAGAGCGCGCCGGCGTCGCCCACCTGCTGGGCTGATGCAGGCGGTACCGGCTCCGGACGGTACGTCTTCCATCAAGGTAGGTACCGACCGCTGGTTGGTACGCAGAGAACGGGGAGGCTTCGGCTTCCCCGTTTTCATTTGGAATTCCTGGAACCGCATGATCCACCTGCACTACATCGATGACGCACTGCTGGTGGCCGAGAAGCCGGCTGGCCTGTTGTCCGTACCCGGCCGCAGCGCCGAGAACCAGGACTGCGTGGTCGCGCGCCTGCAGGCGCTGTATCCGGATGCGTTGACCGTGCACCGCCTGGACCAGGTGACTTCCGGCCTGCTGCTGCATGCGCGCGGCAAGGACATGCAGGCGGCGTTGTCGATGCAGTTCGAGCAGCGCCAGGTTGGCAAGCGGTATGAAGCGGTGGTGCAGGGGCTGCTCGAACGCGACACCGGCGAAGTGGACCTGCCGCTGATCGTGGACTGGCCGAACCGGCCGAAGCAGAGGGTCGACCATGAGCGCGGCAAGCCGGCGCTGACGCGTTGGCGCGTGCTGGTGCGCGATGTTGAAGCGCGGCGCACGCGCGTGGCGTTGGAACCGATCACCGGCCGCAGCCATCAGCTGCGGTTGCACATGGCCAGTATTGGCCATCCGATTGTTGGCGACGTGCTGTATGACGCGGCACCGGCGCACCGCGTGCATCTGCATGCGTGCAGCCTGCAGTTCACCCACCCGATGACGGGCGAGGTGCTCGCGTTCGAGTCTGCGGCTCCGTTCTAGGGGTTCGGCAGGGCTTGCAGCCCTGCACCTGCTACGAACCGGAGCAACGCGAAAGGCCAAGGCGGCTCTGGTTTTCTACTTGTTGGGCGGGGCGGTGTGGGTTGGCAGGACACGCCGTAAACCCCCCTCCGGGGTCCGGCCCAGCCGCTGGCGGCTGTGCGTTCGGGCGCTTGCAAAGCAGTGCTTCGCAAGCAAAGCGCCCTCACCCAAGGGGGCTCGATGGCGCCATCCATGGCGCCAACGGTCCTGCCAACCCACACCGCCCCACCCCCGACAGATTCCTGCGGCAGTTGGTAACGGCTGTCGCTGTTGGTGTTGGTAGGTGTCGACCTTGGTCGACACGATTTTTCTGTCAGATATCGAATTGAATATTGAATCTGGGGATCCGACCCCGTGCTCCGACAGATCGCGGAAGTCTGTCGAAGGCGGGGTGGGTCCGGTTGCGGGGGCGTGAGCCGCATGGATGCGGCGACCGAGCCTCCATGGACGGATTCACGGTGTCCCCCGCAACCGGACCCACCTCGCCATCCCACGGGAAACCCGCTGTTGCTTCGGCTGTTGCTTCTGAGGTTGCCGGCCAGCGGCCGGCACTACCGCGGGTGCAGGGCGCAGCCCTGCATGAAAACCCCACCCCCTACCAAGGTAGGGCGGCCCGCGCGCCGGCGCCGGACTATCCTCAAACCCATGACTTCGTCTGGGAGGGCTGCGTCATGAACTACGAGGAAACCTACCGTCGCTCGATCGACGAGCCGGAGGCCTTCTGGGGCGAGGAAGCCAAGCGCATCCATTGGCACAAACCGCCGCAGCAGGTGCTCGACTACAGCAATCCGCCGTTCCGGCGCTGGTTCGTCGGCGGCGAAACCAATCTCTGCTACAACGCCGTCGACCGCCACCTGGCCGAGCGCGCCGACCAGCTCGCACTGGTCGCCATCTCCACCGAAACCAATAGCACCCGCGAAATCACCTATCGCCAGCTGTATCGCGAAGTGAACGACTTCGCCGCCGTGCTCAGGCACCTCGGCGTCGGCCATGGTGACCGCGTGGTGATCTACATGCCGAACATGGCCGAAGCCGTGTTCGCGATGCTGGCATGTGCGCGCATCGGTGCGGTGCACTCGGTGGTGTTTGGTGGCTTCGCCGCGCACAACCTGGCGCTGCGCATCGACGATGCGAAGCCGAAGCTGCTCATCGCCGCCGATGCCGGCATGCGCGGTGGCAAGCTGATTCCGTACAAGCCGATGGTTGACGCGGCCTGCGCCGAAGCGGCTTCGCCGCCACCGCATGTGCTGATCGTGTCGCGCGGGCTGGATGCCGCCGAACCACGCGTGCCGGGCCGTGATGTGGAGTACGCCACGCTGCGTGCACAGATCGGGGAAGTGGATGTGCCGGTGCAGTGGCTGGAAGCGAGTGAGCCGAGCTACCTGCTGTACACCTCCGGCACCACCGGCAAGCCGAAGGGCGTGCAGCGCGATGTGGGCGGCTACGCGGTGGCGATGGGGCAGTCGATGGAAACCGTATTCGACTGCAAGCCGGGGCAGGTAATGTTCTCCACCTCCGATGTCGGCTGGGCGGTGGGCCATTCCTACAACGTGTACGGCCCGCTGATCGGTGGCTGCACCTCGCTGCTGTACGAAGGGCTGCCGACGAATCCGGATCCGGGCATCTGGTGGGCGCTGTGCGAGCAGTACAACGTGCGCACCATGTTCTCGTCGCCCACCGCCATCCGCGTGCTGAAGAAGCACGATGCGGACTTCATCCATCGCCACGACCTGCGCGCCCTGAAGTACCTGTTCCTGGCCGGCGAGCCGCTGGACGAACCGACCGCGCACTGGATCAGCGAAGCGCTGGGCAAGCCGATCATCGACAACTACTGGCAGACCGAGACCGGCTGGCCGGCTCTGACCCTGCTGCCGGGCCTGGAGATGAAGCCGGTGCGCTTCGGTTCGCCGGGCTTCCCCAATCTTGGCTACCGGATGAAGGTGATCGACGAGAACACCGGCGAGGAAGTCGCACCGGGGCAGAAGGGGGTGCTGGTGGTGTCGCCGCCGTTGCCGCCTGGCTGCATGAGCACGGTGTGGAACGACGACAACCGTTTCCTGCAGAGCTACTTCAGCCATTTCAAGGAACTGCTGTACAGCTCGCTGGACTGGGCGATCCGCGACGACGATGGCTACACCTTCATCCTCGGCCGTACCGATGATGTGATCAACGTGGCCGGGCATCGGCTGGGCACGCGCGAGATCGAAGAGGCCATTTCGAGCCACCCGCGCGTGGCCGAGGCAGCGGTGATCGGCGTCAAGGACGAACTGAAGGGGCAGGTGCCGCTGGTGTTCGTCACCCTCAAGCAGGGCCTGGATGGCGAGGATCCGGCGCCGGTGGTGGCCGAGATGATGGCCACGGTGACCACCTCGCTCGGCGCGGTGGCGCGCCCGGCGCACGTGCACGTGGTCAACGCGCTGCCCAAGACCCGTTCGGGCAAGCTGCTGCGGCGCTCGTTGCAGGCGTTGGCCGAGCAGCGCGACCCGGGCGACCTGTCGACGCTGGACGACCCCGGCGCGCTGGAGGAGATCCGCCGGGCGCTGGGCCGTTGATCCGGTAGTGCCGGCCGCTGGCCGGCACCCCCATCAATCCCGAGGTTGCCGGCCAGCGGCCGGCACTACCCGCGGCACTTGCGCTAAGCTCGGCCTGTCATCGACCTGCAATACGCGGCGCGCGCCGGGGAAGGCGCGTGCCGTCCGGGGATGGCACACAGGGGAGCGCGCCCGTCAGGGCGCGCCGGCATTGCGCATCGAGGGAGGGGGAGGCAATGGCATTGCTGCACGCCAAGACGGCTGCTGGCCGTCAGGAAATCGAAGACCGTAGCCGGCGCCTGCCGGCGGCACTGCGCTCGATCCTGCTGATGGTCGATGGCCATCGTGACGACACCGAACTGCGCGGCTTGTGTGAAGGCCTGCGTGCGCCGCCCGATGCACTGGAGCAGCTGGCCGCGCTGGGCCTGATCGAAGTGATCGGCGGAAGTGCAGAGGCCGTGCCGGCGCGTGGCATCAGCACCGGTCGCGAACAGGACCCGGCGCTGTACCAGCAGCTGTACGACGCGATGAGCGATGCGGTGCGGCGCCATCTGGGCCTGAAGGGCTACTTCATGCAGTTGAAGATCGAACGCTGCACCGATGCGCTGGCGCTGGAACGCCTGTGCCCGGAACTGCTGGCAGCGGTGGGCAAGGCGCGCAGCCCGGCGCTGGCACAGCGCTGGTGGCAGGAAACTCAGGCCGCCGTGGTCAAGGGTGGTGGTGAGTTCGTGCAGGCCTGAGCCACCGCGTAAAGTGATCGGTTCACTTCCCCACAAGGAGTCCCGCGTGCAGGACGACCACGACGACACCGATACCCCCGGCTGGGACGCGATCAATGAGGCGCTGGCGCCGCTGTATGCCGGGCAGGAGCCACGTCACTTCGGCACCGCGCTTCCGTACACGCTCGGTGGCCAGGATCCGCTCGATGGCATCAGCGTGTACTGGGCGCATGCGCCGGTACCCCACTGGTACTACGTGACTTACGGCTTCTCCGAGCTGTATGCCAAGGAGAGCAGTGATGCCGCCACCAGCGGCTATGGTTTCGAGCTGACGTTCCGTCTCGCCGCCGAAGCCGCTGAGAACGCCGACAGCACGCCGCCGGTGTGGCCGATGAACCTGCTGCAGAACCTGGCGCGTTATGTGTTCGCCAGCGGCAACGTGTTCGAGGATGGCCACCATCTGAATGCCAACGGCCCGATCGCGCTGGAGACCGACACGCGGCTGTGCCATCTGGCGTTCATTGCCGACCCGCAGTTGCCGGCACGCGACACCGCCAATGGCCACCTGCAGTTCCTGCAGCTGGTCGGGCTGACCGATGAGGAGATGGAAGCGGTCAAGCGCTGGTCCACGCGCGGCGTGCTGCAGGTACTGCAGCCGGCAATGCCACTGTGGATCAGCGACCTGCACCGCGGCAACCTGCTGGAGGAGCCGGCGCTTGCCGCGCAGGTGCGGGAAGGCAGCGAGCGCGAGGGCTCCAGCACCGGCATGCTGTTCATCGAGACGTTGGACTGGCGGCAGGAGGCGGGCGTCACCACGCTGGTGCTCGGCGCCGGCCAGGTGGCCAGCGTGTGCGAGCTGCTGCCCTTGCGCCTGCGCCACGGCAGATCGCTGGAACTGGTCAGCCGCGAGCGGCAGTGGGAGTTCGTCGCGAACGGGGGCGGTGAAGCGGCGGACGTATCCGCCGACAGCGCGCGCTGGTCGCTGGACGAGGCGGGCCTGCAGGCCCTGGCAGGGGTGCGCGCCGAGCGCGGGGTTTACCCGCTGGCGGGGGCGCTGCGCATCGAAGTGATGCCGACCTACCTGCGCGATGCCAACGGTGAAGTGATCCGCCAGATCGGTTGACCACGCCCTGGCGTATCGGCCCCCGCCTGCGCAGGGCAGAGGGGTCAGGCCCGTCCGCCACGCGAACGGCTCTGACCCCGGGTCATGATCAGGCCAGCCCTTCGGCCTTCAGTGCGGCCTGCACGCCGGCATCGGCGTCCATGCGCGCCTTGTAGGCGGCCAGGTTGTCCAGGCCCGACAGGTCGACCTTGGTACCGGCGGCCCAGCGCAGGGTGATGTAGAAGTACGGGTCGGCGAAGCTGCGGAAGCCGGCCAGCCACGGCTTGTCGGCCAGCTGCCTGTCAGCGGTCTCGAACAGGCCACGCAGGCGCTTGTGCGCGGCGGCGCGGATCGCATCGAACTGGCTCTCGTCGGCGATGAACTTGCCCGGCGCGAACAGCGGCGAGAAGGCCGGATGCACGTCGGAATTGACGAAGGCCAGCCAGCGGGTGGCTTCGGCGCGCTGGCGCGGGCTGCCGTCACCGCCGAGGCCGGCCTGCGGGAAGCGATCGGCGATATAGCCCATGATCGCGGCGTTCTGCAGCAGCACGAAGTCGCCGTCGACCAGCGCGGGCACCGCACCGGCCGGATTGATCTTGAGGAATTCCGGACCCTTCAGGGTGTCCTTGTTCAGCAGTTCAACCTCGAACGGCTGGCCGGTCCACTGCAGGGCGATGTGGTCGGCGGTGGAACAGGCACCGGGCTTGCTGTACAGCTTCATGGGAACTCCAGGTGATGCGGGCGGGAAACGCCCACTATCCCAGAGCCTGCCGGCAGGCGGCAACGCTGCCGCCGGCACGGATCGTTACGACTGCCGCGGCTTGAGGTTCTGCACCTTATAGAAGGTGTGATCGCCGATGGTGGCCACCTGGTAGGCATTGCGCCAGTTCGGGCTGGCGATGGACAGCGCGGCGAAGTGGCTGGCACCGGGCACGATCTCGCGGCGCTCGCCGGCCGGCAGCGCCCAGTTGCGCTCGGCGTCGAAAGCGACGTTCATCGCCTCGCTCCACGCCGCGTCATTGCCCAGCTGGGTGCCGGGGGAGACGATGGTCGGTGCGAACTGCTTGCGCGCGGTGACGACCTGGCACATCGAGTCGCCCCACAGGCCGCTGTCAAGGCGACGCAGGGCGACCTCGGCGACGGCCTGCTGGCCGCGCAGGGTCTGGTCGCGGGCTTCCAGGTAAACGGTGGTGCTCAGACACAGTGAATCAGCGGCCGGCTGCGGCAACAACTGCGACAGCCAGAGAATCCAGGCCAGTTTCATATAACTCCTTGCTCCGTATGGGCCGCACCTTCCGGTTCCGGCCGCGGGGGCGACAGGAGGCGGGGTACGACTTGGCGTCATGGGGAGGCGGCCATCGGGGCCGCCCCGTGGGCAGCCCCAAAAAGAATCGATCAGTACTGATCGGTGGGGCCACGCCAGCTCACCGGAAACTGGCTGGTGAGCGGAAAGATGGCGCAAGGTAGGGGGGAATAGCCGAACGCATCGTGAACCGCCCGGCTTGACATTCAGGTTCGACGGAGGTGACGGAAATCACATTCCGTTCCCCATTCAGGCGCTCATCAGAGCGTGGCGGCCACCCGGCTGCCCTGGTCGATTGCCCGCTTCGCGTCCAGTTCGGCGGCCACGTCGGCACCGCCGATCAGCTGCGCGTTGATGCCGGCGGCCTGCAGTTCGGCCTGCAATGCGCGGTTCGGTTCCTGCCCGGCGCAGATCACCACATGGTCTACCGGCAGCAACTGTTCGCTGCCTTCCACGCGGATGCGCAGGCCTTGATCGTCCACGCCCAGGTACTCGACGCCACCGAGCATGCGCACGCCCTTGGCCTTCAGTGTGGCGCGGTGGATCCAACCGGTGGTCTTGCCCAGTCGCGCGCCGGGCTTGCCGGCGCTGCGCTGCAGCAGCCACAGGCGCCGCGGTGACGGCTCGACCTCGGGCCGGCCCAGCGAGCCGCGTGCCTCGAAGCTGGCGTCCACGCCCCATTCGGCCAACCAGCGCTGCGGGTCCAGCGACGGCGACTCGCCAGCGTGGCTGAGGAATTCGCCGACGTCGAAGCCGATGCCGCCGGCGCCGATGATCGCGGCAGTGGCGCCCACTTCGACGCGGCCCAGCAGTACGTCCAGATAACTGACCACCTTGGCGTGGTCGGCGCCGGGGAAGCTGACCTTGCGCGGGGTGATGCCGGTGGCCAGCACCACCTCGTCGAAGCCGGCCAGGCTGGACGCGTCGGCGCGGGTGTTCAGGCGCAGCTGCACGCCGGTTTCGGCCAGCTTGTGGCGGAAATAGCGCAGGGTTTCGTGGAACTCTTCCTTGCCGGGGATGCGCTTGGCCACGTTGAACTGGCCGCCGATCTCATCGTGGGCATCGAACAGGGTGACCTGGTGGCCACGCTGGGCCGCGACAGTGGCACAGGCCAGGCCGGCCGGGCCGGCACCGACCACGGCAACCTTCTTCGGCGCGGGCGTGGGGCGATAGACCAGTTCGGTCTCGTGCGCGGCGCGCGGATTGACCAGGCAGCTGGCCAGCTTGTTCTCGAACACGTGGTCCAGGCAGGCCTGGTTGCAGGCGATGCAGGTATTGATCGCTTCCGCGCGGCCTGCACGGGCCTTGTTGGGCCATTGCGGGTCGGCCAGCAGCGGACGTGCCAGCGACACCATGTCGGCGCCGCCGCCGGCGAGGATGCGTTCGGCGACGTCGGGCATGTTGATGCGGTTGGTCGCCACCAGCGGCAGCGTCACATGCGGTTTCAGTTTGGCGGTGACACCGGCGAAGGCCGCACGCGGCACCGAGGTGGCGATGGTCGGAATGCGCGCCTCGTGCCAGCCGATGCCGGAATTGATGATCGTCGCGCCAGCCGCCTCGATGGCCTGCGCCTGCTGCACGATCTCGTCCCAGTTGCTGCCGTCGTCCACCAGGTCGACCAGCGACAGGCGGTAGATGATGATGAAGTCCGGGCCGCAGGCCTCGCGGATGCGGCGCACGATCTCCACTGCAAAGCGCATGCGTTGGTTGGCGTCGCCACCCCAGCGGTCTGAGCGCTTGTTGGTGCGCGGGGCAATGAACTCGTTGATGAGGTAGCCCTCCGAGCCCATCACCTCCACCCCGTCGTAGCCGGCCTCGCGGGCCAGCTTCGCGCTGCGCGCGTAGTCGGCGATATGCCGCTCGACGCCACTGGCCGACAGCGCGCGCGGGGTGAACGGGTTGATCGGCGCCTTCAGCTTCGACGGTGCCACCGACAGCGGGTGATAGGCATAGCGGCCGGCGTGCAGCAGCTGCAGGCAGATCTTCGCGCCGTGCTGGTGCGCGGCGGCGGTGAGCTGCCGGTGCGGGCGTACCTCCCAGGGCCAGGACAACTTGCCGCCAAAGGGCTTCAGCCAGCCCACCACGTTCGGTGCGAAGCCGCCGGTGACGATCAGGCCAACGCCGCCCTCGGCGCGTTCGGCGAAGTAGGCCGCCAACCTTGGGAAGTCGCGGGCGCGATCTTCCAGTCCGGTGTGCATCGAGCCCATCAGGACGCGGTTGCGCAGCTGGGTGAAGCCCAGATCCAGCGGGGCGAACAGATGGGGATAGGCGCTTTCGTTGGCTGGCGACATGGTCGATACGCTTGCGTACGGAAGCGCGAAGCGTGCCGCGAAATGGCGGCCGGGGCAAGGGCCGCTGGATCGCGCCTGCAGCGCTGCCCCCGAACTCGGGGGGCGGTAGTGCCGGCCGCTGGCCGGCATTCGGGTCAACTCAGGGCGATTGTGGTTGTCGGCCTGCGGTCGGCACGACCGGGCGGCGGCCGATCCCGAACCAGCCCAGGGTGACGCCGCACAGCGGGCCGATCAGCAGGGCGAAGGCGAGGGTGCCGAGGCCGACGTTGCCGCCCAGCCACCAGCCCAGCAGCAGCACGCTGCCTTCGATGAGGCTGCGCACCTTCCAGATCGCCCAGCCGGTGCGGGCATGCAGGCCGGTCATGAGGCCATCGCGTGGACCCGGGCCGAGGCGGGCGCCGATGTACAGGCCGGTGGCCAATGGCACCAGCAGCATGCCCGCGCAGAACATCGTCAGTTGCCAGCCAAGGCCGACGGCCGGCGGCAGCAGCCACAGCCCGAACTGCGCGGAGGGACCGATCAGCATCACGTTGAGCACGGTGCCGACGCCCGGCTTCTGCCGCAGCGGCCACCACAGCAGCAGCACCAGTGCGCCAATCACATTGGTGGCCAGGCCAAACGAGAGCGGGGTCTGCGCGGCGATGCCCTGTGACAGCACATCCCACGGCGCCACGCCGATGGCGGCACGGATCATCAGCGAAGCACCAAAGCCGTACAGGAACAGGCCGGTGATCAGTTGCAGCAGGCGCAGGGGCAGGGCGGTGGGCACGGTGGGCTCGGGGGAGAGGAATCTGTTTCCACCGTAATCCCGATTCAGTCACTTCAATAGATACAGATGCCGACCAATCCGCCGCTACAGGCGGAATCTGTAGAGCCGAGCCCATGCTCGGCTGCTTTGCCTGGCACCATCAGCCGAGCATGGGCTCGGCTCTACATGACGCTTCAGTCGTCCCAGCCCACCAGTGCCAGCTTGCCCACCGTGCGTCCGCTGGCCAGGCGCTGATGCGCAATGTCCAGATTTGCCGCATTGATCGTGCCCAGTGACTCACTGAGCGTGCCGCGCAGCTGGCCAGCATCGATCATGCTGGCGGCGCGGCTGAGGATGCGGTGCTGTTCGATGCGGTCGGCGGTGGCAAAGCGCGAGCGCGCGAACATGAATTCCCAGTGGATGCCGATGCACTTGGCCTTGTAGGGATCGCCGATGCGCAGCGGGCCACGTGGCTCGACAATCAGCCCGACATGTCCCTGCGGCGCCAGCAGCTGGCCCAGCTCATCCCAGTACCGGTCGGTGTCGGCCAGGTTGAGTGCGACCTGCACCGCGTCGATGCCGAGCGCATGCAGCTGGGCCTGGAGCGGCTGCCGGTGATCAATCACGTGCCGGGCACCCATCTGCCGGCACCAGTCGGCCGAGGCTTCGCGCGACGCAGTGGCGATCACCTCGAAACCCGCATGGCGGGCCAGCTGGATCGCCATCGAGCCGACGCCGCCCGCACCGCCGATCACCAGCAGGTTCTGGCCGGCGTGGCGGCAATCATCCAGCCGCAGGGGCATACGCTCGAACAGCAGTTCCCAGGCAGTGAGCGTGGTCAGCGGCAGTGCCGCGGCCTCGGCGAAATCCAGCGTGGTGGGTTTGCGCGCGACCAGACGTTCGTCCACCCATTGGTACTGCGCGTTGCACCCCGGGCGGGTGACATCACCGGCGTAATAGACCTCATCACCGGACGCGAACAGGCTGGCCTCGTCGCCGATCGCCTCCACTACGCCGGCCGCGTCCCAGCCAAGGATGCGAGGTGCCTGGAGCGTGGCTGGATCCGTGCTGGCACGCTGCTTGCCGTCGACCGGGTTGACCGAAATCGCCTCGACCCGCACCAGCAGGTCGCGCCCCCGTGGAGGCAGCGGCGGAGGAAGGCGGATATCGCACAGCGCGGGGGCGGACTCACGACTCAGGGCGACGGCTTTCATCACGGCTCCGGCTGGGTTCGTGGTTTCCATCATAAGGTTCCTCACCTTTTCGCAGAGACGCTGAACTGCTCATCGCAGCGCGCTGCGCAATGTGTCGTTTCCAACGCCTAAACCCCGTCAAACCCTTGCAGCGTGAGGGTCTTGCGGATTTTCATCATCCTGTATAGGGTTTCAACGTCGGACCGATGGACGGTCGGGCGCAACACTTCACATGTTACGGGACTGTTAACATGGCCTTCACCCGCCTGAGCATAATGTTCGCGGCGGTGGCGTGCTGAATCGGCTGTCGTACATCGACGCACTTGTGCTGGCCCATGCCTCTACCGGTTTCATACCCCCGAAATAGGAGCTGTACTCAATGAACAAGAAGATCCTTACTGCCGCGCTGCTGGGCGGCCTGGCTTTCGCCCAGGCAGCTTCGGCGCAGGAGTTCGATGACCGCTGGTACCTGACCGGTTCGGCCGGCTTCAACTTCCAGGACAGCGACCGTCTGACCAATGATGCTCCGTTCGTGACCCTGGGCCTGGGCAAGTTCATCAGCCCGAACTGGTCGCTGGACGGTGAGCTGAACTATCAGAACCCGAACTTTGATTCGAACAAGGACCTGAACTGGTCGCAGTACGGCGTCTCGCTGGACCTGCGTCGCCACTTCATCAAGGAAGGCCGCGGCTGGAACCCGTACATCGTCGGTGGCCTGGGCTACCAGAAGTCGGAAGAAGAGTACCCGGCGCTGAATGCCAACGGTCCGCGCCAGCGTAAGGACGGCAACGTTGCCGCCAAGCTGGGCGTCGGCCTGCAGACCACCTTCGAAAAGCGCGTTGCTGTCCGCGCCGAAGTGGCTTACCGCGCTGACTTCGACGACCAGAGCGTTGCCGCTCCGAACGAAGACTGGTTCGGTGACGTGCTGGCTTCGGTCGGCGTCGTGATCCCGCTGGGCCCGGCTCCGGTCGCGGCTGCTCCGGCTCCGGCTCCGGTTGCCCCGAGCTGCGCCGATCTGGACGACGACGGTGACGGCGTCAACAACTGCGACGACAAGTGCCCGAACTCGCAGCCGGGTCAGACCATCGGTCCGGACGGTTGCCCGGTGCCGGTCTCCATCGACCTGAAGGGCGTCAACTTCGACTTCGACAAGTCGAACCTGCGTCCGGACGCCGTGGCGATCCTGAGCGAAGCCACCGAGATCCTGAAGCGTTACCCGGATCTGCGCGTTGAAGTTGCCGGTCACACCGACTCGAAGGGTACCGACGCTTACAACCAGAAGCTGTCGGAGCGTCGCGCCACCGCCGTGTACAACTACCTGACCAAGAACGGCGTTGACGCCGGTCGCCTGGTCGGCCCGATCGGCTACGGCGAGAGCCGTCCGATTGCTCCGAACACCAACCCGGATGGTTCGGACAACCCGGAAGGTCGCGCCAAGAACCGTCGTACCGAGCTGAACGTCCAGAACTAAGTTCTGACGCTCTGCCAGTAGGACACAGCAGGACCCGGCTTCGGCCGGGTCTTGTTGTTTCTGCGGCACTCAATCCAGGCATCTGGTGGTCTGCAAGTAACCGTTCGTCGGGTTTTTATCCTTAAAACCAATGAGTTGCCGTATTCATTGAAAGTGGCGCTTGAAAGCTGTCGCGGCATTGCTAAACTCGCCGCGTCCCTTCCTTTCCTGGATGCCCCTCATGCTGCGCTCTGCATCGGCCGCCTTCCTGGCGCTGGCCCTGGTTCCCGCCGCCCACGCTGCGGTCGATTGCTCGGTCAACACCAGCGCCTCGCCGCTGCCGTTGCCGGCCACGACCATCGCGCCGGTGGCCGACGAGCTGTACATCCGTGGCAACCAGCTGGGCATGCCGGCCGGTGTGCTGAGCAGCAACTACGATCCGTCGCAGTCGCTGGACCAGGTGCTGCAGCGCCTGCGCATCGACGGCTGCCAGAACATCGCCAAGGCCATCCCTAGCGCACCGGCGGTGAAGCCGAACGATCCGGCGGCCTACAAGCCGCAGACCGAATTCGACAACACGCCCTGGCGCTTCGACATGAGCCAGAACGGCAAGCGCATGACCGCCGAAGAGTTCGACGCCTGGATGAAGGCGCGCGGTGTGCGCGTGGTCAAGGCGCGTCCGGCCCCGGCCGCCACGCCGGCGGCGGCTGAAGCACCGGCTGAGACCAAGCCGGTCGACAAGAAATAAGCACCGCGGGGAGCAGAGGCTTGCGCACGCGCCGCCCACCTGCTGCCCCCGCTGCCCGCTCCCACGCACCGCGTGGGCGTGCGACTTCCGCTGCCGCTTCCGCCGGTGTCCGCCATGGCCTGGCGCGCGTACTGTCCAAGGCCGGCGTGTGCTCGCGCAGCGAGGCCGCGCGCTGGATTGCCGAAGGCCGCGTACGCGTGTCCGGCCGGATCGTGCGCGACCCGGAATTTCCGATTGGCCAGCCGGTGCCGCCGATCGAGGTCGATGGCCAGCCCATGGGCGCGCCACAGCGCCTGTACCTGATGCTCAACAAACCGCGCGGGGTAGTGACCACCGCGCAGGACGAGCGCGGCCGCGACACCGTCTACCGCTGTTTCGATGGCGCGGGGCTGCCGTGGATCGCGCCGGTCGGGCGCCTGGACAAGGCCAGTGAAGGGCTGTTGCTGTTCAGCAACGATCCGCAGTGGGCGGCGCGCCTGACCGACCCGCAGACCGGGCCGGACAAGACCTACCACGTGCAGGTTGATGGCCTGCCCGATGACGCGACGCTGGCGGCACTGCGGGCCGGCGTGGAGGACGAGGGCGAGTTCCTCGCCGCCCGTGCCGTGCGCGTACTGCGCAGTGGCGACAAGACCGCATGGCTGGAGGTGGTCCTCGACGAGGGCCGCAATCGCCATATCCGCCGCCTGTTGGCGGCCTTCGACCTGCAGGTGCTGCGCCTGGTCCGGGTCGCGATCGGCGGGCTGCAGCTCGGCGATCTCGGCAAGGGCCAGTGGCGGGTCCTGCAGGTCAGCGACCAGCAGCGGCTGGGGGCCGCTGCACCGGGCTGATCATCGCCCGTGGCCGGCGTTTGCCGGCCGCCGTTCCAGGCGTAGGGGGCGCCTGGCTGTCGAATATCCCGAACGGAGCCTGCCATGTACCACCTGACCCTCAATCAAACCCTGCGCTGCGCAGGCCTGCTGCTGCCGATGGTGCTGCTGAGCGCCTGTGGTGGCCACAAGAAGGTGGCCAAGGCGGAAACGCCGGCCGAGACCCCGGTGGTGGAAGTGAAGACCCCGGAGCTGGATGGTCGCGGCAGTTACCGCTTCCTGATGAGCAACGGCGACAAGAAGATGACCGCCGATGAGTTCGATGCCTGGATGAAGGCCAACGGTATCCGCGTAGCCAAGGGCAATGGCCAGGATGCCGCCGCCAAGCCGGTGGTGGTGGCCAGCAAGGACGAGCCGAAGGGCAAGAAGAAAAAGAAGTGACGCGCGTCGCGCGTCATTTCGGTAGCGCCGGGCCGTGCCCGGCGAGCGCATGGCGCGGCTTTCGGGAAATCGCCGGGCATGGCCCGGCGCTACCCCTGGGGATCCGACCCCGGTGCGGTCAGCCCTTGACCACGCCCAGTTCGACGCCGATGCGCGTGAATGCATCGATCGCGCGGTCCAGATGCTCGCGGCTGTGCGCGGCGCTGATCTGGGTGCGGATGCGCGCCTGGCCCTTGGGTACCACCGGGAAGAAGAAACCGATCGCGTAGATGCCTTCTTCGAGCAGGCGCTCGGCGAACTTCTGTGCCAGCGGCGCGTCGTACAGCATCACCGGGCTGATCGGATGTACGCCCGGCTTCACGTCGAAACCGGCCGCGGTCATTTTTTCGCGGAAGTAGGCGGTGTTCTCGGCCAGCGTGCTGCGCAGGTCGTCGGCGGCGGCCAGCATTTCGAATGCCTTGATGCCTGCGGCCACCACGTGCGGCGGCAGCGAGTTGGAGAACAGGTACGGGCGCGAGCGCTGGCGCAGCAGTTCGATCACTTCGGCGCTGGCGCAGGTGAAGCCGCCAAGTGCGCCACCCATGGCCTTGCCCAGGGTGCCGGTGATGATGTCGATCTTCTCCAGCACGCCCTTGACCTCGGCCGAACCGCGGCCGGTGGCGCCAAGGAAACCGGTGGCGTGGCATTCGTCGATGTGCACCAGCGCGTTGTACTTCTTCGCCAGCGCAGTGATCTCGTCCAGCGGCGCGATGAAGCCGTCCATCGAGAACACGCCGTCGGTGGTGATCAGCTTGGTCTTGCAGCCGGCGGCATCGGCGGCCTGCAGCTGGGCTTCCAGGTCGGCCATGTCGCAGTTGGCGTAGCGGAAACGCTTGGCCTTGCACAGGCGCACGCCGTCGATGATCGACGCATGGTTCAGTGCGTCGGAAATGATCGCGTCATTCTCGCCAAGCAGTGGCTCGAACAGGCCGCCATTGGCATCGAAGCAGGCCGCGTACAGGATGGTGTCCTGCTTGCCGAAGAAATCGGCGATCTGCTTCTCCAGCTGCTTGTGCAGGTCCTGGGTGCCGCAGATGAAGCGCACCGACGCCATGCCGAAGCCGTGGCTGTCCAGCGCGTCCTTGGCGGCCTGGATCAGGTCCGGGTGGTCGGCCAGGCCCAGATAGTTGTTGGCACAGAAATTCAGCACCGTGCGGCCGTCGTCGAGGGTGATCTCGGCCGACTGCGGGCTGGTGATGATCCGCTCGGACTTGAACAGGCCCTGGGCGCGGATGGCGTCCAGTTCCTCGGCGTAGTGGCGGGTCAGGGCGGAGGAGGGGTCGGTCATGGCGTGGGCACGGTTCTGAGCGGGGAAACCGCTGATTCTACCGGGCATCGCCGCTTGCCAACCGGCGCAGTTGCGGCGTCACCAGAGCGGACACATGTTGCATCGCAATAGCAAACGGGTTAAAAATTCGTGAACCGGCGCTGTCCCGCTCCGGCCGCCCCGCCTTCCGCGCCACGCCACCGCCCCCACCGGAGACGCTCATGAAGCACGCCCGTGCCTGCCTCGCCATTGCCGCTGCCCTGTCCATGGCCGCCCCGTTCACCGCCAGTGCCCAGGAAGACGAATCGCCGTACAGCTGGAACGTCACCGCCGTTTCCGATTACCTGTTCCGTGGTGTCTCACAGACCGACGAAAAGCCGACCCTGCAGGCGGGGTTCACCTACACCTCGCCGGTCGGCCTGTATGCCGGTGTCTGGGGTTCGGGCGTCGACTTCGGTCCGGGCGACCCGAGCACCGAGGTCGACTACCAGATCGGCTATGGAGTTGACGTCACGCCCCGCGTCAATTTCGACGCCCTGCTGAACCGCTACACCTACCTCGGTGCCAGCGAGCTGAACTACAACGAGCTGATCACCACCACCACGCTGGATGAGACCTACAAGCTGACGGTGGCCTACACCAACGATGTCTGGAACAGCAGCACCGATGGCTGGTACTTCGGCCTGGGCGGCAGCTGGGGCCTGCCGAAAGACTTCACGCTGAATGCCAACGTCGGTCGCAGCACCTTCGAGGACGGCATCGCCAAGGACTACACCGACTGGAACGTCGGCGTCGCGCGCCAGTTCGGCCTGTTCAACGTCGGCCTGGGCTACTACGGCACCGATGGCAACGGCCGTGACAACTCCGGCAAGCTGGCCCACAGCCGGGTGATGCTGAGCGTGGCCGTCGGCAAGTAACGCCGCAGGCGTTACGGCAGGTGCCAGGCTTGCCTGGCACGCATTGCGAAAAAGGCGCCCATCGGGCGCCTTTTTCATTCCGGTGACGCCGGGCATGGCCCGGCGCTACCGTGGGGCGGATCAGTTCCAGCTCAATACCACTTTGCCGGCCTTGCCTTCTTCCATCAGGTCGAAGCCCTTCTGGAAATCGTCAATCGGCAGCTGGTGGGTCATCACCTTGCCGAGCGGGAAGCCGGACAGCACCAGCTGGGTCATCTTGTACCAGGTCTCGTACATCTTGCGGCCGTAGATGCCCTGCACGGTCAGGCCCTTGAAGATGATCTTGTCCCAGTCGCAGCCGGCGCCCTTGGGCATGATGCCGAGCATGGCGATCTTGCCGCCGTGGTACATGCAGTCGAGCATGTCATTGAAAGCGCGCGGGTTGCCGCTCATTTCCAGGCCCACGTCGAAGCCTTCCATGTGCAGTTCCTTCATCACGTCCTTCAGCGACTGGTTGGCCACGTTGACCACGCGGGTAGCGCCCATGTCGGCGGCCAGCTTCAGGCGGAAGTCGTTGACGTCGGTCACCACTACGTTACGCGCGCCGATGTGCTTGCAGATGCCGGCGGCGATGATGCCGATCGGGCCGGCACCGGTGATCAGCACGTCCTCCCCGATCACATCGAATTCCAGCGCACAGTGCGCGGCGTTGCCGTAAGGATCGAAGAACGCGGCCAGCTCCGACGGAATCTGGTCCGGGATCGGCCACAGGTTGCTGGCCGGCATCACCATGTATTCGGCGAACGCGCCGTTGACGTTGACGCCGATGCCGACGGTGTTCGGACACAGGTGCGGGCGGCCGCCCCGGCAGTTGCGGCAATGACCGCAGACGATGTGGCCTTCGGCCGAGACGCGCTGGCCGATCTCATAGCCGGTCACTGCCGAGCCCAGCGCGGCGACGCGGCCGACGAATTCGTGGCCGATGGTCAGGCCCGGCTTGATGGTGCGCTGGCTCCACTCGTCCCACAGGTAGATGTGCAGGTCGGTACCGCAGATCGCGGTCTTCTCCAGCTTGATCAGGACCTCGTTCGGGCCGGGGGTCGGCACCGGAACTTCTTCCAGCCAGATGCCCTTGGCTGCTTCGCGCTTGACCAGGGCCTTCATCGTTTGCTGCGCCATCGGGGTGGAACTCATCAGGGGGAAAGCGCGGATTATAGGGTGCCGGACGGAATTCCCATGTTGCGCTGCGGGTGCTTTGGCGGAACGAAAGGCGTGCGCAGGCGGGCGTTTCGAACGTGCTGCAGACAGCAGCGCCGCTTCGCTCGCCGGGCATGGCTCTGCGCTACCGTCCGAGGCCAGGGGACTGTGGGGAGGCGAGAGGCCAGGCCGATGCAGGACCGTAAGCGCCATGGATGGCGCGACCGAGCCCCCATGGGTGAGGGCGCTTTGCTTGCGAAGCACTGCTTCGCAAGCGCCAGAACGCACAGCCGCCAGCGGCTGGGCCGGGCCGCGGAGCGGGGTTTACGGCGTGTCCTGCATCGGCTTGGCTTCTCGCCTCTGACCGATCGCAATGGAAACGCTGAACGGTGGAGGCACCTGATTGCATGACTTCCGGGGTTCGGGCCGCGGCGGGGCGGCGGGCTACAATCGAGGGTTCCACTACCAGGGGCCGCTCCATGCGCTCGAACCTGCTTGCATTTTCCATCGTCGCCAGCCTCGGGCTGGCCCAGGTCGCCCATGCCGCTGAAGGCATGTGGGTGCCGCAGCAGCTGCCGGAAATCGCCGGCCCGCTGCAGAAGGCCGGCCTGAAGCTGTCCCCGCAGCAGCTGTCCAACCTGACCGGCGACCCGATGGGCGCGGTCGTCGCCCTCGGCGGCTGCACCGCCAGCTTCGTCTCGCCGCAGGGTCTGGTGGTCACCAACCACCATTGCGCGTATGGCGCCATCCAGCTGAATTCGACCGCGCAGAAGAACCTGATCAAGGACGGCTTCAACGCGCCGACCCTGAAGGACGAACTGAGCGCCGGCCCGAACGCCCGCGTGTTCGTGCTCGACCAGATCACCGACGTCACCGCCCAGGCCAAGGCCGCCATCGCCGCCGCCGGCAATGACCCGTTGGCCCGCAGCCGCGCGCTGGACGCCTTCGACAAGGCCCAGGTTGCCGCCTGTGAGGCCGATGCCGGTTTCCGCTGCCGCCTGTACAGCTTCTCCGGCGGCAACACCTACCGCCTGTTCCGCAACATGGAAATCAAGGATGTGCGCCTGGTCTACGCGCCCCCGGGCAGCGTCGGCAAGTTCGGCGGCGACGTCGACAACTGGATGTGGCCACGCCACACCGGCGATTTCTCGTTCTACCGCGCCTACGTCGGCAAGGACGGCAAGCCGGCCGCCTTCGCCGCCGACAACGTGCCGTACCAGCCCAAGCACTTCCTGAAGTTCGCCGACCAGCCGCTGGGCGCCGACGACTTCGTGATGGTGGCCGGCTACCCGGGCCGCACCAACCGCTACGCGCTGGCCGGTGAGTTCAACGAAACCGCCAGCTTCACCTACCCGACCATCGCCAAGCACTACAACGCGGTGCTGAAGCTGATCGCCGACGCCGGCAAGGCCGACGCCGACGTCAAGGTGAAGTACGCCGCCACCGCCGCCAGCATGAACAACGTGGCCAAGAACTACCTGGGCCAGCTGGAAGGCTTCAAGCGCATCGACGCCGCTGGCCAGAAGCAGGCTGAAGAAGCCGCCGTGCTGGCGTGGCTGAAGAAGCAGGGCGCTGCCGGCAAGCCGGCCCTGGCCGCACACGCGCAGCTGCTCAAGCATCTGGATACCAGCAAGGCCACCCGCGAACGCGACCTGTTCGTCGGCCAGTTCAACAACACCTCGGCCGTTGGCGCGGCGATCACCCTGTACCGCCTGTCGATCGAGCGCAGCAAGCCGGATGCCGAACGCGAAGCCGGTTACCAGGAACGCGACCTGACCACCATCGAAGGTGGCCTGAAGCAGATGGATCGTCGCTACGTGGCGAAGATGGACCAGCAGCTGCAGGCCTACTGGCTGGAGCAGTACGTGGCCCTGCCGGCCGCGCAGCGCGACAATGACGTGCTGAACAAGTGGCTGGCCGGCAGCGATGCCGCTGCGGTGAAGTCGGTGGTGGCCAAGCTGTCGGGCACCGAGCTGGGCAGCCTGGATGCACGCCTGAAGTGGTTCAAGGCCGACCGTGCCGCGTTTGAAGCCAGCAGCGATCCGGCCATCCAGTACGCCGTAGCTGTCATGCCGGCACTGCTGAAGCAGGAAGAGCAGAAGAAGATCCGCGAAGGCGAATCGCTGACCGCGCGCCCGCTGTACCTGCAGGCCGTGGCCGACTACAAGAAGAGCCAAGGTGAGTTTGTCTACCCGGACGCCAACCTGTCGCTGCGCATCACCTTCGGCAACGTCATGGGCTATGGCAAGGATGGCGTGACGTACACCCCGTTCACCACCCTGGAAGGCGTGGCGGCGAAGGAGACCGGTGAAGATCCGTTCGATTCGCCGAAGGCGCTGCTCGATGCGGTCAAGGCCAAGCGTTACGGCGGCCTGGAAGACAAGCGCATCGGTTCGGTGCCGGTGAACTTCCTGTCCAACCTGGACATCACCGGCGGCAACTCGGGTTCGCCGGTGCTGGACGCCAACGGCAAGCTGGTCGGCCTGGCCTTCGATGGCAACTGGGAATCGGTCAGCTCCAACTGGGTGTTCGACCCGGTGATGACCCGCATGATCGCCGTCGACAGCCGCTACATGCAGTGGATCATGCAGGAAGTGGCGCCGGCGCCGCAGCTGCTGAAGGAACTGAACCTGGCGAAATAAACCGGTTGCGGTAGTGCCGGCCGCTGGCCGGCAAACACGACCCGATGGCCGGGAATTCCGAAACCCCGCGACCCACGTCGCGGGGTTTTTTCATGCCCGGCCCGGCCCGGTGCGCCGAACAGGTATCATCCCTGTTCCGCGTGCTTCACAGGATGTGAACGAAACGCGGAAACCTCCTCCCCCCAGGACCCCTTGCACGCATGCGCATCCTGCTTGCCCGCCACGGCGAAACGCCGTGGAACGCCGAAGGCCGCTACCAGGGCCAGATCGACATCCCGCTTTCGCCGATCGGCGAAGCCCAGGCCCAGGCCCTGGGTGCCCGCCTGGCCTCGGTGGACATCACCCGTGCCGTCGCCTCGCCGCTGTCGCGCGCGCAGCGGACCGCGCAGCTGGCGCTTGGCGCCGCCCGCGCCGACATGCTGCTGACCGAGCCGGAGCTGCAGGAAATCGCCCACGGTGAATGGGAAGGGTTGCTGGCCAGCGAGATCCACGAGAAGGATCCGTCGCGCCTGCAGGCCTGGCGCGAGGAGCCGGATACGGTGTTGATGCCCGGCGGCGAATCGCTGCGCCTGGTGCTGGAGCGCAGCTGGCGTGGCCTGGCCCGCGCCACCGAAGGCCTCGGCGAGCACGACACCCTGCTGGTGGTTGCGCACGATGCGGTCAACCGCGTGATCCTGTGCAAGGTGCTGGGCCTGCCGCTTTCCCGGCTGTGGACCTTCCGCCAGGCACCGACCACGCTCAACCTGCTCGAAGGCGCCGACCTGGACAGCCTGGAAGTGGTGCGCCTGAACGACTGCGCCCACCACACGCCGTTCTTCGGCGAAGCCAAGCACCGCGCCCTCTGATTCCCGAACCACCTGCTTCTGCTGGAACCCCTGCCGTGACGAACACCCCGACCACCCTGGCCGACTGGCTGGACTACATTGAACGCCAGCACCCGGCGACCATCGACATGGGCCTGGAGCGCGTGCGCGCCGTGGCCACCGCGATGGGCCTGGGGGCGCCGGGCAAGCGCACCATCGTGGTTGGTGGCACCAACGGCAAGGGCTCGACCGTCGCCTTCATCGAAGCCATTGCACGTGCCGCCGGCTGGAAGGTTGGCGCATACACCTCGCCGCATCTGCTGCGCTACAACGAGCGCGTGCGCATCGACGGCCAGGACGTGGACGATGCGGCGCTGGTTGCTGCGTTCAACGCCGTCGAGGCCGCACGCGGCGAGACCACGCTGACCTATTTCGAGTACGGCACGCTGGCCGCGCTGCAGCTGTTCGCCGACGCCGGGCTGGACCTGGCGGTTCTGGAAGTGGGTCTGGGCGGTCGCCTGGATGCGGTCAACATCGTCGACGCCGATGTGGCCGTGATCACCACTGTGGACATCGACCATGCGGAATGGCTGGGCGAAGACCGCGAAGCAATCGGCACCGAGAAGGCCGGCATCATCCGTGGCTGGAAGCCGGTGATCCTGGGTGAGACCGACCCGCCGTCGAGCGTGCTCGCACGGGCCTACCTGGTGGGTGCCAACGCGATCCGCGGCGGCAGCGACTATTTCTACGAGCCGATCGATGCCCAGCGCTGGCGCTGGCGGGACGTTGGCCTGCGCATGGAACTGCCAACCCCGGCGCTGGCCGGGCCGATCCAGCTGGCCAATGCGGGTGCCGCCATTGCTGCGCTGCGCGCGCTGGACAAGCCGGTGCCGCGCGCGGCGTGGGCCGCTGGTATCGCGGCGGCGCGTATCCCGGGTCGGCTGCAGGCGTTCGAGCGAGATGGCGTGCAGATCCGCGTCGACGTCGGGCACAACCCGCAGGCGGCGGGCCAGCTGGCCCGCGCGCTGAAGGCCGAAGCGTCGGCCGGGCGCACCTTGGCGGTGTATGCCGCATTGCAGGACAAGGACGCGGTGGGTGTGGTGCAGGCATTGCAGGGCGTGGTTGGCGAGTGGACCCTTGCCGGCCTGGACGGCCCGCGCGGCCAGAGTGCCGCCCAGTTGCAGGCGCGCCTGGCCGAGACCGATGCTGGCAGCGCGCAGCTGGCCGCTTCGGTCGAGCAGGCGCTGGCGCAGGTACTGGACCGGGCCGAGCGCGGTGACCGCGTACTGGTGTTTGGCTCCTTCCATACCGCCGCCGCCGCGTTGCAGTGGCTGCAGCGCAACGCCTGAGCCACGTTCAGCCAATCCCGACGCCGTCCGGTCCGGCACCCGTATAATCGACCGCAACCTCCGGACAGTTGCCGCCTCACGTGGATACGCCTCTGAAACAGCGTCTGATTGGTGCCATCGTGCTGGTCGCACTGGCCGTGATTTTCCTGCCGATGCTGGTCAAGGGACCTGCACCGGACAGCGGTGTGGCCTCGGTGCCGATCGCCGCGCCGGATGCGCCGGCCGATGGCCAGTTCGAAACCCGTGAACTACCGCTGGTGGCTCCGGCCGGTGGTGCCACCGGCCTGCAGACCGGGCAGGCCAAGCCGCTGCAGGACGCCGCCACGCCAGCCACGCCGCCGACCGTGGACACCTCCCCGGCGGTTGCTGCCGGCAACTACGCCGTCACCTTCGGCGCCTACGGCAGCAAGGCCGACGCCGATGCCGTGATTGCCTACCTGCAGCGCTCGCAGCTGCCGGGCTTCGCAGAAGCGACCACCATCAACGGCCGTCAGGCATGGCGTGTGCGCGTGGGGCCGTACGCCGACCGTGCACAGGCCGAGGCCGCCCGCCTGCAGGCGGTGAAGATCCGTGCCGATGTGAAGGCCGAAGTGATCACCCTGGATGCCGCAGCGGACAGCAGCGCCCCGGTGGCAGCCACCCCGGCACCGGCTACGCCGAGCGCCAGTACCCCATCCGCCGCCACCGCGCCGTCGGCCAGCAGCAACCCGGTGCGCAGTGAAAGCCTGTCGCCGAGTACGCCGACTGCAACGACCACTCCGGCGGCCAAGCCCGAGCCGCCGAAGCCGGCGCCGAAGCCCGAAACCCCGAAGCCCGAGCCGAAGCCGGAGGCCACCGCGAGCAAGCCGGCAACGGCCCCGGCCACGCCGGCAGCACCGGCCGCCAGCGGCGTCGGCTTTGCCGTGCAGCTGGGCGCGTTCGGCCAGGCCAACGATGCCAACGCCCTGCGCGACAAGGTCCGCGCCGCCGGCTTCAGTGCTTTTGTCGAGCAGGTGCGCACCGAAAAGGGCACCCTGCATCGCGTCCGCGTCGGGCCGGTGGCCAACCGTGGCGATGCCGAGCAGCTGAAGGCGCAGGTCGCCGCCAAGGTCGGCGTCGCCGGCATGGTCCGGCCGCACCCATGACCCACGCGCAGCCGCGTTGCCAGCGCCGCCGAAGGAGCGGGGCGCCATGATCGACGTGGTGCTGCTGATCGTGATCGCCGCCTCCACCCTGCTGGGGATGCTGCGCGGCTTCGTCGGCATCGTCATTGGCACCCTGTCGTGGCTGCTGGCCGCGTGGGCGGCCTTCGCCTTCGGCAATGATGCCGCCCATTGGTGGGCTGCCCCGGCGGCCCCCGGTGGCGAACACTTCGTCGGCGGCTACCTGGGCGTCGGCATCGGCGTGATGATCGTGGTTGCGGTGATCGGCATGGTCATCAAGGCTCTGGTCCACCGCAGCATGCTGACCAGCCTGGACCGCCTGCTGGGCGGGGTGCTGGGGGCCGTGCGGGGCGGCCTGATCGCCGCGATCCTGCTGCTGCTGGGCAGTTTCACCCCGTTGACTGCCGAGCCCTCCTGGCAGCGCTCGGCGGTGCGGCCACTGCTGAATCCCACCGTTGCCTGGATGAACAGCAAGCTGCCGCACTGGGAGGTTCCCGGGGCCGATCTGCTGCCCAAGGCCTTGCCGACCGACGCGCTGTCCCCATCTGCATTGATGGAGTTGGGCAAGAACGCAGGCGCCGGGTTGGGAAAGCCGGGCGCGGCAGGCGATAATGGCATCCTCAACCAGGTAGTGGCAGGCAGCGGATGGCTGCGGCCTGCGAAAGCGGAACAGGGCGATTCCTACGATCCGGCGGAAGTGCGCCCGGATGCTCCTGCACTGCCGGACAGTATCGAGCCGGGCGATCCGGCCAACGTCGACCGCGTGCGCGGCGACCACCGCGGCCAGGTACGGCCACCTTCCTTGTAACTGGGCACAGCCCAGCGGAGACCTCGCATCATGTGTGGCATCGTCGGAATCGTCGGCAACCAGAACGTCGCCGGGCAGTTGTATGACGGCTTGACCGTCCTCCAGCACCGTGGCCAGGATGCGGCGGGCATCGCCACCGCCAGCGGCAGCCGCCTGCGCGTGCAGAAGGCCACCGGCCTGGTCCGCGATGTGTTCGATGCCCGCACCATGTCCACCCTGGAAGGCAGCGTGGGCATTGCCCACGTGCGCTACCCGACCGCCGGTTCGGAAGGCATGGACGAGGCGCAGCCGTTCTACGTCAATTCGCCGTACGGCATCGCGCTGGCCCACAACGGCAACCTGATCAACACCGAGGTGCTGCGCCAGCAGGTGTTCGAACAGGACCGCCGCAACGTCAACACCGATTCGGACAGCGAAGTGCTGCTGAACGTGTTCGCCTACGAACTGGAACAGCAGCGCCAGCTCAGCCCGGAAGCGGCCATCCGCGCGGTGGCCGGCGTGCACCGCCGCTGCAAGGGTGGCTATGCAGTGGTCAGCGTGGTGCTGGGCCTGGGCCTGGTCGCCTTCCGCGACCCGCATGGCATCCGTCCGCTGGTGCTGGGCAAGCGCAGCCATGCCGAGGGCGACGAGTACATCGTGGCGTCCGAGTCGGCCGCGCTGGACGTGCTGGGCTTCCAGCGCGTGCGCGATGTGCAGCCGGGCGAAGCGCTGGTGATCACCGCGCGTGGCGAGCTGTTCTCGGAGATCTGCGCCGAGCCGGCCGAGCACACCCCGTGCATCTTCGAATACGTGTACTTCGCGCGCCCGGACTCGATGATCGACAACGTCTCGGTGCACAAGGCGCGCATGCGCATGGGCATCAAGCTGGGCGAGAAGATCCTGCGCCTGCGCCCGGACCATGACATCGACACCATCATCCCGATCCCGGACACCTCGCGCGACGCGGCGCTGGAAATCTCCAACGTACTTGGGGTGAAGTACCGCGAAGGCTTCATCAAGAACCGCTACATCGGCCGTACCTTCATCATGCCGGGGCAGGGCGAACGCGTGAAGTCGGTGCGTCGCAAGCTCAACCCGATCCACCTTGAGTTCCGCAACCGCGTGGTGCTGCTGGTGGACGATTCGATCGTGCGTGGCACCACCAGCCAGCAGATCGTGCAGATGGCCCGTGACGCGGGCGCGCGCAAGGTCTATCTGGCCAGCGCCGCGCCGCCGGTGCGCTACCCGAACATCTACGGCATCGACATGCCGGCGGCCGAGGAACTGGTCGCGCACAACCGCACCGTGGAAGAGATCGAAGCCCACCTGGGCTGCGACTGGCTGATCTACCAGGACCTGGAAGACATGGAAGCGGCAGTGAGCGAAGGCAACCCGGCGCTGCGCAGCTTCGATTCGTCCTGCTTCAACGGCCACTACCCGACCGGCATTGAACCGGGCTACTTCGAGCGCATCCAGCAGCTGCGGTCGGACGACGCCAAGCACAAGCGCCGCGCCTGAGGACCAGGCGTGGTCGATGTACCCGACGTTGGTGGCGACCTGCTGCGCGCAGCGCAGCAGTGCCTGGCCGAAGCCGACCCGCTGCGCAAGGTTGCGCTGACCCAGGCGTATGCGGCCGCGTTCCGTGCCGGTCGCCTGAAGGTGGCGGCCGATGCGCCACCGCCGGAACCGATCCGCATGCCGGGCCGGCCAGCGCAGCTGATGCTGGTGCATCCGCGCGAAGTTCCGCGGCGCGGACTGGGTGGCGTGGAAGGTCGGGCTGCCTTCATCCACGCCATCGCCCATATCGAACTCAACGCGATCGACCTGGCCTGGGACGCGGTGTACCGCTTCCGTGGCCTGCCGTCGGCGTTTCATGCCGACTGGGTCAGCTGTGCCGACGACGAATCGCGGCATTTCATGCTGCTGCGCGAGCGCCTGCAGGTGCATGGCCACGACTACGCTGATTTCCCCGCACACAACGGTCTGTGGGAAATGTGCGAAAAGACGGCGCACGATGGTCTGGCACGCATGGCGCTGGTGCCACGCGTGCTGGAAGCGCGCGGCCTGGACGTCACCCCGGGCATGATCGGGAAGCTGCGCAATGTCGGTGATGGCGAAACCGCCGATGTGCTGGAGGTGATCCTGCGTGAGGAAGTGGCGCATGTTGCCGCCGGTTCGCGCTGGTACCGCTGGTACTGCGACCGCGCCGGTGTCGAGCCGCGCGCACGTTTCAAGGAACTGCTTGTGGAGTATGCCGGCGGCTACCTGCACGGGCCGTTCAACATGGAAGCGCGCCTGCTGGCCGGGTTCGATGCGGATGAGCTGGCCAACCTTGTCGAGCAGGCCGGCTGAGAACAGGGGAGGTCCCCTTTTCTTATGCGTTCGGCAACACCACGCGCTTGCCATCCACGGTTGGCCGGTTGATATAGAACAAGCCAGGGCCTGGCCGGTACGGCAGTTCGCTGACGCCGGCATCGGCGGCGTAGGTCAGTGCGGTGTCGCCCAGCGCATCGAAGTTCCAGTGCGCCGACTGCATCAGGTAACGCCGACGCAGCAGCGCCTCCTGTGTCGCCGTCAGTGGCTGTCCGGCCACCAGGCGCCGTGCGATAGGCCGCAGGGCGGACGGCAGTTCCCAGCCGGGAACCTCGGCGGCATTTGCAGTCCATTGCACGCCGGCATCGATGGCCTGCTGCTGCATCACCTGCAGTGCGATCAGCTGGTAACGCCAGTCGATGGGCCGGCGCAGTACCACGGCGGCGGTCACATACAGCACCGGTGACAACAGCACGCTGCGGCTGCCGGCGCGTCGCTGCTGCTGCCACTGGTGCCAGACATCCACCCAGATCTCCTTCTCGTCCACGCCCAGCTGCTGTCGCCAGCGTTCGGCATCGGCCTGTGTTTCAGCATAGGCCGTGGTGGCCTGCAGCATCGCCATTGGAGGAATCTGGTAGTCGGCAACCGCGGGGCGGCGCAGCAACTGCCGGCGCGGGCGACTGAGCAGCTTGGGCCCTTCGTCGAGCTGGTTGTAGCCGCCACCGATGTTGGCGTGCACGCCGGGCAGAGCAATCTCGGTGAACGGCGGCGCCACGCTGGTCAGTGCATAGTGCTGGCGATGTTCATCACGCGCGGTGAGCTGCACGACGTGGCGTGCGATGCCACTGCGCAGCGCCAGTTGCGGCTGTTCCTCGGCGCGGCCGCCATTGACCGCGACCACGGTGTCGAACAGCCCGATGAAGCGCAGCACCGGCGTGGCCGGGGCGAAGTTCGCAGTGCAGGACAGGCCGGCGGCCTGTAGCAGCTGGCGCCAGCGCACGCCGTCCCAGCCCTGAAGTTGGTTGGCGATGTCACGTGCGGCCGCAGCGCCGCGTGAATAACCGAACAGGTCCAGCTGCACGCCATGCAGCGGTTGCTGCCAGCGTGCGGATAGTCCCGACAGTGCGGCCGGAAGCAGCACCTGCAGCGCGCGCTGCACTTTCGCGCGCACACCACTGGCGCCGATGCCGAACGCCAGTCCGATCAGGTCGTCGTCGGCATCGTCGCGGGTGCCCACGCCTTCCACGTAGATCGACAGCGAAGGTGTGGCCATCGCATCGCGGCGGCTGTCCGGATACAGCTGCTGCAGGCGTGCGATGTTGGTCAGGCCGTTGTCGTAGCTGCTGGTCAGCCGGCTCTGGTAGGTCGAATCGTCATCCGCACGCAGCTGCGCAGGACGTGGCTGCGGAACCCGGGGGCGACCGCGTGCCAGGTTGTGTGCGTTGTTGCGGGTGCCATCGAAGAACAGGCCTATCCGCAGCAAGCCGACATCTTCGTCCGTGTCCTGCGATGGAGCCATGTGCATGTCCCGTCGTGGCTACGTCACGGTAGCGCGAAAGCGGTGTATTGGCGAAGTGTAGTGACGCTTTTGACCTTAATTAACGTAGATGCGGTGGATCACAGTTCCTGATTTTCATCTCCGTCTTCTATTGAATTCACACGGCCCACGCAGGCCATATGGCCAAACCCGGCAAACCCGGGCGTGCTGCATCAACGCTGTTCACATCATTCAAGGAGCGACGCAATGTTGTCCAGATCGATTGGCAAAGCGGCAGGTGGCCTGGTGTTGGGTTTGTCGGTGGCAGCGGCCGCGCAGGCGGCACCGTTGTTCGAGCCAGTGACGGTCATCAGCCGTGCATCGGCAAACAGTGAGCCCGCGCTGGGCAAGCTGCTGGCCACCCCGTCCACCGCGACGGTACAGGAAGTGCGTGTCGATGCAGCTGCCACCGCGCAGCCGCAGCTCGAGTTCGAACTGCTCGGCCGGCGCGTGCAGGCGGTGCGCAGCAAGGTGGAGGCGCTGCCCGATGGCGGCAGCATCTGGTACGGCCAGTTCCGCTCCCCTTCGGACAAGCTGACCGCTGCCACGTCCAATGGCCAGGACGATCCGGGCAATTCGCTGATCCTGGTGCGCTCGGGCGACACCATCACTGGGTCGATCCGCAAGGACGGCAAGCTCTATCGCCTGCGCCCGCTGGGCAACCGCCACGTGCTGGTGGAAGTGGACGAATCGCGGATGCCGGCCGACCATCCGGCCGACTACAACCAGCTGCCGAAAATCCCGATGGGCGCCAACGATCGCATCGGTACCGCACAGGCGTCGTCCGGCACCCCGGCCACCATCCGCGTGCTGGTGGTGGCGACCAATGCGGCCGTGGCGGCCTATGGCGGCAACATGCAGTCGCTGGTGCAGCTGGCCGTGGCCGAATCCAACCAGGGGTATGTCAACAGCAACGTGGGCATCACCATGCAGCTGGCCCGCTACGAGACCACCAACTACACCGAATCGGGCAGCTTCGATACTGATCTGGCCCGCTTCCGTGGCACCAGCGACGGCTACATGGACAGCATCCACACCAGCCGGAACACCTACACGGCGGACGTGGGCGTGCTGCTGATCAACAACAGTGCGTACTGTGGCCTGGCCTCGGGCATAGGCTCGACGGCTTCCACCGCCTTCGCGGCGGTGTACTGGGATTGCGCGACAGGCTATTACTCGTTCGCGCACGAGATCGGCCACCTGCAGAGTGCACGGCATGATATCGCCACCGACCCGAGCACCTCGCCGTACGCCTATGGCCATGGTTATCGCTATGAGCCGTCCAGCGGCACCGGCTGGCGCACGATCATGGCCTACAACTGCACCCGCAGCTGCCCGCGCCTGAACTACTGGTCCAACCCGAACATCAGCTACAACGGCATCCCGATGGGCAACGCCAGTACCGCCGACAACCAGCGCGTGCTGGTCAATACCAAGGCCACCATCGCGGGCTTCCGCTGAGGTCAGGCGCCGGCCAGGGGCGGTGTCTGCCCGGGTGCGTGCACCTGCCCGGGTAGATGCCAACCCTGGTTGGCACCCTGCGATCCATCATTCGCGCGCGAGCGTATCCAGCGACCAGCTGCCGGCATCCACGCGCAGCACCGACCCCTGTTCGTACCAGTCGCCCAGTACGATGCGGGTGCAGGTGCGTCCACCGGCCTGCAGCGTGTGCACCGCCGGGCGGTGGGTGTGGCCATGGATCATCGTATCCACGCCGTGGCGCACGAAGGTGGCATCGACTTCGGCCGGGGCCACGTCGGTGACGGTCTCGAACTGTGCGCGGTCACCCTGCTTCATTTCCGCCTGGCGTGCCTGGCTGGCATCACGCGCCTTCTGCGCGAAGGCGATGCGCGCGGCCAGCGGCTGCGACAGGAACTGCGCCTGGAATGCCGGGTCGCGCGTCTGCGCGCGGAACTGCTGGTAGGGAATGTCGTCGGTGCACAACAGGTCGCCGTGCTGCAGCAGCACCGGGCGGCCGTACAGTTCGATCACGCAGGGGTCGGGCAGGATGCGCAGGCCGGCGCGGCGGGCATAGTCCTCGCCGAGCAGGAAATCGCGGTTGCCGCGGATGAAGTACACCGGCACGCCGCTGTCGAAGAGTGCCTTCAGTGCGTCGGCCACCGCATCGGCGGCGGGTGAGGGCGTGTCGTCGCCGATCCAGGCCTCGAACAGGTCGCCCAGGATGTACAGCGCATCGGCGCCGGGCGCCTGGTCGCGCAGGAAGCGCAGGAACAGGTCGGTGATCTCCGGACGGCTGGGGTCCAGATGCAGGTCGGAAATGAACAGCGTGGTCATGCCTGCATTCTAGGCCATCAACGATGACGGTAGCGCCGGGCCACGCGCGGCCGGTGCAGCGGCCATCACACCGGCAGCGGCAGCCAGGCCAGGCTGGCCGAGGCCAACAGGATGGCGATGCCGGTGGCGGCCAGTACATCGGACGGGTAGTGCAGGCCCAGTACCACCCGCGACAGCGCGACGCCGAAGGTGAAGGGAACCAGCAGCGGTGCCAGCCACGGGTAGTAGGCCAGCGCGACGATGGTGAACGACACCGCGTGCAGGGTGTGCCCGGAAGGGAAGCTGAACTCGTCCAGCGGCGCCACCCAGGCGCGGATGCGCAGATCGGCCGCATACGGGCGAGGGCGTCGGGTCCAGCGCTTGAGGCCCTTGTAGAGCAGCAGTGCGGCCAGCCCGGTGGCGGCCATGTGCACCGATGCACGCAGTCCGTCGAAGCCGTCCAGCAGCACCAGTGCGCCCATCAGCACGTACCAGAACACGCCATCGCCGAGCCGGCTGATGACCGAGAACAGCCGGCGCACACGGCGACGCCGGCAGTAGTGGTTGGCCCGGCGGCACAGCCGTGCTTCGCGGCCGGCCAGCAGCTCAAGCGGCGTAGTGCGCATGGCCGCTCCTCCGCGACTGGGCCAGCTCGGCCAGCAGCGCATCGAATTCGGCAACCACCTGTTGTGGATGCAGGCGCTTCATCGCACGCGCGGCGCTGCTGCCCAACTCGCGGCGCCGTGCATCATCGGCGGCCAGCTGCACGGCTGCCTCGATGAACTGCTCATCGTTTTCCACGGCCGCGCCGTTCTCGCCGTCACGCAGGTATTCGCGAGCCGCGCCATAGTCGAAAGCGACGGTGGCCAGGCCGCTGGCCATGCTTTCCAGGGTCACGTTGCCAAAGGTCTCGCTGCGGCTGGGGAACAGGAACAGATCGCCGCTGGCGAAATGCCGGGCCAGCGCATCGCCGCGCTGGATGCCGCAGAAGATGAAATCCGGGTTTTCATGTGCCAGTTTTTCGCGGGCTGGGCCATCGCCCACCCATACGAAGCGGGCTTTGGGCCGGATCTGCTGCAGGCGTCGGAAGGCTCTCACCGCCAGGCCAAGGTTCTTTTCCGCGGCGATGCGGCCGACGTAGATCGCGACCAGGCCATTGCCGTCCACGCCCCATTCCTCGCGCAGCGCCGGGTCGCGCCGGCCGGGATCGAACTGCTGGCTGTCGACCGCGCGCGCCAGCAGGCACACGCGGTCGAAGCCCTGTTCAACAAGGAACTGCTGCAGTTCGCGGGTGGGCACCAGGGTTGCATCGGCCTGATTGTGGAACCGGCGCATCCAGCGCATCGCCGCGGCCTGCAGCCAGGCCACGCCGTAGTCGGGCAGGTACTCGTCGAAGCGGGTGTGGAAACCACTGGCGACCGGAATGCCAAGGCGGCGTGCGGTGCGCAGCGCCGACCAGCCCAGCGGGCCCTCGGTGGCAATGTAGACCGCATCGGGACGCCGCTGCTGCCAGTGGCGGTTGAGCCGGATCGGCGCAGGCAGGCCGAAGCGCAGGCCGGGGTAGCGCGGCAGTGCGGCGCCCGGAACCAGCAGCGCACCTGGCGCCGAGTCCGGTGCTTCGCTGGCCTGGCGTGGCCGGATCAGGTCGATTTCATGGCCGGAATTGCGCAGTCCCTGCTCCAGGCCCTGCACGGTGAGGGCAACGCCGTTCACTTCCGGCGGGTAGGTCTCGGTGACGATGGCATAGCGCATGGCGGGCCTCCGGGTTTCCGGCATGCTCGGGCCTGGCGATGTAGCGGATATGACCGCTTTGCGACCACGGGATGACGGCCGTCCGGTTGCCGTGGAGCCACGGCCCCGAAGGGCCGTGGCGGTGCTGCAGCAAGCGCGGTGGATCAGAAGCGCTGCTGGTATTTCATGTAGATGAAACGACCAATGTCGAAGCCACCGTAGTAGGAGAAATTGGCGCTCGGCTGGCTGTACATGACCGGACCCTGGCGGCCGAACACATTGTTGGCACCGATCGAGACGGTCGCATCCCATGGCAGGTTGTAGCGTGCCTGCACGTCGTGGAAGGTGACCGATCCGCGACGGTTGTAGTCACGGCTGCCGCTGAACCATGGTGCGCGCTGGTCGGGGTGCGAACACTCGTTCGGATACTCATCAACGCCCAGGCAGCGCTCCTTGACCGCAGAGAAGTAGCGCAGGCCCCAAGTCAGGCCGAGGTTGCCGCGTTCCCAGCCCAGCGATGCGTTGGAGCGCACGCGGAAGCCGATGCCACCGTCGGTGGCGATGCCATTGCTGGGAATCGGCGGTACATCCGCCTCGTTGGTGGTCCGTTGCTCCGCAGCGACCACATAGGTGGTCTTCCAGTCGGCGCTCAACGTGCCCCAGGAGGTTTCGATCTTGTGGCCGATCTCCAGGTCATAGCCTTCGGCCTGGCGGAAACCGCTGTTGCGGCTGCCATAGCTGAGCGTGTTGACGATGCCCAGCTCCGGGTCGCGGGTAAAGCTGCCGCAGCGCTCGGCGATGCCCAGTTCGTAGCAGTCGCGGAGGATGTCGTTGGGGTGGTCGGCGACAATGGTGTTGTCGATGCGGATCTTCCACCAGTCCAGCGCGATGTTCAGCCCTTCGGCAAACGTCGGGCTCCACACCAGGCCCAGGGTGCGGCTGGTAGACGTTTCCGGCTTCAGGTCGGGATTGGAACCGTTGGTGAAGGGCAGCGGTGTCTGCCCGCTGCTGCCGGTGATCGCCTCATTGCCCTGGCCGAGCTGGCGGTAGCTGTCTGCATTGGCGATGTCGGCGGCGCAGCGTGCACGCACCTCCGGGCTGCTGGCGGCCGCGCCATACACCGTATCGCAGGGGTCACGGAAGCCGGTGGTGAAGGTCTGCGAACCCCCACCGTACAGATTCGCGATGGTCGGTGCACGGAAGCCCTGCGCCCAGGTGCCACGGACCAGCAGCTGGTCGATCGGCTTCCACGACACGCCGAACTTGCTGTTGAGGGTTCCGCCGAAGGTGGTGTAGTCCGAGTAGCGCGTTGCCGCGTCGAGGGTCAGCTGGCGTGCACCGGGGAGGTCGTGCAGCAACGGCACGCTCAGCTCCAGGTAGGCCTCGTCGACGCGGTAACCCCCTCCAGTGGGGCCCGCCGCCAGGTTGGTGGTGGCACCGGTCTGGGCCAGCGCGTCGGGAATGAAGCGCCCCTCCTCGCGGCGGCTCTCCACGCCCAGGGCGAAGCCCAGTTCCCCCGCAGGCAGCGTGGCAAGGCCTCCACTGAGGCTGGCGAACAGGTTGCGGGTGGTGTTTCTGCCACGGGTGATTTCCTCGGGGAACAGCCAGTCCTGCAGTTCGCTGTTGCCGGTCAGGCCGTAAGGGTCATCCTGGCCATACGGCACCAGCGGATTCCAGGGCTTGCAGCCGGCAATCGGTGCCTCCGGTGTACCGCATTCCACCTTGCCGGTGGCCGGGTTGTAGAACGAAGGGCCGGTGGAATCGGCGACGCGCTGCTTGTGCAGGTTGCCGGTGGCACGCTGCTCCAGTTCGCTGCGGTTGTACTGGTAGCCGGCTTCCCAATCGAACTCGCGACCGACGAACTGGAAGCTGCCTTCAAACGCGGCCACACCCTGCCAGGTGGTCAGTTCGCTGATGCTGACCCGCGGAATCTCCCAGGTGCGGCGGTTCCAGTGCACGTCGCTTGGGTGTTCATAGCCGTGGTGGCTGCCGAACGGGTTGAACCAGCTGTCGGCGGACATCGGCGTGATGCCGGCCGCAGCGGACTGGAACGGATAGCCGGCGACCTGGCGCGTGGTGGTACGCCGGTTGTAGGCCAGCTGCGTACTGAAGCGGACCTGGTCGTTCATATCCATGCGTGCGTCGACAAAGAGCGAATCGCGCTTGATCGGTGTCTGCACGTGCATCTGCTCGTTGCTGTTGCTGACATCACCGGTGAACGGTGTGTTGTCACTGAGGTGGAAACTGTCCGGCCCGCCCGGCTGGCTGCCGCGGTCGAGGGAATAGCTGCAGCCACGGCTGCTGCTGCAGCCCGGGCCCTTGAAGCCGACGATGCGCCCCCACTGGCCGACCGTGGTCCAGCCATCGTCCGGATGACGATCGGTGTAGCTGTAGGCGCTGAAGCCGCGGTCCTTGGCCCATACGCCCTTCTCTTCGACATGCTCGGCGGCGACGCTGATCGAGGCGCGGTCGTTCGACCAGCCGGCAACCACGTCGTACTGGGTGCGCGCACCGTCACCTTCGCTGAACTGCCCGTGGTAGACGTTGGCCGCCACGCCCTGGACGTTGCGCCGGGTGATGATGTTGACCACGCCGGCCATCGCGTCGGAACCGTAGATGGCCGAAGCGCCGTCCTTCAGCACTTCCATGCGCTCCACGGCAGCGGCGGGAATGCTGGAAATGTCCTGGTAACCCGAAGTGGTCATGCCCAGGCGCTTGCCGTTGACCAGCACCAGCGTGCGCTGCGCCCCCAGCCCGCGCATGTCCACGTAGCTGCCGCCGGAGGCTTCGCCACTGCTGAGCGGGCTGGCGCGGCTGAGCGCGGGGCTGCCGGTCGCGGTCAGGTTCTGCAGGATGTCCGCGACGGAATTGAAGCCCTGCCGCTCGATGTCGGCGCGGCTGATGGTCAGCACCGGCTGTGCGGTTTCCAGGTCGACCTGGCGGATGCGCGAACCGGTGATCTCGATACGGTCCAGCGTGGTGGCTTCCGGTGCATGCTGGGCGAATGCGGGGGCGGCCAGTGCGGTGGTGGCCGTCATCGTCAGTGCACGACGGATCGCCAACCCCAGTTCGGGAATACGGATGGTCATGGGTCTCTCTCTCGGTCTTCGAAGTCTTCGGAACACAGCCAAGCGGGGCTGCGTCAATGCCACCGCGGTGGTGGACGTTCGAACCTAGTGAAGACGGGCGCGGAGACGTATGGGCAAGCGACGAAAGTCGTGCAGACAGGTGTGACGTTTCTGCACAAAGCGGAAGCAGATCAATCGATTGCTCCGGCCTGCGGCGTTACGGCGGAGGCGAGGCAGCGGGCCGGGTCCCTGATGGAACGCAGCACGGGCAATGTGGAAAGCGACAGTCTGCGCAGAATCAGAAAGAACCACGGCCCCGAAGGGCCGTGGTCGACAAGCGTCAGCAACGCGGGTGGATCAGAAGCGCTGCTGGTACTTCATGTACATGAAACGACCGATGTCGTAGCCACCGTAGTAGGAGAACGACGAGTTCGGCTTGCTGTACATCACCGGCGCTTCCTTGCCGAACACATTGTTCGCGCCCACCGACACGGTTGCATCCCACGGCAGGTTGTAGCGGAACTGCACGTCGTGGAAGGTCACCGCGCCGCGCTCGTTGTAAGCGGTCGGCGACTTCAGCCACGGAGCCAGGAAGGTCGGATCGGAGCATTCGTCCGCATACCGCGAGGCGTTGAGGCAGCGCTCCTTCACACCGGAGTAGTAGCGTGCCGTCCAGCTGACGCCGAAGTCACCCACATCCCAGCCCAGCACCAGGTTCGAGCGCACGCGGAACGCAAGGCTGGTAGCGGTGCCGATGGTGTTGGCCACGCCGTTGATCGGCGTGATCGCATCGCGGACATCATTGGTGGAGCGGTAGACGTTCTTGCTCACATAGGTACTGGTCCAACCTGCGCTCAGCTTGCCGTAGCCGGTGTCGACGCGATAGCTGACATCCAGGTCGTAGCCCTCGGTCTCGGCGAAACCGGCATTGCGGTTGCCGAACTTCAGGCCGGTGACGATGCCGTTGGACGGATCGCGGGTGAAGCGGCTGCAGCGCGATTCGATGCCCTGCTCATAGCAATCCTTCAGGATCTGGTTGGGGCTGTCACCGACGATGGTGTTGTCGATGCGGATCTTCCACCAGTCCAGCGCCACGTTGAAGTTGCTGAGGAAGGTCGGGCTCCACACCAGGCCCAGCGTTTTGCTGGTCGAGGTCTCCGGAACCAGTAGCGGGTTGGAGCCGGACACGAACGGCGTCGGGGTGGCATCCTGCGCCGTGGTTACCGGCGTGTTGCCCTGCTTCAGCTGGCGGAAGTTGGCTGCATCGGCGATGTCACGTGCGCACCGTGCGCGGACTTCGGCACTGCCTTTGGCCGAGCCGAACACGGTGTCGCACGGGTCGCTGAACTGCGCGAAGGTTTCCGAACCACCACCGTACAGATCGTTGATGGTCGGTGCGCGGAAGCCCTCGGCCCAGGTACCACGGACCAGCAGCTGGTCGATCGGCTTCCACTTGAAGCCGAACTTGCTGTTGAGCGTGTTGCCGAAGGTGTTGTACTTGGAATAGCGGGTAGCGGCATTGAAGCTCAGCTCGCGTGCGCCGGGCAGGTCGGCCAGCACCGGCACGTTGAGTTCCAGGTAGGCTTCCTTCACGTTGTAGCTGCCACCGGTCGGGCCAGCGGCCAGGTTGGTGGTGGCACCGGTCTGGGCCAGGGCATCGGGGGTGTAGCGGCCATCTTCCTTTCGGCTTTCCACACCGAAGGCGAAGCCCAGGTCGCCGGCCGGCAGGGTCAGGATGCTGCCGGACAGATTGGCGAACGCGTTCTTGGTGGTGGTCCGGCCGGTGGTGTGCTCCGCCGGGAACAGCCAGGCCATCAGCTCTTCATTGCCGGTCAGTCCGTTCGGATCGTTTCTGCCGTAGGGCACCAGCGGGTTCCACGGCGTGCAGCCGCTGATCACCGCGCCCGGACGGCCACACATCACCTTGCCGGTGGCCGGATCCAGGAACGACGGGCCCACGGCGTCGCGCACGCGCTTCTTGTGCAGGTTGCCGGTGGCGGTGGCGGTCAGCTCGTTGCGGTTGTACTGGTAGCCCACGTCCCAGTCGAAGTAGCGCTGGCCGATCTCGAAGCTGCCATCCAGCGACACTACCGCACGGTAGGTCTTCAGTTCGCTGGTGCTCACGCGCGGGATTTCCCAGGTGCGGCGGTTCCAGGCCACGTCGGTTGGCCTGGCATAGCCGTGCTGGGTGCCGAACGGGTTGAAGTAGCTGTCCTTGGACATCAGGCCGGTGGCGGTCGGGTCACCGGAGATGGACACCGAGCTGGACTGCAGCGGGTAGCCTGCAATCTGGCGCTCGGCCGAACGCTTGTTGTAGCCGAATTCGGTGCGCAGGTTGACCTGGTCGGTGATCTTGAAGCGACCGTCGAAGTACACCGAATCACGCTTGAGCGGATACATGACGTGCATCTGTTCGTTGGCGTTGCTGACGTCGCCGGTGAACGGGGTTGCGTCGGTCAGGTGGTAGTTGGCCGGGTTGGTCGGGTCAGCGCCGCGGTTGAGCGAGTAGCCACACCCCTGGGTGGCGTTGGTGCAGCCCGGGCCGCCCTTCAGGCCGGTAACCTGGCCCCACTGGCTCAGCGTGGTCCAGTTGGAGGCGTCGTTCGGGTGGCGGTCGCTCACGCCGTACTTGCTGAACCAGCGGTCCTTTGCCCAGACGCTCTTTTCTTCGGAGTGCTCCAGTGCCAGGGTCAGCGACACGCGATCGTTGCTCCAGCCGCCGACCACATCGAAGCGGTCACGGGCACCGTCGCCTTCGCTGTACTGGCCGTGGTAGACATTGGCGGTCACGCCGTTGACGTTGGAGCGGGTGATGATGTTGATCACGCCCGCCATCGCGTCGGAACCGTAGATGGCCGAGGCGCCGTCCTTCAGCACTTCAATGCGCTCCACCGCAGACACCGGCAGCGAGGACACGTCCTGGTAGCCGGAGGTGCTGATGCCCAGACGCTTGCCATTGACCAGCACCAGGGTGCGCTGCGCGCCCAGGTTGCGCATGTCGATGTAGGTGCCGCCGGTGTTTTCGCCCGAGCTCAGTGCGTTTGCGCGGCTGATCGCCGGGCTGCCCATCGCGGTGACGTTCTGCAGGATGTCGGCCACCGAGCTGAAGCCCTGGCGCTCGATGTCCAGCCGGCTCAGTGCCAGGACCGGCTGTGCGGTCTCCACGTCCACCTGGCGGATGCGCGAGCCAGTGATCTCGATGCGATCCAGGGTGGTCGGCGCGGCAGTGCTGCCACTCTGGGCGAACGCAGGCAGCGCGGCCAGCGTCGCAGTGGTTGCCAGGGCGTAGCGGATGGCCTGCCCCAGGGGGTGGTGCGTGAAGTCATGACGAGCTCTCTCTCTCAGGTCGTGCAGGGACGCCAAAAGGGGCGTCGAAGAAATCGGTCGCCGATAAGCGGACCGATGACCCGATAGTAGTCTCGTTGGTTAAGTCTCTGTAAAGAGGATATGTCGGTTTGTACCAGCTTTCTTCATCAGATTTCACGAAAGCTCAACAAAAGCAGTCGCTTAGCGGTCACGCTGAATGCGCTTGCTCGACATGATCTGCTGCATCGCAGCAGATCTATGCGGGGCACGTGCGCGAACTGTAACGGTGTGTGACCTACTCCCCTCGTGGAGGCGCGGCGCTCAGGCCACGAACGGCCGGAACTGGATGCCCAGCCCGGCGATGCCATCGGTCTCGCCGATCAGGTCCGCGCGCAGCAGCGGCCGGGCATCGATGAAGGCCTGCGGCACGATCAGCGACAGGCGGTTGTCGTCGGCGGTCAGTTCCAGTGCCGGCAGCGGATCGTCCTCATGGGCACGGTTGAGCAGCACCGCCAGGCGCAGCAGGGCTGCCAGCCGGCGTGCGGTCAGCAGCAGGCGCTCGGGCAGGGCGTCGAAGGCGGTCTTGGTCACGCTGCGGCGGTGGCTGCGCACCAGCGCGGCCAGCATCTGCTGCTCCTGGCGCGAGAAGCCGGCGATATCCGAGTGCTCCAGCACATAGCTGCCGTGCACGTGGTAGCCGCTGTGCGCGATCATCAGGCCCAGCTCGTGCAGGCGCGCGGCCCAGCCGAGCATGCGCGCATCGTCGGCATCGAGCCTCCAGCGATCCTGCACCTGTTCCAGCAGCGACAGCGCGGTCTCCTGCACCCGCTCGGCCTGCACGGTATCGATGCCGTAGCGCTGGCTGAGTGCGGCCACCGATTCATCACGCAGGTCGTTCTCGCCGGCGCGGCCGACGATGTCATACAGGATGCCTTCGCGCATCGCGGCCTTGCTCACCAGCAGTTTCTGCAGGCCCAGCGCCTGGAACGCGGCTTCCAGTACCAGGATCCCGCCTGCGATGATCGGGCGGCGGTCGCTGGACAACCCGGGCAGCTGGATGTCGTCGATCTTCTTCGCCTTCAGCAGTTCATCGCGCAGCTGCGGCAGGGCCTCGGCGGTGATCGCGCCCTTGCTCAGCTTCATCGTTGCGCAGATCTCGCTGATCGCCTTGTGCGTGCCTGAAGAACCCAGGGCTTCCTGCCAGCCCAGCGCACGGTACTTGCTGGCGAAGGGCTGGAACTCACGGCCGATCTCGGCCAGCGCATCCTTCCAGCGCTTCTTGCTCAGCTTGCCGCCAGGGAAGAAACGCCGTGTGCTGGCGATGCAGCCGGCCTGCAGGCTTTCGCGCTCCAGGGTCTGCATGCCCATGCCGATGATGAACTCCGTGGAGCCGCCGCCGATATCGATCACCAGCCGGCGCTGGCCGGGCTTGGGTGGTTGCGCATGGGCCACGCCCAGGTAGATCAGGCGCGCTTCTTCGCGACCGCTGACCACTTCGATGGCATGCCCGAGCGCGGTTTCGGCGGGAACCAGGAACGACTGCGGCGAGCGCAGCTGGCGCACGGTGTTGGTGGCCAGCGCACGCACCCGGTGCGGCGGCACATTGCGGATGCGCTGGCCGAAGCGGGCCAGGCATTCCAGGGCACGTTGGCGTGCAGCGGAAGAGAGACCACCCTTGCCATCCAGGCCATCGGCCATGCGCACCGTCTCGCGCAGGCGGTCGATCACCCGCAGCTGACCGAGCGTGTAGCGCGCGATGACCATGTGGAAACTGTTGGAGCCAAGGTCGATGGCGGCCAGCAGGTCGCCATCCTGCAATGCGGGCGGAGTCGTGGTGGTATGCGGCATGGACGAATGTTAGCCGAAGGGGCGGTGTGCTCGTCACCGCGCGGCCTTCACATTTTGGAAGGAGGCGTGCAGCACGATGGCAAGGGGTCAGATCCCGCTGTGGGTGGGTGCCGACCGTTGGTCGGCACTGATCGAATCCCGACCAGCGGTCGGGATCCACCGGGGCAGGACTACAGCCCCTGCATCAATGCCATCTGCGCGGAATGCGGCGCTTCGTCGTGCGCCGGCGCGCGCTTGTGGTAGATGCCGTCGGCATCCAGTTCCCAGGCGTTGAGATTGTCGTCCAGGTAGTTCTGCAGCACTTCGCGATAGACCCGCTTGGCCAGCTCCGGGTCGAGGATCGGGAAGCAGGTCTCGACCCGGCGCAGCAGGTTGCGCTCCAGCCAGTCGGCGCTGGCGCAGTACATTTCCGGAGCGCCGTCGTTGCCGAACCAGTAGACGCGGCTGTGTTCCAGGAAGCGGCCGACGATCGAGCGCACGCGGATGTTGTCCGAGATGCCCGGCACACCCGGGCGCAGGGTGCAGGCGCCGCGGATGATCAGGTCGATCTGCACGCCGGCCTGCGAGGCCGCGTACAGGGCGCGCACCACCTGCGGTTCGTTCAACGCGTTCATCTTGGCGATGATCCGCGCCGGGCGGCCGGCGGCGGCGATGCGCGTCTCGCGCTCGATGCGGCCGAGGATGCCGGTATGCAGAGTGAAGGGCGACTGCAGCAGGCGCTTGAGCTTCATCTTCGAGGCGAGGCCGGACAGCTGCTGGAACAGCAGGTGCACGTCGTTGCCGATGTCCGGGTCAGCCGTGATCAGGCTGATGTCGGTGTACGCGCGGGCGGTACCGCTGTGGTAGTTGCCGGTGCCCAGGTGTACATAGCGGCGCAGTTTGCGGCCTTCGCGGCGCACGATCAGCAGCATCTTGGCGTGGGTCTTGTAGCCGACCACGCCGTACACCACCTGCACGCCGGCCTCCTGCAGGCGATCGGCCAGGCCCAGGTTGGCTTCCTCGTCGAAGCGCGCGCGCAGTTCAACCACCACGGTCACGTCCTTGCCGTTGCGCGCGGCCTGGATCAGTGCATCGACGATCAGCGAATCCTTGCCGGTGCGGTACAGGGTCTGCTTGATCGCCAGGACGTTCGGATCGATCGCCGCCTGCCGGATCAGGTCCAGCACCGCGGTGAAGGCATCGAACGGATGGTGCAGCAGCAGGTCCTGGCGTGTCACTGTCTCGAAGATGCCGTCGCTGTCGCGCAGGGTGCGCGGGGTCATCGGCGGGTACTTCAGGTCCGGCTGCGCGATCAGGTCGTACAGCTGGATGATGCGGTTGAGGTTGACCGGGCCATCAATGCGGTAGACCGCGTTCTCGGTCAGGCCGAAATTCTGCAGCAGGGTGCGCACGATCTCACGCGGCATGTCGTGGGCGATCTCCAGGCGCACCGCCGGCCGGTAGCCGCGGTCCACCAGCTCGTCGCGCAGCGCCAGCGCCAGGTTTTCCACTTCCTCCTCATCCACCACCAGCTCGGAGTTGCGGGTGACGCGGAACTGGTAGGCGCCCTGGACTTCCATGCCCGGGAACAGCTCATCGACGAAGGTGGACAGCACCGACGACAGGAACACGAAATTCTGTGATCCGCCCAGCTTTTCCGGCAGCTGGATGATGCGCGGCAGTGAGCGCGGCGCACGCACGATGGCCAGGTGGCCGGCGCGGCCGAACGCGTCGGTGCCTTTGAGCACCACCACGATATTCAGCGACTTGTTGAGGATCTTCGGGAACGGATGCACCGGGTCCAGGCCCAGCGGCGACAGCACCGGCATGATCTCGTTGCGGAAATAGGCGCGCAGCCAGCGCCTTTGCCTATCGGTCCAGGAATGGCGGCCGAGCACGCCGATGCCGGCGTCCATCAGCGCCGGGCGCAGCGTCTCGTTCCAGCAGCGGTACTGCTGGTCCACCAGTTCGGCGGCGCGGTCATGAATGGCGCTGAGGATGGCCTGCGGGCTCATCCCGTCCGGTGCCGGCGGCAGGCCGAACTCCTGCGCGTGGCGCACGGCGGCGGCGCGGATCTCGAAGAACTCGTCGAGGTTGGTGCAGGAGATGCACATGAAGCGCAGGCGCTCCAGCAGCGGCACCTGCGGGTCCATCGCCTGGGCCAGCACGCGGAAGTTGAAATCCAGCTGCGACAGCTCACGGTTGATGTACAGCGCCGGGTCGCGCAACGGATCGTTGTCCGGGCTCACGGGGAGGGGGAGGGATCCGAGGCTGCTCATGGCGTCATTCTTCGATGGAGGTCAGGGGGGCGGACTCGCGCGGGCGCACGTGGTCGGCATCGAAATGGCAGGAGAACACCGAGCCCTTGCCGACTTCGCTTTCGATCTCCAGCCGTGCGTGGTGCAGGCCGAGGATGTGCTTGACGATCGACAGGCCCAGTCCGGTACCGCCACTCTCGCGTGAGCGGCTGCTGGAAACCCGGTAGAAGCGTTCGGTCAGGCGCGGCAGGTGCGTGGCGGGAATGCCGTAGCCGGAATCGCGCACGGCCAGCACGGCGCCGTCGCCCTCGCGGCGGAACTCCACCGCGATGCGGCCACCGGCCGGGGTGTAGCGCACCGCGTTGGTGACCAGGTTGGAGAAGGCGCTGTGAAGCTCCTTGGTCGAGCCCTGCAGGTCGACGCCGGCCAGATCGTCGATGCTGATCTGGTGGCGGCCCTGGCTGTGCGCTTCGGCCTCGCGGCGCAGGGTTGCCAGCATCGGCTGCATGGCCACGGTCTCTTCCTCGCTGTGTTCCTGCGATTCCAGGCGCGACAGCGTCAGCAGGTCTTCCACCAGCTGGGCCATGCGCTGGCTCTGCTTGCGCATTTCCTCCAGCATCGGTCCGGTTCCCGGGAAATCCTCCGGGTCCATCATGTCCAGGTAGCCGTGGACCACGGTGAGCGGCGTGCGCAGTTCGTGTGAAACATTGGCCACGAAGTCGCGGCGCACCTGTTCCAGGCGAAGCAGCTTGCTGACGTCACGCGCGATCAGCAGCCAGTAATCCGACGAATAGGGAATCAGGCGCAGATTCAGGCGGATCGCCGGGTCGACCGGCGAGGGCACGTCCAGGATCGGCTCGGCGTTGCGGCCACCGGCCAGCCAGTGCGCCAGCGGCATTGGCTGCAGGCGTTCGACCAGGGCCTCGCCAAGGTCGCCGGGATGGTGCAGGCCGAGCAGGGCAGTAGCCGCTTCGTTGAACCACTGCACGCGCTGGCTGTTGCGGTCCAGCACCACCACCGCATCGGGAAGCGCGGCGGCAGCGGCGCGGTAGCTGCGCAGCATGTCCAGCAGGCGGCGCTTGCGTACGCGCATTTCCACCTGGTTGCGGTACAGCAGGCGGTCCAGCTCGTTCCAGACGCCGCTGCCTTCCTCGGCGGTGTCCCAGCGCTGGCGCGCGGTCAGCCGCCGCAGCACGCTGCGCAGCCGCCAGTAGTGCCAAGCCAGGGTGGCCAGCGCGCCCAGTGCGATGCACAGCCACAGATGCCCCGAGAGCCACCCCACCAGTCCGGCGAACAGCAGCACCGCGGCAACGGTGGCCAGGGTCTTCAACCAGGCAGAGCGGATGTGGCGGGGCATTGCGATCTCGTCGTTGAGGTGCGGCGGTTCACTGGGGTGAACCGAGGGTTATAGCAGAGTTGCCGGCGCCGGCACCCGCAGGTGCTTGGCGCCGGCACGACGAGACTCAGGTGGCAGTGGAGAAACGGTAGCCGGCGCCGCGCACGGTCTGCACCATGTTCTCGGCGTTGAACGGTTCCAGCGTCTTGCGCAGGCGGCGGATGTGCACGTCGATGGTGCGCTCCTCCACGTACACGCTGCCGCCCCACACATGGTCCAGCAGCTGGGCGCGGGTATAGACGCGCTCCGGGTGGGTCATGAAGAAGTGCAGCAGGCGGTATTCGGTCGGGCCGATCGGCACCGGCTGGTCATTGGCGAATACGCGATGCGCCGCGCCATCGATGCGGATCGGGCCGACCGCCACGCTGCCGTCCTCGTCGTCCTCGCGGGCGCGGCGCATCACCGCGCGGATGCGGGCCAGCAGTTCGCGCGCCGAGAACGGCTTGACCACATAGTCGTCGACGCCGGCTTCAAGGCCGCCAACGCGGTCGTTCTCTTCGCCGCGCGCGGTCAGCATGATGATCGGCACTTCGCGGGTCAGCGTTTCCTTGCGCCAGCGACGGGCCAGGTCCAGGCCACTCGTACCGGGCAGCATCCAGTCCAGCAGGATCAGGTCGGGGACGCGGTCGGCGATCGCAGTCTGGGCCTCCCGGGCATCGCCGGCGTGGACCGGTTCGTAATCGCCCTTGCGAAGGGCGAAGGCGACCATTTCACGGATCGCGGGCTCGTCATCGACGATCAGGATGCGTTTCTGCACGAGGACACCGTAGGGCTCGGTTACTGGAGTGGTGCCAGTAGACTACGGTTTGATGACATGTTTGTGACTACCCGGCCTGGAACCGGCTGGGACTGCCATCGGCCGGTCATGCAGCGCTCAGCGCCGGTCCAGGTCCGGATCCTGCACACCCTGGCGGCGCAGCTCCAGCACGGTCGGGGTGATCGATTCGATGCGCGCGTCAACCCGCGCACGGCCGATGTAATCCAGTGCCGGGTTGCGCTTGAGCGCCTGCAACTGCAGCAGCGCCTGCTCCGGCCGTCCGCTGAGGAAGGCCGCCTCGGCATAGGCCTCGCTGGCACGCACGCTGTCGCCGGCCAGCTCGCTGGCGCGGGCATATCGCTGCTGGAAGACCGGATCGTTACCGCTTTGCGACAGCAGGGGCCGCAGCATGGCCTGCGCGCGCTGGCCGGCCTCGCGGGTACCCTGTTCGTTCAGGATCTCGGCATAGGTCAGTGCCACCGGGCGGCTGTTGGGGTGCTGGCGCAGCAACTGCTCGAAGCGGCTGTTGGCCTGGGCGGCCTGGCCGGCCCGTGACTCCGCTTCGCCCAGCGCCAGCGCCAGCCACAGGTTGTCCGGCCGGGCCTGCAGCAGGCCGGCCAGGGTCTGCCGGGCCTGGGTGGCGCCGGCGCGACCGCCGCGCATCACAGCCAGCGCCTGGCCATAGCGCTGGGCATCGTTGAGGCCGTCCTCCTGGCGCTTGGCCAGGTCGGCATACTCGCGTTCCAGCTCGGGCGCGGAGTCCGCGCTGAGCACGCGCAGGCGCTCGCGCGCCCAGTCGAAGTCGCCACTGGCGCCGCGGCTGAGCTGGCCCATCGGGATGCGCAGCACGTTGCTGGGCAGCAGCGGGTTGTTTCCGCGCAGCAGGGGCTCGGCCAGGCTGGGGTCGGCCGGGTCCACGCGCTCCCTGCGCTCGCCGCTGGGGGTGGTGGTGGTCAGCAGCACCGTGTCCTTCTTCATCTGCTCGGCGCGGGCCTTGGCCTCGCTGATGCGGGTGATGTTGACCGGGTGGGTGCGCAGGAACTCGGGCACGCTGTAGCCGCCTTCGTTGCCGCGCATCGCCGATGCCATCCGTTCGAAGAAGCCGGCCATGGCATCCACGTCGTAGCCGCTGCGCGACAGCGTGCGGATGCCGAGGCGGTCGGCCTCGGACTCGTTGGAACGGGTGTAGTTGATCTGCCGCTGCTGCATCAGGCCCATGCCGGAACTGATCGCGGCCATGGTCGCGTTGCCGGAGGACGTGCTGTTGCTGGCCTGCGCGGCCACCACCGCCGCCAGCATGCCCAGCAGGATCGGGATCTGGTCGCGCTGGGCGCGCTCTACCCCGCGCAGCACGTGCTGCTGGGTAACGTGGGCGATTTCGTGGGACAGCACCGCGGCCACCTCGTCCTCGCGCTCGGCGGTCAGCACCAGGCCGGCATTGACCCCGATGTAGCCGCCGAGGGTGGCGAAGGCGTTGATCTGCCGGTCCTTCATCACGAAGAAGGTATAGGGCTGCCGTGGCTGGTCACTGTTGGAGCCGAGCCGGGTACCCATGGTCTGCAGCCAGTCGTTCACCAGCGGGTCGTCCAGCAGGTAGCCATAGTTGCGCAGCTCGCGCAGCATCATCGCGCCGTACTCGGCCTGGCGGGCCGGGGTCAGCAGCTCACCGGCCGAGGAGCCGATGTCGGGCAGCTTCTCCTGGGCCTGGGCCAGCGGCACGGCCAGGGCCAGGGTGACGGCGGTAGTCAGCAGCAGGGCTCGCAAGCAGGGGGTCCTCGGGCGGGGCGCGCCAAGCGTGGCAGGGCAGGGGGCAACCATTCGTTAATCCACAGTGTTGCGGCCGTGGCGTGGAAATTCCAGCGCACCGGTACCATATGTAGACCGTCGATACATCGTGGAGTTTCCCGTGACAGCCCAGACCGCCGGCGGTGCCCCCGCCATCACCATCTATTCCACCGCCGTCTGCCCGTACTGCGTGGCCGCCAAGAACTTCCTGAAGAGCAAGGGCCAGCAGTGGACCGAGGTCCGCATCGACCTGGACCCGGCCGAGCGGGAGAAGATGGTGGCCAAGACCCGCCGTACCAGCGTGCCGCAGATCTTCGTCGGCGACGTCCATGTCGGCGGCTACGACGACATGATGGCCCTGCACCGTGAAGGCAAGCTCGAGCCGCTGCTGGCCGGGCAGGGTCAGGCATGAGCGCGGCCGACGACGGCAGCAAGGACCGCATCGCCGAGTTCACCGACTTCCGCAAGCGCATGAACGAACGCATCCTGGGCGAACCGAACCAGGTGGTGCGGCGCTTCTTCGCGCTGGACACGCAGACCTATCAGGCCGGCGCGCTGGACGTGAAGACCAAGGAACTGCTGGGCCTGGTGGCTTCGATGGTGCTGCGCTGCGACGACTGCATCAGCTACCACGTGGCCCAGTGCAAGGACGCCGGGGTGACCCGCGAAGAGTTCTTCGAGACCTTCTCGGTCGGCCTGGTGGTCGGCGGTTCCATCGTGATCCCGCACCTGCGCCGCGCGGTCGACTTCCTCGACCAGCTCGAAGGCGGCGCCGCCGCGCCAGCCGCGCACGAGCACTGAGGTAGCGCCGGGCCATGCCCGGCGGAGACCTGAACGAAAAGCCGCCGGGCATGGCCCGGCGCTACCGGATCACGGCCGCGCGCCGGGGCATTTCCCGCGATCCAACCGCCCAGGAGCCCCTTCTTGTTGAAGGGGCGCGCCGACAGGCGGGGGTAGAGGAGAAATGCGCGGGCAATTCTGCCTTACCCGGCTCGGACTAATTGCCTATTTGGGGTCTCCGAGCCGGGTAAGGCATAATTGCCGGTGAAACTTCCTTTGCGCCGGCGTTTCCGGGCACGTCCGGACGGCGTTTTTCCCCCTGTTCGGAACATCGATCAATGACGCAGAAAATTACGGTCATCCGCGGCGACGGCATTGGCCCGGAAATCATGGACGCCACCCTGTTCGTGCTCGACCAGCTCAAGACTGGCCTGGAGTACGAAGACGCTGACGCCGGCCTGGTGGCCCTGGAAAAGCACGGCGACCTGATGCCGGCGGTGACCCTGGAATCGATCGCGCGCAACAAGGTCGCGCTGAAGAGCCCGCTGACCACCCCGGTCGGTGGTGGCTTCACCTCGATCAACGTCAGCCTGCGCCGCCATTTCGATCTGTACGCCAACGTGCGTCCGGCCCACACCTTCCCGAACACCAAGTCGCGTTTCGACAACGTCGACCTGATCACCGTTCGTGAGAACACCGAAGGTGCCTACCTGGCCGAAGGCCAGGAAGTGTCTGCCGACGGCGAGACCGCGTTCTCCGGCACCCGAATCACCCGCAAGGGCTCCGAGCGCATCGTGCGCTACGCCTTCGAGCTTGCCAAGAGCACCGGCCGCAAGAAGGTCACCGCCGTGCACAAGGCCAACATCATCAAGTCGACCTCGGGCCTGTTCCTGAACGTCGCCCGTGAAGTGGCCGCGCAGTACCCGGACATCGAATTCCAGGAAATGATCGTCGACAACTGCTGCATGCAGCTGGTGATGCGTCCGGAACAGTTCGACGTGATCGTCACCACCAACCTGTTCGGCGACATCATCTCCGACCTGTGCGCCGGCCTGGTCGGCGGCCTGGGCCTGGCCCCGGGTGCCAACATCGGCAAGGACGCGGCGATCTTCGAAGCCGTGCACGGCACCGCGCCGGACATCGCCGGCCAGGGCAAGGCCAATCCGTGCGCGCTGCTGCTGGCAGCCGCGCAGATGCTGGACCACATTGGCCAGCCGGAAAACGCCGAACGCCTGCGCAAGGCCATCGTGGCGACCATGGAAGCCAAGGATTCGCTGACCGGCGACCTGGGCGGCACCGGCACCACCATGAGCTTCGCCAAGGCCATCGCCAGCCGCCTGTAAGCGACCGGTCGGCCTCGGTTGGATCCCAGCGGGGCGCCTTCGGGCGCCCCGTTGCGTTTTCCGGTAGATCCACGCCATGCGTGGATGACGGAATGATCGGTTGTGCGGTTTTCGCACAGGTCATGTGCCCCCGCACGGCTGGTTCGTGCGCCAATCGCTCCGCATCCTGTGCCCCACACCCACCGCACAGGAACCCTCCCATGAACCTCACCGCCTTCGGCCTGGCCAGCCTGATCGGCATGGCCGCCACCGCCCCGGTCGCTGCCGTCGAACCGGCCCATCCCACCATCCGCCATATGGCGGGCGCGCCGGTCGCGGCCTCGCTGGATGCGGCGAAGACTGCGGTGTTGGTGATCGACTTCCAGAACGAGTACTTCGACGCCAGCGCCGCGCCGGGCTTCGCCGGTGGCCGCATGGTCATTCCCGATGGCGTGGCCGCACTGCGCCAGGCCAAGCGGGTGGTCGCGTTCGCCGATGCCCACGGCATCCGCGTGATCCACGTGCAGCATGTGTTGCCGGCCGGCGCACCGCTGTTCGCGCTGGGCAGCGTCAATGCCGACTTCCATCGCGACCTGCAGCCGCGCAAGGGCGAGACCGTGGTGCAGAAGGACAACGTCAGCGTGTTCGCTGGCAGCTCGGCCGCGGTGCTCGACACGGTGCTGAAGCATGCCGGTATCGACACCCTTATCGTCACCGGCCTGCAGACCCATGCCTGCGTCGCCGGTGCTGCGCGCGACGCAGCGGCCGCACCACGTGGCTACCGGGTGATCGTCTCGTCCGACGCCAGCGCCAGCCGCGACCTGGACCTGGCCGGTGGCCAGCGCATCGGCCATCGCGCGCTGCATGACGCCTCGCTGGCGCAGATCGAAGACGCGTTCGGGGATGTCATGAGTACCGACGCGATCCTGGCGTTGCCGGTGCGCAAGGCTGGCGACGGCGCTTGATAAGCTGGCGGGGCCCGCATGCCGTGGGCACCGCAACGTGGAGCCATTAGCCGATGGATCACTTCGCCGCCCTGCGTGCGCTGCGCGCCATCGTTGACGCGGGCAGTTTCACCGCGGCCGCTGAACGCCTGGGAACCACCCACTCGGCGATGTCACGGCAGTTGCGCCAGCTGGAAGAACATCTGCAGGTTCGCTTGCTCGATCGCAACAGCCGCCGGCTGTCATTGACCGAGGCCGGGCGCGACTACTATCGCGAGGCGGCAACGCTGCTGGACCGCCTGCAGGAGGCGGACGATCGTGCCCGCGCCGGGCAGGCGCAACCCCGTGGCAGGGTGCGGATCAGCGTGCCGCAGGTGGTGGCCAGCCAGGAGCTGCCGCATTGGTTGCCGTCCTTCCTGCAGCGCTACCCGCAGGTCGCGCTGGATCTGTCGGCCGATGATCAGCTCGTCGATGTCGTCGGTGGTGGCTTTGACCTGGCGCTGCGTATTGCAGCCTCGCTACCGGACAGCCAGCTGGTCGCGCGCGAGCTGGCCAGCTGCCCGCGCATCCTGGTCGCCGCACCGGCCTACCTGGCGCGTCATGGCCTGCCGCGTCAGCCGTCGGACCTTGCGCAGCACGCGCTGCTGGGGTTCAGTCCTGCAGCGGCGACGTCGCCCTGGCAGCTGCAGGGGCCGCGCGGCGCCAGCGCGAGCATCGAGGCCGGGCAACGCCTGCGGGTGGATGCAACGCCGGCGCTGTATGCCGCCGCGCTGGCGGGCATGGGCATCAGCCTGTTCACCGCACTGACCGTGCAGGAAGACCTGCGCGCCGGTCGTTTGATCCGTGTGCTGCCCGCCTGGCACGCCGGGCAGCGGCGCTACTTCGCGCTGTATCCGCATGCGCGGGCGCTGGCGCCGAAAGTGCGCGCGCTGGTCGAGCACCTTGCGGCGCACTACGCTGCACAGGTGGGCGCGACTGGCTAGCCGGGAAATGCAGCGATGCGTAACAAAGAGAAAAGGGCGCCCAGAAGGCGCCCTTTGTCGTTTATGGCTCTATCCGGTTCAGCGCTGCTGGATCTTCGACAGCAGGCGCAGGAACTCCACATATAGCCAGACCAGGGTCACCATCAGGCCGAATGCGCCATACCACTCCATGTACTTCGGCGCGCGCTGGGCGACACCGGTCTCGATGAAGTCGAAGTCCAGCACCAGATTCAGCGCGGCCACGACCACCACGAACAGGCTGAAGGCGATGCCCAGCCAGCCGGAGTCATGGATCACCGGCACGTTGATGTTGAAGAAGCCCAGCACGAACGAGGCCAGGTAGAGCAGGGCGATGCCGCCAGTGGCCGCGATCACGCCCAGCTTGAAGTTCTCGGTGGCCTTGATCAGGCCGCTGCGGTACGCGAACAGCAGCGCGAACAGGGTGCCGAAGGTCAGCAGCACGGCCTGGAACACGATGCCGGGGAACTTGGCGTTGAACACGGCCGAGATGGCGCCGAGGAACAGGCCTTCCACCAGCGCGTACATCGGCGCGGTGACCGGCGACCATTCCTTCTTGAAGACGGTGATCAGCGCCAGCACGAGGCCGCCGATGGCGCCGCCCATGGCATACAGCTTGGCTCCGGCCATGACCTGGCCGTAGTCATCGATGGTCTGGTTCCAGGCGAAAGCGGCCGTCAGCACGGTCAACAGCAACAGGAAGCCGGTCTTGTTGACGGTGCCGTTGAGGGTCATTGCCTGGTCGGGGCTGGTCACCACCGAGCCGCTGGCGAGGTCGAGGAAGGTCGACTCGGAAAGAGCCGGATTGCCGCTGCGCATGCGTGTTCTCCGTGCGAATGAAAGGTCGGGACGGCCGTCCGGCCGATGTCTGCGAGCATAGCCGATGACCACGCATGGCGCCGTGGCGGTTTCATGGCTGGTCTCGCCTGCGTTGACAGCTCACGATGTGCTTGGCCACAATGAACGACTCCCCGGGCCTGGCCCGAGGGGATTGCAAGACCGGGGTATAGCGCAGTCTGGTAGCGCGCCTGCTTTGGGAGCAGGATGTCGGGGGTTCGAATCCCTCTACCCCGACCAATCCCACTTCACGTCGGATTGGACACCGTTCCGGTTCGGGCGCCCGTAGCTCAACTGGATAGAGCACCGGCCTTCTAAGCCGGCGGTTACAGGTTCGATTCCTGTCGGGCGCGCCATTTAAATCAATAACTTAGGCTTTGTTCGGTCGCAGCGGCGCGCGGCGTCCGTAATTGTCTCCGTAATTGCGGCGCCGAAAACGGCAGTGCTATGGCATGATTCCGTCTTCACACGGAGTGCATCGCCCATGGACCGTCGGCTGCAGGTATTCGTCTCGAGCACGTATACAGACCTCATCGCAGAGCGCCAAGCCGCTGTGGGGGCCATCCTGAAGGCCGGGCACATCCCCGCCGGTATGGAGCTGTTCACCGCTGGCGATCAGGGCCAGATGGAAATCATTCGGCAGTGGATCGATGAATCCGACGTGTACATGCTGATCCTGGGCGGGCGTTACGGTTCCATTGAGCCCACCTCGGGCCTCAGCTACACCGAACTGGAGTTCGACTACGCAGTTAGCCAGAACAAGCCGCTATTTGCGGTTGTGATGAGGCCCCACGTGCTAGACGCTCGGGTTAAGGCTCACGGCTTGGCAGTTGCTGAGACAGACAATAAGGCACTTCTGAAAGCCTTTGAGCAGAAAGTCCTCTCTAACGTGTCTTCGTTCTTTGAGGATGAGAAAGACATCAAGCTGGCCGTTTTTGAAACCTTGCCCGTGCTGCAAAAGAAAAGGGACATGGTTGGCTGGATTCGTGGAGATCAGGTCATCGACTCGGCGCCGTTCCGGGAGCAGAACGAGCGTTTGCAGAAGGAGGTCGAGAACCTGCGTGCGCAGTTGGCGGTTGCACGAGAGAAGGTAGAGCGAACCCGTGATCCTGACCAGGAGAAGATCGAAGAGGTAATGAAAGCTCTCGAGAGCACCCCTTTGACAGTTCCTATCAATGTTCTACCGGCAGGCACCACCAAACCTTGGGAGACAACCCAGTTGACCTTCCTTGCGGCCAATAGCAGTCGTTTGGTTGGCGGACTCTCAAATCGTGTGGGCAGCAGCGACCGAGACATATTCCTTTACTGGAACGTTGCCAACGTGCTCGCTGTCTACGGCATTCTAAAGAACGTGAAGCTGCAAGGCACTGTTCGTGGCTACGAACTGACTCCGTTTGGACAGAAATTTCTGGCTTTCGTAAGCAGTCGCTATCAGAAGGTACTGGCAAGAGATTCTTCGTCATCGACCGATATGATTCCGGCAGGGGCGGAGCCAGGATCTAGTGCTGCCGCCCCACCTCCTGCTGAGACGAGCTCTGCTAACGCAGCGAAGCCTCGAAAGGCCGCAGCGCGTCGTGCCTCTGCGCCGAAGCCCGCGAAGGGCGACTGAGAGTTTGCCCTGGTGTAGCAGGCATGCACTCACTTCCCGGATTCATCGACCGTCGGAAGCGAGTGGTCATAGACATTTAGCATTGAATCTGTCACGTGCCCACTTGCTTCCTTCTTGTTTCTCCTGGTATCGGTAACCCCGCGATGCTTTAGTCCATGCAGCGCGAAGCGTTCTTGTTCAGTGATAACGCCGTCCCTGACGGCATTACGCATCAGTCTTCCCCAGGCGGTGTGCCAGCCATGCGCGGTCAGCATCTCGCCGTCCTCGCTTACGATGAGGGGCCGGCGCTTTGGATCAAGCGGCGCACTCAACGGTGAGATACCCCGTTTCGCCCATATTTCTGTTCTGCGCTGCTGTAGCACTTTGATCGCCGCCTCAGTTTGTTCACCTTTCCGCACCAGGTTGTCACGGCTGCCTTTGCGACGGTTGGTCTTCAACACCTCCCCTTCAATGTGGTGATCGGATAGGGTGCGCACCTCGATGCCGCGCAGGCGTGCGCGATAGGCCAGCTCCATCGCAGCCCAGAGGTAGGCAGGAAGCGAGCCTTTCTCCCGGGCGCCACGGGTGCTGCATTGTCGAGCGTAGTCCTGCACCCTCTGGAAGGTCTCTGCTTCGGGCATGCGATGATCGCGCCGTTCCTTCACCTTCTTGATGCCTGCGGCCGGGTTAGTTGCCACGTGATCATGTTCGCGGGCCCAACCAAACACACGACGCAGGTAGCTCAACCAGTGGTTCGCTTTCGTTGGATACCCTGGCGTTCCGGCTTCGCCTGGCTTTGTCCCAGGACGTCCTTGGGCAATCAAGTCGATCAGCTTCCGAATGAAGCCAGGTGAGAGGCGGTCCACCACTGCGTCACCGAGCATCGTTCCGTTCTTTAAAGGGTGCACCTTGATGGCTTTTGCATAGTCCCGATAGTGCTGCTGTGTGCTTGCACCCAACTGCTCGAATGCCAAGCTTTTCGCATGGAGGTCTATCACATAGGCGATGGTGCCTCGCTGCGCCTCACCGCTACGAGCCTCTGCGATCGCGTGCAGGTCAGAGAGCCGCGCGCCCGGGCCTGCGACGGTGCGGCGTTTTGCGCCGTGACCATCCGGGTGGGGGTCAAACGCAAACCAACGGCCATGGCCGGTACGATCCCAATAAATGCCCTTCGGCACCATGGTGTAGTCAATGTGGGAGGGTAGATTCGAGGGAACCTTGCGAGGTCGTGCCATGTTATGCGGGCTTTTCCGTTAGAGCAGATCGAGCGAGTAGGTGTCGGAGTTGCTTGCGGGGCCCTTTATCCCGAGGGCCTCATTTAACGCCGTTGTCGTGGTCCAGATTCCGCCGGACGCGTCGTACTGAAATCGGATGTGGCGATCGCGCGCCCAGCGCTCGACCGTTGCCAGTCGTGGGCGCTTCCCGGGCTGGCAGAGTTCCTGCAGGTCACGGAATTGGAGAATCTCGCCGATCAAGGCGTTGCTCCTTCGGCAGCCCGGAATCGAGACGGCGACCAGTCACAGCTTTCGTCTGCAGGGATGTGGCCGAACATGGCGGTGCAGCGCCGGCAGTGCACGCAGTCGCCGCATGTCTTGCCCTCGGGCAGATCCATATCGTCGCCAGTGCGGCCATACGGCTTTCGCTCAGCCATGGGTGGGCTCCTTCTTGCATTGGTTGCACTGGGCACTGTGGGGCGCCCGAATAGAGAACCTGGTGCCGCGCACGTGCTCCCCCGGCCGCATGACGATGTGGCCGCAATCTAGTTCGCACTGGAAGCGACCCTCAAGCACGGACACACCGGGACTCGCAACGAACTTCGCGTTCACCACTACGCGCACTGGATGCACGTTGAGCAGCTGGTCAGCCATGGGCAGTCACCTCGCCGTCATGCTCGGGGCCTATACCGGTTTCATGCTCCAGTGCATCCGCTGCCGCGAGACGTTCGCCGGGTTCGCCCAGGTCGAGGCCGCCATCGACAGCTTCGGGCTGCACTTCACGTGTCCCAGCTGCGGCAGGCGCAACGAACTGCGAGTGGTCGGCTATGACCGATGTGCACCCCTGATCGAGCAGTGCGAGACGAAGCCCCTCCCCAGTAACGCTGACGGCATCCCGCGACGTCGCTGACGGGCAGCGGACCAGAGGGCGCGCCTGCTGGCACTTCTCGCACCAGGCCGGAGCCTGCACCATGTTGATTCGGGCCAGCCACCACCCGCCCCGAGGCAGCATGTGGCCGAGTAGCCTCACCCTGCTCAGGGTAGGGTTGTGCCCGCAGAGCGCAGCGTTCTGGCCTTTCGGAAGCAAGTGGATCTTCGTGCCACCCTTCGCCTTTACGAAGCGCAAGCCGTCCGGCGTCTCGGTGATGTGATCAGCCATTGCCCACCGCCTGGCTGTCGATCAGGGGAGCGCCCGGCAGCGGTGTGTCGAAGTGCAGGGCGTTCTTCGCCTCCTGCTTGGCCCGGATCTTCGCCATTACCTCGGGCTGGCTGATACGGGCCAGCTCGGCGTCGCCAGCAGCGTGCATGTCGAGGCCCGCCACCCAGCAGTAGCCAGCAAGGGTCACCATGACGCCACCGACTTCCTGCGCAGGCTCGCCGACTGGGCGGCCGAACACGTAGTCGACCAGAGTGGGCACACGCGCGCTGTCGTAGCCGTGGGCCTGCAGCAGCTCCAGCACCTCTTCCAGCAGGCGGTCGCCGCGCTCGGTCATGTTGCTGTAGAGCGAAGGTAGGAAGCACTGGCCCATCCACTCGGCCACGCCAGCTTGGAAGGTCTGCCCCAGGTCCACGGCCTGCGCGGTCGGGGCGGCGTGGCCTGCGCATGCTCTACCCAAGTCACAGTCCGGGCAGCAGATGTTGCGGCCCTCATCGTTCTGGCGGATGCCAGTTCGATCGCATGCATCGCAGCCTTGGGGCACAGCCCCCACCGGCTGGCGGGCGGCGAGGGAGTTGTGCAGCGCCTGCAGCCTTGACACGTGACTCTCATTGCCGCCCTCCGCCATCGTGTTGATCGCATCCTGCAACCACCACAGCGTGTCGGAATCGACCTGACCACCCGGGGAGGGCTGGGCTGAGAGGGCGGCGCGTGCGTAGTCCCGCATCTGCTCTGCAGTGAAGCCGGGCATAGGAATTCTGCGCAGGATCGAATCGAATCCGTATCCCGTCACGCTCGGCTCAGGCAGAGGCGGCAGGGAATCCCCCAGCCTCACCCTCCCACCGGGCTGCACGTCCGCCAGGGTCTTCTTGTCGTTGCTCATGCCTGGATGTCCTTGTTGTTGCTGGGAAGGCGCGCGAGACGCAGCGATTCCCAGGTGAGGGGATAGGGACCACGCTTCACCCGCGTGTCTGCAGTGGTCATCGACACGCCCAGTTCGTCAGCGATCTGGCGCATCGTGTAGCGCTTGTTCTCGACCACGCGCGCGTAAAGCGCCGCCTTTGCTCTGCCAGCCCTAACGCGGTATCGGTGGTGCCGCTCGCTCAGCGTGGGGTCCATCAGGCAGCCTCCAATTGCGGCTGCACCGCCGCGCCAACGTTCGCTTCCAGGATCGCGATCAACGGTGGAGGGCTCACGCTGTTGCCAACCATTGCAACGGCGCGGCTGTTGCTGACCTGTCGACCGTCCTGCGTGCGATCGATGATGTAACTGGCCGGGAAGCCCTGGGCGCGGAACAGCTCATGCGGCTTGAGCATGCGCAGCCCGATATCCACGATCACATACGGAACGCCGCTCAGATGTACCGTGACCAGCGCCAGCCGGTCTTTCGTGGTGATGGTCGCCAGCGGCTCGTCCAGTTCGCCATGCTGCCCGCCCGTGCCGTAGTAGCGCATCAGGAATGCAGCGACGCGCAGCGCGCCGGCTTCCTGCTCTGGGCTCAGGACGCACTCGATGACCCCATGATGAGTAGCGCCAGCGCAGATGGTGCTGAGCGGTTCAGTCGAAGTCTGACCGTCCAGGTTCCGGCGCAGCGTCACCAGGTGCGCGGTGGTGAGGCGTTGGTGGCTTCCATTGGCACAGATGGTCGGCATGGGCTCATCGGCGGCACTGCCGGCGCCCTGGTAGAACCCGCCGTTGGCCTGCTCCAGAAACGCCGCCATGACCCCCATGGCATGGGCGGCACCAGCTGGACGCGCCGCGCCAGCACCGCTGGTGATGGTCGGCATCGGGTGGCCGGCGTCCGCACCATCGCTGGTACCTCGGAACTTGACGAGGGACGCTGCAGCGAGGGCATAGCCGCCGCTGCCGCTGGCGGTGATGGTGCCCGCAGGCTCGTCGGCAGGCCGAACCCCGGCGCCCCAGCGCTTTGCGCCTCCGGGTTTGCCTTCGCCATGTGCGGCCTGCACCAGCATGGGAGCGACGACCGCGTGTGAGCCGCCGCGCGGCCAAGCCGTGATAGTGCCCAGCGGATCGCCGCCGGATGCGACACCGTTGGCAGACGCATTCGCGCACTGCACGATGGTGGGCGACACGATCATCATCTCTCCACGGTTGGCAGCGGTGATCGTTGGCATCGGCTCGCCGATCCCGTGCGGCCTCCGTTCCCCACCGTGGGTTGCGTGGACGATGAACGGCTCGGCGGCGTCCAGCACAAAGCGCTTGATGCCTCGGACAATGCGTGCCTGCGTCGCCTCTGCGAGTGGCTTCTTGCGTCCGAAAATGCTGGGGCAGGGAATGGACCAGTCGATGCTGGATGCCGCCGACACGTGCGGCTGTGCGCGGTCTGGTCCATGGGTGGGTTTGGGCCAGGTGATAGCCTCACCATCACATCGGGCGATCATGTAGAGCCGCTCCCGCGTGGTCCCGGCACCGTAGTCGCAGGCCCGCAGCACACGCCACTCCACCTGGTACCCGAGCGTCCGCAGCACAGCAACGAAGTGACGCCAGGTGCTGCCCTGGCGCTTCTTGTCTGGGATCAGGAACTGCCGGTCCAGTGGAACGCGTTCGCCAACAGCGGCGACCGTGCCGTCCAGCTTGACCACGCGGCCGGTGGCCTTGTCGCGCTTGGCGATCAGCGGGCCCCACTTCAGGATCTGCTTCACGTTCTCCAGCGTGATAATGCGCGGACGCACACTGCCGGCCCAGCGTGACACCACCCACGAAAGCGAGCGGGTCGCCCGGCTGCGCGGCTGACCGCCCTTGGCTTGGCTGAAGTGCGTGCAGTCCGGGCTGGCATGAAGCGCGCCAACAGGGCGGCCGCCGCACTCGACACGCGGGTCGGCTTCCCACACGTCTTGGCACAGGTGGCGGGTGAAGGGGTGATTGGCAGAGTGCAGTCCCACAGCCCAGGCGTTGTGGTTGATCGCAATGTCTACCGCTCGGGCCAGTGCTGTCTCCATCGCGTGACTGGCACCGCCTCCACCGGCGAACAGGTCAACGGTGATCTCGTCAGCGCGCAGCCGTGATTTCAGGTCATGCAAGGGGAAGCGGAAGCCGCCGGAGCCGTCAGCCATGTGCAGTCTCCTTCGCCGCCATTGCAGCGATCGCCAGAGGCCGCACGAACCACGCAGCGAGGCCGTCTTCCGTCTCGCCTAGCCACGCCAGACGCCAGTCCTCTCCAGGTCCCTCCGGGTTCCAATCGTGCAGCTCCTGTGCGGCGTTGTAAGCGCCCGATCCGATGCCCTCTTCGGAAAATTCACCCTCGACCACGACCAGGTCGAAGCCCTGTGCGAGGAACAGCGGCCGCAGCGATACTTCGCGACCGTCAGCCCACATTGGCACGTCCGGGTGGCACAGAATCTCGCCGTCGGCGTTGCGCGCTGGGAGGCGACTCGGGTGGTACATGCCACGCCAAGGGTCCGCTGGGTCGACCACAGTGCGAGCCTGATTCCTGACCAATTCCAGCAGTTCATCCGCCTGCGCCAGCCGGGCGCGGGTGGTATCGCAGAGCGGCGTGTCCCCGTCTTGCATGCTGCTGCGCAGGGTTGCGCGATAGGCGGTGACGGCGGCTTCGAACACGCGCAGATCCTGCTGGCGCGGCAGCCGGTGGTGCAGATCCCGCAGCGCGGTCTGGGCCTGCGCGAGGGTGATGGCCTTCGCCTGGTTGGGCAGCCACACAGCCTCGACAGCGATCGCGCTGATCGTCTCAAATGCGTCGCGCAGAACGGGACAGGTCGTAGGAAGAAGCATGAGGTTCGCAGTCATTGGCGGGCCTGATCGAAGAGGGTGAAGGTGTTCACGAAGGCACCAGCGAGTGGCGCGTCGCATACGGCATGTGCGTTCGCGGAGGGGCGTCTAGGAAACGGCGGCATACGGCGGTACCGGCAGTTGGGATCAGCGGCGTACTTGCCGTCGCGGAGCAGCACCGCCTGGTACTGGGGGAACGCCTCATCAGGCAATGCCTGGCGCGCCTCTTGGATTAGCGCGACAAAGCGCGCCTGCCAGTCGATGGGCATGGATTGCAGGGTGCGGCGCGGCACCACCAAATAGGCGGCGCGGCTGAGACCGAAGGCATGCCACACCGGGCCATCGGAGTAGGTGCTGCCGGGCCTACCGGGCTCGGTGGTGGCCGCTGCGTGCGAATCGCTGCTCATGGCGCCTCAGTCGATGTCGTGGGCAACCATGCGCTCGGCATAGCTGCCATGGGCGGCCGCGTGCCGGCTCATCAGCGGGCGAAGTGGGGTGTGCCCCAGCACCTCGATGTGCCCGCCCGCTGCGAGGAAAGCGTCCAGGTCGTCGGCCAGCTGCTGCCGGTCGAGTTCCCGGTGTCGGATCGTGGTCGCCGCGTCACTGACGCCTGTAAGCGGACCTGGCGTGCAGGCCGGCTGCACCCGGGCAGGTGCCGCGCGCAGCGGGGCGATCGCATGTTGCGTGTGGCTGGAGAGGCGCCAGATCCCGCGCACGCCCGAGCGGTGACAGATGGCCTGGCCGCTGCGCGCCAACCCCTTCAACGTGTAGCCGATAGCCTGGTGCGTGCTGTTGATGCGACCAGCGGTCTTGATCTGTTCGACCGTAGCGCCTTGCGGGAACATGGACAGGACCTTGCGCACTTCGGCGGCCCGGCCGATCTGTTGCGGGCGGGCGCTCATGCGCGGGCTTCCGCGAGCATTTCGCGCATTGCCCAGCCGTGGTGCAGGACACGCGATGAGTGGTGAGCAACGGCATCCGGATTGTTGGTCAGGACGAGCGTGTCCTCCAGTGGATACGCGGTGTGGCCGTCCCAGTCGTCCAGTACCTCACGCAGGCCAAAGTGCGTGCGCAGTTCCTGTGCGTTGGAGGTCTTGCCGCAGCGTTGCGGCCCGTAGATGACAACAGAGCGGTTCATGCGGCGATTCCTCGCGTGCGGCGCGTAGCGCGGTTGTTGGGGGAGATCGAACGAACACGCACGCCTTGGCGGTCGAGCCAGCGGTGCGCGGCCTGGGCGGCAAGTCGGTTGAGGGAAAATGAGACGCCGCCGAGGGTGAGCGAGTGGTGCGATACCCCCACGCTCCGGCTGGCGCTGGCGGCGACCTTCAGGAGCGACTCGCGCGGCGCGGCGGTGTAGAGGCCGGCCCATAGCCAGCCCTGGCAGACCATCAATACGAGTGACTCGCCCTGATGGCCGGTGGCGAATTGCTGCTCCACTGGCAGAGTGGGTTGCACGCTCATGCCGTCATTGCCAGGTCGCGGGCCTTGGCGATTTCTGCCTCGGCGGCGGCGATGCCGGTGGCGGTCAAGGTCGCCTTACGCGGCAGCTGCGGGTCGTCGTACCTGATCAGGACGCGCTCATCCAGCCAGTTCATGACGCGGCGCGTGAAAAGCTTCTCGGGGCGGTTGCGGGGCGCGAATCCGTTGGCGGTGCGGTGGAGGCTGAGGTCGGAAGCGCCATGCGCTGCGAGCAACGCGGCTTTTTCCTTCGGCTTGAGTGGAGCGGACATGGGTTGTTCTCCTGGTCAGGCAGCGATGGGCGTGGAAGGGGAGTCGGCGGCGATCTCGGCCAGGACCTCGCCGCGATGGCGGGCGAGCAGGGAGATCGGGATGCGAAGGTGCGCGAGGCTTGGGTCCGTCCAGCGCAGCTCTGCCAGCGCGGCTTTTTCCATCGGTACCGGGCGGGTGGCGAGGCCACACCTATGACATTCGATGTGCAGCAGCGGCGGGCAGGGAGCACCCAGGCGGTGGCCGGTCGGGGCGCCTTCGGTCACGACGATCTGCGGTCGATGGCCTAGCCCGCACAGAGGCACTGAGTCGGGGAGAGGGCGAGCGTTCTGGCGCATGGTCAGCCCCTCACCGAGGTGGTGATCGGCCAGCGTGCTTTGGCTGCATCACGGTCGCTGTGTGCCTGGTGGATCTCGGCGATACGCAGTGGCACGACAACTGCCGCCACCAGCGCGACGGCTGCCCAGGCAAGGCGGAGGCGGCGGGTCATGCAGCGCCTCCTTTGGCACGGGCGAGCGCGGCATCGAAGGCGACCAACGACTCTTCGCACGCTCGGGCGAGCCGCGAGCGATTGATCAGGCTGTTGTCGACGCCCAGTGCCCGGAACGCAGTGGTCAGGCGGTCGCCCTGCACGACCAATTCCGATAGCAGGGCATGTGCCTTGCGCAGATCGGCGGATTGCTTCTTCAACATGGATTCGCCAACGCGAATCATGAAGTCCGGCGTGGCAGCTGCAACGGCGCCGAACTCGGCGTTTGTCCCTGCAATGCGTTCCAGGGTTGCCAGCGCGGTTTCGGCGGCGCTCATGCCCGCACCTCAGCCGACAGGTCGCGCGAGCAGGCCTCCAGGCGGAGGCTGGCGACGCCCATGCGCCGGGAGCGGCGCAGCTGGTTGCGGTTGTGTTCGCCCTTGCTGCGAACCCAAAGGGTCCGGGCGGTGCTGTGATCGCGGGCTGCCACGGCCCGCAGGGCCTTCACGGCCAACAGCGGCAGCAGGCAGGGGCTTGGATCGGCGTAGCGATGGGACATGGCGCGCTCCTGTTCGAAGGAGGGCGCCGGCGGGTCAGGTGCCGAGGGGGCGGCTATTGCCGGCGAGGGGAGGGGCCGGCAGGGTGGCGACCCGCCGGTCGCCCGCCGGCTGATGGCCGGCGGGAGAATTTATCCCACAGCTAAATTCTGATTGCAATAGCTGACAGCTAAATTATGGCGCGGGGCTGAAAATAAGCCGGTCTCGCCTGATAATTCCTAGGCATACAGGGGCCATGGAGGCTGACATGTGGAGCAGGTTGATGGTGCTAGGGGTTGCGCTTGCGTGCGCGCCATGGGCTTCGGCCGAGGTGTTCAAGTGCAAAGGGAGGAGTGGCGAGACGGTCTACTCGCAGGCGCCATGTTCCGCAGATGCGGCCCCAATGAAGCTGCGGTCGAACCGCGCTGCCACGGAGAGTTCGGGCGAGGCTGCAAATCGCGCGGCGGTGTACCAAACGACAGAGCTTGCTGATGCAGGCATCGCCGAGCGCAACTGTGTGTCCTCGGAGCAGAGCAGGATCTACGGCCCGGTCAACGCCCGGGGGCAGGATGTGTCGCGTCAGATCGCCGCGCTGAACCGTGAACTGGCTACGGCAAGGAACAACCTTGCCGGCGCCACTTATGCGTCTGGTATACGGTCTCAGATTGCTAGCTTGCAGCAGGCCCAGACCGCTGACAGGATTTCTGCGGACAGCCAGATGGCCGAGGCAAGGAAGCGGTGCGGTGACGCTCGGGCTGAGCGAGAGCGAGCAACGCGGGAAAAATATTCGGGTGCCAGCACGCCGTAAGTGTGGGCGCTTTGCGCGCCCACTTGCTCTGGTTCAGGGTCACGCGTCCTGGATGGAAATGTCCCGGATGAAGCCAGCCTCATCCAGCGGAACTCCGTCCATGCAGCATTCCCTCGCGGCTTCCATTTCTCGGTGCAGACGCACCAGCGCGTCGTTTTCAAGGCAGTCGATGCCTGGCGTGTTGAACGTTGCCTGATCGATCAAGCAACCCAGGTTGTAGTGATCGCGGAGCCAGCGGATACGCCGGAGGATGCTGTCTCGCGTCACGCCATCGATGGTCGATGGCCTAGGGTTCTCGACCAGACGCAGCTTGGGCCTTTGCCCATCACGCCTTGCGACGCGCTGAGCGATCACCTGGGCCAATGCTTCGAGTGTCCCCGCGGCTGGGGGCTCCTTCTTCTGCTTCTCCATCCTTCTCCCTGAGCCTTTGCGCAAGCGCCTTGCTGAAGTCGATCAGGTTGTCGGGCGTTACCGTTGCCTCACCTCGCTGATAGAGGTACTCGTAGGCATAAGCCAGTGGTGTACCGTCTTCTTCATTGCTGAAGTCATCAATTCCGAGGTTGGCGAAGGTCAGCCTCACAAGCCTAATCGCGGAGGCGATGATCTCAGGGTCGATTCGCAGATCCTGAGAACCAGCAGAGGCCCCAGCACCAGCGTCGTCGTCGGACCTCGGCTGGTCCAGCCAGCCATGGGATAGCCCGGCCGCGCGTTCGATCTTGCGCGCAACGTCATCCCCCATCTTCTTGCCGTTCAATAGCTGGTTCAGATAGGAAGGCGCCATGTCCAGGTGGATGGCGATCGCTTTCTGCGTCCCCAACTGGGGTTTTAGCGTGGCGACCAGGGCCTGGAGGTTGAGGTGTCTGGCGGTGATGGCATCCATACGCCAAGCGTAGCTAGTAGCTAAACAGGGAAGTTGCGCTGAGAGCTTGACAATGGGGTTTAGCTCCGGGCTAAATACTGCCCCTATGGACCTACTCACCTTCATTTCGGACCCCGAACGTAAGCGGCGCCTCGCTGCCTTGACCGGCAGTTCTGAGGGATACCTGTGGCAGTGCGCGACCGGATGGAGGAACAAGAAGCCCAGCCCGGTCTTGGCGCGAAAGATTCAGCTGGCATCGGTCGAGATCGGTGTCGCGCTGGGTTGCGAGCCGTTGGCGCTCGCCGCAATCCGTCCCGACATTTGGTCGGCTGAAACTGCATGACCGCCTCGGCAGACATGAGCCAGGTTTGCGGGCGCAAACAGCACCGCTACTACTCCGCCGACGCCTGCTGCGGCGTCATAGGTGCGGACAGCGGTGAAGCGCATGCGCTGCGGGAAACTGATGATCTCTGCCATGCGGTCAATGTTGTCCCCGCCGCAGTCAGCTTTTCCACGATGATCGATGGCGCATTTCAGGGGGCCGCATGACGTGCCGTCGCTCTGACCTCTACTGGCGGGACGCGCTGCACAACGCAGTGACCCGTGCTCCTGGGGGGCTGCAGGACGCGGCCGCGCACATTAGCAAGCGCCGTGGCAAGTCGATCTCGGCGGAAACGCTGAGGAAGAAGCTCAGGGGCGTCGATGGCGAGGCCGTTTCGATGGAGATGGCCGAGATCCTGACGGACTACCTGCAGCTATTCGTCGGTACCCAGGAGATTGCAACTGACTGGGTCTGCTCCCTTGCTGCCCAGTACGACCTGATGGTCGATTACGTACCGCCACCGCCGCAGGGTGGTTGGCCTGACGAGCTGGCCGCGATCCAGGCGAAGCTGCTGGAACTGCACAAGCTGACGGGGGCGTTGGCTGGTGCGGGCATCGACGCGATAGCGGATCAACGCCTGAGCGTTCCCGAGGCAGATCGAATCCAAGACCTTTCGCGCGAGGTGCGCAAGCTCTGCTACCGCTTGGAGCGCAATGCGTGCCGTGCGGCTGGGCAGCTGGGGACGGAGGACTGACGTGGGTACGGACCACGCCCGTCGATCTCAGTATCGAAGGCGTGGCATAGCCAGCGCATCCGCGCGGCGAGCCATGGAGCTTGCGGCACTTGCGTTGACCGATGCAGTGCCGGGGCTGATAGGCGAGGAAGCATTGGCAGAGCGAGAGCGCATCCGCCAGCGACAAGAGCAGCACGACAACCGGCAGCACTGTCTGCCTTTGGGGAATCCAGATGTACCAAGCAAGCATTGATTCGGCCCCATCCCCCCGGGTGGCTTGTGAAAGGCCGCGTGCAGACCGTGCTACTGAATCCGCCTTGGCATTGCGAGCCATTCGCGATACCAGCGATGGGTCCTCCCTGGACCTGACGAGCGCGGGTATTCCGACGCGCATTTCCTGGGTACATAGCGGCTCGGGAAACTACTGAATGTCTGAGAATTATGGGGATGTGCTGCAGCAGCTGCAGTCTGCCGGCCTGCTGGTCACCGAGCTGGACACCACCGGGCGCATGGTCCGGTGCCGCGTCGAAGGTTCACGCGAGCGCCGGGGCTGGTACGCGCTCCACGAACTCAACACCTCGGCCGGCGAAGTTTTGGTCGTCGGCACCTACGGCGTCTGGCACGGCAACGAGAACGGCGCGACCAAGGTTGATCTGCGTAAGCGCGACAAGACCTTCTCCGATGAACAGCGCGAAGCGCTGCGCAACCGCCTGGCCGAGGATCGGCGCAGGGCGGAGACCGCCCGGCAGACCCAGGCGAAGCGAGCGGCAGAGCGAGCGTCGTCTGCCTGGGCCAAGGCCAATGCCGTTGGCGAGGCCGACTACTTGGTCAGCAAGGGCGTGCAGGGTTTCGGCCTGCGCTATGGCACCACGGGCGCCGCACTTGTCCCGCTGCTCGACGTCAACGGACAGGTGCATGGCCTGCAGGTGCTGCGCAGCGCGAAGCTGGCGGCGGCAGGGCACAAGCCTGCGAAGGAATACTGGCCGGCTGGTATGGTCAAGAAGGGCCACTTCCACCTGATCGGCGGAAGTCCCCAGTGGATCCTGCTGGTGGCCGAGGGCTACGCCACTGCGGCCACGCTGCACATGGCTACGGGCTACCCGGTGGCCGTGGCGTTCGATGCCGGCAACATGCTGGCCGTCGCCTCGGCCCTGGCGAAACGCTATCGCGGCAGCAAGATGCTGCTGTGCGCCGACGACGACGTGTTGCAGAAGTGCCGGCACTGCAAGAGCCGCCTAGTGCTGGCCGATCATCCGCAGTTCTGCCCATCGTGCGCGCAGCCGCATGGCGCATCGAATGCCGGCCTGCTCGGTGCCGAGGCCGCAGCGCTCGACGTGGGCGGAGCGGTGCTGCACCCGGTCTTTGCCGATGAGCCGGCCAGGCGTGAGCGCTTCATCGACACTGGCCGCAAGATCAGCGACTTCAACGATCTGCACGCCCACGAAGGCCTGCATGTCGTGCGCGCGCAGGTCGAGGCCCGTCTCACGGAGCTTTCATGGCGGGTTCCTGCAGAAAAACGCGCGCCTTCCCTCACCAGCAACGGGGGCGAGGGGAATGATCGTCTTGCTCCCATCCACTCGCTGACCGAGCTGCTTGAGCGTTTCGCACTGGTGTACGGGCAGGGCGGCACGGTGTTCGACCACAAGGAACACATGCTGGTTGCGCTGGGCGACATGCGCGACGCCTGCGTGCGCAAGGAATTGCACCGTGCGTGGATGGAGCACTCGGATCGGTCCATCGTGCGTGTCCGCGAGGTCGACTTCGACCCCTCGGGCGAGAAGCCGGGCGTGACCTGCAATCTCTTCGCAGGCTGGCCGACGGTGCCGCAGGAGGGCAACTGCGACCGGCTGCTGCAACTGCTCTGGCACATGTGCGGGAACGAGGCCAACCAGAAGGCGCTGTACGACTGGGTGGTCAAGTGGCTGGCGTACCCGCTGCAGCATCCGGGTGCCAAGATGAAATCGACCATCGTCATCCATGGTCCGCAGGGCACCGGCAAGAACATGTTCTTCGATGAGTACATGAAGCTTTACGGTGAGTACGGCCGCGTGCTTGACCAGGCCGCCCTTGAAGACAAGTTCAACGACTGGGCAAGCCGCAAGCTGTTCCTGCTGGCCGACGAAGTGGTTGCACGCACCGAGGTCTACCACCTCAAAAACAAGCTCAAGGCGCTGATCACCGGTGATCGCATCCGCATCAACCCGAAGAACATCCAGGCCTACGAGGAAGACAACCACGCCAACCTGGTGTTCCTCTCAAACGAGGCGATGCCGGTCGTGCTGGAAGAGGATGACCGCCGCCATGCGGTGATCTGGACCCCGGACAAGCTGAGCCTGGAGTTCTACACCGAGGTGCTGGCCGATATTCGCAACGGCGCGACGGCGGCGCTGCACCACTACCTGCTGCAGGTTGACCTGACCGGCTTCACCAACGGCACCAACCCGCCGATGACGCAGGCCAAGGAAGAACTGATCGGCCTGAGTCAGGACAGCCCGCAGCGGTTTCTGGACGAGCTCTACGGCGATGACATTCCCGGGCTGAAACCCATGCCGGCGCTGTCGAAGGAGTGGTACGAGGTCTACAAGGCGTGGTGCGCGCGCGAAGGCATGCCACGCCCGGCGCCGTCACCAAAGTTCATCAACGCGCTGGTGCGCAAGCGCCAGATCCTTCACCCCGACCGGGCGCGGAAGCGCTACCAGATTGAGCAGACCGTCAATGGGCCACATGGGTTCCTGATGCTGGGCGACTGCACGGTGCCTGACGGCAAGACAGAGGCCGCGTGGCTGGGCGACCAGGTCGTGTTGTTCCGCCGCATGTACGCCGACTACAAGGGGCGTGCGTGATCACTATGCCCATCAATGTGCGGGGTGTGCGGGATGTGCGGGCAGATGTGCGGGCATTGAATTGCTGCGAATCGCTTGCGGCAGTAGACGTGTGTGGGACGTGCGGGTATTGGCCTACATGGGCGGGCGCGGGCGCGAACGGGTATCGCGATCCCATGACGCAATGCGCCTCGCGTGCATATATGGGTGACCGCACATCCCGCACACGCCGCACACGCCTTGTGCCACGTCGATTCAGCGGCTATCGCGTCCCGCACATGACGCCGCACAGCCCGCACATGCTCACGCGCGCGCGTTTTTCCGCTTTAACGATCTTCGAAGGAAATGGAGTAGGGGGGAAGCAATGGCTGAAGAAGACGTGACGATCACTGGCAAAGAGCTGGCCTCGCTGATCGGCTGCAAGCCGTCCTACGTGGTAGAGCTGAGGAAGAAGGGCAGGGTGGTGGTGGGTCAGGGCGGCAAGGGATTCCTGAAGTCCGCCTCCCTGGAGCTCTACGCACGCACCGCAGACCCGGTCTATGCCGGTGTCGCCCAGCGCCACGCAGATGAGCGCGGTAGCGCGCTGGTGGGGAGCGGGGAGGGGGCCGATGCAGTCGACGCCGACATCGATGACGACGAAGACGATGGCGACGACGACGATGCCAAGCCTTCACGGGGGGGGCGGCCCCAGACCCCGGACTCTGCGCGCAAGGCCAAGGCGCTGGCCGACAAGGCAGAAACCGACGCGCACATGGCCCACATCGCGCTGCAGAAGGAGCTGGGGCTGCTGCTGCCGCGCGCGGACGTGGAGGCGTTTCTCGCTGAGCATGCGACGACGTTCCGGGGTGCGATGGAGCGCCTGGCCGATACGCTGGCGCCGCAGCTCGCCGCGACGCTGGATGAGGCCGGTTGTCGGCGGCTGGTCTGGGATGAGGTGAGCCACGCCCTGGAAGAACTCAGCCAGGGCTTCCGCACGTTGGCGGCCAAGGCAGCGGAGGCTGCGGAATGATGGAGGCACAGAGCTGCATGGCGTCCGTGCTGGCGCGATCGCTGCAGCCGCGGCGGCCCATGAGCGTTTCGCAGTGGTGCGACGAACACATGCGCCTGTCCACCAAGAGCGGCAGCAAGCCCGGGCGCTGGGTGACGGACCGCAACCCGCCACTGCGTGAGCCGATGGACAACATGTCCGCCCGCAGCCCGGTGCATGACCAGGTCTGCATGTTCCCGATCCAGTTCGGCAAGAGCCAGCTGGCGACCAATGCCATGGCCTACTGGATGGACTATGCGCCGGGCCCGATGATGTACGCGCTGCCGGGTGAGGTGTCCATGAACAAGTGGATCGCCCAGAAGCTCAACCCGATGATCGAGGTGTGCGCTGCGGTCAAGAAGGCGCTGACCAGCACCGCCAGCCGCGACAGCGCGAACCAGCGCACGTTCAAGGACTTCGCCGGTGGCCAGCTGTTCGTGGAGCACATGGGTAGCCCGCAGCGCCTGAAGTCCTCGACGGTGAAGTACTTGCAGGTGGATGAGATCGATGAGGCGCCGCAGCAGCTCTCCACCGGCGACGACCCGGTGAAGATGCTGGACGGCCGCACGTCGTCCTTCCCGACCACCTACAAACGCCAGTACATCAGCACGCCGGGCATCACCGGACTCAGCCGGATCGCGAAGCTGTACGACAAGAGCGATCAGCGCCGGTATCACGTGCCGTGCCCCCACTGCGGCCATTACCAGGCGCTGCAGTGGAGCGGTCTGGTGTGGTCGCCCGACAAGACCCACGCGTGGTACGCGTGCTGCGAGTGCGGTGTCGCCATCGAGGAGCACTTCAAGACCGAAATGATCGCCAACGGGCGATGGGTGGCGGCCAACCCAGAGTCGCCAATTCGCGGCTACACCATCAATTGCCTGTACTACCAGTTTGGCCTGGGGCCGCGCTGGTTGGACCTGGTGAAAGAGTGGCTGGAGGCGCAGGGCGATCCAGCTTCCCTCAAGACCTTCGTGAACGACCGCCTGGCCGAGACCTGGGAAGACCCGGCAATGAGGGCGGTCAAGCACAACGTCATCAAGGACCGTGCCGAGCCCTATGCGCTTCGCTCGGCTCCGCAGGGTGTGCTGGCTATCACCGTAGGTGTGGATACACAGGACAACCGCCTTGCTGTTCACGTCGTCGGCTGGGGGCGGGGTATGACCGCCTGGACGCTGGACTATGTGGAACTGCAGGGCGATCCAGCCGAAGAAGCGGTGTGGGTAGCCCTGACCGATATGCTCAACCGCGCAATCGAGCGCGAAGATGGCGCTCTGCTCCGGCCGATGGCAGTGGCCATCGACGCTGGTGGCCACCGCACCGAGGCCGTCAAAAACTACGTCCGTCAGCGGCGCATCACCCGGCCAATGTGCATCTTTGGTGCTGTACCCAACAACGCTCCTGTGCTGTCCAAGGGCAAGTTGGCTGATGTCACCTGGAAGGGCAAGACTGACAAGCGCGGCATCACCATCAACCACGTGGGGACCGTTGCAGCCAAGCACTACCTCTACAGCCGTCTGTCGGCCGACGCCGAGCGCAAGCCCGAGAATCGCATGGTCCACCTCAGTGACCAGCTACCGGAGGAGTTCTTCCCGGGCTTGGTGTCGGAGGTCTACAACCCAGTCAAGAATCGCTTTGAGAAGAAGGTAACTCGAAACGAGCCATTGGACACATGGGTGTATGCCTACGCGGCGACCCATCACCCAGAGGTCCGTATCAACCGCTTCACGCGTTCCGATTGGGACCTTTTGGAACAACGGTTGGCTGCGCCGCCAAGCGTGAGCGTTTCACGCGAAACGCCAGCTGCTGCGTCGGAGGCCGACGCTTCCACTGATTCCCGTGAAACATCGAGTTTGCCTCGCCGGCAGCGGCCCGCGCAGCCTCGCAGCATGGGGAGGCAGTGGTGAGCAGGAACACAGTCCGAAACAAGGTGCGAATCAGTGAGCTGACGGAGGAGCTCGCTGTCGGCGCCGCGCTGCGCCTGCGATGTGACAGCGACGACATACGCAACGTTGTGGAGGCCGTGGTGGCCTACCTTGTCGAGGAGTACCCAGCCCAGGATCTGTACATTCCCGCCAGCATGCAAAACAGTGCCTACCCTGTGGATGCGATCCGGAAAGGGATGCAGGAACAGGAGTCGGTACGGTCGCTGTGTAGGAGGTTCAGAATCGACAGACGGACGCTGTACCGCTTGCTTGATGAGCCTTGCGCCAATGGGTAAGGGTGCGGGTGAGTTCCCCGAGACTCACCCGCACTTGATCAGGAAACTGGCATCCATGATCTCGCGGATGCCTCACTGATGAGCTGGACCAAAGACGATGTGCAGAGGCTGAAGGCCGCCATCGCTAGCGGCCAGTTGTCCGTTCGGCATGGTGATCGTCAGGTCACCTATCAGTCCGTCGAAGCAATGTTGACGGCATTGGACCGCATGGAAGCTGAGGTTGCCGCCACGACGGCTGGGCGACGGAAGTCGGCCACACGCCACTACCGCTTCACGACGCTGAGGGGCTTCTGACATGGCGGCCTCGCTGCTGGACAGGGTCATCGGCGCCATTTCTCCGCTGGCAGCCCTGAAGCGTCACCGCGCCAGGGCAACGCTGGACGCTGTGCGTGCCTACGAGGGCGCCTCGCGCACTGACGGTTGGCGTGTTCGTAGGGCGGGGGCTAGCGCGAACACCGATCACTTGGCAGACGCCCGCGAGCTGCGCAACCGCGCTAGGGCGCTGGTGCAGAACGTTCCGTACTGCGCACGGTCCCTCCAGGTACTGGTGAGCGCAACGATCGGGACTGGCATTACTCCCAAGGCCGAAGGCCCGAACGCTTCCGCGCTGGACATTCTGTGGGGCCGCTGGGCCGATGTAGCGGACGCGGATGGAAAGTCGGACATCTACGGCCTCATGGCTACCGCGTATCGCGCGATGGAGCAGGACGGTGAGGTCATGATTCGCCGCCGCACCAGGCGTCAGTCGGACGGTCTCGCGGTCCCGCTGCAGCTTCAGGTGCTGGAGATCGACTGGCTGGACGGGAACAAGAACGGGTCTGCGTCGGGCGGTGGTCAGATCATCAACGGCATCGAGTACGACCCGATCGGTCGGATTCGCGGCTACTGGTTGTTCGGAGCTCATCCCGGTGATGCTGTACGTGGCTCTGTACGCCTGAGCAGTTCATTGGTGCCGGCATCCGACATCATTCACCTCTACAACCCCGTCCGCCCCGGGCAGGGACGCGGCATTACGCGCTTCGCCCCGGTGATCGCGCGAGTGCGCGACTTGATGCTGTACGAAGACGCCGAGCTGGCGAGGAAGAACCTGGAAGCGCGGCTTGGTGTGATCGTCAGTGGCGACATCGACTCGATGGCCAATGCGGACGATGACGGCCCTTCGCAGCTCGGCTTAGATCGTGACCAGGTCACCGACCTTGGGCCACTGCCCAGCGGTGGTGTCACCCACATCACTGGCGCCACCGCCTTCCAGACTGTCGAGCCAAAGCCAGCCGGGGGCTACGTCGAATACTGCAAGTTTAACGCGCACATCATCACTGCCGGCATTGGTGTCCCGTACGAGTCGGCCACCGGTGATATGCGTGAGGTGAACTTCTCCAGTGCCCGCATCCGGCAGATGGAGTTTCGCCGTGATTGCGAGCAGATGCAGTGGCTTGTGCTAGTTCCACAGATGTGTAAGCCAATCTGGCGCTGGTTTGACGAAGCAGCTGCGCTTGGCGGTGGGGTGCGTTCTGCGGGAAGCACTGCCGACTGGAGCACGCCGCGCTGGGACTACGTCAACCCCAAGCAGGACATCGAATCGGAAATCGCAGCGATGGGCGCCGGTCTCAACTCGCCCAGTGAGGCGCTGCGTCGGCGTGGCTACGACCCGGATGCGGTTTACGTCGAGATGGGCAAGGACTTCAAGCGGATGAAAGAGACCGGCGCCCTCGGTCTGATGACTTTCCTTCAATCCAGTGGCGCCCGGACCGGCCTGGTCGACGCCTCAACAACCAACGAGGAATGACCATGCCCCAGCCAATCCAGGCTCCAACGCAAGACGGTACGACACGCCTCATGCCCCCGCAGTTGCGTGAGGCCGAGCTGCAGCCGACCAGCTTCGATAGCGAGGCACGCACGATCGAACTCCAGTGGACCGCCGGTACCAGAGTGCGCCGCTACGACTGGTGGAACGACACTTACTTCTGGGAGGAGCTGGTCGTTGATGAGACGGCCTGCAACATGGAGCGTCTGTCGTCCGGTGCTGCACCGGTCCTGGACAGTCATAACATCTGGGGCATCGGATCACAGATGGGAGTGGTGGATCGCGCCTGGCTCGCCAATGGTGAAGGCCACGCCGTCATCCGTCTCTCCGGTCGCGAGGAGCTGGCCGGCGTCATCGCCGATATCGGCGCAGGAATCATCCGCAACATCTCGGTCGGCTACACCGTGCAGCGCTATGAGATCGAGCGGGCCGTCAACCCGGGCGATCTGCCGATCTACCGCGCAGTGGAGTGGACTCCGAGCGAAATCAGCTTCGTCACTGTCCCGGCTGACCCGGCAGCAGGTACCCGTAGCAATCAACCCGCACAGGGGACCCCCTGTGTATTCACCCGTAGCGCATCGTCGCAGGAGCACACCATGCCTCAGCCCGCCGCCCGCGCCGCCGAATCGGCGGTCCAGCAGGAACCCATCAACAACGCCCCGGCTCCGGCAGCGCCGGCCGCAGCTCAGGCACCGGAAGGTGACACGCGGGCAGCCGACATTGTGGAGCTGGCAACCCGCCACGGCCAGACCGAGCATGCCGCTGGTTGGATTCGCGCAGGTCACTCGGTCGACCACGTGCGCGGCCTGATCTTGACGACGTTGGAGCAGCGTGATGCCGCCGCTGGCGGCAACATCAACCGCATCAGCGTCACGGAGGACGAGCAGGATCTGCAGCGCTCCGCCGTGACGCACGCGCTTCTGCATCGTGCTCAGGTGATCGATCCCGCGACCAAGCGAATCTTCGCCCTCACCGGTGACAACCCGGTGCGCGGCCTGACCCTGATGGACCTGGCCCGTCGCAGCCTGGAGCGTTGCGGCGTACGCACCGATGGAATGGCCAAGCTGGAACTGGTCGGCCGCGCATTCACCCAAAGCGGCAGCGATTTCCCGGTGCTGCTCGAAAACACGATGCACAAGGCACTGCAGGCGGCCTACGCCGTTGCGCCGGACACCTGGTCCCGCTGGTGCGTCACGGGCACGGTCAGCGACTTCCGTGAGCACTCGCGTTACCGCGTGGGTAGCATCGGCAATCTCGACAAGCTGACCGAGGCTGGCGAGTTCAAGAACAAGAAGATCCCGGACGGTGAGAAGGCAACCATCAGCGCCGGCACCAAGGGCAACACCATCAACCTGACGCGTCAGGCGATCATCAACGACGATCTGGGCGCGTTCCTCGGCCTCGCCACCGCCTTCGGGCGTGCCGCAAAGCGGACCATTGAGGCCGATGCGTATGCGTTCCTGGCCAGCAATCCGAAGCTGGATTCCAACAAGACGCTGTTCCATGCCGACCACGGCAACATCCTGGCAGCAGCAGTGCCGAGCGTCGCCTCGGTAGACGCGATGCGTGTCCAGCTCGCCCAGCAGAAGGATGTGGGCGGGAATGATGTGTTGGATCTGTCGCCGGCGCTCTGGCTCGGCCCGACCAAGTACGGCAGTGCCGCGCGTGTCACCAACAAGGCCGAGTACGACCCGGATGCCGAAGGGAAACTGCAGCGACCGAACGCAGTGCAAGGCCTCTTCCGCGACATCGTGGACACCGCGCGCATCAAGGACGACAAGTGGTACCTGTTCGCCGATCCGAACGACTGCCCGGCCATTGAGGTCGCATTCCTCGACGGGATCACCGAACCCTTCCTGGACTACGAGGAAGGGTTCACCGTCGACGGCGTGCGCTGGAAGGCACGCCTCGATTTCGGCATCGCCGCCCTCGACTATCGCGGCGTGCAGCGCTGCGGCTGATCCCCAACTGGAGCACTGAGACATGGCACAGAACTTCGTATCCGATGGGGACGTGATCCCTTGGACCAACACCACCGATCAGCCGGTTGCATCGGGTCAGCCGGTTGCCGTCGGGCACCAGCTGGGGGTCGCCCTGGTCAACATCGCAGTCGGCGCGACCGGCAGCGTAGCCCTGGGCGGTGTGTTCACGCTGCCGAAGGTGCCGGCGTCGGTCTTCGAGCAAGGTGAAAAGCTGGTGTGGAGCGCGAGCGCCAAGGCATTCGACGGAAGCGCCGCGACCGCCGCTGCCGGCGACATCACCGGTGCGGCGTTTGCCTGGGCTGCCGGCTCCGCCGGTCAGGCGACGGCCGAGGTGCGGCTCTCGCCGGGCAACGCCACCAAGGCTTAACCGAATAGACCGGCACCGCTCACAGATGCCCGTGTGGCGTGAGCGGTGCCGGTTCTTCCACAGCGACAACGGGGGATCGCATGGGTACCACCGGCACGCCGCGCGGCGTACGCAACAACAATCCTGGCAACATCGACCGTACCAGTACGCCATGGCAGGGTGAGGATCGGTCGGCTGCTGCCGTCGCCCGCGAGGCCCGCTTCTGCGTCTTCCTGACCCCGCAGGCGGGGTTCCGGGCCTTGGGCAAGACCCTGCTCACCTACCAGCGCAAGCATCGCCTGCGAACGGTGAAGGAGATCATCGGTCGCTGGGCGCCAGCGGTGGAGAACAACACCACCGCATACGTGCAGCAAGTTGCTAACGCCGTAGGCGTGTCGCCGTCCGAAGTGATCCGGTTGGACAACCCTGTGACGCTGGGTCGACTCGCGACCGCCATCGCCAAGCACGAGAACGGTGGCATGTACTGGAACGCCGACGTTGTCGCCGCAGGCATTGCCGAGGCGCTGAAATGATCGGGAGCGACGTGGGGGATGGCGCACCTTGGTGGTTGGCTGCCAGCGCAGTCGCGCTATGGCTGGTCCGGGAAACGTGGGGTGCGGTTCTGGCGCGCCGAAAAGAGCGCACCGAAACCGACGCCAACGTGGATCTGCTCAATGGGCTCGTCGAGCGGGTGAAGTCGTTGGAGACGTCCCAGGCTGAGGTGGTCAAGCAGTACAACGAGGAGGTTCGCTTGCGCATGAAGGCGCAGGAGGATGCTCATCGCCTGCGGTTGCGTGTCATCTCGCTGGAGTCGGCGCTCAAGCAGTTGGGAGTGGTGGTCCCGCCTGTTGAGGAGTCTGTGGCATGACGCGGGTACTCCTAGCGCTACTGCTCGGTCTGAGCGTCTTGGTTATCTGGCAAAGGGGTTCGGTTGCCCAGGCTCACCGGGCTGCCGACATCGCCTTGGCTGCCCGAGACAAAGCCCGCAATGAGCGTGATGCCGCTGCGACGGCACTGGCCGATGCAAATGGTGTGCTTGCAGCAGAGCGCGGACGTGCTCAGGCAGCCAATGACTTGGCTGCCACATATGAGAAGGAAAAGAACGATGCACAGAAAGCGTCTGATCGTCTCGTCGCTGATCTTCGCGCTGGCAACCAGCGCCTGCACCAGCGTTGGCAAGCGTCCGTCGCCACCGCAGAGCTGTCCGAGGCCGCCGCTGCCGGCAGCCAGCCTGATGGTCGAGCCGACGACCGAATTGAAAGTGCGGGCCGAGCTATTGGCGCCGCCGCCCAGTGCGACGCCCAGGTGAGGGCGCTGCAGGCTTACGCGATGCTCTGCTCGGGAGGTGCACGGTGAGCGAGCTGGAGTTCCTGCGCCACATGGACGTGACCATCCACGGCGCGTTGTCGCTGGCCGGTATGGTCTCAACTGCTAAGGTGACGTCGGTCAAGAGCGGCACCGTGACCAATGGCGTGCGGGTCTACGTCGACCGTGACGTGGAGACCATCGGGGATCAGCAGCAATTCGTTGCTGGACGGGTCGAAATCGCCTACCTGCGAGCCGATGTTGACCCGGAGCAGGGTGATCGCGTCGAGGTCGATGGCGAGGCCTTCGTGAACGTGAAGAAGCTCAGTGACGACGGCTCACGCAGCCGCTGGCTGGTGCGCCGTGGCTGAGCTGGCTGAACCCCTCTCCTGGCAGCTGGTCGAGTTCTTGCGTGATCGCGTGAAGCTGATCCGCACGTCGGCCGGATTCCGCACCGACATCGGGAGCGGGCTGATCGTGGTGGACGATGATGAGGTGCCCGAGGACCAGTCCGAGCCCGCCACCGTCATCTCGGTCCAGCAGCTCTCGCGGAGTGGAGGCGGTAGCGCCCAGGCCAGTTCCGACGCCGCTATCACCATCGAGTTCGAAGTTCCTCGCGGGAGCGGTCGGGAGAACCCACGGTTGCTGGTTCACCGTGCCAGGCACGACCTGATCCGCGCCCTGACGCTGAACGCCAAGATGCTGCCGATGGGCGTCACCGCCTTCGAACTGCTGACAACCCAGATGGCAACTCTAGAAGACGACGCAGGGCACTCCGCCGTAGTCGCTCAGATCACCGCGCGGGCTGGTCTGACCGAGACCTTCGAGCCCGTCCCCAACCCGAACCCGTAGGAGCAACACCATGGCACAGCCCAAAGTCCGCAAGTTCGCAGGCGATCTGCGCTTCTGGGAGCACGGCGCGAACGGCGCCCGCATTCCCGTTATCCCCGAGCCGGCCGACAAGTTCGGCAACCAGCCGCTGGAACAGTCGTCGCTGACGTTCAGCTATGAAGCCGGCGACTCGGTGGAGATCAAGAGCAAGCGCCGCGATGCGCGCTATCAGCAGATCATTCACAAAGACTCCAATCCTGGTGTCACCAGCGTGTCCATCACCGCGCTGGAAGTGCCGACCGCCATCCTGGCCCGCATGCTGTACGGCACCTTGGTGGCTACCCAGGTCGCCGCTGGTACCGCCACCGACGTGTCCGTGACCGTGGGTAGCGTGGACACCCCGGTCAAGCTGCCGCACAACTTCCTGCTGGCCGACACCGCGCCGGTCTTCAAGAAGGGTGCCGTCGACTTGGTGGAGGGCACCGACTACACCCTCGATCCGGTGCACGGCCTTCTGATTCCGAAGGCCGGCGGCGCTCTGCAGGCCGGCAATACCGTGGTGGCCAGCTACACCTACGACGCCTACTTGGAAACCGCCATCAGCGGCGGCACCACGCCCAGCAAGTCCTTCCAGATCCTGGGCGACATGCAGGACCGCATCAGTGGCGATGAAGGCCTGCTCACGATCCCGAATGTCGACCTGACCGTGGATGGCGACGTGGACTGGTTCAGCGATGAGCCGATCCAGGTGACCCTGACCGGCCCGGTGATCTTCCAGTCCGGCGAGACCGATCTCTACACCTTCAAGATCGCGGCGCAGTCGGCGGATTGAGCGGGGCGGTGACCTCGGCAAGGGGAGGGCGCCTGTGTGGCGCCCTCCCGGCATGAATCAGGAAGGGCTTTGTGGCATCCAATCGCGCCAACAACCTGCTCAAGTACTACGTCAGCGGCCGTCGCGCGAAGGGCTTCCACGGCCTGACCGACCTGGCTGGCGCGGTGCTGAATCGCTATGACCTGTCGGTGCAGCGGGCGTTCATTGGGCTGCAGCGGCGCGCTGGGCCGGCCACCACGCAGGAAGTCCGGGCTTCGTACAACATCCGCGCCTCGGCGCTACGCGGGAAGTACCGCGTGGAGACCGGCGAACGCGGCTACAGCACCGGCAAGCGCGGCAGGGACGATTTCCTTTCCATCTGGGCGAGCACGCGCCAGATCTCGCTGATCGAGTTCGGCGGCCGCTGGACGGGCCGGAAGTCAAAAGGCGCGACGGCCAGCATCGGCCTGGGCGAGTCTAAGACCTACGAGGGTGCCTTCATCGCCACGATCAAGGGGCGCAAGGCCATTCGGGTGCGCAGTTGGGACCGTGCGCAGCAGAAACGTCACGGCCGCGGCCCGGTGCGCATCCTGCGCGGTCCCAGCCCGTTCGAGATGCTCTCCGGCGCCGATGGCAACAGCCGCGCTCTCACCGCACGTCGTCGGCTGATGGATCGCCTGCATACCACCTACGTGACTGAACTGCGCCGCCAGTGGCGCATCAATGGAAGTTCCAATGGCTGATCGGCTTGAAGAAGCAATTCGCGTTGTCATCGAGACGCAGGGCCGCGAGGGCGTGGACGAACTGCGCGCGGCGTTCGGAGACCTGGGCGATGTATCAGTCGAGACCGCCAGCAAGGCATCCAAGCTGCTGGACTCGCTGACCGGGCTGAATGAGGCCGCATCCAAGGCGGACGCCTACGACGGCATGCTGACCGACCTTGCCGAACTGGAAAAGCAGTTCGGAGCCAACCAGCAGGCTGCGCTGGCCCTCAGCCTCAGCATCGGCGAGATGGAGAAGCCGTCGCGCGAGGTGCTGGCTGCCCAGCGCGAGCTGCGCAAAGAGGGGGAGCGCCTGCAGAAGGCGCTTACCGAGCAGTGGGACGCGGTTGCCAAGGCAGATACCGAACTGTCCTCGCTCGGCGTCAACACGGCCAACCTGGCCGACCACCAGCAGCGGCTGCGTATCGAGGCCACCCGCAGTGCGGCCGCGCTGACCGAGCAGGCCCGTGCCGCCGCCGCCGAGGCCGAGGCCGGCCGCCGCCGCAAGCAGCAGATCGAGGAAGGCGAGGCCGCCTTCCGCAAGCAGGCCACCACCAGCAAGGCCGCCGCGAAGTCGCTGGCCGAGTACCGCGAGCGCGCTGCTGATGCTGCCGCCGGCAGCGGCGATCTTGCCTCGGCCACCGAGAGCACTGTTAGCTGGTTCGGCAGACTCAAGGCAGTCGCCGCTGGTGCGATCGCGTTCGTCGGCCTGAACCGAGTGGTTGAGGGCATCAAGGCGATCGTGAAGGAGGGCAGCGACGCTGAGCAGGAACTGGCTCAGTTGGAAGCGGCCTTGCACGCCACGGGTCGCACCAGTGAGTTCACGGCGCAGAGCCTGGCCGCCATGCGCCAGCAGCTGCAGAGTGGGCTGTTCGATGATGGGCAGATCAGCGCCGCCCAGGTCCGCCTGCTGTCGTACACCAACATCGTGGGCGAGCAGTTCCCGGCGGCGATGCAGATCACCATCGACCAGGCCCAGCGGCTGGGCATGTCGCTGGAGCAGTCTGCCGAGGTCGTAGGCAAGGCGCTGCAGACGCCGTCGAAGGCAATGGAGAGTCTGAGCAAGCAGGGCTTCACGCTGGATGACAGCCAGAAGTCGCTGATTAAGAGCCTGGAAGCTACCGGGCAGGTGGCAAAGGCGCAGGCCATCATCCTCGACCTGCTGGCCGAATCCTATGGCGGTGCTGCCGCCGCCGCGAAGGTGGGCACCATCGCCGGCCTGTGGAAGACGGCCACCGATCGCTTCAAGGACTGGAAACAGGAAGTCGCCGACCAAGGCGTGCTGACCTACTTCAAGGAACAGCTCACCACCCTGCTGACCACGCTGGATCGACTGGCCGCCGATGGCAGCCTGTCCCGCTGGGCCAAGCGGACCGCCCAGGCCATCATCACCACGGCAGAGGCGGTGAAGGGCGCGACGCAGTGGGTTGTAGACCATGCTCGTGTGATTGGCCTGATGGCTGCTGCGTATGCGCAGTTCAAGATCGTGGGGGCCTTGCTCCAGCTGAACGCATGGCGCGCAGCGTTGATCGCGACCACGAACGCGCAGATTGCCAACAATGCAGCGGTCGCAAGCGGCAGTCGGGGTATCGGTCGGTTCGGCGCGTTGCTGCGGGGCATGCCGAAGGTAGTACCCATCACGGTGGCCGTGCTGGGATTGGAAGCGGCGATAGGTGGTCTGGATGTCCTCAAGACCGTGGCGCAGGATATCTGGAAGCAGCACGACCCGGCGCTGAAGCGCGCCGGTGAAGCGCAGCGGGTCTTTATCAGCCAGGTGCGCGACTCCGCGCTGCAACTTCGTCAGCAGGCGGTGTCCTTCGTTGCATACCGTGACGTGGTCATCAAGTCGGCCGAGGAAGTTGCCAAGCTCGGTGAGGCCGAGCGGCAGGCCTACGAGAAGCGGCTGTCGGGCCTGGAGCAGTACCTCACTGCGCAGGAAGGATTCCTGCTGATGCAGCAGAAGGCCGGCGTCGCAACGGCAGAGCAACTGCAGCAGCTGGGTCAGGTCACGCAGCGGCTGCTGGATGTCTCCACGGGCTTCGCCTCCCTGCGGACTGGTGTGAAGACCGCTGCTGATGCGCTCGCAAATGGAATTGGCGGTGCGGCCCAGCAGGTTGTGGCGCAGCTCAACGGAATTGATGGCAACGCCAAGCTGGCAGCGGAGTCGATCCGCAAGATGTTCTCAGGACTCAACTTCGCCGATACGGCCAGCCTCGGCTCGGTAGGCGAAGCGCTGGGCTTCATTGCCACTCAAGGTGCTGCGGCCGAACGAAACGTGCGTGATGGCCTCCTCGCGACGCTGCAGCAGCTGTCGGGTGAAGAGCTCGCCCGGTTCCAAGGTGCGACGCAAGCGGCATTCAACTCGCTGCCGCAGGCGGCAGTGAACGTAGCGGCGGTGCTGCAAACCACCCTGCTTGCCGCGATGACCAAGCTGGGCGTGGCCTCGGGCCAGCTTGGGGTCAGCTTCACCCAGGCTGGCCGTGACGCGATCGCCGCTTTCGGAGCCATCACCGAGAATGCAGCGGCGACCAGCGCCCAGATCGAGACTGCCTTCAAGGCAGCGCTGGGCAACGTAGCCACGCTGGACGAGGCGCGCACTCTCGGCAATCTACTGCAGGCGGCTGGCGAGCAGGGCCGGGTCGGCTTCGATTCGGCGGCTCGTTCCGCCGCCGCATTGCGTGCCCGGCTTCGAGAGATCGAGGCCGGGCTGAACCCACTCACCGATGAATTCCAACGTCTTGGCATCCAGTCGCAGCAGTCGTTGAACGCGGCGCGTGACTCGGCTTGGGAGGCGTTCGAGACCATCCGCAAGGGCGCTGCCAGTGGCAAAGCGTCTGTCGAGGACGTGCGCCGTGCGTTCCGAGCGTATGCCGATACCGCCAAGGCTGCTGTGGCCGACAGTGATGCATGGCGCCGGAATCAGGTGCAGTCGCAACTGGATGTGCAGGGCGCCATCTACGAGACGGGTGACGCGTTGGGCGAACTCGGCACAAAGGGCGAGTCGGCTATGGGGCGCGTGGAGCAGGGCGCGCAGAAGGTCACGGGTGCCCTGAAAGAGGTCAAGCAGGCGTCTGATGAGGCGGGTAGTGGTGTGGAGCGGGTGGCTGCCGGCGCCGCTGCGGCTGGCGACAACCTCGGCAACGCATCCACAGCCGCCCGTGGGTTCTCCCTCAACATGGGAGAAATCTCCGAAAAAACCCGAGAACTGCTGGGTCAAATGAGCGGGCCTAACAGCCTGCAGCAGTTCGCGAACATCTGGAATTCTCTCTACCGACAGCGTCAGGACTTGGCGAAATACACGGAGGAACAGAAGAAGCTGCTGGACGGCATGGACGAGATCTCCGGAAAGCGGAGGGAGCTTGCCGAGCGCTTCGACCTGGTTGGCGCTGGGGAGCTTGACGCCATCGTTCAGCTCGAAAACCAGATCGAGGCCAAACGATTGGAGAAGGAGCGTGCGGCAAAACAGGCAGCCGAAGAGCGCCGCAAGGCAGCCTTGGCCGAGGCTGAGGCGCAAGCCAGGGCCGACGCGTCGCGGATACAGGCTGGCGATACGAAAGAGCAGGTTCTCACGATTGACTGGAAGGCCCCCAGCAAAGAAGTGGTGGCTGGTGCAACTGCTGCAGAAATCCAACAGGCCGAGCGCATCGCCGGGCTGGTCGCCCCCATCGTGCTGCGGAAGATTGAGCGAAGCCGCGCGGTATCGATCCGGGGGCCGCGATGAGCCGGGTCGTCCTCGCCGGGGTCGAGCTTCCGGCAGATTTGCAATGGACGGACGAATTCACTGCTTGGCGTGTCGGGCAGCAGGTTCGCCACAGCTTGAGCGGGGCGCTGATCGTCCAGGAGTCTGCGCGACAGGCTGGCCGCCCGATCACGCTACAGACCACCCGCGATGGACAGGCATACGTCGCCCCCATCCAGCTGGACGTGCTGCGCCAGCTGCAGTCCCTGACCGAGCAGCTCCAGGTAGCGCCGATGCACCTGATCCTGCCGGCCCACAACGGCGGCGAGCGCACGTTCCAGGTGCGGTGGCTGCGCACGGATGGGTCTGCGCTGGATGCCCAACCGCTGCGCTTCGCCACTCCTGCCATTGATGCCGACTACTTCTCCATCACCCTTCGCCTTATGACGGTCTGACCAATGACGATTCTTGCAACCGATATCAAGATGCGCCAATCGCAGCGCCTTACCGATAACCCTGATGGCGGTGGACGCATGGTCCAGGCCGAGATTGTCGACGGAGCGATGAACAACCTCTTCCCCGACATCGGTGATGAAGAGCGGACCACCGGCCGCTCCACGCTCCGCAAGATGTTCGTGCATGTGGACACCCCGGGCCCTGATGTTCTAAAAGATGCGATCGCGGTGCTAATCGACCCACCGTCCGATCCGCGAGTGACGGTGACCATGTTCGCTACCGGCTCCTACAGCGACGTGCGCCTGGACGCCAAGAATCGCGTGGAGAGCTACATCACACGTGGTACCGAATCGCGGTTCATCCTGCTGGGTGACCACTTCAGCGGACAGATGACCATTCAGGTCTACACCACCAAGGACGCGCCGAGCCCGGACATCAATGACAATCTGAGCCTGCTGACGCTGGCGGCCTCGGGCCGCGAGCCGGGGGAGCAGTACGTGAGGGTGAAGACCGTGCTTTCCCGTACGACCCGGACGTTCACCGATGACCAGGGCGCGTTCGAGCGCGATGTGCTGGTGATCGAGCTGGTCAATGCGTTGCTGCTCAACTTCTACGGGCAGGAGGTAATCCGGTATACCGCAACGAAGCCGGGCACCCGCATCTACGAGACCAATGTAGTGGATGCGACGAGCTACCACAGCGTGAAGCGGCTTACGGCGGCGGGGAAGCCCGGCGACCTGTCTGTGCAGATCGATTCGCCTTACGTCCCGATTGTTCCTACCTCCACCGCAGAGACCGCCGTGAGCGATGTTCTCGCTGGCATGGGAACGCTGAGTCACGTTCCTTCGGGGCCGGCCAACAGCCTGGCGCTGAGCTTCAGTAGCACTTTCGCGGCGGGAGTTGCGGTCACTCGCTTCCTCGGGACGGGCATGGCCGTCGGCAGTGTGAAGGTGCTGGTGGGCAGTATCGAGCTGACGGATGACGGCACCGGCGGCCTGGCCTCTGCGGCGCTGACACCCTGGTCGGGCACCGTCGACTATCAGGCTGGCGCCGTATCAATTGTTCACGCCACCGGCGTTGGCAGCACCAGCGTTATTATCACCGCAACTCCTGCCGGCACCATCCCAATGCAGGGCTTTACCGATGAGATTGCGGTGACCCAGAACAACCAGGGTATGGTCTGGTTGGCCCAGTTGGAGCCGCTGCCGGCGCCGGGCACTGTCGTGGTGGATTACCGTGCGCTCGGACGGTGGTATCGCCTGACCGACAATGGCCGCGGCCAGCTCGTCGGCAAGCCTGGGCAGGGCAGTGGAACCATCAATTACATGTCCGGGTCGTTGGTGCTGACGGCCGGCGCTTTGCCCGACCTGGACAGCAGCATCATCACTGCCTGGGGCACGCCGATCATTGCCGAGGCCCGTGCCGGTGACACTAACATCAAGCCGCCTGCACTGCGGTTCCTGCTGGAGCACGCAGGTGCGATCCCCGGCACTGTACGCCTCACGGTCCGCGTAGGGGGCGCCAGTGTAAGCGTGGTCGACAACGGCGTCGGTGGCCTGCTCGTCGGGTCGGAGCTTCGCGGTTCGATCACCTACGCAACTGGCGAGTGCCTCCTGCAGCTGGAGACGCTGCCAGACGCCAACAGCGTGGTGGCGGTGAGTTACGACTGGGGTGAGCCGCTTCATGCCGCGCCGCAGCCGGTTCCTGATGGAAACGGATTGGTTTCGTTCAGCCTGCCGCAGGGTCCTGTCAAGCCAGGCTCGGTAATGCTTGACTGGGTTGTTACCGTGATGCGGGATGCCCATGACCTGGCTTCCGCGCCGCAGCCAATGCGCGTCATCGCGAAAGATGACGGTAACGGCAACTTGGTGGCTGTCTCGGTAGGTGACACGGCTGCTACCACCGCGCTAGGGGCCATCAATTACAGCACCGGCGCGGTTACGCTCCAGGCCGGCAAGTTCATGATTCGCCAGGTGTCCTACCCGCAGTACGAACTTCGCTCGGGGCGTTTGAAGGTGGTGGGTTATGGCCGCGTGGACGTGCTTGCACAGTTCTCTGCTGGCACGTTGATCTCGGTCGGATGGACGCTGGCGGGCGCCGGCTCGGAAGCGGCTGAAGAATCTCTGCAGCTTCCGCCGGTTTCCCTGCAGCTGACGCCGACCATCAGCGACAGCATCGTGCCTGGCAGCGTGAGGTTCAGCTTCCGTGGCCGCACCTACGTGGACCGCAGCGGCGGCTTGTACCACAGCGTCGACCCCATGACCGGGGCGGGTGTTTATGCCGGGACGATCGACTACACAGCTGGAGTGGTGAGCCTGACCCAGTGGTTGGCCGGCGGAACCAACAACGTGCAGATCCAGTCCTTGCTGACGCGGATTGGTGACCCCGGCGTCGCCAACAGCTTTTTCCGCGCACCGGGCTCGCCACTGCGGCCGGGCATGTTCACGCTGCGAGCCAACCGCCTGGATGGTGAGATGCTCACGGCAACGGCCGACATCAATGGGGCCATCTCCGGCGCGCAGATCCGTGGGTCTGTGGATTGGGAGAGTGGCGTAGCAAAAGTGCAGTTCGGCGAGCTGGTACCGGTAGCCGGGAATGAGGGTCAGCCCTGGTTTGATCCGGATCTTGTCGAGGGTGACCGGATCTGGCGGCCGACGCTGGTGCAAGCGGGGTCCATCCACATGGGAGCGGTGGTGTATCGCTCGATCCCGCTCTCCGAGGTCGTGATCGGCCTATCCTCCGTGCGCCTGCCGAGCGATGGGCGCGCACCGGCTTTTAAGCCAGGACAGACGGTGCTCGTTCATCACACCGCAAAGCATGTGGTGGCCTCGCCGCAGGCGAATCAGACAGTTTCCTTTGGCCGGGGGCGGGTGGCTGCAATTGAGGTGCGCGACGCGCTTGGTGCACCGGTGGATGCGGCATGGTTTGAGGCTGATCTGGATGTGGGAACGCTCAAGTTCAGTGATCCGCTGAACCTCTCCGCCTACACCCTGCCGATCACGATCAGCGAGCGTGTTGAGGATCGGCGGCTGGTGGTGCAACCGCAGATCACTGGTGAGATCGAGATCAACACTGGCCTGAGCCACGACTTCCCGGCAGGCGAGGCGATGATCAGCACCGCGCTGCGATTGGGCGAAGCCAATGGCTCGCTGGATCTACAGGCGAGGGTAGTGAACCTCTTTGATCAGGCGGCCTGGTCCAATGTCTGGGCAGATCTCCCCTCTGGGAGCGTCGCGCCTGGCACTTACAACGACACCGACTACCCGCTGGTGGTGACCAACGCCGATGCAATTACCGAGCGCTGGGCTGTAAGGTTCACTTCCGCGACACAGTTTGAACTGATTGGTGAGACAGTTGGCGTTATCGGCACGGGTAACACGACTTCGGATCTTGCGCCGCTGAACCCGCGCACGGGGCAGCCGTACTTCCGAATGCGGAAGGAGGGGTGGGGCGGTGGCTGGTCCACCAACAATGTGGTGCGCTTCAACACGGTCGGCGGCCTTGCACCCGTGTGGATGATCCGCACGACCCTTCAAGGAACGCCAGAAGGGGCCAGAGATTCCACCCGATTCCTTGTCATTGGCAACGTGGCGGGGGTGGCCCAATGACTTCTGTCGCCAGGGTTTATCGTCACAGCGATCCAGGCGCTCCTCAGCTTACCGGTCAGTCTGGGAGCATGGTGGCGCTGCTCGACGCGGTCTTGGTCAACGGATACGGCGTAGGTGCTGCAGCGAAAGCAGGGGCCGGCTGGGCAGTACAGTTCTCGGGCACCAATAAGCGCGCCTACCGTGGCAGCGTTGAGACAGGCTCCGGCGTATTTCTGCGGATTGATGATTCAGGCGCCGACCCCCGCGTGGCGAGGGTCCGGGCCTACGAGACGATGACCAGTATCGATGTGGGGACAGGCCTCGCGCCCACTGCCGCGCAATCGAATGGCGGAAGAGTCTGGGTAAAGTCAGACAGCGCATCCAGCGCGATTCGGCCTTGGGAAATTATCGCCACGGACACCGCGTTCTACTTCTTCGCTTCGCCTATTCCTGTTGCAAGCGCTGGATACGATGGGGTCGCGATCACTCCCTGCTTTGCGGGCGATATCAATTCCCATCGCGACGGGGACGCCAGTCGCTTCATGATTATGGACAACAGCTTCAATGCTTATGCGTCTGCGGCCATTGCAGGGTTTACCGCGCCTGCAGGTCGATGGAACGACTCGGGTGTCATGCCGTCGAAGGCCGTTGGCACACTGGTGCGCTCGTATACCCAGGAGGGCTCGGCGGTACCTGCCGCATTGGCGCTCTCAAGCTCGGCAGCAAGTAGTGCACGCAGTTCGCTCGGCGGGGCCGGAGTTGCGTTTCCTGATCCTGTGTCCGGTGGACTGATGTTCGAACGGGCACTCGTAGTGGAAGGGGCGGGGGTCATTCGCGGTTCACTGCCGGGCGTCTTCGTACCGTTGCACGAGAGGCCGTTCTCCGATGGTCAGATTGTTGAGGATCTGGCTGGTCTACCGGGTACGGTGCTTCGCGCAAAGGTGGCGTACGCGGCGGTCGGCGCCAACCCGGCTGTTAATCCAATAGACCTTGGTCAACTTCTTTTCGATATGAGCAACCCATGGTGATGAGAGCGCTGCGAATTGGTGTCCAGCTCAGCCCCCGCTTCGTCTATCGGGGAAAGTACTATCTCGGCGGCGATCTGCCTGTTGACCCGGCGGATCCCTTAAGCCCCGATGGTCGAACGAAGATTCTCAACCAGCCAAGGAGCGTGCGAGTTCGAATCCTGGAGCGTAGGTCGATGCGGGTCGTTGCCGATGTGCGTTCGGCGAGCGATGGAACATGGCGGGTAGATCACTTGGCAGACATTGAGTACCTGGTCATTGGTCTGGATGAGCGTGGCTTGGTGAACGCGGCTATTCAGGATCGAGTGCGCCCAGCGCCGATGACCGGACCATGACAGACGGGAGTTTTGTATCGCTGAATCTTGGGCCGCTGCCGTCAGGAGGCGGCGCCCATGTTTCGCTTAACCTTGGAGTGGACTGGTTTGTAGAACCCGAACAGCCAGTAATTCGTGGCCTGAGCCGCGCCGTTACCGTGCGTTGGCAGGCTGCCAGGTCGTTGCGCCTCCACCGAACATCTTCTTGGGGATCGTCTCCACGCGCAGCTGTGGGAGCTTCATCAAGCTGGGGAGGAACTCTTGCGAGCCACTCTTCTGTGGTTTCGGGATGGGGGGCGTCGCCGACGGTCGCTGCCTCCACGTTCAGTTCGTGGTGCGGTCTGATGAGAGACGCGCGCCGAATGATGCCGTTCACATGGGGCGCAATGGGGCGGTCTCGCCGGTCCCTCGAAGCGGCATGGAACTCCTCTCTCGGGCGGTTGGGCATCGGATTGGCACTGGGCTGGCGGCAGTTGTTCTCGGTATGGGGCGGCGTGTTGCTTCCTTGGGATACCAGCTCTTCAAGAATCGCACCTTCATTCCGTGGGGCCTGGTCACATCCGGGCCTCGCGCGCCTGCACCGCCGGCTGCCTTGGGGTAGCGCCGGGCGAGTGCAATGGGGAGTGCGCCCGGTTGTCCCGCCTGGCCCGGACCCTGAGACGCCGTTCGCACCAGGCGACCGGATTCCGCTGAACCTGGGGTGCGACTTGGTGCGGGAACCTGGCCGCGCGCCCCTCAATCTGGGCGTCACTGCTTGCTATGTGGTGCGCCCTCACCGTAGGACCTACGTCGTGATCAACACAGTCTCTCTTGTCCGCCTTCCAGATCGCACTCCGATTGAGGTGACGCGGATCTCGCTCAGTTCCAGTCGCGGCACATGGGGCTGGACATTCGATATTGAGTTAGCCGATCCGCAGCAGCTCGCGCTGCTGAAGCCCACCGCAGCGGGGCCCAGGCAGTTTGAGATCAATCTCAACGGCTACGTCTGGACAGGCATCATCGAGAGCTTCCAGAAGCAACGAGAATTCAGCGGGGGTGGCGTTCGCCTGAGCGGCCGCTCCCGGACCGCGCTGCTTGCTGCGCCTTACGCCCCAGCTCGGGTCAAGGCGACCACCGAGGAACGCAGCATGGCCCAGCTGGTAGCCGAGGAACTGGCCGACACCGGCTTCACCAGCCACTACGACACTGTCGATTGGACCGTGCCGGCTGGGGCTTGGTTCTACGACGCCAGTACGCCCCTGGATGCCATCAGCGCGCTCGCAGAGGCGAGTGGCGGCGTTGTCCAATCCGACCCCTCCGCTCTCGCCATGCGCGTGCGTGCGGCCTATCCAGCGAGCCCCTGGGATTGGCGCACAACCCCGCCAGACCATGTGCTGCAGGAGGACATCGTGCTGACGGAGAGCCTGCAGATGCGCAGCGCGCCCCTGTACGACGCTGTGGTGGTGACGGGTGAGCTGGCCGGCAAGGGCGTCACATGCAAGGTGCGCCGGTCGGGCGAGGAAGGCCGCCTCTATGCCCAGCAGGTCAGCAGCCCGCTGATCACCGTGCCGGCGGCAGGAGCGGAGCGAGGCAGGAACATCCTGTGCGATCGCGGAGAACAGGCGGCAGTCGACCTGACGGTGCCGCTGTTCGCCCAGCCCCTGAATGCTGGCGAGATCGGACTGATTTTGCCCTTAGACCTAGTTGAGGTCGTCGGTGCTGACGGGACGTGGCACGGCCAGTGCGAGTCGCTGCGCATCGAGGTCTCGGCGGACGATCGGGCCGTGGTGATCGAGCAAACGGCAACCCTGGAGAGGCACTACACCGATGCGGACTGAACTTTGGGACCAGTTTGGTGACCTGGTTGCTGGTAGCCCGAGGCTTATCGCAACCGTCACGGCGCACAACAGCGATGGCACCAGCAGCCTGACCACCTACGACGGCGTGCAGATGCGCGCGTTCGGGCAGTTGCCACTGACGCCTCCCTACAACGTATGGGTGCGTGGTGGCCGGTTGGTCGAGGCCGCGCCGAACCTTCCCCTCTACGAACTGACCGTCTGACAAAACAGGGCACTGCCCGGACGCCGGCAAGCATCCGGGCAGTGCCGCAACACAGGTGATCTCAGCACCTGGCATTGGCCGTGGCCCCGTCGCCCTCGCGAGAGCGGCGGGATTGTCGGCTTCCCCTATCGCAAATCCTGAGAAACCATGCCAAAGCCAATCATTTCCTGGCCGGGCGGCAAGCGCCGCCTCCTGAAGCACCTCTATCCGCACTTCCCGACCCACGACTGCTACGTCGAGGCATTCGCCGGCGGTGCCGCGTCATTGCTTATGCGGCCGTACCCAGCACAGATGGAGGTGCTCAACGACATCAACGGCGAGCTGGTGTCCCTGTACCGCTGCGTCCGCCACCACCTGGATGAGTTCGTGCGCATGTTCCGCTGGTCCCTGGTCTCGCGACAGATGTTCGAGTGGGCACAGATGGAGCGTCCGGAGACGCTGACCGACATCCAGCGCGCAGCGCGGTTCTACTATCTGCAGAAGCTTGCATTCGGCGGCAAGGTGCAGGGGCAATCGTTCGGTGTGGTGACGGCTGGTGGGCCGCGATTGAACCTTCTGCGCATTGAAGAGGAACTGAGCGCGGTCCATCTTCGTCTGGCGAACACCGTAATCGAGTGCCTGCCATGGCAGGAGTGCGTGCGGCGCTACGATCGCCCGGGAACACTGTTCTACCTGGACCCGCCGTACTGGGAGACTGAGGGTTATGGCGTTGAATTTCCGTTTGCTGAGTACGAGGCGATGGCCGAGCTGATGCGCACCTCGGCCGGCCGGTTCGTGGTCTCGATCAACGACCATCCTGAGATCCGCGAGGTCTTCGCCGGCTTCGACCTGGTGCCGCTGCAGCTCGACTACACCATTGGCGGCGGGCAGGGGAGAGGGAAGAAGTTCGGGGAGCTGATCATCAAGAGTTGGAATGACAGGCAGGCGTCGCTCCTTTAAGTGGGACTACGGGATCGGGTGCGAGTTGACCCATATGTCTCCATACGCAGCGATCTTCTCGACTGCAAGAGCTGGTTCAACTCGCTGAACAATTGCCGGCGACCGGGCAGCGATGTCCTTTAGTGACTGGGAAACGGTGAATGCAGAGGTGTGGTCAATGAAGATCGCTCGATCATGGAGGCTTCGCGCCGGAGCGGACCGGATCTCCATGTGGCGGTCGCCGTACTGCGCGTTCCACGCTGCCATTGCAGCTACCAGCCCGGCTGTCAGTGCTTGTTGCCTTCCTTCGCCGTCTCGTAGGAGGCGAATGCTCACTCCTTGAGGTGCGGCGACTATGAATCGGGTGATCGCTTCGTGACTAAGATATGGGTCTACCACTAGGAGATCGTTTCTTGCTTCGCCAATAACCGAGGCGAGAGTCGAGAAAGCTGAGAAGTCGTTGCCGACTGAAATGAACGCGCCGCGTTGTTCAGCAGGAAGGCGCAGTTCCAGCCGTGCGAGAAGATTGGCGAGAGCTTGTCTTAGCCGGAGAGCCGAGGTGCTCCGGAATCCGCGTCGAGCCTGGTCGACGTAGCGGCGGAAATCTGCGGCATCACGGATCGAGGCGATCGCGTCGTCGCATTCCAACGCGGCCAAGGCTTTCGCTTGCCACACCTGGTGTTCCTCCCCCTCTGGCTGACGGTCGATGTACGCAGGCATACCTTCGAGCAGCTGACCTACATGGTGGTAGAGTTCAAACGGGGTCATGACCGCTGCCTGTTCAGGATTTGGCAAATTGTTAGCTCATGGAGAGGTGCAGTTCAATGTGCTACTCAGCGCAGATCACCGCCGCCTACCAGAAGCTGGTCAGGATGACCGGCGCCACACTGTCTCTGCAGGAGTTCGCGGCACTCTACGCTCACGACCCCGGCAAGAAGCGGCCTAAGACGCCGAAGGCCATGGACGACGCCTTCCGAGCTGGGGCGAGCCAGGCAGAGCTGGCGGTGTGGGCCGAGGTCGAGCAATGGAACAGGGCCGAGGCCGCCATCCTGGAGCAGGAACTGTTCGCCAACCGCAAACGGCTTGCTGACGCTGAGCGCTCACTGCAGGTGAAGGAGACGAAGAAGGCCCGGGAGGACGTGCGGATTGCCGGCAACAAGATCGAGCGGGCCAAGGGGCGGCTGGCGGACCTGCAGCGTGTTGAGCCGAAGGACCGCGACAGCCGCATTTTCCCCGGCGTCTATGCCCCGGTGATCGTATCGGAGGGCCGGAAGCTGGTCGTTAAGCCGATGCGCTACCAGTGCCGCCTAGCCGGGAAGCCTGCCAACTACGACCAGCGCTTCCCGGGCACCTACAACGCCCGCCGTGACAGCCTGGAGAAGTTCTGGGCGCCGGCCTTCGGCCACACCCACGGCCTAATGGTGGTGGACACGTTCTACGAGAACGTGGAGGGGCCGGACGGCAAGAATCAGGTGGTGCAGTTCACCCCGCGCACCGGTGAGCCGATGCTGGTGGCCTGCCTGTGGTCGCACTGGAAGGATCCGGCCGGCAAGGAGCCGGATCTGCTGTCGTTCGCGGCCATCACCGATGACCCGGAGCCCGAGGTGGCCGCCGCCGGCCACGACCGGACCATCATCAACATCAAGCCCGAGCATGTGGACGCCTGGCTTAACCCGGACCCAGCCAACCTGGACGCCCTGTACCGGATCTTTGACGACAAGCGGCACCCGTTCTACGAGCACCGGCTGGCGGCGTAGGGAACCCCCGATCCTGCGGCGCGCGGTTGCCCGATGGCGCATGGCCGGCGCAGAGGGCATGTTGGGCCTGCCGGACCCGGGGCCGATGGCTGCTCAACCCGGGAGCGCGTGAGCGGCGCCGCGCCGGCACTCAGTCCGAACGATTCAGGCAGGTCGCTGCCGCTTCGCAGGATCTGCGACGGCCAGCCGTATCCTTCCGGCCATGCTTCCCCTACACGACTACCAAGGCTTCCGCACCGCCCAGATTCCCTCAGGCTGGGTCCAGACGGGTGAGCGCTGGGCGCTCTGGTACAACGGCCGCGAGACGGCAAGCGTCACGCCCGACGGCGGTCCCGGGGTCCAGCTATGGATGGAAGGCCAGAAGATGTGGCAGGTGAAGGAAGTGCGCGCCGCCAACGTCCGGCAGGCGAAGCGCTACGCCGAGCGCTGGTGTGCGGCCAGGCTGTACCCGGACCTGCCGCTGCGTCAGGCGGTGGCCCGGCTGACCGACAGCACCCCGATCCAGCCGGAGCCACCGCTGCCTGGCCTTCCACCAACCCGTGAGCAGCAGCAACAGGCCCGGCGCCTGGCTGAGGCAGGAGCGAAGGAGGTCGAGCGGATCAAGGCAGCACTCCAGCCGCGCAAGCCGCCGACCGAGACGAAGCCCCGACCAAGGGACGCCCGTAAGGCGTGGGTGAGGGCGGGGCTCCGGGATCTGCGCAGTTGGTAGAAGGTTCCCGAATACAAGGCTACTGCCCCTTGCAGTAGTAGGGGCTTGGCGCCACGCCTCCTGAATTGAACTCAATCTAACTCATTGACTACAATGCACAGTCGGCCAGCCTTCTAAGCCGGCGGTTACAGGTTCGATTCCTGTCGGGCGCGCCATCGGCGAGTAACGGGATCGCATCGGCCGATGTGAAGAAGTGCTTGCAAAAGCGTAAAGACTCCACCAGAATATCGGACTCGCTTCGGCGGACCGGAACTTCGGTGACAGTCTCCAGGCAAAGGTTTCAGTTCCGTCGCCAGCCGCATCGGCAGGAACAAGCGTTTCAGTGGTGGCTGTAGCTCAGTTGGTTAGAGTACCGGATTGTGATTCCGGTGGTCGGGGGTTCGAATCCCCTCAGCCACCCCACTGTTTCAACCGTGCCGGCGCAGCCGAAACGGTATTGCAATAAGAAGAATGCACGCTACAATGTGCGTCTGAGTTTCACGGGCCGTTAGCTCAGTTGGTAGAGCAGTTGACTCTTAATCAATAGGTCCAAGGTTCGAATCCTTGACGGCCCACCAAGACAGAAGCCACCTGGTACGCCAGGTGGCTTTTTTCTTATAAGTGTGACTCCTTCATTTGGATGGATCACGCGTTGCAGGCCCCGCTCGGCGCGGATCTGCAACGGCAGCGGGATCGCAGTGCTGGTTTCAACGGCGTTGAAAAAAGTGCTTGCACCCACCGAGCGGATCGGGTCATAATTCGCGCCCCGATTTCGGGCTGTTAGCTCAGTTGGTAGAGCAGTTGACTCTTAATCAATAGGTCCAAGGTTCGAATCCTTGACAGCCCACCAGACGAAAGCCACTTGGTTCGCCAAGTGGCTTTTTTCTTGTCTGCGCGCCGGGTTGAGCGTGTGGATGCCTGCACGCCCGGTCGCACGTCATCCATGAATGGCGTGGATCTACTGAAGCGATGCTGAAATCAGGGGCATACGCGTCATCAGTGTTTTCAATGCTGTGCGCTGCTTCTCACCGCGTCGCGTCCTGTATCGCACCCAATGGATCTTCCGCGCCAGTGGCGCATGCACGAAGGAAGATGTTGATGGCTGATATCAATCGATTGCACCGCACGCTGTGGGTTCCCTTCGCGTTGCTGGCACTGGCGGCCTGCACGCCGGCCAACGATCCCGCGCAGACCGTCGAACGCGATGCTGGCACCGAGAGCGCTCCGGCGCGCCCGGTGGGTGAGGCCATGCAGATGCAGCCGGCTCAGCCCGCGGAAGGGGAGGCCCTGCCCGACGCGGTGGACGTGCAGCGCAATGCGGATGGTTCGGTGGACGTGCGCAAGGCCACGCCGGAGTCGGCGGCACTGCGGCGCACCGAAGACGGGGGCGTGGAGATCCGCAAGGTGGATCCTGCGGCCGAGTCGGGGGCCGATACGGCGCCGGCCAAGGCCAGGCCGCAGCAGTGAACCCTGCCACCCCGGATCAGCTTGCGCTCCCCGGGGTGGTCCAACGCGCGCGCCGCGCGATCGCCATGTTCAGTTTTGTGCAGGCCTTCCGATTCCTGCCATCGCCTGCGACAATGAACGCCTGAGCCGGCCACGCGAAAGTGGCGGAATTGGTAGACGCCCTGGATTTAGGTTCCAGTGAGGGTGACCTCGTGCGGGTTCGAGTCCCGCCTTTCGCACCATCTGGCCGAGCACAGATTGCCTAAGTGATTGAAAAATAAGCTGGCGACGGTCAGTTGTGCTATTGGATTCCCGATTTGGCAATTGATCCCTGTCTCGGAACGTCACCTGTTCCGTTCGAGGCGGCGGGGAGGCGGAACTGCTCCAGCGCAGACATGCCCTGGAGCGATTGCTCGGCCAGTACCTTTGCGTAGACCGCTGAGGTGGTCTGGATGTCGCGGTGGCCGAGCCACTCCTGCACGAGCTTGATGTTGCCGGTCGCCAGCAGCAGCCGGGTGGCGCAGGTATGGCGGAGCGCATGTGGCACGCACTCCTTCTCGGAAGCGAGATGTGTCCCCTTGATGGCCCATTGCCACAGCCGGTCGGCGCGCGTGCGATTGAGCATGGTGAAGGGGCCGTCCGAGGTGGCCGCCAGGGCGTCCTTGCGCCGCTGTAGAACCTCGGCGACGCGGGCGGTGCAGGGTAGGGTGCGGGGACGCCCCTTCTTGAGCGTAGCGTGCCGCCAGAAGCGGACGTGGAGCCTTCCGCCCTGCTCGACTACTTCGGACCACCGGATGCCGATGGCCTGACTCATGCGGCAGCCCAGGTCAGCGAGGCACACGAACAGGTCGCGGTAGTCCGCCCCGTCGCGCACCCGTGGGTGCCCTCCGGCAGGGCCGTTCGGCAGCGTGTCCCACTCCAGCAGCCGCGCCAGGATCATTTCCTCGTCCTCGACGTTCAGGACGAACGTGCGTGCGTTGTCCCGCTCGTCTGCCAAGCTGTACTCGGGCAGCTCTCCCAAGAATCGGCCGGCCTTCCTCTCGCGTTTCAACAGGGCGAGGAGGCACTGCATCTTGCGGTTCACCGTGGCGGGAGCCGCCTTGTCGGCGAGCATGCGCTGGGCCATGTCGTTGACCCCGGCCTGCGTGATGTCGTTGATGGGCGTTTCCTCGCCCAGGTAGCTCTGGACCACCTTGCAGTTGGTACGCACGGTGTCGATGGATCGGAGCTTGCCCCAAAAGTTGCGGTCGTCCAGCGCTTCGTCCATCGCGTCCTTGAGGGTGCGCTGGCGGACCTTGGCCTTTGCCACGGCCATCTGCACCGACCGGGACTTGCCCCTAATCAGCTCCCGCAGCGCGTCCTCTGCAATCTCGGGGTCGTCGCGCAGGGCGTCGAGGACCGCCTGCTCCTTGCGCTCGGCTGCCACGCGGTCGCGGGTGCCGGTGGACAGGCGCACGCGCCGGTATCCCTCCTGCACGTCGAGCATGTAGTAGCGCTTATCGGGCGCACCCGGCTTGGGCGCGGTCCCTTTGAGGCGAAGGGCCATGTGTATCTCCAGAAAAAGAAAAGGCCCGCACTAGGCGGGCCTCGGGCAATACGGCTGCTGTTGGTCTTACGCGGCGAACTTGGCCGCCATCTTCCTGCTCACCCTCTCCGCGAGAGTGGTCAGCCAATGAAGTGCCTTGGTCGTTGGGAAGATGAGGTTGCGCTTGCGATAAGCGGGGTCAGGGCGCTGCTCCAAGAAGTCAGGGCCAGGCTCACGGTTCCGCTTGATCTGCGACAGGTCGAGCACGTTCCGGCTCACAGCCGATGGAGAGAGTCCGCCGAGCACTCGCTCCAGGTCCACCTGTTGAATCCCTGGCTCATCCACGACGGCGAGCAGGGTCAGGATACGGGTGGCCGTAATGTCCTCGTCGATCTCCTCTCGAAATGCTGACAATGCGGTGGTCAGGATGACCGTCAGTTCTTTCTGCGAGAGATTCATGGCTTCTCAATTTCCAAAGGGGGATGGTTCCCACTAGGGAGCCATCAAGTTCTATCTTGACAACGCAGCGTAAGGATTACAACCCCGAGGCCGATGTTGATGGCGTTTTTGCCGATTTTGTCGATCCAGAAACCCCTCTGCCAAGGGGCCGGGCACAGGTCGAGGTCGATTTCATATCCGAATGCGTTCACGTACAGGTCCAGGCACTTCTTCCGCCCTCGAGGGCTGTCCTGTCCCCCGGCAACGGCTCCGCTATGACGCCGCCAAGTCTCCGGCTGCGCTCCACAAAATATTCCATTAATCAACTACTTAAGGCGGGCAGGACAAGCATTACCCCAATCGTCACGAGTGCCCCAATCACCGCGACATAGAACATCGCTTGCCCGGCTCGCACCGCGGCGGATGTCATTCTCTTTCTCCAGTCTCTCATAGGCTGAGACTGCTCCTGTCGTTAGGTGGCGTGGGTGGCGGACAGCGACCACCCACCGTCTAGCGTGGTGCGGCCGATGACCAGCGGTTGGCCGTAGAAATCACGTACCAGCACTGAGATTGATCCCACATCCGACAGTGAATTGTTCATGATTCCGCGCCCTTGTCGGGCAGCTCGCGGGCGTGCGCGGCCAAGACTTCGACTTCCCCACTGATGACGAAGAACGGGCCGATCTGGTGTGCGCGGAAGGCCAGGTTGACGATGATGATTTCCATGATGGATTTCTTGTGGGTTGAAGGCACCCCGGACAGCTAAGATCAGGTGACCTCATCCGGAGCGAGAAGATGGAACTGAAGGACTTCATTGCGGGGACGCTGGTGCAGATCGTGGAAGGCGTGCACGCCGCGCAGAAGCAGGTCGTGGAGCTTGGGGGCAACGTGAACCCCTACTACCGAAAAGAAACTCCAGGCTTTGGAACCAACTACAAACCTTCTGAGGTCCAGAATGTCTCGTTCGACGTGGCGATCACGGCACAGGAAAACAGCGCGAGTAAGGAGGGGGTGGGGGTGGTTGTCGTGGGTATTGCGCTGGGCAAACGGAACGAGTCATCCGACAGCTCGACGAGCGTAAGTCGGGTTGCCTTTACTGTTCCGCTGGGACTACCGACAGGTCTGAACTCAGCGGATGCGAAACAGCGATAGTTCTCGACGCTTCTTCACCTAATGCGGACGCCGTACGGTCGTAGCCGAAGGCTTCTGTCTTTTCTCATCTATCGGCGTAGTCCCTTGGCTGCTCTCTCGCTTCTGCGGCCGCACCGCGCGATAATCGGGGGCTGCCACAGTCATTAGATAAACACAGGGGACAGCGATGCAAACTGACGCGCGGATTCAAGAACTAGACGAGTTCAAGGGCATACTTAAGTCCTATTTGCAGAGCGGTGAGGACACACATCGGTCAGCGCTCAATCGCAAAATTCCACGCATTAAGAAACTGCTTGCGGAGGCGAATTGCTATTTCTACATGACAATCACTCCACCCCCAGCAGTCGGAGGGCTGATCGCAAGGAACCAAGATCCCTTCGATCTGCTCTTCAATCCGCCCTATGGCCGTTCGCCAGCCCCGCTCATCGTCGATGCACTCGATAAGGCAATTGGCGTGTTTGAAGCGGAGCCTGATACGACCGCTGCGACCGCATCCGCAGACAAAGCGGCTGCGGCCTCAAGTTCCGTAGAACCTGTGAAACAGGGTCAGCTCTTTATCGCCATGCCGATTAATCCGAGCGACCACACCCTAGTCGACGTATTGGAGAGTATTCAGCAAGCTGCCAGCGCATGCAGGCTGACTGCCTATAGGATCGACGAACAGCAATCCAATGAGCGCATCACTGACAGAATCTTAGAGGGGATTCGAGAATCAGAATACATAGTGGCCGATCTGACCAACGCACGGCCAAACGTGTTCTACGAGGCTGGATACGCTCTCGGAAAAGGAAAGCTGCCTATCTACATTGCGCGCGACGGTACTCATCTTGAGTTTGATTTGAAGGACTACCCCGTGATCTTTTTCAAGAACCAGCGTGAATTGCGGGAAGGCTTGATTGCCAGGCTCACTGGGCTCATGCAACGAAAGAACTAGCGGAACCAGCGCTGCGCAACACCGCGGCCCAGCTCGCGGCGCGCGGTTGCGCGGATGTGGTTGCCCCAGCTCCCGTCCTGCCGCTCGCGCAGCTCGGTCGGTGCGTTCTCGCGCCAGTAATCCCAGAGCAGTTGCGAGAGCACGCAGCAGACGCCAGCGCGGAACTCGGTCGGCCAATACTGGCCGGTGCAGTAGTCCAGGTGGCCGTCCTCGCGTAGTTGCAGCCGCCCCGAGCCTTGCAGCGCCTTGCGGATGTCGTGTGCAGTGATCGACTCGCGCCAGCCAATCGCGGACAGCATTTCCAGTGCGTCGCTGCGCTGCCTCTGGGCTGTGCGCTGGTCGCTGCGGTAGCTCGATGCGTCGCCGTAGTTGCACGGGTCGAAGCCGGGTCGCTGATTGACGAACGCGGCCAGCATCGCCATCAGTTCTTCGCGGGTCAGCAGTGCAGCAGGTTTGCGTGCCATGTGAGTCTCCGGGGATTAAATAGCCGCACGAGGCAGGTTTGCTAGAAAGTTTCTAAAAGCAATCTGTCGTATGGTTTCTCGGAAATAATCAATGAATTTAACAGTTCAAATTTCTGGGTGGGTAATATGCGCGTGCCGACCAACCGGCGGCGTAACTAATTAGATAATTATGAGTAACTTTACAGACGCACTTGGCGTCATAGAGCGGGTCTTGGTATCAGAGCCTCGTAATGAGTTCGTATCTGCGCATACGGGCTTCGGGTCTATTAATGAATTGCTTGTCTCGGCTGGTGTCGAGCCTAAGTGCGACGCCGATCTGCACCGATTTATTTGCAGTGACGCAGATTCATTTATTCGGAAAGTATCACCGTTCGCATCGTGGCAAGAGTTTCTTCATGCTGCCGCATCTGATGTGATCGAGAACCAAGGCTGACGTAGGTCCGAGCGGCCCGATTGGGGGGGCTGACTTTCTAGTGCGCCCAATCGGGCTTGACGTTCAGCAGGTATGCGGCGGCCACTGCGCGGGCGGTGTCCTCGTCGGCCACGTCGGCAATCCACCACCAGCGGTCTCTACCGGCCCAGCGGTAGACGCCCCAAAACTGCGCGGCCATCGGTGCGCAAGGCTCGACGCTCCCGTCGAACTCTTGGCGGGGACCGTAGGAGACCGATCGGTCGCCCAGGGTGACCAGCTTGTCACCGGCAGGTACAGCCAGCTCGTTGTAGTTGCTCATGCGGCCACCTCCAGCCACCGCGGCTCCTTGCGGACCTTCTCCAGCGCGCCCAGCAGCTCCCGCCGCGTCCGATGCGGTCGCGTCCAGTGACAGCCGCGGCCGAAGACCACATACCACCTACCACGCCCAGGGAGGCGCACGATTGAGAATTCAGAATCCACGGGAGTTTCTCCGGGCAACAAAAAAGCCGCCTTGCGGCGGCTGATGGGTTCGGGTTAAGCGCGGAGCGCGTCGCTACACAGGGCTTCCGGGTATGACGAGTCGCGCATTGGCATGACGATCAAAGACGCGCACCTGATGCTCGGATCGGTGATGCCGCCAATACCGAACATGGCCGCCACGTCGCCGCCAGTCACCGGAATCAGTGAAGTGGCCTTGCCGCCGAATGCCTTGCGAATTACACCGGCCGCCTTCACTACGCCTTCGAGGACGGCAGGCGCAAATCCGGACAGCTTGAGTTCGTTCGGCTTGGACACCACAGCACGCCAGTCCGGGTAGGTTCCATCAACGGCAGCAAACTCAATGGCCTGGCCTCCGCGCTCCGCCTTGAACCGGCTGGCATCGCCCACGGCGCTGAAATAGACATCGCCCTTCATCTTGGCGACCAGCTCGCACGCATTGCGCGGCACGATGATCTTGCCAATGTCCCACGGCAGGCTGGTACGCACCACAAGCATGCGGTGGCCGTCTGTAGCAACGATGATCGCACCATCGGCGTGCGACTCAATCAGCACGCCATTCAAGTAGAAGCGAACGTCATTCTTGGGGGCCACATGCAGAGCGGCGGCGATCAGGGCGGAAGGAATTTTGTTCATAGCTTTCTCCGGGCAACAAAAAAGCCGCCTTGCGGCGGCTTCGAGGGATTGGGGTAGGGCGCTGTTAGAGGAACAACTTGGTCAGCGTGACGATGCCAGCCACAAAGGCCGTGGCGACCACCAGTGGATACCACCGGGTCTCCATCATCAGCTTGTCGCTCTCGCGGTTGATCTTGCGAATCTCAGCGGTGAGCTTGCGCACTTGCAAGTCCTCCAGTGGTCCATTGGTGCTCATGGTAGCTCCAAAAAAGACCCGCCGTCACACGTCGGCGGGGTGTGGAAAACCGTGTTGACGTAAGGGGATCAGATGACAACGGGGGATGGACAAGGCGCAACTTGGGTGCGGTTCTTGTTCGCCTGGCGCTCCCGCTCGTTGAGTCGGGCGCGGTGCTCGCGGATGCCGCGGCGGATGCAACCGGCCACGTAGTAGTCGCGGGCGGTCATATCAAACGGGATCATCGTCATGGGTTGCTCTCCAGTGAATCGGACCACCAAAACGCCCCATCACAACGGTAGGGACGCTTTGGCGGTCAGACTCATGCTTGTAAGGCATGGAATCTGACCGTCGCCAGCTTCCGGGAGCGCCTCCAGCTCGCCTAGGAATCCCGTACAGATGGCCCCGCTCTTTCTGGCGGTGACCCGGTATCCGTGGCGGCCTTCATCGGCCCTTACACTTCCCGGCGCGGCTAGTGTTCCCAGCTCCCCGCGTTCTGCCGTGGGCGGCGCTCCTGCCTGCCCCTTTCCTACTGTCCCGACCGCACCCTGCGACCGTTGTTCGATGGTGGGCATTATGCCCGTTTGTTCCCGGTTTGTCAATCACTCCCGGTAGTGGGATGGTTGAGCCGGACGTTACCTGCGGTGCGCTTAGGGGCCTTTGGGGCTAGTCCTCAGTGCTGGCGGGATAAGCTCTAGGTGCTGTCGATCCATCGGTCGCACGTCTGTCGCCGCCTTTTCCGCTGCCGCCGTGTTGCTGGCGACGGGTATAGATTAGATCAATCCCTGCATGGCGGTCAATACCCCGATGGCAACGATTTTTGGATGGTCGCAGGGAGCGCCTAGCGCGCGCGTGGGGAGCTTCTATAGGCGGGGCGGTAGGGATGCCCGTGGCGGGCCTTGCGTGGGCCGTGGCGGCGCATTGGCTGGCCGTGGTGGGCGGCAGGTGGGCATAGGCTGGGGCAGGGTGCGCCGAGGTGGTAGGCAGGTGTGCCGAGGTGGTGCCGAGGTGGACGCGTGGCGGTCAGGGCAAAAAGACAGATAGGGACAGACAGAGGCGCGAACGTTTGAGCGCGGATGTCCGCAGGTTGCCCAGGTATCGCATGGGAATGCCTAGGCACTGGATACCTAATCCGGTGGTTCACCTTTGGAATCAGCAGGTTAGCCGAGGTGGTGACGCCGCAGGTGACGCGAAGGGGGGGCGCATCGTGCCTTTGCGCTACAGGGGGCGACCCCCTACGGGGGGTGATCGCGCGGTTCCAAGTAGTTGGATACCCCTTCGGAAATTTGCCGCAAACGTTTCGACCCCCTCAGTCGCGCGAGGAGGGAGCCTCAGTCACACCGGAGCGCTTCCGCGTTGCCACGACAGCGAACCAGGCGAGCGACCCAAGTCCCCATAGGACGCACACAGGCACAGCCCAGGTCATCCCTCGGTTGTACGCGAGGATCGCCAGGAGCGGGTTGATGGGCGTGACGCCCGCGATGAGCAGGATCAGGAGAAGTCGGTGCATGGGAGTTCCGCCGCAGTGGCACCCAAGGAGGACAGAGGAACACCCCAAGAGTGCATAGGAGGACTGTAGTTCTACTTGGTGGTGAATACCAATGAATAGAACTCTACAGTCCCACTATAGTAATACTTAGGTCTATCTAATGATAACAGCTCTGTCAAGCCCCCTAGGAGATGACGGTCTGTGTGGTCCGGTAGACTTGGCGTTTGCCCTAGACAGCTCATCAAGACCACATGGCATCGCTCAATAGCATCCTCACCCGGTTCGCGGCTTCGATCACGCTGGCTTGTGTAATCCTTGTGGGAGTACCGGCTCTGTATCAACATGTAAAGATGCGAGATGCGGACGCCGTGGCGGAAAGAAGCCGCGGACTTATTAACGACGATAACACCGCCCCAAGCGTTGTGGAGCAGCAGGTGCGTATCCTTGATTCCGCGCTTACTGAGTCGGCGGGATGCGAGTACATGAGAGACCTGTTACTCCAGTTCCTTGTCGGAATACCCTTGATCGTATGGTTCGTCGCCTTGGCTGTAATGTGGTGGTTCAAGGAAGACGACTTGACTCTCTAGCTGAACAGTTCAGGACGCTGCAAATCATCAGCGCGATATTCCCCTTCAATAGTTATAGGGTACGGGCCGCTACGCATGGGAGGTGTCAGATGGCTTCGCGGGTAAACGGTAAGGGTTGCTTGGGGTCGCTACTGGTCTTAGAAGATGACCCCGACCTGTCAGAGATGTTGCAGGAAATCCTGGTGAATTTCGGCTATGAGGTCGAGGTTGTTGCTTCCTCCGCGCAAGCTTTAGACCAACTGGCGGCAAAAGTGTTCCACGCGGCAATCTTAGATATTCATATCGAGGATGGTGGCTCCATGTCGGTCGCTGACTGTCTCTTGTCGAATCGAATACCCTACATGTTTGCCACGGGGCTTCCCAATCCTCAACTGCCCACCATTCACCAATGGGCTACCTTTCTTCAAAAGCCGTATCGCATAAACGATCTCATGGGGGCCTTGGAACGGACGCGTCAGATGGGGATTCCAGTTTAGGCGCATCCTTGCGCCGTTAAGTCATGTCCGTTTTCTAAGGAAGCGCTTGTTGAAAGTGTCGTAGGTCTGCACCGGTGGACCGCTGTAGAGGTCCGTCGAGCAGGCCATGAGGACTGCTTCGGTCGCGTTGTGGCCTGCCTTCATGGCGGCCAGGGCAATCGCACCACCACTACCGGCGACGAGGAAGTCGCGCCGGAGGTCGAGAGGGAGACCGTCGTGGTAGAAGGCCACCGGGTTGTCCCGCAGGCCGACCACGAGGATCGTGTACTCGCCCTTGGTCAGTTCGTCGAATCCCTCCGACAGCTCGCGCACGGCTCGCTGGATGTGGGAAGTGGTGCCCGCGCCGAACACCACCAGGTCGCGCCCGGTGGTGTCGGTTGTGCGGTAGAACTTCTCCTCCTCGTACCGCAGATCACCAGCGGTGACCTGCGAGTCGATAGCAACGAGCCGGCCGTCAAAGGCCAGCGTGGTCACTGCTTGATGTGCTCCCGCCAGTAGCTCGGGGTGAACGCAGCCCACTCGATGTCGCTCACGTCATCCCACAGGCGCTCCGCGGCATTCCGCAAGTGCTCCCACAGGCCGCCGAGGACGACGTAGGGCAGCGCCAGGAACACGGCGACGAACAGCCAGCCGGTGTAGGTGCGACGGGAGGTCTCGCGCAGGCGCTCCGGGAGCCACTGCGAGGCGAGGGCAATGCGCAGCGCTACGTACCCCTTGGCGCGCTCGTAGGCGCGCACCAGGCGCTCGCTGGCGCGGTTGTAGATGGTCTTGATGGTCACTTGGAGTTCCAGAGTTTGACTTCCGCCTCGCGGCGGTCGATGAGGCCGGGCAGGTCCGTCAGCACGCCCTTGACGCGACCCTTGGTCCATCGGCGGAGCTGTGCGGGCACCGCCGCGTAGTCGCCCGCGTTGAGCACGCGGAGCAGGGTGGAGCTGGCGAAGTTGCCCTCGCCGAGGTTGAACACGAAGTCGATCAGAGCGGCTTCCTGCGGCGCGCTGAGGGGCACGCGCACGTATCGACGGACGACCGTAGCGGCCTTGGAGAGGTCAGCCTCCAGCAGCTCCACAGCGCGTTCCTCGGTGATGCGGAGGCCGGGCTTCACGTCACTGCCGGTGTGGCCGTAGCCGATGGTCCACTTGTCTGCGGGGCACAGGTAGGCCACCAGGCGCAGACCCTCCGACTTCATCGTCAGAGGGCGCGCGAGCTGGACAGCCTGGCTCACACCGGGGCGTAAGGGTTCGACTGGCCGCCCTGGGTGTGGCAGCAGGGAGCGTGGTTGCAGTCGCACGGCGTTACCGGCGCGGGTGCGCTCGGGCCGTCGTTGTCGTCGTCGTTCTTGCGGCGCAGGAACAGGTACAGCAGGGCAGCGGCGGCGAGCGCCATCAGCCACGCAGCGAGCGTGTTGGACATTGGGTCTCCTACAGGATGTCGAGGTAGTTGTCGGGTGACGGCACGCGGCCGGTCACGGACTGGATGAAGGAGGCGTACTCGCGGTCGAGCAGCTCCTCCAGGTAGCGCTGCTCCTCCTTGGACACGTCTCGGGAGAGCTGGTCGGCCCAATACTTCACGGCCATCGCCAGCGCTTCGAGGCGGTCGTCGTGGCGCAGTGCGCCGCGGTCGCGCGTGATGCGCGTCAGCTGGTAGAACAGCTGGTACTTCTGCTCGGACTTCTGATCGGCGCGGATGATCGAGGCATCGACCACCAGGCGATGCTGGTTCAGTACCGGCTCCAGCACGTCGATGATTCGGTTCTCCTTCGAGGTGCCATAGTGCTTCACCTCCTCGATGGAGCACGGGTACACGCGCGCCAGGACGCCGGAGAGCATCTTGGCGAACATGCCGTCGCCGAAGTTGGCCTCAATGAGGACTGCGGAGACCTTCTCGGCGCGCGCGATGTGCGCCAGGGTCTCCAGCGTGTCGTCGTCGTAGCCGCCCTTGGTCGCACCAGCACGGCGCGCGTAGAGCATGCCGCGAAGCATGCCGACGACCGCGTAGCCGGTTTCGTCGCCGCCTCGGCCCGAGGGGTCGATGGCGAGCACCTTGCCGGTGAACTCCTCCATTTCCGAGGCGAGGTACATGGGCCGGTACAGGCGGTCGCCGGTGAAGCCCACGGACGGGATGTCGCTGACGATGTACTCCGGGCCGCTGCTGTAGACCACGCGGATCGGAGCGACCTCGCGGTCCACGTCCATCACGATCAGGTCGGACAGCTTGAGCGGGTACTTCTCGGCGTCGGACAGCGACGCATCGAGCATGAACTGGAGCATGAAGCCGGAGCGTCCGTAGGACGCCTCGCGCTCCATCAAGTCCTCATCGGAGAAGCGGACGCTCTCGCAGTTCTTCCAGGCGAGCTTGGGGTTCGCGTCGAACGCATCGGCGATCATCGGCGCGAGGCGGTCGCCGTACACCTGGCGGTGCTTGGTGTCCTTCGGGTAGCGCGCAGGCCAGATGCGGATGACGTAGCCGCGCTCGGGCAGCTTGTTGTAGAGCGACTCCTCGGTCTGCGGAGTGCCGAGGTAGATGATCTCGCCGCCCGGCTTGAGCACCGCATCGAACTCCTTGACCAGCTCGGCGAGCTTCTCGCGCTGCACGACGGTCATGGAGTTCTTCGGGACTTCGATGTCGTCCGCGATGATGGTGTCGGCGCGGGAGCCGGTGAGCTGGCCGTTGATACCGACCGACTTCACCGAGGGCGACTGATCGGGCTGCGCGGGGCCGACATCGAACGCCAGGTTCGAGTTGCGCTGGTCGGGACGCGGGCGCAGGTGTTGCAGCTCAGGCAGGGTTTCGATCAGGCGCTTGACGAACACCGAGAACGCATCGGCGCGTTCCTTCGATGCCGATACCACCATGATCTTGTGCTGGGGGTCTTTCCAGAGGAGCCAGCAGACGTAGGCGGCCGTCACCCAGGACTTGCCGACGCCGCGGTACGCCATGATGACGCGACGGCGCGGGCCGGTTTTCAGGAACTCGCAGATGTCGTACTGGATCGGAGTGGGGCTTGGTAGCCCCAGCTCCTTCCAGACGTACCAGGCGAAGTTGCGGAAGTCCTCGAAAGGGTGACGAACGTGGAGGCTCGTCATGCCCTCCATCAGTTCAGCCGCCCATCGTCAGCGGGATCGAACGGGAACTCGGACACCTTGTCGGCCAGCTTGCCCAGCGGTGAGCCGGGCGGCGTGGCCGCAACGTCGATGCCGTTGTCCTTGAGAAACTGCCGGGCCACGTTGAGGATCGAGGCCAGGCCCTTCGCGTCCGACTCCATCGAGTCGATGGTGTCGGCGAGCTTGTCCGCGACTGCGGCGTGCAGTCGCTCCAAGGCATCCTTGGGGGCGGTCACTTGTTGACGACGCGGTTCAGTACGGTCTCCAGCGCGGACGTGCCGAGCGACGCCAGGATGCACGCGAGCGCGACCTGGGCGACGAAGGAGACGCCGGGGATGAAAATGACGATGGCACCAGCGGCAAGGCCGGTAGCGCCAGAGAGGATTGCGCGGCCGAGCGCCTGCTTCCAGGTGATCGGATCGTTCGACGTGAGCATCTTTGCGATGCCCACGATGAGGCCGACGCCCGCGAGAGCGCCGACCAGCTTCACTTCATCGTGCATTAGGTCTCTTGTAGGTGGTGGATGCGTTAGAGCGGACGACCGAAGCTGTACTCGTAGTTGCCGGTCAGGGTGATCTGCGTGACGCCATCGGTGACGACGACAGTGAACTGCCCCATGCGGGAGGTGTTCCGCCCCGAGGCGGTCACAGTGCCGCCGAGGCCGCTGCCGGAGATCGACGCGCCGCCTGTGACGGAGCGAGAGATCACCGAGTAGTTGCCGGTGCCGCCCGAACAGCTAACGGTGAACGATCTGCTGATCGTGCCGCTGGTGTTCTGCGGCCAGCTCCCCATCAGCCAGCTCGGCGACAACGACGCTTGGAACGGCGTCGCCTTGACCGCGTTGTAGAACTGCGAGGCGTAGAGCGGGCCGCTCGTGGGTACGCCGTAGTTGGCAGGAACGTCGGGCACCAATCCAGCGCCCCGGTAATACTGGTGCGCGTAGATCGGATACCCGCCGCCGAACTCGGCACGGATCATTTCCCAGGAGATCGCACCGGAGCCAGGGAGGGCCATCAGGCACCTCCCCCAAGGTCCGCGACGCGCTTACGCAGCGCCTGCACCTCAGCGATCAGGAAGGGAACAGCCTTCTCCCACTGGATCGTCTTGATGCCGTTTGCGTGCGTGGCGACCATCAACGAGTAGACCTCCTCGGCCTCCTGCGCGATGCCGCCGACCTCATGCTCCGCACTCGGGTGGAACGTGGGATTCAACTCGGCGATAGCTTCGGCGTCCCAATCGAACTCGCGCACACGGAATCGGTCGAAGAAGTCGCCCACCTTGGAGGCCGAGGCGTCCACGATGTTCTTCTTGAGACGCGCATCGGACGCATAGGCGACGATGTTGCCCGTGGCGATCCAATTGTTGCTTGCGTCGCGGTAGGCGCACCACGCGAAGGCATTGTTGGCGAGGAAGCCGTGCTGGTTGTCGTTACAGTGTATCCAGTGCGTCGTGCCGGCGTCCGTGTCGTAGCAGGCGATGGTCGGCGAGTAGCTCTCCAGTCGGAGATCGCCGCCGCTTCCGCCCGGCCCCGAAAGGCACAGACCCTTGCCGTTGTAGTTGCGAATCCAGGTGTTATCGGCCATGTACCAGCCGCCACCGTGGACCTGGTGATACCAGCCCGTACCGGACGTGTTCGAGCGCATCCAGTTGTTGCAGTAGACCTCACCGACAGCGGTGATGTTCTGTGCGCTCACATGACTGGCGAAGTTCGCACTGTTATCCCCGTTGATACGGAACAGCCACACGTTGTTCGTCGCGTCCCAAATGCCGGTGTTCGGCGTAGCCGTCGCAGCGAAGCGGATGGACCGCCCGCCAGTCGGGTTGAGCTGCACCGACAGGTCACTCGCCCCGCCAATGTTGATGAGGTTGGTGAACTGAGCGCTCGTCGAGTTCGCCTTGGCGTCCAGTGCGCCTTGGAGGCCGCTGACGTTGGCGATGGTGTGCGTGTGGCCCGCGTCGGCCTTCCCTGCCGGGTTGAAGTTCGCCGAGGTCCAGACGGTGCCGCCAGCGTTGAGGGACGCGACGCCACCCGTACCGTCCGCAAACCGGAACTCAATCGAGTTGGCTGTCGGGGGGACGTAGACGTAGCGATCCAGCGAGCCGAGATAGACCACACCAGCCGCCGCATTGCCGCCGAAGCCCTGCGCACGAATCTGACCGGCCGCGAACGTCTTGATGCCGCCGATGCTCTGATCGTCGGTGACGTTGACGACGTTGGCGATGTCGGTGGAGTTGTGCGTGTGGCCGACAGCGGACTTGCCATCCAGGGCCGATTGTAGCCCCGTGACGTTGGCGATGGTGTGCGTGTGCGAGGACGCTGCCTTGCCGTCGAGCGCGGTCTGGAGACCGGTCACGTTGGCGATGGTGTGCGTATGCGACGCCGCAGCCTTGCCGTCGAGCGCAGCCTGCACCGCAGTGCTTACCGGCTTGTCCAGATCGGCGGTGTTGTCCACCTTGTCCAGACCCACCTGAGCCTTCGTGTGCGAGTGCGTGCTGGGCGGATAGGTCGTCGGCTTGCCGGTGACTTGGGTGTTGAAGTCCACGTCGCTGCGGGTTGCCAGCGCGCCCAGGCCGCCGATGTCACCAGCAACGAGCGACACGTCGCCCTGCTTTCCGGCGACGCTGGTTACCTGATCGGTGTTGTCGATCTTCTCCCAGGTAGCGCCGTAGAGCGCCTGGTCGCCGACTCGCCAGTGGATGTCACCGACAGTGCCTTCGCCGATCACCTTGTAGAAATGCCCCTTCACCGGGTTGGTCGGGAACGCACCCGTGCTGGCATCCCACGATCCCATGTAGACCAGCGAGCCGGTGACGGCAGCCTGCGCCTGGGCGGCCCAATGCTTCGCCGAGAACTCGCCCGGCGACACCTCGGTGCCCTGCGGGGCGTTCGCGTACAGGTTCGCCTTGTCGCGGGCAGCCTCGGCAGCGGTCTTGGCCGACGATGCGGTCTGCGCCGAGGTCGAGGCAGCCGACGCCGAGCCGGACGCAGCGGAGGCATGACCGGCCGCGGTGGTCGCCAAGCCAGCAGCCTCGCCAGCCTTGGTCGACGCAGCGGACGCCTGGGCTTCCGCCCGGTTGGCCTGGGTGGTTGCCTGGGTGACCGAGGTCGCTGCGGCGGTCGCGCTGTCGGCGGCTGCGGCAGCCGATGCGGCGGCAGCGGTGGCGTCAGCTTCCGCGCGGTCGGCCGCGTCGGTCGCATAGCCCAGGATAGTCTGCGCCTGATCCCGTGACGTGGCGGCAGCAGTCGCCGCTGCCTGCGCGTCCGAACGCGCCTGACCCGCTGCGGTGGCCGACGTGCCCGCCTGGCTTGCAGAGCCAGCCGAAGCCAGCGCCGAGGTGGCCGAGGCCGTCGCCGAAGCGGCGGCGTCCACTGCGGAGCTTGCCGCCTCGGTGGCGCTGTCGGCAGCCTCGGCCGCCTTGGCAGCAGCGAAGGTCGCCGCGTCGGCGGTGGCCTGCACGTCGTCGTCGATGCTCGCAGCGGATTCCGCAGCGCGCACGGCGGATGCTTCGGCAGCGTCGGCGAAGCCGGAGGCGTCATCTGCGGACGCCTGTGCGGCGTTCGCCATGCCGGTTGCCACGGACACCAGGTCGCGCACCTGCACGACCGAGCCGGTCAGCTCGTCGGTCAGCCCGGCCACGTCCTTCTGGAGCTGCGGGAACGAGGGGAGGGTGTGGTTGTTGCCCAGGCCGTCCGTCACGACGACGGTGCCTTCCTCCTGAGTCAGCAGCGCGATCATCTGATTCTCGCGCCGGTTCCAGCGGTCTACCAGCGTCGAGAGGCGCGAGGCCAGCTCGGCGTTGGAGACGTAGCCGGGGGTAGTGCTCATGCGGTGCTTGGATTCTCTCTGAGGGTTATCGGATGCCGAAGGCGAAGCCGCCAATCGACGTGATGAGGTAGTTCGGGTAGGCCGGGGCGTCGTAGCCGTGGACCTGCGGAGGCGGACTGGATGCGCGGCAACGCACGCGGAACGCGCGGGCACCGCCTGTCCATGCCCCGGACGCCGAGAGCGTCACCGACTGCTCGTAGGTGTAGAAATTGGACGCGGTGAAGGTGTTGCCGTCGCCGCCCATCTGCTGAATCAACGCGCGGTACATCGGCGGTTCGTGTGAGGCGATGACGACCCATACGGAGTCGCGCAGCTCCTCCAAGATGACGTGCAGCCCGTAGACGCGCGTGTTCGCGGTCACGGTCACCGACACGGAAGGCGTATGACCCTCGCCAGCCAGCACCGGAGCGCCGAGCCAGAACTCGTGGATCGCCACCCAATCGCCGAGCGGGATGAAGTTGTTGCCCGCCTGGTAGCAGAGGCTCGTTGCCCCGGTCCACCACACGCCGGTCGCCGACTGGAACTGCCCCACGATGTTGGGGGCATTGACGCGGCCTCGGAAGAACGCGCCGCCGTTGCGGTCCACGTAGAACACCGCGTTGTTGGCGTTCTTCGCGCCGGAGCCGACCCACAGGGGCCAGTCGCCGAGGTTGGAGATTTCCACGCGGAACTCGGCAGCGTTGACGATGTTGCCGTTGCCGTCGAGAGTGTGGGTCTTGAACGTGCCGCCGTTGATCGTGCCCGCGTTCGCCGTGAGTGCGGCTAGGGAGTTCACCCTGATCTTGTCCGCAGTGATCGTCCCGTCCACCACCAGCGCACCTTGGATACCCACGGTGGACTGGCCGCCGACTGTACCGATCACGAACGGATACTTGATGCTCGCCAGGGTGCCGCCCGAGGTGTACTGCGGGTGGACGAAGGCGAAGCGATCCGCGGTGACGATGAAGTCGCTGCCGGTCTGCGGGTTGGCGGAGAGGGCGATACCGGCGACCACGGGGACGCCGTTGATGGTGCCCGCGTTGATCTTGACCGAGTAGTTGGCCTGCCACTGACCGTACATGCCGGAGTGCTGCCCGGCGACCACATTGAACTCCTGCCGGATGGTGGCGAAGTCGCCGTCCTTGAACGCCTGGACCTGCGTGGCCGCGATGGCCTGTGCCTGCTCGGCGGTGATCTTGGTGGTGTTGAGCTGCTGCACCAGCGCGCCGGTCGGAGAGGTGACATCCAGGTCGGCCTTGCGCCAGCCGGTGCCATCCCAAATCTGCGTCAGGTACGCGCCGGTCTGCCCGGTCTTGACCCAAAAGGTCGGAACCTTGAAGCCGCCAGCGGGCGGGGAGGGCTGTGCGTCCGAGAAGATCGTCGGCGCGGTGCTGGTCTCAAGCGTGGACACCTGGGACGCCAGGGCTTCGCGTGCGGACGCTTCGGTGTCGATGCGCTGCTCGAAGGCAGCCGAAACAGCCGACACCTGGCCGTCGATCTCGTTGGCGATCCCCTGCGGCACGTTCGCGCCGTAGCTCGCCGCCATCTGCTGCCGGAATGCCGTGTTGGCACCCTCGGCATCCGTCAGGGCTTCCGTGGTCTCGGCCAGGCCAGCGATGTTCTCGCCGTGGCGAACCACTGCCGTCTCAACGTCGGACACGCGGGCCTTGGTCGCGTCAACCTCGGCCATGACTGCGGTGCGGACCTGCGCCGCGCTGTCCTCGATCTCTGCGCCGAGGCGTTGCTCGGTGGCCGCGCGCGCCGCTTCGGTGGTGCTCTCCACCTCGTCGATGCGCTGGTTGAGCGCTGCGGAGATTGTCTTGCCGTTCTCGACCACCTGGCCTTGCAGCTCGGTGATCGCCTCGACGCGCGCAGAGTGCTCGTCGGCGATGGCGCGATTGACCTCCAGGAACCGTGCTTGGTTACTCTGCTCGCCGTAGTCCACCCGCGCGAACAGGTCGATGATCTGCTGCGCGATGACCTTGTTGCCTTCGGTCAGCAGCCCGATCTCATGGGTGGCCGTGCTGATCTTGTCGCCGTAGTCGCGCTGCACGTCGAAGAACTCGTGCGAGCGCATGATCTCCTCCAGGATCGCCTCGGCGTTCACGTCGATGAGGTCGATGCGGGTCAGCAGGTCTTGCAGTGCTGGCGAGCGGAGGAGCTGCTCGATGATTGCATTGAGGTCCGGGTTGCCACCGGGGTTACCGGGGCCGCCACCGGGGAGGCCGCTGCCGCTACCGAACTCGGCGAGTTCCTGGTGTGCGTACAGTAGTTGGCGGAACGACTTGGACAAGTCGCGCGCCGGGAGGTTTGCGCCTTCCTTGTAGTTGACCAGGAGGGCGTCAATCGGCGTGAATCGCCGGATGGTCACAGTGTAGGGTGCGTCGAGCACGCCATCCTGCGACGGAATCTCGATGGTGCTGGCGTCCACCCACGACACGGAGACAGCGCGGGCCGCGTCCGGTTCACCGACAAACGCCCGGATGTGCTCGCGGGCGATGTACGGGAACGGCACGGTGAACCGCGTAGGGCCTCCCTCGTAGGTGTAGAGCACGAAGGAAAGGCCGCGCGATAGTTCGATCATGCGTCCTCAAAAAGGTGGAGGCCCCGAAGGGCCTCCTGGTTACGGTCGATCAGTCCCGTCCTTGCGGTCGGGGAACTGCTGTAGGGCTTGATCCGCGATGTTGCGGACGCCCGTCATGTTGTTGAACCACCAAATCTTCCAGAAGTCCCGCATCTGCTTCTCGGTGATCTCCTCGTCGTCGCGGATGGCCGAGCCGATCATCCGCGTGCTGCCGTAGACCTTGTTGAACAGGTCGATGGACGGGATGCCCATCACGCCGTTCTCCAGGCCGGTCGAGCGGTTGTTGGCGAACACCGGGTCGTTGCCCAGGGCGTCCGCCCACACTGCGTCGGTGACGGCGGGGATGACGTTCGACCAGCTCGATTGCGCGACAGCGTTCTTGTAGAAGTTCGCCTGCGTCAGCTGCTTCTTCCGCTGCTCGGGATTGCCAGCGGTGTTGATGTACGTGCGAGCCGCCCAGCCCATCCCTGCTGCCGAGGTGGACAGCACGACCATCGCGTAGGTGCGCCAGTCGTCGTAGTGGTGGACCGAGTTCAGGAAGTGGCGGGTGTAGCTGTTGACCATGAAGCTGCGGAACTGCGTGACGATGCGGCCGGTGGTGGAGTGCATCAGCTCGATGCTGTCCGAGGCGTCACCTTCGAGAACCTGGTGTCGCGTCACGCGGAACAGGAAGGCCGCCATGCGCTCGCGCGTCTGGAACGGCAGCTTGTCGGGGTCGATCTGCTCGATCTGCCGCTTGCCTTTCAGGTAGCCGAACACGTCGGCCTGGGCCTTCTCGTCGAGACCCCAAGTGCGCAGACGGGCCACTTCGGCGTCCGACAGCTTCTTGGCGTTCGCCATGTCCAGCAGCCGGAGCAGCGTGGCGCGACCGGCGATGCGTTGGAGCATCGTGTTGATCGGGGCCATGCCGGATGCGACCGAGGTGACGTGCGTCGCCATGTTCATCGCGTTGTCGATCTTCTCGCCGTGCTTGACGTTGAACGTCTGCGGCACGAGCGCATCCTCGTCCAGGCGCAGGAACGGCGGGTTGCGCAGCCAGTCGGTGCCGGGTGCGAACAGCCGCTCCATCACGCGCGCCTCCTGCGAGGACAGCTTGCCGTCAGCGCCGCGCACCAGGAAGTCGCGGGCGGCACCCACGGAGTTCCAGAAGTTGCGGAGACCAGCATGCGCGATGGTCGGGCCAAGCTCGGCGAACAGCGAGAAGCCCACCTGGTTCATCACGCGAGCGAAGTTCCAGTTGCGCAGGAACCGCGCGTAGCGTGCGCCTCGGCTGGCGGGATCGAGTTCGGTGCTGCGGCCGAAGGTGGACTTGAGGCCGATGTCGATCAGGCGCTCGATGTCCTTCACGTCGTCGCCGGACTTACGGGCGTCGCTCTTGAGCTTCGACACGAAGCGGTCCAGCTGTGCTCGGTTCTTGATGCCAGCCTTAGACGACAGCGCCGACCAGCCGGTGATCTCGCGCATGTAGCGGGTCATCACCGAGTCCACGTCGTTGTCGAACAGGTCGGCCATCGAGACCTGCACGTCCTCGCCAGCTTCGTTGCGGATGGTGGTGGAGTAGGTCTCGTCGAGGTCGATGCGCTTCTTCGCGCGGTCGAGCTTGCCCGACTCGTAGGTCTTGCGCTCCAGCTTCGACAGCAGCTCTTGCGACCGCACTGGCGAGACGCCCGCCTCGGTCAGCATGTTGCCGATCTCCTCGACCGAATCGCTGTCCAGCGGACGGACCAGCAGGTCCATCCCGTCGCCCTCGAAGTTCGCCTGAGCGCGCTTGAGGTAGGAGCGTGCAACCGCACCGAGCAGCTCGTCGTCGATCTCGTCGCCTTCGTCGGCGGCGGCCTCCCATGCGCGACGCATGGCGGGCTTGATGAGCTGGTCGATCACGTCGTCCTGGTGGAGCTGCATTTCGCCGAACAGGCGCTTGAAGCCCTTGCCGCTCCAGTAGCGCGGCAGGTAGTTGCCGTTCTGCGCCACGTTGGCGAAGCCGTCGAGGTTGCTGTCCTGCGCCAGCTTGAGCGCGTCCCGCATCGCCTTGGCGACGCTTCCGGCAGCCTTGGCGGCTTCCGGTGACACGTCCGGCGCACCGCGCACGGCACGGCCGACCTCCTCGTTGAACTTGGCGCGCTCGGAGAAGTTCCACCAATGCGTGCCCGTCCGTTGCTTGTAGGCGTCCCACGCGGCGTTCACTCCGCTCCGCCATTCCGTCTCCATGACGGCCAGGTGGCGCTTGGCGAACTCGCTGGTGGACTCCTGGACCGCGACGGAGCGATCGGTGTACCCGACACCATCGCGGAACAGCAGACGGCCCGCCTCGCGCACCAGCGGCGACTTGGCGCTACCCATGCGGGCAGCAAGGTCGCGGCGGACGGTGGCGAAGTGGGGCGTGATGTGCGCGTTGACCAGCGCCTTGTCGGTGAACTCCTGCTCGAATGCGGTCTCGTTGCGCAGCGGGAGGACGCCGGGCGTCGGGTCGGTGGTGGCGGTGCCAGCAACGCGGGCGGCCGACAGCGAGTCGTCACCAGCCAGCCGCTTCACCACGTCAGGCTTGACCTCGCCATCGAACAGGGCACCCCGGCGAGCGCCGAGGGCACCACCGAACGCGAACGACAGGGCGGCGCTCTGCACGCCATCCGCGAGCGTCTGCTCGGGGTCGTAGGTGGAGGTTGCGGCCGACATCAGCGCGGAGGTGCCCGCAGCCTGTAGACCGGATCGCACCGCGTTGGCGAGTCGTCCGGCCTTGGCTGCGTACCCCAGGCCGCCCGTGGCGAGATCGAGGCCGGTTGCCACCGGGTCGGTGAAGCCGAGGGCGATCTGTCCGCCCAGGCCAAACTGCGCCAGGTCGTCGTCCGCCATCTGATTCATAAAGGCCACGGATTCCAGATAGGAGAGGTGCTCGTCGGACGTGGCCCGGCCGAACAGCTCCCACTGCTCCGGGCGCAGGCCCATCGACTCCCAGCGCTTGCGCGCGTCTGCGGGAATGCGATAGCCCTGCTGCGGCTCGTAGCCCAGCTCGGTGATGAAGCGGTCGATGAAGCCGATGCCGCCCTTTGCCTGGGCAGCGCCCCATCCGTCCCATACGGTCGTCTGATCCTTCCGGCGCTGCGCGGCCTCTCGCTGCTCCTTGCGCTCGCGCACGGCTTGCACGATGGGCTGCTGGGTTGCCGGCTTGACGATGTTCTCGTCTGCGCCGGGTAGGGATTCAAACATGCGGTCTTACTTCCTCGTCAGGTACTCCAGGAAGTCCTCGGGGACTGCCGGGGTGGTGGTGGTTTGCTTGGTGCCCGCGTTGGGGACCAGCGGCTTGGTGAGGTCGAACTTGGGCAGCTCGAAGGCGGGAGCCTCGGCGGCGCTGCCGTCGCGCTTGGCGATGGTCGCGGGGACTTCCGTCGTCGCCGACTGCGAACGCAGGTCGCGGATGTTCCGGGACTGATCTGCCCAGGTGGTGCGCTGCTCGACCCGACGACGCGCCTGGGACTCCGCAAGGTCTCCCTTCCAGCGCTGGTGCTGTGCCGCGATGGCGCGCGGGTCGAAACCGATGGCGCGGCCGGTGTCCGGGTCAGGGATCAGCCAGTTGTCGGGGCCGACGATCTGCCACTGCCCCGGATTGCGGGGATTCGGCAGGGCCGACAGCTCATCCGGGTCGCGGCCGAGCTTGCGCGCGACCGTCTGGATCAGCTCGTCTACCGCTGGCTCGGCACCCTGCGGCATGCCGATGTTCGGCACGCGACGGCCGTTGACGGTCGTGAGCTGGGCGTCGATCTGACCGACCGCCGCACGGATGGCAGCTTCGCCGGACACGCCGCCACGAGAGGCGATGCGTTCGGCTTCCTGGCGGATGCGATGCAGCTCACGCGGGTCGCGCGGCTTGCCGTCGATCTCCAGGTAGTCCTTGATGCCGGACTTCCAGGTGTCGTTGATGACCGAGCGGGCCTCCTCGACTTCGCGCTTCGGTTGCGTCAGGACGCGGGCGGCCTCCTGGTGCGACTGGCCGCTGCGCCGGGTGTCGTAGAGGTACTGGTCCAGCATTGCGGCAGCCTCGCCGCCAGCGACCGTATCGGCGTACTTGGGCGAGACCTTGCGGAGCTGTTCGTACAGCGTCGCGGCGTTCTGGAAGTTCTCCTGGAACGCCGGGTCAGCGCGCTTGAGGATGCGTTCGAGCTGGGGGATAACGATGCCCTGCCGTGCCCACTTCTGGAGCACCTGGCCGCGTGCGGCCTGCGGGGTTTCCTCCCACTCCTTACCGGCCTGCTTCTTGAGGTCGGCGTCGCTGATCTCGTAGGGATTGCCTCCGGCGACCAGCTTGCGGATGCGCTCCTCACGGGCGCGCTCCTTCGCTTCCTGCTCCCAGCGGCGAAGCGTCTGCTCCTGCTGATTGTTCCAGTAGCGCTTGAAGGACTGGAGGTCGCCGCCGCTCAGGCCGAACTTGCTGGCCCAGGTGTCGATGGTCTTGTGGGTGAGCTGGCCGCGATCCGCGAGGCCCTGGAGCGTCCACTCGGCCTCGGCCATCGCCTGCTTGCGTGCCTCGTCCTCGCGGTGTGCGATTACGCGGGCACCAGCGGCAGCCGCCGCGCGCAGCTCATCGCCGTGCTCGGTGTTCATCAAGCCGGGCTGGCCGTCGCCGCGGTCCTGCTCCAGGAACGCCAGGATCGACTGAGGATCGCGGTTGCCTGCGGCCAGCTCCTCCTTGGCGGCCTCGACGTAGAGTTCGTCCACGTCGCGCTTGTTGAGGTAGGCGTACTCCTCCTGGTCCAGCATCGCGTACAGGCCGTTCATGCCCTCGGAAGTGAGGAACGTGCCGCCCTTGATGCCGTCGCGGATGATCGCGGTCAGCGACTCCTTCTGCCGGACCAGCATTTCCCGCATCGAGTCGGCCTGCCACTGCTGGCGGACCTGCTGCGCGGCGCGCATGGCGACCGGCATCAGGGCCTTGCGGACCTGCGGGTCTTGGAACTCGGGGTTCTGCGTCAGCGCCGCCATCCGCTCCTTGATGAGCGGCTCGATGTCGGTTCCGGGTTCGGCCTTGGCGATCTCCTTGGCCGCTTCGATCTGCCAGTCGCGGACGCGGATGATGCCGTCAGCCTTGAGGTAGCCGCGACGCCATGACTCCGACTGCTGGGCAACGAAGTCCTCGGCCTGCCGGGGCGTACCCTCGGCGTCCTCCTGCATACGTTGGGTCGCCGCGGCGCTGTACTGCTCGCGGCTATTGGAGATCATCTGCGAGTTGACGGAATCCGAGACGCGCGTCAGCACCGCAGCGGCGGTGCGGGAGAGGGCACCGGCACCAGCGGAGGACGCTTGGTCAGCCTGCACCGCCAGAACGGGGCGCTCGGCGAGACGCTGCGGCACCTGCGCGCGGCGGATGATCTCTTGGGGTTTCGTGCGAGCCACGGGTTACTCGTCTCCGGGAATGGAATAGCGCTTGTAGGTTTGGATGTTGCTGTAGGCGTTCGCGCCTGACTGCATCACGCCGCCCAACGCCTCGGCATTGCCGGTGCGGATACGTGCGCGTGCTTCGGAGCCGCTTTCGACGACTCCGTTCCTGCGGTTCTTCTCGATGAGGGCCACGTCACGGCCAGCCTGGGCCATGATGTCGTTCGCCAGCAGCTCGACCGAGTTGCCGGACACTGCCGCTTCTGCTGCGGAGGCGCGCATCGCGGATCGCAGTGCGCGGGCCTCCTCCATGCGCTGTTGGGTGCGCTCGGCGGCCTGGTCGTTGATCTGCTCCTGCTGACGCTCCGCGGCTTCCTCGATGGCCTTGTTGTTCTGATTCTGGCCGTACATGGTCGCCATCGCGCTGACTGCGGCGATACCGACCTGGACTGCTACGGGGTTGCACATGGGGTCTTGGTTACTCGGACGAAGGGTGTCTTGGCGAAGCCGTAGGCGGACTCGACGCCGCTCTCGCGGAAGCCAAGCCAGCCGAGCCATCGCCGCGTGGTGACGGCGTGGACATCGACGAAGTTGAAGATGGTGCCGAAGGTGGCCGCCCACTCGTCGCTGATCCGCCGAGCTTCTCGGAGGAACGTGCGGCGGAACGTGGGAGCCACCAGGGCGTCGGTGCCCAGCAGCCAAACCGAGGCGATACCCTCGGCGTGCTGGGTGAAGCCGAAGATGCACACGGGGGAACCGTCGCGCATCGCGGCGAAACTGCGGTCGCTCGCGGTCACTGCAAATGCGAGCGCCTGGAGCGGGGTGTGACCATGCGAAGCCGCCACCTCCAGGATGTCCTCCTGCCGCATGTTCTCGGCGACGTGGAGGATGTCGCTGGCGGTGGGGCTTCGATAGGTCAGGGTCATACTCGGCTGCGGGAGACGAACATGCCGCGCCACTGTGCTGACTGGAACCAGCACTGGAACGGCAGGCGGTTGACGAGGTGCATGCGGACGCTGTTGGCGTCGCCCAGCACGGGGAACCGGCGAGAGCCGGAGTGGAACGTCGGGGCGCTGGTGCGGAACACCGAGTCGTTGAGGACGCGCGCGGTGTACGCACCGGAGTGCGACGCCACGTAGGTCTCGACGCGGCCATTGCCGTGCTGCTCGACCTCCAGCTCGAAGTACGCGCCGTCCTTGTAGGCGACCTCGATGTCACGCACCTGCGTGCGGCCCACCAGCACGGCCTGGTTCTGCCCACCGCGAACGATGGGCTTGGTCAGGGTGAGGCGGTGCTCGTAGTCCATGCCGACGACCACGCGGCCCTCGGTGTGGTTACCGGGGAGCGCGAGGCGGGTGCGGGCGTTGTCCCAGCGCGCCTTGGTGATGTCCAGGTACGCGCCGGGGTCTTGCCAGTCGTCCGTCTTGAGGACGGTGACCGTCATACCATCGGGCACGATGTAGGGCAGGTCGATCCAGGTCTCGTTGCCGAACTGCTGATAGGTGGGCTGCACCACCAGCATGCGGTCGAGCAGGAAGTTGTAGTCGCCCGTGGCATCCGCGTCGTGCTGGTTGAGCACCATACGGAACTTGAGCAGCTCGCAGCCGCCTCCTGGCGCTTTCGCGACGGCGTACAGCACGTCGTTGATGGCGTGCATATGGACGATGCGACCGACGCCGGAGATTGACCAGCGAGTCCATGCGGACTGCTGCTTCTCGTCGCCGATCCAGCGAACGAAGTAGACGTAGAGCTGCGCGTCGGTCGGATCGTCAGGAGCGAAGAACACGCAGTCGGCACCACTTGCGCTCGCCATCGCTCGCATGCGGCCAGGCATCAGCTTGGGAACATGCGCGGTCACGTCGGCGGCGTCGCCGGTCACCGACAGGTCGTCGATAAAGTATTCGCGCACGCTGGCGTATGCGCCGCTGTCCTCGGTGAAGTACAGCGACTCGCCCATCAGCTTCGGCCGGATGTACGGCGAGCTGCTGTAGCTGTTGACCGGATCGCTCTTGACGTTCTTGGCGGCCAGGTACGGCTCGGCGGTCAGGAGGAACTGGCCGCCCGCAGCGGCAAGGAACAGGGCCGACTGGAACGGAACTGCGTGGTAGAGCGTGGTGACGCCGTTCGACCCGCTGACGCTCACGTCGATGGGGTCGGCGTCGAGCACCTGGGTCACCGAAGTGCGCCAGAGGTTGAACGGATCGGAGACCTCGGACATCAGCACGTTCTCCCCGGCCAGGAAGCCTAGGCGGTCCCGGTGCTTGAACACCTCGCGGATGCGCTGGCCGTCGATGGACGGGAACGGGTTGCTTTGCTCGTCACCCGCGAGGCGCGCGGTCCACTCCGGTCCACCGAAGGAGAACCAAAAGCCGTCCGCATGCACGGGATCGGGGATGCGCTTGAGGATGTGCGGCATCGTCTTGGCATCGAAGCGGTGCTTGATGCCCGGCCGGGCGACCTCCAGGTAGACCGAGGAGGACTGCTTCTGGACGTAGTAGTCGTCGAACTGCGATTCGGACGAGCCGATGATGTTGTAGATCGCGCCGGTCGGCACAACGGCCGAGCCTTTGTCACCAGGCTTCGGCAGGTCGGACATCGTTTGCGCCGATCCGTACAGAGAACCGGGCGACAGCTCATCGCTCTGCTTCACGTCTACCAGCCGGTTGACGATGAAGGTGGTGTCGGAGAACGTCGCCAGCGCGAAGCATGACCACGCACGCTGTCCCTGGGTGTCCAGGTAGTTGAGCGCGTCGCCCGTGGCGTTGACGGTGTATTCCTTGCCGGTCTCGTGGTCGAACACGCGGATGCTGCGGTGACCCACGGCGACGATGTAGCGCTCGTTCTCATCGCGGACGATGGAGTGGAAGGCACAGTCGTGATCGAGGGTGACGCCAAGGCCAGCAACGAACTCGGCGGGCGGGCGCTTGCCAGCGCCCATTGCGGCATGCAGCCAGGCGTTGATCGCCTTGGTGAGCTGGTTCGGCGAGCGGACGGTATCGTCCTGCTGCGACTCGCCTCCCAGGAACGAGGGATAGTCCCCCGTGATTAGCGGCATCAGCGGTCCCAAATATCAGACACGTCCGTCGAGCCACTGAGGAAGTTGTGGCCGCGGGCGTAGGTGAAGTCGGCGTGCTCCTGCGCGAAGATGAGGTATGCCTCCTCCTCGTGCTTCTCGGTGAACACGTAGAGCTGGTCGCTACCCAGCACGCTCGTCTGGAACAGACGCGCAGCGCGCACGGCGATGTAGCGGCGGGCGGACTCGGGCAGCTCCTCGTAGGCGAGGAACCAGGTCACGAAGTCGGCGGTGGGTGCCGACGAGAACGTGTCGGCGAGGGTGAGCGGGTTGATGAGGCGCGTACCTCGGATCACCAGCGGCTCGCTTCCGCGTGCGGGGACGAGCTTGAGGATCGACTGCGGCGGCAGCACCTTGCCTTCCGCGTTGAGCGGGAAGGTGAACGACTCGCTGGTGTTGAACCACCAGCCAGCGGTCTGGACCTCGCGGCTCACCGCGCGGAGGGTGTCGCGCGCCTGCGAGGCGTACAGGTTGCCGAGCGCTTCGAGGTCGCTGATCGGCGCTTCGCCGATAGCACCGAGCAGCACATTGACGGCTTCGAGTTCCGTGGTCGGAGTGAGTTCGAGGTTCATGGATTCGGGGCAAAAAAACGGGGGACACCCATGTGGATGTCCCCCGTAGATGGAGAGAGATTGAAGCGCCGCGGGATTTGCCCAACGGCGCTGTATTGCTTACGGGGCCTTCGACAGCTCGATGGCACCGCGCGGAGCCAGGATGCCGTGACCCAGCGCGTACTTCGCCAGCATCAGGGTGCCCTGCTTCTCGCCCTGGTACACGTCCTCCAGGGACAGGTCCAGCAGCTTGAGGGTGCCGACCGCCGAGCGGTGGAAGATCACGCCCACGGTGTCCGCGAAGTTGCCGCGGTACTTGGCCGGGATCGAGGCCAGGGACGACTCATCGACACGCGGCATCGCGTTGATCTTCACCAGCGGGATGCGGGCGACCGAGGAAATGACCGCCTGGCCGTAGGAGCCGTTCGATTCCGCGTTGATGTCGCGGTCGATCAAGTCCTTGTTCTCGGTCAGCAGATACCACTGAGCCGGGGCCAGTGCGCCAGTGAACTCCTGCGGGTTGTCCGGCAGCAGCTTCTCGTCGAACAGCATGCGGGCGTTGCGGAACGCATCGGCCAGCACGGTCGGCTCGGAGGCCATCGTGGCGGCCTTGATGATGGCACCACCCGGCTGGCCTTCGACCTTGCCTTCGGTGGTACGAGCGGCCAGGATCGCGCAGCGCAGCTCGTTCTGCATGCGCTTGAGCGCCAGCTCCGCACCCTGCTGACGGGTGTACTCGGAACGCACGTCGTAGTGGTTCATCGCTTCGTCGATGTTGGCGATGAAGGCGTGCGAGATCAGCATCGGATCGAGGGTGATGATGGTCTCGTTGTGCTCGACCACCAGGCCCTTGATCTCGGTGCCCGGCACATGGTACTCGGAGCCGATGGTGCCGACGTTCGGGAACGAGGCGGACTTGCCGCTCTCGATGTTGCGCACCGACACGCGGCCGTCCAGCTTGTAGTTCTCGACGAAGCTGGTGATGGTTTCAGCAGTGTAGTTCTGCTTGAACAGCGCCCAGGCGTCGCCGTTGGCCTGGGCTTGACCCAGGCGGGAGGGGATTGCGTCCGACATTTAGTCCTTGCTTGAGGTTGAGTGGATTACTTGAACAGCGGCGACACGGCCAGGCGGGCGGAGACTTCCGCGCGGTAAGCCGGATCACGGTGGTAGCGCACATCGCGCATCGCTTCGACGACCTGCGCCTGCGACTGGAACGGCTTGGGGCCAGCATCGGCGTTCGATGCGGTCTTGCCATTCAGAAGGCGGCCGTTGCCGCCACGGAGGGCGACGAGGCCCTGGACTGCCAGCGCTGCGCGGCCGGCGTCGCCGGACTGCACCGCTTCGTTGAACGCCCGCTTCTGCTCGGCGCTCAGGTTGGTCTTGGCCCACTGGACCAGGCCGTCGTAACCGGCCTTGCCACCTGCGGGCGAGTAGACGGCGTTCTCGTAGGTCTGCACGCGAGCGCGCAGGCCATCGACGTACACGTCCACCAGCTCCTTCGGATAGCCCGCGTCCTGGAGCTTCTTGTAACTCTCCTCGGACAGCGAGCCGTTCGAGTTGAACTCGGTGGCGAAGTCGTCCAGGTTCAGGCCAGCTCGCGCCAAGGCGTCACGCGCGTCATCCGCGGTGGCGTCGTCGATGGTCGCGGGGCCGCCCTTGCCACCCTTGTCGTCGGCTGGCGTGCTCAGTTGTGCGTAGGCGGCTTCCAGCTCCTCCACGGTCTTGTACTTGCCGCCGAACAGGCGCTCGCCATCGGTGCCACCCTGCGCGCCCTGTGCGGGCTGCTGGGTGTCCTGGGAGTTCTGCGGCGGCTGCTGACCTGGGGTCGGCTGGCCGTTGATGCCGTCAAGGCTGACGGTCACTTCGGACTTGCCCGGCTGCGACATTACTTGTCCTCGGGCTTGTAGTTGACGATGACCAGGCCGTTCGTCTTGCGGGTGATCTCGGCCTTGCCCTTACGCTCGACGCTCGGAGCCTTCGGGGCTTCCTTGGTCGGCTTGGCGGGCTTCTCGGTGGTTTCGTTCGACATTGCGTCCTTCTCGGGGTTACGGGGTTTGGGTCATCGCTGAGGCGATATTCGGAGCGGCACGGACCATCGCCTCCTGCGCCGAGGCGTCCTGCTGCTCGGCAGCAAGCTCGTCGTCGGAGCGGATCAGGCCCTTGGTGGAAATGTCGGAAGCGGCGGCCAGTCGGGAGATCGCCTCGCCACTGTTGAGGCGGCGTGCCTTCTCCTCTGCGCCGACAAGTGCATCCACTGCCTGACCGAACTCGATCAGCTTGTTCAGGTCGTGACCGCGGCCGAGGGCAGCGATGCCAACGGTGATGCGCGGCTTGATGAGTTCCTGCGGCAGCTCGGGCAGGCGACCCTGCTTCTGGAGCTTGTGTAGGCGGCGGCGGATCAGCGGCAGCAAGAGCTGCTCGCCCGACATCGCCATGAATCCGCTGAGGGCGTCGTCGAGTTCCTGGGTGAGCACCCGGATTTCGTAGGCGGTCACACGCTCGCCGGGGCGCTGCACGGCGGACTTCACGCCGAAGATCAGCTCCAGCGAGTTCGCCAGCCCTTCGGCCTCCTGACGCACGAAGTTCAGGTCGTAGGCTTTCTGGAGCTGGAGCGTGGTCACGTCGCTGGCCTCGCCACGCAGCACCGCGCCGGATTCGGCCTCGGTGAGCTGGCGCTCGCGGATCGTCGAGGTCGGCTTGAGGAACATGATGATCTTCGCCAGCGCGGCGGCACCCTTACGGATCGCCTTGCGCAGCGCCTCCAGCGACTCGAACGCTCCCACGTAGTCGTAGACCAGGCCCTCGCCGTAGTCGTCCACGAGGGACGGCGGGGCGCACAGGGGAATCCACGGGCAGGCGTCGATGGGGTAGGTGCCCACGGTCTCGGGCACTTCGACGCCCTCGACCTCCTGGACCACTTCCCAGTCCTTGCCATCTTCCGAGCGACGTACCCAGGTGTAGAGGTTCACGTCGTCGTTCTTGGTCTTTTCGTCGCGTTCCTGGGCGAGCTTCTGCATCACCGCCGCGCGGATCGAGTCCGGCAGCATGGCCGGGGCGATCTTGTCGAGCGTGATGATCTCCAGCACGTTGCCCAGGCCGTCGCGGTCGGTCACGTAGGAGGTCAGCGGGTACAGCTTGGGCTTGCCCTCGTCGGGGTCGTAGAGCAGGAAGTTGCCGAGGACGATGGCGTGCTTGGCCGCCTCGCTGAGGACCGGGCGGACGCCGCTGGTCTCCAGGTCGTTGACGATGACCCGCTCCACGTCCACCAGCGCGGCCTCCAGTTCGGAGGTCTCCACGCCAGCCTGCTCGGCGATGTTCTCGGCGACGGCCTGGTCAGGCGCGAGCTTGAACACCGAGGCGTTCGGCGGGAGCCAGGCCAGCACGATCTTCGAGGCCAGGGCGTTGACGCACTTCGGGCCGGTGTCGATGTAGGCGGAACCGGGGGTACGCGATTTCGCGCCCTCGTCCACCCACAGGCGGGGCAGGGTGACCTTGGCGCAGCGCTTGGCGCGCGTCTCGGCTTCTTTGCGGTTGGACTTGAGATCGCCGTAGCGCTTCGCGGCCGTCTGCTTCTCGGCCGAGGTCTGCTTGGCGTCAGCCATTCGGAATGGTCAGTCCTTGGTACTGCGTTGCGTTGTTCAGGTCCAGTCGGACCTTGGACTTACGCCGCTGATCGGCCGCGTGGCCGGTCGGCTGGGTGTCCTGGCGGGTCAGCAGGATCGGGTCTTTCTCCTGCTGGTCCGGCATGTTGGGCTTGCTGCACATGATTAGCGGGCGCGGTGCTCCATCTGCTCGACCTTCCGCAGCGCCTTGAGCCGGAGGATCAGGCGGCGCTCGCCCTGCCGGAGCAGGAACTCCTCCTTCGGCTGGGCGGGGTCGTAGATCACTTCGGGGTGCAGTTCGTCCAGGAGGTCGATCAGGTCGTAGGAGTGCAGAGGGATTTGCATAGAACTCCTGGGTTATGAATAGGTGGGGAAACTGTCGTTTCCCCCGATGATGACCACTAAACCCTTAGAGTCGGGCCAGCGATTCCGCGACCATCCGCAGGCGGTGGATCGGGCCGTTGTTGTCGATCACGGTGTCGATCAGGTCGCCGTGGACGCCTGCCTCGGAGGCATGCGCCGAGACCGGGGCCGCGCTGTCGCGGAGCACCTGGACCACCTGGCCGCCCCACTCGCGGATGAACTGCGCCTCGTTGTCGAAGCGAACGTCCGACACCACGACGCCAGCAGCGCCGTCGCGACGGGCCTGACGGATCTTCTGCGCGACCACCTTGACCCACAGGTCGCGGTCGATCATTTCGCGGCCCCACTCGGTGCCCACGGTCTGCATCAGGCGGCGCGGGGTCTGCCCGTTGAGCCAGTCGAGCGGCTCCTCCTTGAGCGGGCCGTCCTCCATCGCGGACACCGGCAGGCCGGTGATGTCCGCCACGAAGGCGCGGATCGGGGCCGCGAAGGACAGCTTCACGAAGCCGTGGTCGCTGACCAGGAACTCGGCCAGGGTGTCTTTGCCGCTACGGGCGCGGCCGGTAATTCCGATGATCTTCATGGGGACTCCAGAAAAGGAAAGGCCCGCACGAAGCGGGCCAGTTACCAACAGGGATGTTAATGCCGCATACTCAGCGGTCAGAAAAGGAGCCGCTTATGGACGGGATCGAGTACGCCGAATACGAACAAGTAACGCACACGCAACAGAACTACGCAGACAGGATTTACGGCTTCGTAGCCGCTGAGGCGAGTTACGAGCATTCCCCTCCCGCTAAGGCTCAGCAAGACCACGACAATCTCGTCAATAGGGTGCAGTCGCTGGTAAATCTCAAGGTGGTCGGCGGGGAGACCGCTGACGGCAAACCGACAGTCACAGTGTTTTTGCATGACAAGGTTGTGCGTCCGGTTGCAGCGGATCACGTCCGGGACGAATTAATTGCTGATTGGGAGAACGCTAGGGCCAGGCGGGGCTAATCGTCACGCGAGCGAGCGTGCGACCAGCCAAGCAACGCCGACAGCGCCGACAGCAGCGGGCCACAGCTTGATACTGGCGGCGTCGCGGTACATGGCACGTTCGAGGGTGTTGAGGCTGCGCCACCACAGCCAGGCAGCGCCGTAGGCGACGAAGGCGAACAGCACGGCCAGCACGGCGACGATGGTGATGAACAGGATCAGGGTTTCCACAGCTTCACTTCCTTGGTCTTGGGGTTGTAGTCGCCGTAGCGCAGGATTCGCGCGAGGCGTGCTTGGCGGATCGCATCGTGCTTCGACAGCGGCTCGGTGCCGCCGCGGGGGATGCGGGTGGTGTAGGTGGTGACGACGGTGTTCCACAGCGCGCCGAGGTGCTCCTCGACGGACGCATCGCGGTACGCCTCGTGGATTGGCATGAGCAGCTCGTCCGCGCCCTTGTGGCCGATGCCGGGGAAGCCGGGGTAGTTGTCCACCTGGTCGCCCGTGAGCACCTGCTTCATCCAGAACAGGTCAGCGTCGTGAGCCGAGATCGGCCGGACGCCCACGTCGGGACGGTTGGGGTTGTAGAGACGGATGCCGGGGATCGTCTGCATGTCCTTGTCGATGGACACGACGATGCGGCTACCTGGCGCGCGCTTCGGATTCGGGTGCGAGGCCAGCAGGCCCAGCACGTCGTCACCTTCCAGGTTCTCGATCTCCACGATCTTGTCGCCGAACTCGTCGTATACGAACTCGTCGAGCACGTACCACAGGGCAGGCTTATCCTTGCTGGCGCGGTTGAGCTTGTAGGTCGGGTCGATGTCCTTGCGGAAGTTGTGCTTCTTGCAGGACAGGGCCAGCAGGTAATCACGCGCGCCGAACTTCTCGACGATCTCGTCGATGTAGTCCTCCAGCTTCGCCTTCGCGCGCTCGGGCTGGATCGCTTCGACCTTGTTGCCGTCGCCGTTCCAGTCGATGTTCGCGGTGTTCGAGAACGCGAGCTGGTAGCGCAGCACGTCGGCGTCGATCAGCAGCAGGGGGCCGCGCTTGTTCATGCGTCCACCCACTGCCATCCCAGGAACGCCAGCGCGAACCAGCGGTGCAGCCAGTTCGGACGCTCCCTGACCTGCACGAAGAAGTTGCCGCCGATGACCCAGGAACCGGCCGCATGCGGTGGCCGATAGGTCACGTAGGAAGTCATGGCCGCTTCTCCGGGTGGCGCTCATACCACGCCTGTAGCTCGGCGGCGTAGCGCTTCATTCCGGCCTGGTACTCCGGGCCGTCGCCGAGCGGGTACTCGTACTCGTCGCAGACGTAATCGCTGGTGGGGATGTACGAGAATCCGCCATTGCTGTTGGGGATCAGCATCAGGCCACTCTCGGTGTGTCCTTTCAGGCACGAGCCGTAATCGGCGCGTGGCGGCCAAGGCTTCATGTCGCACGCAGCGAGGCCAGCGCACAGCGCCAGGATCAGAAGTGCGCGCTTCATGCCATGCTCTCGTGTACGGCGACCCAGCACTTCTCGCCAACGCGGCGGATGAAGTAGATCGCGGTGTTCCACTCCACGGGGCGCAGCATGCGCTCCGTGCAGCACGGGCACTTGGCGTTGTAGGCGTGAACCTCGGGCTGGTGTTCGAGCACAGCCACGCGGTAGGTAGTACACGGAGCGATCAAGCGGACATCGCCGTCAGCGGGGCCGCCAATGAAATGCACGCGAAGCTGATTCTCGTTCATCGGTTCGATTCCTTGAGGACTTCCAGGGCGCTCGCCTTGTCGGCGTTGCAGCGCAGGAGGCCGTCCTCGGCGTTGCCGCCGAAGCGGTAGAGGTCGTAGGTGGTGGTGGTCGGGTCAGCCATCACGGCGTCGAGTGAGGAGTGCGTGCCCTCAATGACGGTCGGCTGGAGGAACTGCTCCGGCACGACTTTCGAGGTGTGCGCGGCGCAGCTCGTCAGGAATGCGGCGAGACAGGTAATCGCCAGTTTCCGGGTCAGCATTTGCTGCAATCTCCACAGAGCGGTTGGTGGTGGCGCGGGCGTTCCGCAGCGCTGCATCGAAGGCAGAGCGGCGCACGGCTTCGCGGTTGAGGGTCTCGACGGTCTGCTTGAGGTCGGCCAGTTCCTTTGCCGACTCCTCCAGCTCCGTCACGCGCTGGGCCATTGCGGTGTATTTCCAGGCTGCGAAGCCGCCAGCCGCGAGCGCGGCAACGACCAGCAGCGCCGCGAGGACGCGCAGGATGTTGGTTGGGTTCATCGGTTCTCTTGGACGTAACAGGCGACTCGCAGAAGCTCCGAGGGAGTCGCGTCGGACTTGATCTGATTCGCGCGTGCGGAGATCACGCGCACGTTGCCCCGGACGTAGCCGAGGTCAGGTTCGATGCGGTCGAGCGTGGGTGAGTTGGGGCCTTGGGCCTTGCGCCCGACAGCGCGGTACAGCGGGATGCCCAGCGCCGGGCAGAAGTCGGGGACCACGATGTCGTCCGACGTGAGGTCGAACGGCAGTCCCTTCCTTGCTGCCCGGCGTTTCGCTTGGCGCACCAGGGCGAGTGCAATGTCCCGCTTGCCGCGGGTCAGTGCGTCTCGGCCCAATTCCTTCCGATCTTGAACTCGCCATCGAGCGGACAGCGGAAGCCGAAGTAATCGCCAGCCTTGCGGATGGCAGCCTGGGCGGTCTTACCCACGAACTCGGCCTTGTCCTCGTCCACTTCGATCTGCCACTCGTCATGGACGTTGGCGAGGAACTCGTAGTGGACGCCCGGCACCAACCCTGCGGCTTGCAGGTCGGCGTCGAGGATCACCAGGGCTTTCTTCATCACCAGCGCACCGGCCGACTGGAGCAGGGTATTGAGCGCGGCGTGGTCGCTGCGGATGTGCAGCTTCCGGCCGTCGAGACCGATCAGGTATCCCTTCTCGGCCGCGCGCTTCTTGACCCCGCGTACCAGCTTCTCCAGCGCAGGCAGCCCCGCCAGGAACTTCGAGCGGAGCTTCGCCCCGGCCTGGCGACCCTTGCCCACGATGGAGCCGAGCTTCGCGTCGCCCGCCCCATAGAGGAAGGCGTAGATGAAGGTCTTGGCGTTGTCGCGGGTGGGCAGTCCTGCCGCCGATTGGTTGACGGAGTGGATGTCGCCTTCGAGGATGACCTTGGCGTACTCGCCGCCGTCGTGCTTTGCCATGAAGTGCGCCAGGCAGCGCAGCTCCAATCCCGAGGCGTCCGCGCCGACCTGGAGCTTCCCTGTTGGGACGCAGAACAACGAGCGGCACTCGAATCCGTAGCCGCCTTCCTGGCCCTTGAGGATTCCCTTCTCCTTCGAGTGCTGGACCTTCGGCACCTGAGCGATGTTCGGCTTCGAGTGCGTCATGCGGCCGGTCACCGCTGCGTTCTGATTCACGCTGCCGTGGATGCGGCCGTCCTTCTTGATGGCCTTGAGCCACGCCTCGTCGCCTTCGGCGAGCTGGCCGAGGCGCTTGTTGACGATGAAGTGCTCCAGCAGGAGCGGGATGATCGGGAACTTGAGCGCGCCCAGGACTTCTTCGTCGATCTTCGGCTGGCCCTTCTCGGTGAACTCCTGGGGCTGCCAGCCGTACATTGCAGTCAAGCGGTCAGCAATGTGCTGGCGGCTTGCCGGGTTGAACACCACGTCCTTGTAGGTCGTGACCTCCACGCCCTTGACGTAACCGCGGCGCTTGTCGTCGCGCTTCGGTACGAACTTGCGCTTCACCACCTTCCACGGCGGAATGACCTTGCGCAGCTCGGCCTCCAGCGCAGTGCGCCGGGACACGAGGATGCACTCCAGCTCACGCGCCTTCTCCTGATCGAACAGGTAGCCATAGCGCTGCTGACGCGAGAGGATCGGCGCGACGGCCTGCTCCAGCTCGATGGCCTCGGTGGGGAGGCCCTTGCTCATCAACAACGCGAACAGCGCTTGCGTGACCGCAACGTCCTGGTCGCAGTAGTCGTCCATTTCCTGAGACCACTGTGCCCAGGGGTCGAGGCCGCGTGCGGCCATCTGCGCCGCGTAGTCGCCTTTCCAGCGGCCGAGGCGGTAGCCCCACGCTTCGAGGGAGTGGCGACCGATCAGCTTGCCCGGCAACACCGGGTTCGCTCCCTGCTTCTTGCGGGCCTTGAAGTCGCGGTCCTTGAGGTCCGGGTAGACCAGCGTGGACATCAGCAGCGTGTCGAAGTACGCCTGGACCTTGAAGTCCGGGAACACCTTGGCGATAGCCGGAATGTCGAATCCGGCGATGTTGTGGCCGACAACGCGCTTGGCCTTCTTGAGCCTCTCGACGGCCTGACGGACTGTCATTTCGCCCGTGCCGTGATCGTTGGCGGACAGGATGGGACCGCGCGGTGCGCCGGTCTCATCTACCTCTTGGAGGGAAATGCAGTGGATCGTGTCAAGTTCGTCGAGGAGGCCATTGGTCTCGCAGTCGAATACGAGGATCAACGGCGGTCCTCCTTACGGGTAGCCGTGGTTGGTTACGGGGATTGCGCGGACGCGGCGGCGGGCGCGGAGGATGTACTCCGGCTCGGGGGCCTTCGGCGGCGTGTGGACGCCCTGCGGCGCGTGGCCGCGGAAGTCGTCGTCCTCGAACAGTTCGTCCTGCTCGGGCTGGTCGGGATGCAGCGTGTAGCCGTAGTCCTCGACGTAGTGCGTGATGCGGCGGATGGTTCGCTCGGTGCCGTTGTTGTTCAGAACGAACAGCAGCTTCTCGGTGCAGTCGCGCACCACTTCGGCGAGGTCGTAGTAGCACACCACCACCTCGTCGTACTTTTTCAGGAACACGGCGGCCATTGCGCAGCAGCGCAGGTCGAAGCGGCGCACATGCTCATCCACAGTGCCGAACTCGAAGCCGATCAGGCTGACAAGGCGACCGCAGGGCGAGCGGAAGTTGCGGATGCCGGTCGGGGCATCCTCACTGGTCCACCCAGGCATGTCGTCGAGCACGTTGGAGACGTAGTAGTAATCGGCGCTGCACTTGAAGAAGCAGTCGATGTCCTTGATTTCGGTCCCGTCGTAGAACGCGCGCAGGCTTCCGCCACCCAGGATGACCAGGTGGCGGACTTCGGCCGGCAACACGTCGAACAGGGACCGAGCGTGTTGCTCGGCAGTCATGGTTGGTCCCTTAGCGGATCAGGTTGGTGAAGCGCTCGGCAACACGCAGTGCGCGCTCGGCTTCTACCTCGTGCTCGTCGGCCTGCGAGTGCAGGACATCGGCCTTGTCGCGCAGCGTCGAGGCGGTGGCGATGCGGTCGGCGCTGATCTTGAACAGCTTGTCCACCTGGCCCTCCAGCACCTTCACCACGTCGGTCACGGTGTCCTTGCGGAACGGAGCGGTCAGCAGGTCGATTGCGATGGCGACGATCTCTTTCATTGGGGTAGTTCCTCGGCTTTGATGTGGATGACCACGCGCCGCCCTGGCTTGCCGTACATGACACGGCAGGCTTGGTCGGAGCGCGGGAGTTGGTAGGGGAGAACGAGGCTCTCAGCGAAGGAGAGCGGCGCATCAGCTGGGATGAAGCCGACGACCGAGCGGCCGTCAGTAGTCGGAGGTGGATACATCGGATGACTCGTCGGCGAAGTCGCCGTATTCGCCCGGAGCATCTGCATTGAGCAGGCGGCCGGATGCGTGGTCGTAGCTGTAGTAGAGAACCTGGCCGTTCGACTGGCCGGTGAAGCGATCCTTGAGGACGCGGAAGGTCGTGCAGTTGCGCTCGGCCTCGTTCTCGGCCTGGGTGTTGCGCTCCAGGCCGAACGCGAAGTGCGTCCAGAAGCCAATCGCGCGGCTGCCCTTGAAGTGACGGAGCATCACGCGCCCGCCTTCCTCGTGGGGCTTGCCTTCCGGCGTGGCGAGGTGCGAGACCAGGTAGATGCAGATGAGGTGGCGCTGCGCGAACTGCGCGATCTTCGCCATCGTGTCCTCCAGCATCTTCCGCTCGTCCTCGGCACCGGCCGCGAACGACGTGAGGTTGTCGAGGACGATGTGCTTGACGCCCTCGGCGACGACCATGTGGGCCATCTTGGCTTCGATCACGTCCCACTCGGACGAGCCGAAGTGGTCGTAGATGAACACCTGGCCCTTGTCGAGAATCTCGAACGCGGCTTCCAGTTCCTCCTGCGTCCAGCTCCCATCGGGAACGTGGAAGCGGCGGCCTGCAACCTTGCCCGCCATGCGCTTCGCCGTCTCGACCGGCTGCTGCTCCAGGAAGAACAGGCCAACACGGTCGCCGGTTTCCTGCGCGATGAAGGCTGCTTCCTCCATCAGCCAGTCGGTCTTGCCGATGCCGGTGCCTGCGCCGAAGGTGTAGACCTCGCCGTACCGCTTCCCGTAGGTCAGCGCGGTGAGGCGCGGGTCGTGCCAGGGCATGCCCATCGAGACCGGCTTGAGTGCCTTCTCCTTGAGGGAGCCGAATGTCACCACGCCATCGGGGCGCTTGGTCTGCGCTTCGTAGATGGCGCGAGTGATCGCTTCGGCGTCGCCACGCTGGAGCAGCTCGTTCGGGTCTTTCGCTGGGAGCTGTGCGATCTTGGCCTTACCGGGAGTCAGCAGCAGCGCCACTTCCTGCGCGGCGGCCTGGCCCGGTTCGTCCATATCGAACATGAGCACAACCTCGTCGAAGCCGTTGACCCACTCCAGCTCGCGCTTGATGGACTTGGCTGCGCCTTGCGCCCCGTTCGGGACGGACACCACCGGCCAGCGGAGGCCGAGTGCCTGCGCCACGGAGAGCGCGTCGATCTCGCCTTCGGTGATGACGAGGCGTCGCCCAGGTTCGTAGAGGTGCTGGCCGAACAGCCCGCACGCCTTCGAGTCGCCGATGAACGAGAACTTCTTGTCGGGGTAGCGGAGCTTCTGCGCGACGATGCCGCCATCGCGCTTGTAGTTGGCGATCTGCACTGTCTTGCCGTGCTTGTCCTTGCCGATCCAGTAGCCGTACTTACGGCATGCTTCCTCAGTGATACCGCGCTTCGCCAGGGCTTGCGGTTCACCCTTCGCAAAGTCGCTCATGGTTTTCCTGCTGGTGGGTTGAGAGACCTCCTCGCCTTCGGCTGGCTCGTAGTGACCGCAGCCGAAGCAGTAGCCGTGCCCGTCGCTGTAGCGCGCAAGGTTGTCCTTGCTGCCGCAGTTCGGGCACGGCTCTTTGTGGAGGTATTCGGAGTCAGCGCTTTGCACGCTCCACGGACCACATGCGCTTGCGGTAGGAAATGCCGAGGCGACGATTCAGCGCACCCTTGACGGTGCGGCCCAGGCCGCGGAACGGCTTGTCGGCGCGCGCCCATGCGCGCTCGAAAGCCAAGCGCATCGCGGACGGAATGACGGTGGTGGCGGTGTTGGTCATGCGTTCTTCTCCAGCAGGAACTTGGTGAATGCGGCGACTTCTTCGGTCGCATCGTTGGCGTCGAGGCCCAGCTCGTCGGTGCAGTAGTTGCGATACAGCTGGAGCAGCGCATCGACGCGGTACTGCTTCGGAGCGCGGCGCGCTTCCAGGAGCGGAGCCTTGCTGCGCCGCTGACGGCGCGACAGGCGATAGCGCGTGTACCGCTGCCCCGAGGCGTCCTCGCAGGTCTGCGTTTCGATCTCGAAGCCAGCAGCGCGCAGCTCATCGACGCGCGAGGCGAGGCGGCGGATGCGGTAGACGCCTTCGGCCTGCCACGAGGTCAGGTGCGAGTGGCGACGCAGGTGATCCAGGACGACCTGGGTTTGCGGGGGCAGCGGTTTCACGTTGGGTTCTCCTATCGAGGGAAGTCAGGTGCCCACACAACGGGCTTGCCGTAGGCGGCGAGCAGGCGTCGCAGCGCGGCGTGTTGGGCTTCGGTGAAGTTGTCCTCGGGCTGCATGGCGTCGTTGACGCCGCCCAGGAGGCAGACTTGGTATGCGGATTGGTTGTGCTTACCGGCGAGAGCGCCGGGCTGATTCAGCGGGCGACCGTCGTAGATCGAGCCGTCACGTTCGATGACGAAGTGGACGGCGATCTTCGAGTAGCCCTGCGAGCGGTGCAGGCGTGCGAGTTCTTCGCCGGTCGTGACCTGCTCGGGGCGGGTCATGCTGGCGAGGACGAACAGCGCCTCTACCGATTCCAGAGGTTTGAGGCGCACTTAGAGTTTGTAGAGGTGGACTTCGGTGCGTGGCTCTTCGTCCGGCTGCGCCCAGCGCTTACCGGAGAGCAGCCACATGACTTGCTTGTCGTCGGCCCAATAGCCGGTGGCTTTGGTCACAACGTCCATCGGCCCCTTGGCGAGGTTGTCCACGTCGCCCTTGGGAAACGCGGCCTTCGAGGTCTTGGCGCGTTTGCATACCGCGATGATGACCACTAAAACCGGATCGGTCGGCGACAGGTCCAGGTCACCGGCTGGCAGATGCTTCTCTGCGGCTTCCTTCCAGGTCTTGTAGGTCTTGCCGTAGTAGACGCCCCAGCGCGAAACCTTCGGGCGCGAGGCGGGCACCGGGTCAAACGGGAACGTGAGGGAGGCCAAATGCTTGGCCCCCCTCGCGGTGTCCACGATGACCGACAGCGGATCAGTAGTCGCCGTCATCGCCCTCGTCGTCGGAGTCGCTGTCGTCGTCCGAGTCGTCATCGCTGTCGCTGAACGGCGCGCTGTCGGCGGCCTCGTAGCCGTCCTCCTCGCCGAAGCCGTAGTCCTTGGCGTTGCGCTGGCCGAACTCGACCAGCTCGATCACCTGGACGGCGACCATGTAGCAGGTCAGGTAGAACTTCTTGGCCGATTCGACGAACGAGCCGCCGATCTCGTAGGAGACCTTGAGTTCGCTGCCGCCGCCGATCTGCGGCGGGTTGTCGATCTTCTTGCCGCGGGCGTCGAAGATGTCCGGGCGCATGGTGAACTTCTTGCCGGTGCGCTTGCTGACGCCGCTGGCCTTCATCTTGAACTTCACCAGCACGCGGCCGGTGTCATCGCCGTTCTCGTCGGTTTCTTCGGTGAACACCGGGGCCACTTCGGCACCCTTCTTCTTCTTCGGGTTCTCGCTCAGGAACTCCTGGAACAGCTCGTCGCGCCGGGTTTCCAGCTTCTTCGCCAGCGCCTTGAAGTCCTTGTCGTTCGGGTCGAACGCCAGGCTCACGGTGTATTCGCCTTCCGGCTTGAACTTGGTATCCGGTTCGTTCAGGCGCGGCCACACGGCGGTGCCCTTGGGGGAGACGAATCGTTCGCGCTTCTTGGTTGCCATCAGTTGTCGGTCTCGTAGTTGGTCGGGAGATAGATGCCCGCGCGCCACAGGTCAGCGGCGGCGGTCAGCGGGGTGTCGGCGGAAATGCCGAAGGCTTCGTCGATGTCGAAGCCGATGAGCGCCTCGTCGATGAAGGCGTCGGTGATCGGGTCACGCATCACGGGTAGTGCGGTTTCAGCTCGCGCTCCGCGTAGCGGCGCACGGCGTTGAGGGTGTTGACCTGCCGGTAGCGGCAGTCCTGCTCCATGCGCGAGACGACCCGCAGCACTTCCATCGGATCGAGGCCGAGCACTTCGCAGAAGTTCTTGAAGGCGCACGCCAAGCCGATCACCTGATCGGCCGGGTGGCCGAGGGACTGCACGCTGTCGATCACGACGAAAGCGCCGCGTGCGGCGCTCTCGGCAGAACGTGAGTGCAGTCCGTCGATGACGCGATCACGCACCTGCGTGCAGCTCCGTCATGCGGTGCTTGAACTCCTCGACCGTGCCGTGTTCGGCCGGGTTGTAGATGCCGAGGACAACACCGAAGTGGTCCTGGGCAACGTAGGTGTTCAGTGCGTGCTGGTAGTTGATGCTCATGTGGATGTTCTCGTTTGGGGTATCAATTGCCAAAGGGGGATGGACTAGGCAAAGAAATAGCGCGACTCCAGCACCAGGCTGAGGTCCAGGTCGCCATGCGGCGGGAGGGGTGGGAGTTTCTCTGCCGCTTCTGGCGGGAGCTGCTCGACGAGTTGCTGTCGGAAGTCGGCCAGTACGTCGCCGCTGTACTGATCGACGAACGCCTGTCGGAGTGCGGCGGCGAGGATTGCTGCCTTGCCCGCGTGCGTACCGTAGGAGTCGTGGATCATTGCGAACGACTCGATGCCGTTCTCTGCCGCGAGGCAGGTGGTCAGCATCATGTGGCTGGCGTCGCAGGAGTGGACGAAGTTCGGGCTGATCCCGAGGGTCTGCCTGCGACGGTCGAGCTTAGTACCGCCGATGTTGACCACTAAATTCACCTCGCGGCCTCCGACGTGCGGCCGGATGCGGACGCCTTCCTCCTCGCGGTACTCCTGGAGGACCGGGAAGCCAGCCGGGGTCGTCCAGCTCACCGGCAGGTCGGCCGACGAGGCGACCTTAGAGGCGTCGCGCAGCCAATCCATCGCCGCGCGGGCTGCGATCACGACCTCGCCGATGCACTCCCACAGCAGGGTCGCCAGATACTCGGCGGTCTCCCAATCGTCCTCCATGCCCAGCTTCTTGAACTTGGAGAGCACCTGGGCGCGCATGCCTGACTTCGTGACGCCGTAGGGCAGCGTCATCACCGGCTGCTTCACGATGTCGCGGGTGAGCTGGCCGTCCAGCTTGATCGCCAGCGGGTCACCGCCCTCGGCGCGGGCGCGCAGCTTCTCCTGGGCCACGTCCTTCACGCGCGAATAGATGTCGGCGGGCTTCGGTTGCGGGATCAGGTTGGTGGCTGCGCCGCCCACGGAGTCGCGGAGCATGGCCGAGAAGTTCTGGAGGCCGTTGCAGGAGCCGTCGAGCGCGATGGGCAGATGGGAGACGTGATCGCGGCCGTTGAGGCTGTAGCCGAGCCACTCGAAGCACGCGGCCAGCGCGCAGAACGGGCTGTCGGCATCCATCCAGAAGCGTTGTCCGTCCAGCGGATCGAGGGCGCTGTCGAGAATCTGCTCCTCGTGCTCGCGCACCCAGGCCACGCGCTCCTCGAACGACACCTTGTCCACGCCGAAGCAGTTGGCGACGTGGATGGCGAGCCAGTAGGCACCGTCCTCGCCGAGCGGCACGCCTTGGGCGAACGTCAGCAGGCCCTTGGCCGCATCGTCGCCCTGCGGGGTCAGCGTCGGGGGCAGGGGGTAGCACCGGCCGCGGAAGTCGAGGTTGTGCGGGAAGTAGATCGCGGGGTACTCGGCGAACTTCTCCGCCAGGGCGATCTTCTGCGCGGCGGCCAGGCGGGTGGACACGCTGCGCGCGTTGGCCTCGTAGACCTTGGCGCGGTCGCGCTTCCATTCCTTGAACTCGTCGGCGTGGTGCTCCTTGAAGTAGTCCGGGTCGGTCTCCAGCAGGGCAGGGCGGCTCGGCAGGTCCATCAGCTCGCGCTCCGGCAGCCCGGCGACACCGCCGCCTGCGTTCCACAGCTCGCGCATGACCTCCAGGACGGGCACGTTCACCTTCCAGGCGGTTGCCTGGATGGCATTGAGGGCCTGGTAGACGTTGGGCATATCGACCAGCGCCAGCTCGCGCTTGTAGGCGCGGTTGCGGGTACGCACGAGGTCAGCCCGGCCGCCGATGTCGGTCAGGTAGCCGCCGTCGCGGGGCGTGGTCCACGGACGGGGCGGGACGACCATCGGCAGCAGCACCGGCTGGTACAGGGCGGCGCTGTCGTGGGCCTTGGTCAGCCAGTCGAGCACCTTCTGATTCCCGGCGATGAGCAGGTGGCGCTTGCCTCGCTCGGCCACGGTGACCAGCTCGACCAGCCCGGTCGCCTCGACGAACAGCTCGATGAGCTTCATGCCCACCAGCAGCGCGTCCTTGTCGGACAGGTAGAGGCGCTTGTCGTCCTCGGGGGCGAACTCGGCGTCGGCGATGACGTGCCGCATGACGGCGGTGGAGTGCCGGGCCGAGGTGGACTTTTTGAGCTGCTCCTGGACCACCCGGTACAGGCCGGGGTGCTTCTCGCGGAGCAGGGAGAAGTTGATCTCGTTGGCGACCTCGTGGCCCAGGGTGATCGCCACGGACACCGCCTTGCGGTGATCGGCGACCAGCGCGTTGACGCAGGTGAAGCTGGTCAGATAGGCGAGGGCGTGGGGGTTCAGGTGGCGGATGAACTTGAGGGCGGCGTGGCGCTTGCCCGGCTTGCCGGTGTCGGCTTCGGCCACGAACGCCATGATCGCGGCGGCGGTGGCGTCGATGCTCTCCATGACCAGCTTGCGGCCGGGGCCGGTCTCGGCCTCCTGGCGCTGCTCCCTGATCTTCTCGTAGCGGGCAATGCCCAGGCTGGTGCTTTCCTTCTCCAGTTCGAGCTGGGCGGCGTGCAGGTCGTTCTCTTGCCAAGTCGTCATCGTTTGCCCTCGGGGGATGCAAAAGTCAAAACGGGAGGACCGCACCGGGGGCTGCCCGGTACGGTCCTGAGTGGTTCGGTTGTTGGTCCTGGGTGGACCTATGTGGAACTGTAGTAGTCCTCGGTGGTGAACAGCAATGAGTAGTTCTGAATGGTTGTCCTAGGAGGAGGTCCGCCGAAGATGACCACTTTATTCGGCGTCACCTGGTGTCACCTGTCGTGGCACCCGGCGTCACCTATATGTCACCCGAAGCGTCACCTGATAGACTGGAAAGCTGTAAGTAGTTGAGTGGTCAGGACTAAGCGGCAGGGGCTTCGGGATTTAGGTTCCAGTGCCGCAAGGCGTGGGGGTTCGAGTCCCCCCTTTCGCACCAGTGCCGGCCTGTCCCCGCCCTGATCGGGCCATCTGCGCCCCTTGACCGGCACGCGCTGGCAGTGCAGGCCGAATTGGGCGAAACTAAAGGGCTGCGGCAAGCAGGCGCGTCCCAGACGTCGCGTCCTTACAACCGTTTCATCCCAATCATCGAGCCGGGGGCGTGGGCCACCGGTGGCAGGAGTCAACATGCAAGCTTCGATCGAATCCACCGGCAACCTGGAACGCCGCCTGAGCTTCTCGCTGCCGGAAGAGCGTCTGCAGAGCCACATCGCCGGCCGCTTGGGCGAAATCGCCCGTACCACCCGCATCAAGGGGTTCCGTCCGGGCAAGGTGCCGGCCAAGGTGATCGAGCAGCGCTTCGGCGCGCAGGTCCGTGGCGAGGCGCTGGACGGCCTGCTGCGCGAAACCTTCGACGCGGCCGTGCGCGAGCACGACCTGCGCGTCGTCGGCAGCCCGCGCATCGACAAGGGCGACGAGGGTGAATTCTCCTTCGTGGCCACCGTGGAAGTGGTGCCGGACTTCGGCGACATCGACGTCAGCAAGCTGACCGTCGTGCGTCACACCGCCGAGATCACCGAAGCCGACATCGACCAGATGATCGAGAACCTGCAGAACCAGCGTCGTACCTGGGCCCCGGTCAGCCGTGGTGCACAGGAAGGCGACCTGGTCGCGGTGGAAACCTGGTCGCAGGCCGGCGAAGAGCGCCTGCCGGCCGAGGGCGCCGAGAAGGGCTCGATCGTTCTCGGCCAGGGCATGATGTTCGACACCATCGAAAAGGGCCTGGTCGGCCTGGCCAAGGGCGAAGAGAAGACCCTGGACGTCGAGTTCCCGGCTGATTGGCGCGTGCCGGTGCTGGCCGGCAAGACCGTGCAGGTCACCGTCAAGGTTGCCGAAGTGTCCGAGCCGGTCGTGCCGGCGGTCGACGAAGCCTTCATCAAGAGCTTCGGCGTGAAGGGTGGCGACGTCGCGCAGTTCCGCAGCGACATCCGCGCCAACCTGGAGCGTGAGCTGAAGGGCGCGCTGATGAACCGCCTGCGCCGTGAAGTCGGCGAGCAGCTGATCGCGGCCTACTCGTCGGTCGAAATGCCGCCGCGCCTGGTCGAGAACGAAGCCCGCGCCATGCTGGCCCAGCAGGTCGAGCAGCTGCGCCGCAACGGCCAGAACGTCGGCGAGATCCCGGCCGATGCCCACGAAGGCTTCAAGGACGCTGCCGCCAAGCGCGTGCTGGTCGGCCTGCTGGTCGGTGAAGTGGCCCGCATCAACGACCTGCGCCTGGAAGCCAAGCGCCTGAACGAAACGATGCGTCTGATCGCTTCGACCTACGAAGAGCCGGAGCAGGTCATTGAGATGTACCGCAACGACCCCCAGCTGATGTCTGGCCTGCAGAACCGTGTGATGGAAGAGCAGGTGATCGACTGGATCGCCGAGCGTGCCCAGCACACCGAAGAGAAGCTCTCGTTCCAGGACGCGATCCGCCAGTAAGCCGGCGGATCACCGGATGCCCCGCGCCTTTGCCGGCGCGGGGTTGTTGCCCCCCCAAGATAGGTACCTCACGTAATGGACAACCGAACCAAAGCCCTGAACCTGGTTCCGATGGTGGTCGAGCAGACCAGCCGCGGCGAGCGTGCCTACGACATCTATTCGCGCCTGTTGAAGGAGCGTCTGATCTTCCTCGTGGGCCCGATCGACGATCACATGGCCAACGTGGTGGTGGCGCAGTTGCTGTTCCTGGAATCGGAAAACCCGGAAAAGGACATCAACATCTACATCAACTCCCCGGGTGGCGTGGTCACCGCCGGCATGGCGATCTACGACACCATGCAGTACATCAAGCCGAATGTGAGCACCACCTGCATCGGCCAGGCCGCCTCCATGGGCGCCCTGCTGCTGGCCGCGGGCGAAGCGGGCAAGCGCTACGCGCTGCCGAACTCGCGCGTGATGATCCACCAGCCGCTGGGTGGCTACCAGGGGCAGGCCACCGACATCGACATCCATGCGCGAGAGATCCTGACCCTGCGTTCGCGCCTGAACGAGATCCTGGCCAAGCACACCGGCCAGTCGCTGGAGACGATCGCCCGCGACACCGAGCGCGACAACTTCAAGAGCGCCTTCGAGGCGCAGGCCTACGGTCTGGTCGACCAGGTCCTGGAGCGTCGTCCGGATGAGTCGATCCAGGCCGGTTGACCGGCCTTCACGGGGCCATGGAGGCCCCGTTCCTGCAGGGTCGGGCGGGACTGGTGTCCCCTCGGCCCTGTGCTATTCTCGAATCGAACCCCCGTTCAGCGGGTGGGGTAACTGGGTAAGCGAAGCATGAGCGAAGACCGCCAAGGTCGTTCCACGGACACCGGCAAGATCCTCTACTGCTCTTTCTGCGGCAAGAGCCAGCATGAAGTGCGCAAGCTGATTGCGGGTCCGAGCGTATTCATCTGCGATGAGTGCGTGGAGCTGTGCAACGACATCATCCGTGAGGAGCTTGAGGAGAAGGCGCAGTCGGCACGCAGTTCGCTGCCCAAGCCGCGCGAGATCCTCGAGGTCCTCGACCAGTACGTGATCGGCCAGAACCGCGCCAAGCGCACCCTGGCCGTGGCCGTCTACAACCACTACAAGCGCATCGAGAGCCGGCAGAAGAACGACGACGTCGAACTGGCGAAGTCGAACATCCTGCTGGTCGGCCCGACCGGTTCGGGCAAGACGCTGCTGGCCGAAACCCTGGCCCGCCTGCTCAACGTGCCGTTCACCATGGCCGACGCCACCACGCTGACCGAAGCCGGTTACGTGGGCGAGGATGTGGAGAACATCATCCAGAAGCTGCTGCAGAAGTGCGACTACGATGTCGAGAAGGCGCAGCAGGGCATCGTCTACATCGATGAAATCGACAAGATCTCGCGCAAGAGCGAGAACCCGTCGATCACCCGCGATGTATCCGGCGAAGGCGTGCAGCAGGCCCTGCTGAAGCTGATCGAAGGCACCGTGGCCAGCGTCCCGCCGCAGGGCGGCCGCAAGCATCCGCAGCAGGAATTCCTGCAGGTGGACACCAAGAACATCCTGTTCATCTGCGGCGGCGCGTTCGCCGGGCTGGACAAGGTGATCCAGGCGCGTTCCACCGACGTCGGCAGCATTGGCTTCGGCGCCAAGGTGAAGAGCAGCGAGCGCAAGCAGGAAGTGGGCAAGGTGCTGGCCGAAGTCGAGCCGGAAGACCTGATCAAGTTCGGCCTGATTCCCGAGTTCGTCGGCCGCCTGCCGGTGGTCGCGACCCTCGAGGAGCTGGACGAGCCGGCCCTGATCAAGATCCTGACCGAGCCGAAGAACGCCATCACCAAGCAGTTCAAGAAGCTGTTCGAGATGGAGAACGTGGAGCTGGAGTTCCGTCCGGACGCACTGTCGGCCATCGCCAGGAAGGCGCTCAAGCGCAAGACCGGCGCCCGCGGCCTGCGCACGATCGTCGAATCGGTCCTGCTGGACACCATGTATGACCTGCCGTCGCAGGAGAACGTCAGCAAGGTGGTCGTGGACGAATCGGTGATCGAGCACAAGTCCGAGCCGTACCTGATCTACCAGACCCCGGCGGCCCCTGAACAGAAGGCCGCAGGCGCCGAGTGATCCTTCCAGGTTGTTGATTGGAAAGGATTTTAAAGGAATGCCTTGCATCTGAAAGCCGATGGCCCCATAACGGGGCCATCGGCTTTTTTTGTCTCCGGAAGATGCCCTCCCGGAGGCGGTTTTCCCCCTTCCCTGGAGCCCCCATGGCCCGTTCCCCAAGTGAAACCCTCGACCTGCCGGTCCTGCCGCTGCGCGACGTAGTGGTGTTCCCGCACATGGTCATCCCGCTGTTCGTCGGCCGTGACAAGTCCATGCACGCGCTCGAACAGGCAATGGAGGCGGACAAGCGCATCCTGCTGCTGGCGCAGAAGTCGGCCGAAACCGACGACCCGCATGCGGCCGACCTCTACCAGGTCGGCACGCTGGCGCAGGTGCTGCAACTGCTGAAGCTGCCCGACGGCACCATCAAGGTGCTGGTCGAAGGCCTGTCGCGCGTGCAGGTCACCCACGTCGACGAGCGCAACGGCTCGCTGCACGGCCAGGCGGTGGAGATCGAGGCCACTGACGAGCGCGAAGCGCGCGAGGTCGAGGCCATCGCCCGCTCGCTGATGTCGCTGTTCGAGCAGTACGTGAAGACCAACCGCAAGCTGCCGCCGGAGCTGCTGCAGACGCTGTCGGGCATCGATGAGCCGGCGCGCCTGGCCGACACCATCGCTGCGCACATCAGCGTGCGCCTGGCCGACAAGCAGCGCCTGCTGGAAACGCTGGCCGTCGGTGACCGCCTGGAGATGCTGGTCGGCCTGGTCGACGGCGAGATCGACGTGCAGCAGATGGAGAAGCGCATCCGCGGCCGCGTGAAGTCGCAGATGGAGAAGAGCCAGCGCGAGTACTACCTCAACGAACAGATGAAGGCCATTCAGAAGGAACTGGGTGACCTGGACGACGCGCCGGGCGAGCTGGAAGAACTGGCCCGCAAGATTGCCGAGGCCGGCATGCCGAAGGCGGTTGAAGCCAAGGCGCGCAATGAACTGAACAAGCTCAAGCAGATGTCGCCGATGTCGGCTGAAGCCGCCGTCGTGCGCAACTACCTGGAGTGGCTGCTGGGCGTGCCGTGGAAGAAGCGCAGCAAGGTGCGCAAGGACCTGAAGGTGGCGCAGGACACCCTCGATGCCGATCACTACGGCCTGGAGAAGGTCAAGGAGCGCATCCTTGAATACCTGGCGGTGCAGTCGCGCGTGAAGCAGATGAAGGGCCCCATCCTGTGCCTGGTCGGGCCGCCGGGCGTGGGCAAGACCTCGCTGGGCCAGTCCATCGCCAAGGCCACCAACCGCAAGTTCGTGCGCATGTCGCTGGGCGGCGTGCGTGACGAGGCCGAGATCCGTGGCCACCGCCGTACCTACGTCGGTTCGATGCCGGGCCGCATCGTGCAGAACCTCAACAAGGTTGGCAGCAAGAATCCGCTGTTCGTGCTGGACGAGATCGACAAGATGTCGATGGACTTCCGTGGCGATCCGTCGTCGGCGCTGCTGGAGGTGCTCGACCCGGAGCAGAACAACGCGTTCAACGACCACTACCTGGAAGTGGACCTGGACCTGTCCGAAGTGATGTTCGTGGCCACCTCGAACTCGCTCAACATTCCCGGCCCGCTGCTGGATCGCATGGAAGTGATCCGCATCCCCGGCTACACCGAGGACGAGAAGCTCAACATCGCCACCCGTTACCTGGTGCCCAAGCAGGTCAAGGCCAACGGCCTGCAGCCGGAAGAACTGGAGATCGGCAGTGACGCCATCCAGGACATCGTGCGCTACTACACGCGCGAATCGGGCGTGCGCAACCTGGAACGCGAGATCGCCAAGATCTGCCGCAAGGTGGTGAAGGAGATCGCGCTGGCCGGCCCGCAGCCGGTGAAGGCGAAGAAGGGCGCGAAGAAGCCCAAGGCGCTGGTCAATGTGTCCAGCAAGAACCTGGACAAGTACCTGGGCGTGCGTCGCTTCGACTTCGGCCGTGCCGAGGAAGAGAACGAGATCGGCCTGGTCACCGGCCTGGCCTGGACCGAGGTCGGCGGCGACCTGCTGCAGATCGAATCGACGCTGGTGCCGGGCAAGGGCCAGCTGATCCTGACCGGCCAGCTCGGCAACGTAATGAAGGAATCGGCGTCGGCCGCGCTGTCGGTGGTGCGTTCGCGCGCCGTGGGCTTCGGCATCGACAGCGACTTCCTGCAGAAGCACGACGTGCACCTGCACGTGCCCGATGGCGCTACGCCGAAGGACGGCCCGAGTGCCGGCGCGGCGATGGTCACCTCGCTGGTATCGATGCTGACCAAGGTGCCGGTGCGTGCCGACGTGGCGATGACCGGTGAGATCACCCTGCGTGGCCGTGTCACCGCCATCGGCGGCTTGAAGGAAAAGCTGCTGGCCGCATTGCGGGGCGGCATCCGCACGGTCATCATTCCGGAAGAGAACCGCAAGGACCTTGCAGACATTCCGGCAAACGTTACCCGCGATCTGCAGATCGTGCCGGTGAAGTACATCGAGGAAGTGCTGGACCTGGCGTTGGAGCGCCCGTTGGCACCGAAGAAGGCACGCAAGAGTGCGCAGCGTGTCACGGTGCGCAGCAAGGCCAAACCGAGTGGAAGTGCGCGCGTCAAGCATTGACGCGCACCGTCCAATGGCCCGAAACCCGCGTCGTTGCTGGCTTTCCAGCTTGCGTGGGGGTAGGGCCACTGGTATAAAAGCAGCACTCGCGAATGAGTGATCGCTGTCAGCGATGACTGAATCGGCGAACCGTTTCCACATGGCGGCCGCATGCAGAAGGCGTGCGGTTGCTTCCCTGTCGAATAAGCGGAACCCACCGCCAAAGGAGTTGTAGAGAATGAACAAGACCGAATTGATCGATGCCGTTGCTGAAGCTGCGGACCTGACCAAGGCCGAGTCCAGCCGCGCTGTCGATGCCGTCGTTGCTGCCATCACCAAGGCGCTGAAGGACGGCGATGCGGTCACCCTGGTTGGCTTCGGTACCTTCCAGGTCCGCGACCGTGCTGCCCGCACCGGCCGCAACCCGAAGACCGGCGACACCATCAAGATCGCTGCTTCGAAGAATCCGTCGTTCAAGGCTGGCAAGGCTCTGAAGGATGCTGTAAACTAAGCGGCTCGCTGGGGTGCTTAGCTCAGCGGTAGAGCGTCTCCTTTACACGGAGAGGGTCGGGGGTTCGAAACCCTCAGCACCCACCACAGCACCGCGGTAACGTTTGAGTGTGGAGCGGTAGTTCAGCTGGTTAGAATGCTGGCCTGTCACGCCGGAGGTCGCGGGTTCGAGTCCCGTCCGCTCCGCCATTCAACGAGGCCTCCGGCCAAAAGCTGGAGGCTTTGTTTTCTCCCAGGTCCAGGCCGATGGGAAAACAAAAAAGCAACAATGCGGAGCGGTAGTTCAGCTGGTTAGAATGCTGGCCTGTCACGCCGGAGGTCGCGGGTTCGAGTCCCGTCCGCTCCGCCACTACATCAAGGCCCCCGGCCTAAAGCTGGGGGCCTTGTCTTCTCCCCGGAAAGTTCGGGAAGAAGGCGAATAGGTTCTTGCAAGAACGGAGCGGTAGTTCAGCTGGTTAGAATGCTGGCCTGTCACGCCGGAGGTCGCGGGTTCGAGTCCCGTCCGCTCCGCCATTGCAGAGTCTTAAATCCCTGTGAAAAAACTTTGAAAAAAGTGTTCATCGGGCTGGGTTTCCAGGGAGTCTTCGGATATACTGGGCGCCTGCAAAGTTTCAGCGCGGAGCGGTAGTTCAGCTGGTTAGAATGCTGGCCTGTCACGCCGGAGGTCGCGGGTTCGAGTCCCGTCCGCTCCGCCAACCCTAAAAGCCCTCGGCGCAAGCCGGGGGCTTTTTCTTTAGGCCGTCGCAAAGTGATGCGCAGGCCGCGCCGCCGCTGCTTTTGGTCCCTGCGGCGAAGCGGGTTACACTGCCGGGCTCGCCAATCAGGCCTTGTGATTCCTCACCATGCTGCAGAAACTCCGCGACAAGACCTCAGGCTGGATCGTCACCGTGATCCTGGGGCTGCTGATGATTCCGTTCCTGTTCGTGATCGACAACAGTTACCTCGGTGGCGTTGGCGCTCAGAACGTGGCCAAGGTTTCCGCCCCGCCGACCTGGTGGCGTTCGGCACCGTCGTGGTGGCCGGTGCGCATGCTGTGGCAGCACCATGAGATCAGCGCGCAGGATTTCCGCACCCGTTTCGAGCAGGAGCGCATGCGTGAGCGCCAGCAGCAGGGCGAGAACTTCGACCCGCGCGCTTTCGAGAGCACCGAAAACAAGCTGGCCGTGCTCGACCAGCTGATCGATGAGCAGGTCGTGCGCCTGGTCGGTGAACAAGCCGGCGTTGTCATTGGCGATGGTGCGGTGCGCGAGTACATCGCCACCATCCCGGCCTTCCTCGATTCGAACGGCAAGTTCAACGAAAACAACTATCGCCTGGCCCTGGCCGGTGGCAATCCGCCGCGTACCCCGACCCAGTTCCAGGAACTGGTGCGCGAGAGCCTGCAGCAGTCGGTGATCCCGTCGGGCCTGCAGAATTCGGGCTTTGTCACCCAGGCCGAAACCGAGCGCCTGCTGAAGCTGCTGGGTGAAACCCGCGACGTCGAACTGGCCGCGTTGCCGGAAGTACCGGCTGACACCGCGCCGGTGACTGACGCGCAGATCAAGCAGTGGTACGACAGCCACGGCAAGGATTTCCGCCAGGCCGAGAGCGTCTCGCTGGAATACGTCGAGATCAACGGTGCGAACCTGCCGGCACCGACTCCGGCCGATGAAGCGACCCTGCGCAAGCGCTATGAAGAAGAAAAGGCGAAGTTCACCTCGCCGGAGCAGCGCCAGGCCTCGCACATCCTGATCACCGGTGACGGCGCCGAAGCCAAGGCGAACAAGCTCGCTGCCGAAGCCAAGGCGGCCGGTGCCGACTTCGCTGCGCTGGCCAAGGCCAATTCGGAAGATCCGGGCTCCAAGGACCAGGGCGGTGACCTGGGCTGGGTCGAGCGCGGTGCGATGGTCAAGCCGTTCGAAGACGCACTGTTCGCTGCCAAGGCCGGTGACGTGATCGGCCCGGTCAAGACCGACTTCGGCTACCACATCATCAAGGTCGCCGCGGTGCGTGGCGGCGAAGGCAAGTCGTTCGAGGAAGTACGTGACACGCTGGCCGCCGAGCAGCTGAAGGCCGACGGCGAACGCGGCTTCAACGAGCTGGCCGGTCGTCTGGTGGATGCCATCAACAAGAGCCCGAGCGATCTGGCCGCTGCGGCCAAGGAAGTCAACCTGCCGCTGCAGACCCTGGGGCCGATCACCCGCGCAACCGCCAGTGGCATCGCCGCTGACCCGGCCGTGCTGCGTGCCGCCTTCTCTGAAGTGCTGGTGCAGGACGGCACTGCCAGCGACCCGATTGCGCTGGGCGGCGCGACCAACCACAGTGTGGTCATCCGTGTGGCCGCCCATACCCCGGAACAGGCCCTGCCGCTGGACAAGGCCCGCGAGCAGGTGATCGCCGCGATCCGCGCTGACCGCCAGCGCCAGGCCAGCGACAAGGCCGCCGACGCTGTGCTGGCCAAGCTGAAGGCGGGCGCCACCCTGCAGTCGCTGGCCGCAAGCGAGAAGCTGCAGCTGAGCCCGATGCCGGGCCTGCCGCGCAGCCAGCCGGTGCCGACCCCGGAAATCAACCGCGCCATCTTCAGCGCGCCTGTGCCGGCCGAAGGCAAGCCGAGCTACGGCAAGGTCGACGTCAACGGTCACGCGCTGCTGTTTGCAGTGAACAAGGTCAACCCGGGCGACATCAAGGAAGTGACCGCCGAGCAGCAGAAGCAGCTCAAGGAGCAGCTGAGCCAGATCGATGGCATGGCCGCAGCCAAGGCCTACGTGGATGCGATGCGCAAGAAGTTCATGATCCAGACCACCGAAGCGAACCTGTAAGCCTCGCGGCGAGCAGATCGAAGAAGGCCCGGCATTGCCGGGCCTTTTTTGTCTTCGCGTCGTTGGTGTCGCGGTTGCGCTTTGGTAGTGGTCGAGCTTGCTCGACCGCCTTTTGTAGAGTCGAGCCGTGCTCGACTGCATCTGCTGCGCGCAGGCATGAAAAAGCCGAGCATGGGCTCGGCTCTACAGGAGGGCCTGGCTGGCGCGTCAGTCCTCGACGCGCAGCACCGCGCCCGGCTTCAGCACGCTGCTGCCACTCAGGCCGTTCAGTGACAGCAGCGCCTTCACCGGCATGCCATAGCGACGGGCGATGGTCCATGCCGACTCGCCATCGCGCACGGTGTGGCGGCGGCTGCGCGGGCGATCGGCAATCGTGGCGACGGTCTTGGCCGCCTGCGGCGTCGGTGTGGTCGTGGCAGCCGGTGCGGTGCTGGCCACCAGCGTGGTCGCGGTTTCCGTCAACGTCGCATTGGCGGCCGAGACCGGGGCCAGCACCCGGGTGGTTCCCGAGGCACGGTTGCCGGCGGCCAGGGCCGGGTTGAGGCGGGCGATCCTGGCAGGGTCCAGGGCGCGTTGTGCGGCCCACTGCTGGATGCTGGTGCCGGCCGGCAGGGTGTGGTCCTTCAGCACCGGCACGGTGCGGTCCAGCGAGGCCATCACGCCGGGCTGGTCTTCCACGTCCTCCAGCACGCAGGCCAGGGCATGCAGCTTCTCGACATAGGCATGGGTGACCGGTGACAGGCCGGGCAGCGCCGATGGCTTGGCGTTCTGCGCGTTCATGCCGGCCTTGCGCATGGACTGCAGGACCCGGTACTCGCCGGCGTTGTAGGCCATGGTGGCCAGGCGCCAGTCGCCGCCGAACATGCCGTGCAGGGTCTTCAGGTAACGTACCGCGGCCTGGGTGGAATCGACCGCCGACAGGCGGCCGTCGTAGCCGTTGGACATGGGCACCCGATGGTTGCGCGCGGTGGTGGCGATGAACTGCCACAGGCCCGTCGGACCGCTGCCATTGCGTGCATTGGGCCGATAGCCACTTTCCACGAACGGAATCAGTGCGAATTCGGTGGGCAGGTTGGCCTTGCGCAGCTCTTCGACCACGTAGCCGAACAGCACCAGCGCATCGTCATCCTGGTTGGCCAGGCGTGAGGGAGCATGGGCGAACTGCTTCTGCCAGCGCGGGCTGGTGGCCTCGGCATCGCAGCTGGGCTCGGCCAGGCCGTCGCGGAAGCTTGTGAAGATCTCCTGGCCGTTGCGTACCGAAGCGGCCGGCAGCGCCGATGGATCCAGCGGCAGCGCAGCGGCAGCGGTCAGGTTCTGGCTGATGCCTGCGCCCAGCGACTGTGCGCCTGCGGTTCCTGCCAGCCCCAGCGCAAGGCCCAGGGCCAGCGGCAGACTTCGGCGCATCATGCGCGGAAGCCGTCTTTCCAGTGCCGGAGACCGGCCATCACGTCGACGTCGTCCACGACGTCACGGCCCAGGTGCGCCGCCACCGACGCACGGATCGGCGCCGCGTGCACACGCAGGAAGGGATTGCAGTCGAATTCGCTGGCCAGGGTTACCGGCAGGGTGGAACGGTCATCGCGGCGCATGGCCAAAGCCTCCTCTTGGCGCTGCCACAGGGCAGCGTTGGCGGGGTCGACATGCCGCGCGAAGACGGCATTTGACACGGTGTACTCATGAGCGCAACAAAGCAGCAGTTGCGCGGGCAGGGCACCCAGCTTGCGCATCGACGCCAGCAGCTGGGACGGCGTACCTTCGAACAGGCGTCCACAGCCCAGGCTGAACAACGAATCTCCGCTGAAAAGATGTTCAGCAGTGTGAAACGCGATGTGGCTGCGGGTATGCCCGGGCACGGATAGTACGTGGAACGTCCGGCCCAGTGCCTGAACGCGTTCACCTTCACCGACGCGGTGGGTCGCAGTGGGAATGCGCTCCTCGACCGGCGCGATCACCCGGACGCCGGGAAAACGCGCCTGCAGCGCGGGCACGCCACCGATGTGGTCATCGTGATGATGGGTGAGCAGGATCGTGTCCACGCGCAGGCCCTGATCGGCCACCGCAAGCACCGGCGCGGCATCGCCGGGATCGATGACCACGGCGGCGCCATCGTCGTCGATCAACGTCCAGATGTAGTTGTCCGCAAATGCGGGCAGGGCAGTCAGTCGCATAGAATTGGACCATGCCCGCGCTGCAGAGCACCCGTCAAGCGAGCCAGACCCCGTGGTTCGACAGTGAACCGGCGGAATCCCTGCGCGTGCTGGAGCGGCAATTACTGCTGCCGCAGCTGTCAGTGCTGCCGGCACAACCCTGGTTGTGGATCGCGCCAAGCGCGTGCTGGCTTGATGATGCGCAGCTCGGCGGGCGTGGCCTGCGCCTGTTCCGGCAGGGGCAGGGCTATGCCGGCGATACCCGCTGCGCACTGCCGCTGCCGCTGGCCAACGAGAGTGTCAACGCGATCGTGCTGCAGCATGTGACCACCGGCGATGCCGACCAGCTGCTGGATGAGTGCGAGCGCGTGCTGATGCCGGGCGGCCACCTGTGGCTGAGCAGCCTCAACCCGTTCAGCCCCTACCGTACACATTGGCGCCAGCACGGACTGGTGGTGCGCACGCCGCAGCGGATTCGCCTGCTGCTCGGCCGCCACGGGCTGGAGTGCGACGATATGCGTTACATCGGCCCCCTCTGGCGCGGTGCCGGCAGCCGTCGCCCGGGCGGGTGGGCGCCACTGCGCGCGGCCTGCCTGTTCCATGCTGAAAAGCGCACGCTGGCCCTGCCCGGGCCGACACCGCTGCCGGTGCGCTGGCACGGCACCGTAGCCACCTGATTCTGGAGTTGTATTGAAAACCATCGAAATCCACACCGACGGTTCCTGCCTTGGCAATCCCGGCCCCGGCGGCTGGGCTGCACTGCTGCGCTACAAGGGCCATGAGCGTGAACTGAGCGGCGGCGAAGCGCACACCACCAACAACCGGATGGAGCTGATGGCCGCCATTTCCGGGTTGGAGACGCTGACCGAGCCGTGCAACATCGTGCTCTACACCGATTCGCAGTACGTGCGGCAGGGGCTGACCCAGTGGATGCCGGGCTGGATCCGCAAGAACTGGAAGACCGCCGGCGGTGAGCCGGTGAAGAACCGCGAGCTGTGGGAGCGCCTGCATGCGGCCACGCTGCGGCACCAGATCGACTGGCGCTGGGTGAAGGGCCACTCCGGCGATCCGGACAATGAGCGGGTGGATACCCTGGCCCGCAACGCGGCCATCCAGATCCGCGACGCCAGCCCGGTAAACTGAGCCCATGCGTCAGATCATCCTCGATACCGAAACCACCGGCCTGGAGTGGAAGAAGGGCAACCGCATCGTCGAAATCGGCTGCGTGGAGCTGTTCAAGCGCCGCCCGACCGGCAACAACTACCACCAGTACATCAAGCCGGACTGCGAGTTCGAACAGGGCGCGCAGGAAGTCACCGGCCTGACCCTGGAGTTTCTGGCTGACAAGCCGGACTTCGCGCAGATCGCCGATGAATTCCTTGCCTTCATCGATGGCGCCGAGCTGATCATCCACAACGCGGCGTTCGACCTGGGCTTCCTCGACAACGAACTGTCGTTGCTGGGCCCGCAGTACGGGAAGATCACCGATCGCTGCACGGTGATCGATACCCTGGTGATGGCGCGCGAGCGCTTCCCGGGCCAGCGCAATTCGCTGGATGCGCTGTGCAAGCGGCTGGGCGTGGACAATTCGCACCGTGCGCTGCATGGCGGCCTGCTCGATGCGCAGATCCTGGGTGACGTCTACATCGCGCTGACCTCGGGGCAGGAAGAGATCGGATTCGGCCTGGGGGATGACGATGGCGGTGGCGCCGGTGCGGCGCTGCAGGCCTTCGATACCAGCAAGCTGCTGCCGCGCCCGCGCGTAGTGGCCACGCCGTCGGAGCTGGAAGCGCATGCCGCGCGGCTGGAGCGGTTGCGCAAGAAGGCCGGCCACGCGCTGTGGGATGGCCCGAAGGTGGAAGAACCCGTCAGCGCGTAATACATCGAGGTAGTGCCGGCCGCTGGCCGGCATCTACGTGATACGGGGTTTCCCGGTGAGCCGGCCAGCGGCCGGCATTACCGCATCCACGCGTGGCGTGGATCTACCGGTCAATGGCAGCGCACCAGGATCACGCTGATGTTGTCGCGGCCACCGCCGTCGAGTGCGGCTGCGACCAGCGTGTCCACGCATTCCTGCGCGCTGGCATCTTCGTAGGCGAGGGTGCGGGCGATACTGCGGTCGTCCACCTCCTCGGTCAGGCCGTCACTGCACAGCAGCAGCTGCATTCCCGGGCGCAGTTCACCGCTGGTGGTGGCCACGTTCAGGTGTGCCGGATCGGTCACGCCCAGCGCCTGGGTAACCACGTTGCGATGCGGATGCGCACGCGCCTGTTCGGCGGTCAGGTTTCCCTGCGCGACCAGTTCCTGCACCACGCTGTGGTCCTGGCTGAGCTGTGCCAGCTGTCCATCGCGCCACAGGTAGGCGCGGCTGTCGCCGACCCAGGCCACTTCATAGCGGTTGCCCTGCACGCGCGCGGCGACCACGGTGGTGCCCATCGGCAGGCTGTCATTGCGACGGCGTGAGGTGCGGATGATCTCTTCGTCGGCGGTGCGGATGGCCTGGGCCAAAGGCGCGCCACGGCGTATCTCGCGCACGATGGTTTCGCGTGCCAGCGCGCTGGCCACTTCACCGCAGGCGTGCCCGCCCATGCCATCGGCCACCAGCCACAGGGCCAGCTCGCTGTCACCGTAGTAGGTGTCCTCGTTGAGCTCGCGGCGCATGCCGGGGTGGGTGAGGTGTCCGAATTCGATCATGGGGGCTGGGGCAGGGTGTTGCTGGGGAGACAGGCATCATCGGGTGGCCGCACGCATCCGGCAAGGCATGCGCCCAGGAAATTTTCACTTCATGGGCCGGAATGACTTGTCGTCGGCCTCACTTCCTCGTATGATGCGCGTCCCCGGTTCGCCGGGGACCACCCGGAGAGGTGGCAGAGTGGTTGAATGTACCTGACTCGAAATCAGGCAGGCGTTTATAGCGCCTCGGGGGTTCGAATCCCCCCCTCTCCGCCAGATAATTGAACTAAGCCCTTGAGTTTCAAGGGCTTTTTTCATTTCTGGCTTAGCTAGTATGCCATCTGGTATGCCATGGGAAGCTGGCTGCTGCTGGACCATTCTGGACATCTTGGAGCCTATAAGCGGCGCGCATCGGCCTTGCTGGTCAAAGCGTTCGCATGCCAGTGCTTATGGCAGCTAATCTTGATACCTGTTGTGGCCTGATGGCCGCTAGTCGAGCTTATTCAGGTAGAGATGGGCTTCGAAGGAAGATGGTTATCAAAATGCAACCCTTGTGCGATCATCATGCTAGTGTCCGGGTAGTTGCTGATGGATAGCAGGCTTTCACCGATGGATCCACAAGGAATTGCTGACCCGGATGTGCGATCTTTCCGGGTGCACACGGATGATGAACGAACGCTTCACAGATTTGACCCAGCCACAGCGCGATCGTCTCGCGTTCGTGGAATTGCGCGTGCGCTTCATCGGGGAGATACGCCGTCAGGACTTGGTCACGCGGTTTGGCATCCAGTCCGCCGCCGCATCCAGGGACTTGGCGCTGTACAAGGAGTTGGCCTCGGGCAACATCGACTACGACTCCAAGGTCAAGTCCTACGTATTGGGGCCGGACTTCCAGCCCATCTTCGACTTCCCTCCGGAGCGGGTGCTGTCGTGGTTGACCCAGGGCTTTGGCGACGGTGAGCCTATGCGGCTCAAGGCATGGGTGATGAGCGAGAGCCCGTCACGGCTCGCGCATCCGGATCTGGACGTGCTAGCGAGCGTGACCCGGGCGATCCACCAGGAGTGTCCGCTCGGCATTGAGTACTGCTCCATCTCCAGTGGTCGCACCGAGCGGGAGATCGTCCCGTTCGCGTTGATCGACAACGGCTTGCGCTGGCTCGTCCGCGCCTTCGACCGCAAATCGCAGGAATTCCGGGATTTCGTCATTAACCGGATCAAGTGCCCCGTGGCGCTTAAGGCGCAGCTAGTGGCGCCCCACGAGATGAGTGATCAGGACATCCAGTGGACCAGGATCGTGGAACTGGAGTTGGTGCCGCACCCCAATCAACCCCGTCCCGAGATCGCGGAGATGGATTACGGCATGACTGGCGGCATGGTGAAGATGAAGCTTCGGGCAGCGACTGCCGGCTACATCCTGCGCAAGTGGAGCGTCGACTGCACCGCAGACCACAGCCTTCGTGGGCCGGAGTACAGACTATGGCTGAAGGACCACTTGGCCTTGTACGGCGTCAAGAACGCCGTGCTGGCACCAGGGTATGCACCCTTGGATGCGGCCCGAGCAGGAGCGGAATGTGACTGAACAATAGCTACCACTGCCGGCGCCGGTCGCGTCGGTAGAACAAACGAATGACGAGAATTGAGATGAAAGAATCCTACCTACCGACATTGCTGCAGATGAGGATGCTTGTCGGCTTCCTTGGCGAGCGTGCTCAGTACGCCTGGTGGCCAACGGCGTTCTATGAGGCATCAAACAAGCTCTTCCTGGAGCCGGTCTTCTCGAAAACGTCTCGCCTCGCTCAGTACCACGGTGTGCTGGAAGCAGCCAGACGATTGCACGACGAGCATTTGAGCGTGGGTAGCTACCACCTGTTCCGGTTGCCCGAAGAGGTCGAGCAAGACCTGCACGCGACCGTGCAAAGTAGCGTGGGAGAAGAACTCGCCAGCCAGGCGCCACAAAGCAAAGAGGCTGCGCTTGATGCGTTGAAGCGATTGGCTGCCACGGGCGGCACTTCCAGCGTGGGTCCAACGGCGGTCGGGGGCATCAAGGATCTCGATTCCACCGACACACTGAAGGCTATCGCTGCGGCCTATCTATCGGCGTTCACACAGAACGCCAAAACTTATCCGTATCTGGTGGGGTGATCGTGGCCGACAACACGCCCTACACGACTCAGTTGCAAGCAGGCCTTGGGCTCGTCAACGAAACCAAGACGCTGCTCGACCTGTGGTCGCCTGGCATGTCGGCGAACCAGTTGCATCAGGTCGCACTGGAATCGGGTCGATTCCCCACCGTTACCGCGCGCCGACTTCGCAACATCGTCGTCGAATGCTTCGCTCCACGCTATCTCGTGGCAGGTGGTGCACCAGCAGCACATCTCAAGCGGCTGTCCGCAACGATATCCACGGCTGACCTGACGCAGCTCATGCTCGTTTTTACGAGTCGGGCCAACCCGATCCTTGGCGACTTCGTGCGCCATGTTTACTGGGCTCGATACGCCGGTGGATACACACAGATCACCAATGAAGACGCGCGGACCTTTGTCGAGCGCGGCATTGATGACGGCAAGACCATCAAGCGCTGGTCGGAAACCACTGTACGGCGTGTCTCCGCCTATCTGACCGGATGCTGCGCCGACTACGGAATGCTCGAACGTGGACTGCGCTCAAGCCGTCGCATCCTGCCGTTCCGTATTTCGCCAGCCGTGGCCGCGTACTTGGCCTACGAACTGCATTTTTCCTGTGTCGGTGATAACGCCCTGCTGACTCACGAAGACTGGCAGTTATTTGGCTTGGCGCGCGAAGACGTGCTGGAAGAAATCAAACGACTCTCGCTGAAGGGTTTGCTCATCGTCCAGGCTGCTGGCGACGTGATCCGCATCAGCTGGAAACAACAAGACATGGAGGCGCTCTGCGATGTCCTCACTCAAGGCTGATTTCGACGAGTTGCGCGAGCGCATCCGGCACGGGCGCGAGCTTGGCCATGCGAGCTTCGAGCCGATTTATTACCTTGTCTTCCCACCAGAGCAGATCCTCGAGGTGAAGCGGCAAACGCCCGCTTGGGTGGCCAAGCTGCACCAGGAAGGCTGGGACGTGCACACGTTCTCCATCGCTGAACAGATCTGGGCCCTACTGAAAGACGACCCGTTCTGGTCGCTGTGCGTGATGGAGGACAAGTCAGCGCCCTTGGATTGGCCACGTACCAACAAGGCGCTGGCGGACATCCTGACGGCGGATAACGGCCTGCTGAAGCGGCTGGAGGATGCCCTGCAGCCGCTCGAAGCCCAGCAGAACGCGCTGCTGTTGGTAACGGATCTTGAGGCACTGCATCCGTTTATGCGCATCGGCGCCATCGAAAGCCAGCTCCAGGGCAAGTTTCACGTACCGACGATTTTTCTGTACCCCGGCGTGCGAACCGGCAAGACACGCCTGAAGTTTCTCGGCTTCTACCCGGAAGACGGCAATTACCGCTCCGTCCACGTCGGCGGCTGAACAGACAAAAGAACCCTGGGACAAACCTATGACCATTCGCTCACTCTTCGATCCAAGCAAGGACATCTACCGGACCATCGAAAAGGTCATCACCTATGGCGCCTCGCAAGAAGGCCGCCTCAAGGCTGAGATCTCTGAATACGTGGTCACCGAGAGTATTGAGGAGCAGTTCCGCAAGCTCCTCGATCGCATGCAGCTTGCGATGGAGTCCGGTGGCGAAAATGAGGTGGGCGTCTGGGTCTCTGGCTTCTACGGCTCCGGTAAGAGCTCGTTCACCAAGTATCTCGGCTTGGCGTTTGATGATCAGCGCACCATCGACGGCACGCCGTTCATCAACTACCTGCAAGACCGCCTGCACAAGCCACAGACCAAGGCGCTCCTCAGCACTGTAGCGAAGCGCTTCCCGGCTGCAGTGGTCATGCTGGACCTCGCCAGTGAAATGCTCGCTGGCGCCACGATGGAAGACGTCTCCACCGTCCTCTACTTCAAGGTACTGCAGTGGGCTGGCTACTCGCGCAACCTGAAGGTTGCCGCTTTTGAGCGCATGGTCGAGAAGGACGGTCGCACGCCCGAACTCCATGAGCGTATCGCCCAGGCGCTGCCAGGTGCCACCTGGGCTCGCGTGCAGAACAACCCACTGGCCATCGACGGCTTGATCCCGAAAATCGCCCATGAGATGTACCCGGCACTCTTCCCGGAGGCCAAGTCATTCTCGTCCAGCACCGAAGGCTTCTTCCAGTTCGAAGACCAGCGCGTGCAAGAGATGATCGACATCGTCCGCGAGAAGAGTGGTAAGCAGAACATCATCTTCATCGTCGACGAAGTCGGCCAGTACGTGGCCTCACGCGACAACCTGATCCTCAACCTTGATGGCCTGGCGAAGAACCTCAAGAGGCTGGGCGACGGCAAGGCCTGGATCATCTCTACCGCGCAGCAGACGCTGACGGAAGACGACCCGCGCGCCGCGCTGAACTCCGACAAGCTCTACAAGCTGAAAGACCGCTTCCCGATTCAGATCGACCTTGAATCGAGCGACATCAAAGAGATTTGCTACCGCCGTCTGCTCGGTAAATCGCCAGCGGGCGAGACCGAGCTTGGCAAGCTTTTCGATGCCCATGGTCAGGCGCTGCGACACAACACCAAGCTGCAGGACGCTAAGTACTACGACGCAGACTTCAGCAAAGAGAGTTTCACCAATCTCTACCCGTTCCTGCCGGCGCACTTCGACATCCTGCTGCACCTACTCGGCGCGCTCGCAAAGTCCACCGGCGGCATCGGTCTACGCTCTGCGATCAAGGTAATTCAGGATGTCCTGAAAGGTGAAGGCGGTTCCAAGGCCATGGCCGATCAGCCCGTGGGCTGGCTGGCCACCACGGTGACGCTGTACGACGAACTGGAAAAGGACATTCGCCGTGCCTTCACGTCCATCCACCAGGCGGTCGGCAAAGTGCAGATTCGCTTCCCGGATTCACAGCTACATCAGGACATCGCCAAGTCCGTCGCCGTGTTGCAGATCCTCGGCAACTTGCCAGTCTCGGTGCAGAACGTCGCCAGCCTGATGCATCCCTCCGTCACGGCACCTTCGCAGCTCGACACGGTCAAGAAAGCCGTCGAAGAGATGCTGAACGATGTGCATGTGCCGCTCGGCGAGAAAGATGGCAACCTCGTGTTCCTCAGCGAGAAGCTGCGGGATATCGAGCAGGAGCGAGGCGCGATTGCGTTGCGCACCGTGGATGTGAAGCGCATCTTCAACGATGCGCTGCGCGAGTCCTTCGATCCGCTGCCTCGCGTCAGCCTCCACGGCACGATGGCCGTCGCAACGGGCCTGAAGGTCCAGGCCGGCAGCGCCATCACCAGCCTGGCCGGTGATCAGAGCACCATCCAAACCGTTGTTGAGTTGGTGCCAGCCAGTGACTACGACACCGCCAAGAACCGGATGCTGGATGATTCCCGCAGCCGGGCGGGTCGAAACGTCATCGGGCTCTTGGCTCGCGCAAATTCCGAACTCGACGATCTGGCGAACGAAATCTATCGCTGTCAGCGCATTGCCGAGCTGCACCGCAACGAGCCCGACCAAGAGGTAAAGGACTACTGCACCGGCCAGCTCGACCGTGCTGCCAAGCTGGCGACCCAGCTCCAGAGCAAGATCAAACAAACTCTGCAAGCCGGCTCGTTTGTGTTCCGCGGCCAGGCCACGGCGGTGTCGGCACTGGATGCTGATTTGCTGGAGGCCGCCAAGAAGCTGCTCTCCGACGTTGCTGACCAGGTGTTCGACCGGTACGTAGAAGCCCCAGTACGTGCCGGAACCGACACCGCCGAGAAATTCCTGAAGGTCGCCAACCCCGCGGCCATCAGCAGCGCGCTGGACCCGCTCGGTTTGGTGCAAACCGTGGCCGGTCGTGCCTCGTTCAAAACCGACCATAAAGCGATGATCAGCATCCGCGACTACATCGACAAGCGCGGCACGGTCGATGGCAAGCGCCTGCTCGACGACTTCAGCAGCGCCCCGTTCGGCTGGTCGCCGGACACCACGCGCTACATCGTCGCGGCCATGCTTATGGCTGGAGAGATCAAGCTCAAGGTCTCGGGACGCGAAGTCACGGCCGCTGGGCAACAGGCCATCGATGCCCTGAAGACCAACAACTCCTTCAAGCAGATCGGCGTGGCCCTGCGCGACGAGCGCCCGTCCATCGAAACGCTCGGTCGGGCGGCAGAGCGGCTCACTGAACTGGTCGGTGACATGGTGATCCCGCTTGAGCAAGAGATCAGCAAGGCGGCGGCCAAGCACTTCACGCGCTTCCAGCACGATTACGGCTCCTTGGCTGAAAAGCTCAGCGGCCTTGGGCTGGCGGGTAGCGAACGCATCCGTACTTTGAACCAGGACATTGCCGATGTTCTGTTTACAGATGCGTCAGATGCTCCACAGCGTCTGGGTGCCGAAACCTCCGCCATTTACGACAATCTCAAGTGGGCGCTGGAAGTGAAGCGAGCGTTCGACAATGGGCTCGACGCTACCTTGCGTGACTTGCAAGCTCATCGTCGCGACATCGAAGCCTTGCCGGACACTGGCGTGCCAGGAGAGCTGCGCCGCGAACTTGCCGAAGACTTGGGAACCCTGTCAGAGCGCTTGGGCAAAGAAGACTTCTACAAACACACCACCGACTTCAATTCGCAGCTAACCCATCTGAAGGGCCGTTTGCGCGATGCGGTCATCACGCTCTCCGATCAGCAAAAGCTGCGTTTGAAGGAAGGGGTCGAGGATCTGCAGCGCATCACTGAGTGGGAAGAACTCACCCAGGAGGAGCGCGGCAACGCCGTGAACCGGTTGGATGGGCTTGCTCTGTCAGCCACCCAGGATCTGGCCGGACTTAAGAAACTGCTGGCTCGCGACTACGACATCAACAGCACCCTCGACGATCTTAAGCGGTCGATCCAGCGGCAGGGCCAGGAACGTCTGCGCCAGCGCATGGAGGAAGAACGCGTCAAAAACGGAGAAGAAGGTCCGGCCAAGCTGACAAAGTCGATCGCGATTCCCGTGACGATGACGTCGGCTGCGGACATTGATGCGCTGATCCAACAGCTACAGGAAATCAAGGCACAGCTTGGCCTTTATGTAGAGGCGGAAATCAACTTTGTGATGCATGGTCAGGGCGCGTGAGCTGCATGGAAATACAATTGACCGGAGAGCAGTCCGCCGCGCTGGATGCCATTAGAACCTTTCTTCTTGATGACACTCGAGATGCTTTTGTCCTGCGTGGCAGTGCAGGCACTGGTAAGACCACACTTGTTGCCCAACTGGTCAAAACTCTAGAGGAGATGAACCTTTCCTGCAGCCTCCTGGCACCGACAGGCCGGGCAGCCCGAATTCTGGGCAACAAGATCAAGCAAATCACTGGAAACTCTGGATACGAAGGGTCGACTATCCATCGGGCGATTTACATGCTTACCAATTTGGAGGTGAATGAAGGGGCCGAGACGGCTAACGACCCGGGGATGCGGATGATCTTCCCGTTGAAGGAGGAAGAACCGGTTGTTTCCTTGTTTGTGATCGACGAATCGTCAATGGTTGGAGATAAGGAGAATCACGGTGATTTCATGCAGTTCGGTTCAGGCCGATTGCTCCTGGATATCGTGACCTTTGCCCGAATGAACAGATCAGGTCGCACAAAGAATCACCTTACCAAGCTGCTTTTCGTCGGCGATCCTGCGCAGCTACCTCCGGTTGGAGAAAATGCGTCACCGGCCTTGTCAGATGCGTATCTGAGTGAGCAATTCAAGTTGAAGGTGGATTCGTTCGATTTGAAAAATGTCATGCGTCAGGCGCAGGGCAGTGCCATTCTCGACCGCGCGACGGAGTTGCGCGACGCGATGCTGGCCGAGCGGTTCAATAAATTTTCACTGCAGCCCAATGGACAGGATATTGAACAGGTAGATGCCCAAAGAGCCGTCGATCTGGTCGTTCAATGGTTGCAGACAAAAACTTCTAACGTCGCAGTCGTGCACTCTAACGCCAATGCGCTGGACTACAACCGTAACATCAGAGATCGTCGTTGGGGCGATGCCAGTCTGCCTATCCAGGTGGGCGAAACGCTGTTAATAAACAAAAACTCAACAACGCACGAACTCAGCAATGGCGATCTGGTCAAGGTCATAGAGGTGGGAGCAGACGCACAACGTGTGCCAGTAAATCTCAAGGGAGGCCACCATGTTGAGTTGTGGTTCCGCAATATCACCGTTGCTTTTCGTGATGCGGATGGCAGCGTCATCCAGACAAACTGCCTGGTACTAGAGAACTTGCTAGATTCGCCTAACCGTGAATTGACCCCGTTGGAGCAGCGGGCGCTTTTGGTAGATTTTCGAAAGCGCCACCCTGACCTGCATCCAAAGTCGGCTGAATTCCGCAAAGTTATCCGTGACGACCCGTACTTCAACGCGCTCCAGGTCAAGTACGGCTATGCCATGACCTGTCACAAGGCGCAGGGCGGGGAATGGAATACTGTCCTTGTTGACTTCGGGTCCGGCAGGGGCTCTCGCAATGCATCGTTCTTTCGTTGGGCTTATACGGCCATCACGCGAGCAGCCAAGAAACTGATCATCGTGAATCCCCCTGACTTCACACCCACCGGTGACATCGCCTGGACTGGCTCATCAGGCGCGTCTGAAAAACCTGAAAAGGCTGGACTTCAGGAGCTCATGACTGATCCAGACTGGCAGAGGCTTTCGTTCACACCCGCTATTGCCCCCTTGATGAAAACCCATCAGCAGTTACGCCTGGTGTGGGGGGCTCAAGGCATCGAAATTGAACAGTTGCAGCACTTGCAGTATTGCGAGCGCTACACCCTTTCGCGCAATGGCAAACGCGCCGTAGTTCAGTATTACTACAATGGCAAATTACAGGTCAGTCGCTCTGGATCTGTTCCTGGCGCCTTATCAGATAGTCAATTGGCGGAGGATGCGCTCACATCGCTTGGTGTGCTGGCTGCCAAATCCAGCACGGAGCAGCCAAGCCAGTTCATACAAGAGTTTCTGGATGGTCTGGATAAAGCTATTGCCGAATCGGGAATTCAACGTATCGGTCAAAAGTCGATGCCGTATCGGCTGCGATTGAGCTTTGCTGATGCTTGTCGCAAAGGTGAGATTGATTTCACTTACGACGGCGCCTTTACTTGGACGGCTGCTCAGGAAGTCGGCGGCCCAGGCAGTAGCCACGGCCTCTATGAGGAAGTACAGCGCTTGATGACGGCGCAAAAAGAGGAAAACCAGTGAGCTCCAGTGAAATCTTTGCACTTCGCAAGCAAAAACGGCATGCAGAAGCCCTGGATTTGGCCAGGTCGGAGTACCCCCAAAACAATGCTGACGTATGGTTTCTTCGAGCCTACGCATGGGCGCTGTATGACCATGTAAAAGAAATCGTCGATCGTTACGAGACAAAGCAGCTATCTCCTGCGGCGTTATCTGGCCAACTGTCACCGGACATGCGCGAGTTCTCGCACATGGCTGACGCACTGCGTGGCGATAGTGCTTTTTCACAATTTCTTCGCCTTGCGGGGAAGGCATCCAAGGATTGGTCTGAATTTCTTCTTTTTGCCCGCTGGGTGGGAAACGAAAGTTTTTCAGAAGAGGACAAGAAGCCTTTCGTCAATGAGGCAGGAAAGACTGTAGATAGTTTGTATAAACGCTTCATACGTGCCGTCTGTCGTGAGACAGTGGCTAAGGCTGTCGATCCTCAGTCGGATCCGACGCTGAATGAGTGGGGTCTTGGCGTTTTGGAACAAGCGCTAAAGAATGAGCCAAACGACCAATGGCTCAACTACTACCAGAGCAAACTGCACCTGGCCAACGGCGAGCCAGACCTTGCGATCAAGCGATTGACGCCAGTGTTACGTCGACAGTCGCGCGCGGCTTGGCCATGGGCGCTACTAGGCGAGATCCTGGAAGTTGAGCACCCACAGGATGCGTTGACTTGTTATGCCCATGCAACCCAGCTGGCTCGGGAGGAGCAGGAAGTCGCAAGGGTTCGAATCCATTTGGCACAGCGCCTCGCGCTTGCGGGCCGTTTCAATGAGGCAGCACTACAGGCGAACCTGGCACTGCAGTACAGGGAAAAGCACGCCTATAAGGTGCCCCAGGAACTGCATCAACTGCTTACCAGTGACTGGTATCAAGACGCACTCGCCAATAACTCTCTACAGCCGCTGCCGAAAGCTGAGTCCAGTGCACGTGCATTGCTTCAACAACTGGACCGACAAAACCTTACCTACACTCGCGGTGTCATTGACCACATCAATGCAGAAAAGGGGCTCAGCTATATAGCGACCGGCGCCGCTACCGGCCTCGGGCTTTTGCATAAAAAGTTTCCCACAGTGGCAAGCTTGTTGCCAGGTACTGTAGTGGAGATTGGGCGTGCAGAGGTTGAAGGCCAAGCTCTGGATTGGCGAATATCAGAGGTTCAAACCATTCCTGGCCTGTTTGAAATTTTTAGCGGCACTTTGAATAGGCAGGAGGGAAAAACATTTGCATTCATCAGCACCAGCCGAGATGACGTCTTCGTCGCCCCAGAGATGGCAGAGACCTTTACTCCTGAGGTGCAATACGACGTCACCTGTCAGGCCATTCGGCGTACCAACAAGCAGGGTAAGACCGGCTGGCGTGCTGTGAAATTCATCGAGAAAAAAGAGCAGCAGCTCTCCGCTGACTTCTAAGAGACAGGCATACATGGCCTTCGACCAAACAACAAGAAACCGCCTCCAGCGCTTCGTCAACGATGCGCGCCGGGTGCTGGAAGAGGAATTCACCCGCCAGCTGCAGAACGACTATGGCATGGACCCGAACGCGGGCACCGTGGCGGAGCTAGCCAGCTTGCGCCATATCAACGACGCCCAGCGCGAATCCGCCCGCATCCTGCGCGACACCCTGGCCCACTACACCGCTAGTGGCGACATGAATGCTACCCAGGGGCTGGACCGCATCGTCCGCGAGCAAGCCTTTACCGTGCTCAACCGCCTGGCGGCGCTGCGCATGGCGGAGGCGCGTGGCCTACTGGTTGAGTCGGTCGGCAACGGCTTCCAGGCCAAGGGCTTTCAGCTCTACGCCCGGCTGGCTGGCACCGGCCTGGGCGAAACCGGCGATGCCTATCGCACCTACCTGTTCAGTGTGTTCGATGAGCTGAGCCAGGACTTGCCTGGATTATTCGACCGCTACTCACCGCAGGGTCGCCTGTTCCCGCGCGAAGCCGCGCTGCTGCAGGTGCTCAACCTGATCAACGATGCCGACATCGCCCCGCTATGGAGCGAGGACGAAACCATCGGCTGGATCTACCAGTACTTCAACTCCAAAGAAGAGCGCAAGGCGATGCGCGATGCGTCGCAGGCGCCGCGTAACAGCCGCGAGCTGGCGGTACGCAACCAGTTCTTCACGCCGCGCTACGTGGTCGAGTTCCTGGTGGACAACACCTTGGGTCGGCTGTGGTTCAACGCCACGGGAGGCGATACCGATCTGCGCGAGCATTGTCAGTACCTGCTGGTCAAGCCCGACGAAATGCGCCAGGCCGCTACCAAGCTGCGCGATCCGCGCACGCTGAAGCTGCTGGACCCGGCCTGCGGCTCCATGCACTTTGGTCTGTATGCATTTGACCTGTTCGCTGAGATCTATCGCGAGGCCTGGGCCTGGGAGCAGCAGCACGGCCCCGGCTCGCTGGATGTTTCGACCCAACCCCAGGCTGCACTCAAGCCAATGAGCCAGACCTACGAAGATGAGGCTGCATTTCTGCGAGATGTGCCGCGCCTGATCATCGAACACAACATCTATGGCGTGGATATCGACCCGCGTGCCGCGCAAATCGCTTCATTGGCGTTATGGCTGCGGGCACAGCGTGCTTGGCACGATGCCGGTGTCAAAGCCAAAGACCGCCCGCTGATCGGGCGGGGGCATGTGGTGGCCGCGATTGCACCGCCGGCAGAGCGTGAGTTGCGCCAGCAGTTCGTGACCAACCTCGATCAGCGCGACGCCGAGCTGTTCGAGAAGACCCTGCGACTGCTCAAGGGCCTGCCGGAGCTCGGAGTGCTGCTCCAGGTCGAGCGCGAGTTGCCGCATTTGATTCGGCAGGTCTATGTGGGCAAAGGCACCGGCCTGTTTGCTGTGCAGGAGCAGGAGAACTGGCAGCAAGCGGAGGAGCGACTACGCGAGGCACTTACTGAGTTTGCCCAGGCGGCAAAGTCGACGTACCAAGGGCGCCTATTTGCGCAGGATGCGCTACAGGGCTTGCGGCTCATCGATCTGTGCCGAGAAGTGTTTGATGTGGTGGTGATGAATCCACCGTTTGGCGCGCTGGCTGCCAAGACCAAGGATCAACTCGCCAAAGCCTATCCGCGCAGCAAGAACGATTTGCTGGCCATTATGGTGGAGCGTGGCCTGGAACTGCTGCGCCCCGGCGGTCGCATCGGCGCCATCACCTCGCGCACTTGTTTCTTCCTCTCCAGTTTCCAGAAGTGGCGTGAGCAGGTGGCCTTGGGTATTGCCAAGCCAGTAGTCATGGCCGACCTGGGGCATGGCGTGATGGACGACGCGATGGTCGAAGCCGCCGCTTACGTATTGGAGAAAGCCGCGTGACGATCTTCTTGAGATTATTGGCAAGCTCTGAAAAGGAGCAAGAGTTGGCCTCAGTAGTCCGGGCAGTGAGAGCTGGCGGCCTAGATGCTAGGGTTTATGTCCGTGACACATCTGTATTCTCGATGGTTCCGAGTTCTCCATTTTCGTATTGGGAGGCTCAGTGTTTCCTAGAGGCATTCGGCCAAACCCCTCCTTTCGAGTCGAATGGTCGGAGAATATTCAAAGGGGCAGCCACTAGCGACAACTTCAGATTTGTCCGTACTTCGTGGGAGTGTAGTGCTGATCAGAGACTCTGGTTTCCCTACGCTAAAGGCGGTGGGTACTCTCCCGTTTACTCGGACGTCCCGCTTCTCGTGAATTGGGCCAATAACGCCGCTGAAATGGAAGCGGAAGTCCTCAAGAAATACCCATATTTGAACGGTGATGCGGACTGGGTTCTTCACCGAGAATCCTATTACTTACAGCCAGGCATTACTTGGCCGGCTCGAACAACAAGTCAACTCGGTATGCGGGCTATGCCTGCCGGTGCTGTTTTCGGTCATAAGGGACCGGCTGCATTCTTGGAAGAGCATAATGACGATGATCTGTTGAGTTTGCTTTCTGTCTGTATATCAGCCCCTTTCTTGCGATTGATAGGTTTGCAGCTTGCAGCGGGGGATGCGGCTGCACGTTCGTACGAAATCGGGACAGTCCAGCGGACGCCGATACCCGATATCTCAACGGATTCGAAGCACTTATTGGCTGTATTGGGGAGGGAGTATTGGCGCTTAAAGCGCACCCTGGACACCATCGAAGAGACGTCTCACGCGTTTGCGCTGCCCGGTGCACTGCGCGCTCGCCTGGGCGATTACGACCCACCAGCCATTGAAGCTGAGCTGGCTCGCATTCAGTCAGAGATCGACGCCATTGCCTTTGATCTCTATGGCTTTAGCGAAGCCGACCGCACTACCGTGCAGGGAAGCCACGTCGAAGCCAACCAGGGCGATGTAGAAGCCAGCAGAGACGAGGAGAGCGAGGACGATGACAGCGCTACGCCAATCGACCAAACGGCTGGCTTACTGAGCTGGGCCGTCGGCGTGGCCTTTGGCCGCTTCGACTGGCGCCTGGCTACGGGTGAGCGCGCTACGCCTGCTGAGCCAGAACCATTCGAACCACTACCGGCGAAAAGCCCCGGCATGCTCCCCGACGGTACCGCACCTTTTCATGCGTATGCGGGCATCCTGGTTGACGACCGAGGGCACCCGCATGACCTCGCGCGCTTGATTGAGGAAATTCTTGTTCGCGTCGAGGTGCCCGTACCGGAAGACGTGCGCCGTTGGCTGCAACGGGATTTTTTCGCCTTTCATCTACAGCGCTACTCCAAGAGTCGCCGCAAAGCGCCCATCTATTGGCCGCTGTCCACGACGTCCGGCAGTTACACCCTGTGGGTCTATTACCCCAGCCTTACCAGCCAGACGCTGTACACCGCCATCAATGACTTCGTTGAGCCCAAGCTCAAACAAGTCGGTGGCGACGTGACGGTGCTGCGCAATATGGGTTCTGCCCGCACTCGTGACGACGAGAAGCAGTTCGAGGCGCTGCAAGCCTTCGAGTTGGAACTGATCGAGCTGCGCGACACCCTGCTCAAGCTGGCGCCCACCTACAACCCCAACCACGACGACGGCGTGCAGATCAGCGCCGCACCGCTGTGGCCGCTGTTCCGGCACAAGCCATGGCAGAAGGTGCTCAAGGACACCTGGGCCAAGCTAGAGAAAGGCGACTACGACTGGGCGCACCTCGCCATGAACTACTGGCCCGATCGTGTTCGAGAGAAGTGCAAGACTGACAAGTCTCTGGCTATCGCGCATGGGCTGGAGGATCTCTACATCGAGCCCGAGGCCAAACCCAAGAAGGCGCGCGGCAAGAAGAAGGCCGGGGGTGATGAATGATTCAGGATGTCAAAGCGCTGCCGGTCAGCTTCTACTTCAGCCCCGATGGGACCACGTCGTTCTTCATTCCCAAGTACCAACGCGAGTATGTATGGGGCGGCAAGAACTGGGACGCGCTGTTCAACGACCTGGAGGAGTCGCCCAGTGGGCACTTTCTGGGCTCCATCATCTGCGTGAACACCCAGCAAGATGGCATGGCCGGCGGCCGACTTGAGCTGATCGACGGCCAGCAGCGGTTTACCACCATCAGCTTGTTGTTCTGTGCGTTCTACGACAAGCTGAATGCCATTCCGAATCCGGATCGCCGTCTGCTGGTGGAGCTGGACAACCTGGAAAGCCGCATCTTCGTCCGCACTTCTGGCCAGTGGCGTCTGGAGCCCAGCGAGCAAGCGCAGAACAAGACAGATTTCCAGAAGGTGCTGAGCGATCTGTTTCCCAAGCAGGTGAAAGCGCCGAAGGGCTTGAGCAATTTCGGAAACCGCCGCATTGCGCGCGCCTACCGCTACTTCTGTGAGCGACTGGAAGGGCTCAGCCAGGACAGCGCACTGGCCCTGCTGGAAAAGCTCAAAGCGGCCATGCTGGTCAAGATCGAGGTGCGTAGCCATTCCGACGCATTCATGTTGTTCGAGTCGATCAACAACCGGGGCAGCCCGCTCTCGGCCATCGACATCATCAAGAACAACCTGCTGGCCGAGTTGGACAAGCGCCCGGACTACGGCATTGACCGAGCGTTTGACGAGTGGAAAGACCTGATCGACCAGTTGCCCGACCCGGCGGTGCAGGAGCGCTTTTTGCGTCAGCTGTACAACATGTTCAAGTACCTCAAGCGGGTCGAGGTCAAAGGCTGCACCCGCGCCACGCGCTCGAACCTGATCACGATCTACGACACCCTGCTGCGCAAGCGCCCGGTCTGGCTGTTCGGCGCGCTGCAAGCCAAGGGCAAAACCTACTCGGCACTGCTCAACCCCGCCGTGGCGCGTGCGGAATGGGGCGACGCTGCCGCAGCGGCCTTGCAAGACTTGCAGCGCCTGGGAGCCGCGCCGGCTTACGCATTTTTGCTGTGGGCCAGCCAGGTGGCGCAGAGCCAGAAATGGACTGAGGGTGATGCGGTGAGCCGTCTGGCCGCTTTGCTCACCAAGTGGTTCTTTTGGCGCAACCTCACCGATATGCCGCCCACTCGCGAACTCGACCCGATGTTCATGGAACTGGTCAGCCACTTGCTGACGCAGATTCGCGGTGGCGAGATCACGGCGCTGGACGGCTTCATCCAGCAGAGCAGTAATTGGTTGCTGGGACGGGCAGCCCCACAAGATGTTTGCGAGTCGCGCCTCAAGGGCGATGTGTACCTGGAGAATTACGACGCCACGCGGTTCATGCTCTGCAAGCTGGAAGAGACACACCAAACCCGTGAAAACAAACGCGACCTGTGGGTGCATGACGCCAATGATCGCCCCGTTTTTACCGTCGAACACATCCTGCCGAAGACCGAAAACTTGGGGCCGGGCTGGGTGACGATGCTCGAAGGGAACCAGAAAGGCACTGCGGCTGCCATTCGCGAGCGCTGTGCGCACCAGCTCGGCAACCTGACCCTGAGTGGCTACAACTCCAAGCTCGGCACGATGGAATTCTTGAAGAAGCGCGATCGCAAGAACGATCAGGGTGATTTCATTGGCTACCGCAACGGCTTGTACCTGAATGCCGACTTGGCCAGCCGAGATGATTGGAACGAGGCCGCCATTACGGCGCGAACAGACAAGATGCTCAAGGAGGTGATGTCCATCCTGAGCCTGCGGGAGAACAAATGACGATTGCAGAATTCATTCGAGAAAGCGTGCTGCGGCCGCGCCTTAAGCAAGCGGGTGCCTTGGTGGTGTATGACGCCGACAAGCGCTACCGCGAGCAGTGCTTCGACCTAGCAGCCGAGAAGGTTCGGGTCATCGATGCATCTGAAAGCAGCATCGAAAGTCGCGAGGCTGCGCTGCTGGCACTGCGCGAGGTGGGGCAACCCAAGGCGCCACTGGAAGGTGTGTTGATCTATGTGCCCACCAAGCGCCCAGAAACCGACGAGCAGAAGCAAGCTGATCCATTCGCCGTATACGCAGAATGCGGCGCGGTGTTCCCGCAAGATGATGGGGACGAGTATCTGAGCCTGTGCCTGCGTGCTAAGCCAGATTACGCGACAGAAATTCGAAGCCTATTTGTGCGCGAACCACGACCGCAGTATGCGGTGATTGACGCCATTGGCGGCGGTGTGAGTTGGCCCCAGTTGCGAGCCACATTGCGGGTGGAGTCGGGCCGCGAGATTCTGGCCGCACTGCTGGCCCCGAGTGCCAGTCAATCCGAGGCACTCAAGGGGCAGGAGGGCTGGGTGCAAGAGGCGCTTGATTTCCTCCGAGCCACTCTGGGCCTGAGCGTGAAAACGCGCGGCAAGACCTGGTCCGCCCTGGCGGATGAGCTGTGGCGCTACGTACTGTTCAGCGAGTTCGTGTTTGATTTGCCGGTGGCGTTGCCGGACACCTTGAAGGGGGTGCCGCACGCACCGATGGAAGCCAAACCCATCGTCGAGGATGTGTGCGACCGTCTGCGCAGCGACCCGAAGTCACGCGCGATATACATCGAGCGCGCCGAGACCACCGAGGCGGAGCTCAACCTGACCGATCTGTGCGGTGCGATTGAAGACCTGGGCGAACGCGACACCTTCCCCTTCGAAGAGCGGACCTTCCTGCGCACTGCGATCAAGGGCATTGTCAGCGGTGACACCGATGCCACGCGCCGTGTGCTGACCCGCCACAAGAGTTCGGTATGGCTCGGCAAGGGCGAAAGCCAGGCCCAGTGGGAGCTGGTGCGGTCTGGCTTGAGCCTGGTTGAGGCCTGCGACGATTTTGAGCGCCAGCTACCGGATCACGCCCGCTCGCAAGCGGAGCTGATTGACTTCTACCTGGGCAGTCTGCGTGAAGCAGATCGCTTGCAGCGCGAGTTTGAGCAAGCCGCAGGCGACTTCCTCGACCAGCACGGCTTGATGCATGAAGTGATCAGCCAGGCTCGAGCGCGCTATCGGCGCCTGGCCGAAAAGGTCCAGGGCGTGTTCGTGAAGCACGTCGAGACTACGGGATGGCCGCCGACTGGGCGCCTGGCCAATGCCGATGCCTTTGATCGGCTGGTAGCTGATCGACTCAAGGAAAGCGGACGCAAAGTGGCCTACCTGATGGTGGACGCCCTGCGTTACGAGTTGGGCGTGGCCCTCGAAAAGCTGCTGGCGGAAGACGGTCCCGTCGAGTTGCAAGCGGCCTACGCACAGCTGCCGACCATCACCCTAGTGGGCATGGCGAGCTTGCTGCCGGGCGCTCGCACGGGTTTGACCCTGGCGCTGGAGAGCGACTCACTCCTGCCCAAGCTGGCGGGGGCGCCGGTGGGCAACGTCCCGCAGCGCATGAATGTGCTGGCCAAGCGGTATGGAGATCGCTTCGCGGAAATGCCGCTTAATGATTTTGTCCGTGGTAAGCCGAAGATCGCGGAGACCGTCGATCTGCTGGTGCTTCGCTCCACGGAAATCGACAGCCAACTGGAAAGCAACCCAGAGACAACGCTCGGGCTGATCCCTGGCACGCTGAAGCTGATCCGCGTGGCACTGCATAAGCTGCGTGGCATGGGCTTCAAAGAGGCGGTCATCGTCACCGACCACGGCTTCTTCCTGAACGCGCAAGCAGAAGCTGGCGATGTGTGCGTGAAACCGCAAGGCAAGTGGCCGGTGAATGCCCATGACCGCATGATGCTGGGCGACGGCACAGCGGATGGTCACAGCTTGGTTGTCAGTGCAGAGAAGGTCGGCATTCGCGGTGATTTCACCCAAGTGGCACTACCGCGCAGCATGGCGCCTTATCGCTCAGGGCACCTGTATTTCCACGGCGGAGCATCCCTGGCCGAGGCCGTTGTGCCGGTGTTGGTGGCCAGGTTGGATACCGCTGCTCATGCGGAACTGCGCAAGGTGGTGGTGGAGTTGAGCTACAAGAACGGCGCCAAACGAATAACTACGCGATTGCCGGTCATCGAAGTGATACTGGTGGCCGACGACATGTTCTCGCAAGACATGAGCGTGGAGATCTTGCTGGAAGCGCAAGACAGCAAGGGCAATGTGGTGGGAGAGCCGCGCCCAGGTGGCGATGTGAACCCCGCGACCAGAACTTTGACCCTGATGCCAGGCCAGCGCAAGCAGATTGCGCTGCGAATGGATGATGAGTTCAGAGGCAAGTTCTCGGTCAAAGCGCTGAACCCAACGACTCTGGCTGCCTACAGCAATCTGGCGCTTGAAACCGACTATACGGAATGAGCCCTATGGACGAACTCGACCAAAAACTAAACGCCACATTCGACGGCAAGGTGCTTCGCAAAGACCTGCTGCATCGAATCAAAAAAGGCACCAACGTCCCGACGTTCGTCCTGGAGTTCCTCCTTGCCAAGTATTGCGCCAGCAATGACCAGGCAGAGATGGATGCTGGCATGGAGGCCGTGCTGTCGTCACTGCAGGAGAACTACGTTAGGCCGGACGAGGCCAACGCCGCGCAGTCCAAGGTCGCCACCAAGGGCAAGCATCGCTTCATCGACAAGGTCCATGTCCGTTACGTCGAAAAAGAAAAGCGCCACTGGGCATCGCTGGAGAACTTCAACTCGCAACGCATCGCGATTGGTGAAAAATTCTACCGCGACAACGACAGGTTGCTGGAAGGTGGCATTTGGGCGGAGGTGACCCTGGCGCACAACGACATAGATGAAGACGACTATGCGTTTTCCATTGAGGATCTGCGGCCGATCCAGCTGACTCGTTTTGACTTCGACCGTTATGCAGAGGGGCGCGGGGCATTCACGCGTGATGAGTGGCTCGCGGCGGTGTTACGCTCTGTGGGACTGGAACCCAGCAAGCTCTCGAAGCGCGTGCAGATGCACTTCATCGCCAGGTTGGCTGCGCTGGTTGAGCCCAACTACAACTACATCGAGCTGGGACCACGCGGCACCGGCAAGTCCTATTTCTTCAGTGAATTCTCGCCCTACGCCACCTTGATCTCGGGCGGCCAAGCGACCAAGGCAACGCTGTTCTACAACAACGCGCGCCGCAAGGTGGGCTTGGTTGGCTTCTGGGACACGGTTGCCTTTGACGAGGTTGGCGGGATCAAAGTGCGCGATCCGGACACCATCCAGATCATGAAGGACTTCATGGCCAACGGGCGCTTTTCGCGCGGGGCTGAGGTTATTGCTGATGCCAGTTTGAGCTTCGTTGGCAACATCGACGTGTCCGTGCAGCAGGTGGTCAACTCTAACGAGCACGATCTTTTCCAGCCGTTGCCGCCAGAGCTCGACTTGGCCGTGATGGACCGTTTCGCCGCGTACATTCCAGGCTGGGAGATGCCGAAGAACAGCAGCGAGTTCCTGACCAGCAACTACGGCTTCATCACTGATTATTTGGCCGAGGCCTTCCACTACCAGTTCAAGCACACGAATCGGTATGAGGAAGTGAGCAAGCGCATTCGGCTCGGTAAATCAATCGAGGGGCGCGACGAGAAAGGTATCAAGAAGACCGTCTGTGCATTCTTGAAGGTGCTGCACCCCAACGGGCCGCCGACGGATGAGGAGTTCGAGGAATACGTGGCCTATGCCACGGAGTGCCGCCGCCGCGTCAAGGAGCAGATGAACAAGCGCAAACCGGATGACGAGTTTGCCCGGATCAATCTGTCTTACTTCAAGGCCAGCGGTGAGGAGGTGGTGGTCTTCTGCCCTGAGTCCAAAGATGCATCGGCAACACAGGAGCCAGCTCGCCGTCGCTTGAATCAGGCGGATGGGCAGCCGACTGAGGCAGTCGAAGTGCAACCCACTGCACAAGCGGCACCTGCTGCACTGGAGACTCCAGCGGGCCCGACCCCGGTATCACCGGCCCCGGCTTCGATTGCGGTTGGGCCGTCACCGATCGAGCTCAAGGAACAGCACTTCACCATCCTCTATGGCGACACCGGGTACAGCTATGAGTCGATCCTCGGCCCCTACCTCCAAGGCGCGAAGTCTGTCGTGATCGAAGATCCGTACATTCGTCTGCAACACCAGATTCAGAATTTCGTGCGCTTCTGCGAAACGGTGCTGAAGGCTGGAACCGTGAAGAAGATCAGCCTGATCACCGGCTACGACGATAAGACCCAGTTGGCCGACATCGCTGAGAAGCTCGATGAGTTGAAGCAGAGCCTGCTGGAATTGGATGTCGAGCTGGAAGTGAAGTTGAACCCGAACATGCACGACCGAGAGATTCGTATCGACAACGGCTGGGTGATCAAGATTGGCCGGGGGTTGGACTTCTTCCAAAAGCCCGGAGGGTGGTTCGAGGTAGGCGTAAATGATCTCAGTTTGCGTAAATGTCTTGAGACCAAGGTTGATATATTCAGGGTTGGAATAAATATTTGACCTGATTTTCCATAAAAGAAATTCAGTTTAATTTTATTAATATGATTGTAAAAAATCTCAAGCACATATCATTTTGATGAGGCTGGCGGCTGCTGGCTTCGCGTGTAGATGCTCCGCGATGATGCATCTGCTTTGGATATGGCTGTATGAAAGAAAGATCCGATTGTCTGTACTGTGTTTTGGTCGTCGCAGCATCCATCATCGCTGCGGTTGCTCGATGTGCTCTGTCTTCGGGCAGTGAAGACATCGACCCTTTTAATTGATACTGCATTGGCATACGCACAAGGCCCGGCATCGTCCGGGCCTTGTGCGTTTGTGCCGTAAGAAGCGAGGAAAATACGATGCATCTGGTTGAAACAATGGCCTATGCCGGTGCTAAGCCGTGGCACGGTCTGGGCAATAAGCTTGAACAGCAACAGCCCATTGAGGTCTGGAAGCGTCAGGCAGGCATGGATTGGCAGATCGAGGACTCCGAGGTCCGCTTCATCACGGGTAGCAATGCCATCGGTGCCATCCACTCCTTCCCGGAGCAGAAAGTGCTCTATCGCTCCGATACCAGGGAGCCGTTGGCAGTCGTCTCCAAGCGGTTCAAGGTGGTCCAGCCGGGAGAGATCCTGGAGTTCTACCGTAATCTGACGCAGCACAGTGGCTTTGAACTGGAGACGGCGGGTGTGCTCAAGGGTGGCAAGAAGTTCTGGGCCATGGCTCGTACGGGCCAGAGCACGTCGCTGAAGGGGCGTGACCGGGTGGATGGCTATCTTTTGCTTGCTACTGCCTGTGACGGCACGTTGGCCACCACGGCGCAGTTCACCTCGGTGCGGGTGGTGTGCAACAACACCTTACAGATCGCTCTGGGAGACAGCAGCGGAGCCATCAAGGTCCCGCACCGCAGTCAGTTCGACCCGGATGCTGTGAAGCGCCAGTTGGGGATCACCGTCTCGACCTGGGACAACTTCGTGTCTCGCATGAAAGCCATCTGTGACCGTCCAGTTGACCCCGATACGGTCGATGGTCTGTTGCGACGGGTGCTTACCTACCAAGGCCAGGGCACCACCGCTGAGGTCGTCAACGAGCAGGCGCTGGCCAGTGTCCGTGCCCTGTATGAGGGCGGCGGTCGAGGCGCGTTGTTGCCTTCCAGCCGTGCAACGGCCTGGGGCGTACTCAACAGCGTCACGGAGTACGTTGACCACCACCGACGAGCTCGTAGCGATGATCACCGCCGTGATGCGGCATGGTTCGGTGCTGGAGCTCAGCTCAAGCAGCGCGCGTGGGATGAAGTGATGAAGTTGGTGGCCTGATGGAAGCGCAGGCCTATCACATGACCACATTAGGGGCCGGATCCAATGAGGAGGAGAGCAGGATCCGGGTACGTGAGGACAGGACGATTGCGAGGGCGCTGCAGATCCTGCAGAAACGGGCATCGTTGCCAGGGGAGGTGCTGGGAGGAGCAACCCAGGGTGCATTGTTCTTCCGGCTACGTCTGGGAGGCGAAAACCGCGAGCATTTCGAGGTTGCCTTTCTCAACACGCAGTTCCAGCTCATCGCAGTTGAGCGGCTTTTCTCAGGGACGATTGATGCAGCCGAGGTCCATCCTCGGATCGTGGTTCAGAGGGCACTTGCCCACAATGCATCGGCGGTACTCATGGCTCACAACCATCCAAGCGGTAGCTTGCAGCCCTCTGCGTCAGATCGGGCAGTCACGGCGCGGCTGAAGGCTGCCTTGGACACCGTGGACGTGAGGCTGTTGGACCATTTCGTTGTCACCAGCCATGAGGTGGTCTCGATGGCCTCTCAAGGCATGGTCTGACAGAGCTGCAGCGATCAGTGCTGTCGCTTCGCCCATTCATCTTGCCCACATCGATAGCTTGAAATGAAAGACCTGACCAAGGCCGCCCATCAAGGCGGCCTTTTCTATTCCGGAGATTGCCAATGAGCAAGCACACCGCGTTGCGTTTGGTTGATACGCGTTCACTGGATCGCCAGCAGTGGCTGGAGGTCCGCAATGGCGGCATCGGTAGTTCGGATGCTGCCACCGCCGTCGGGTTGAACCCCTACAAGAGCCAGCTGGAGCTGTGGCAGGAGAAGACGGGCCGCAAGCCAATGGAAGAGATCCCCCCTGGACAAGAGGATCCCCGCTACTGGGGAACCCTGCTCGAACCCATGGTGGCCACGGCCTACCAGGAGCGCACGGGGAACCGGGTACGTCGGGTCAACGCCGTTCTGCAGCACCCGACCTTTCCGCACATGCTGGCCAACCTCGATCGAGAGGTAATTGGTTCCCCGGGGGTCCAAATCCTTGAGTGCAAGACAGCAGGGGAGTTCGGCTCTCGGTTGTGGAAAGACGGGGTTCCCGAGTACGTGCAGCTGCAGGTACAGCATCAGTTGGCAGTGACGGGGAAGCAGGCAGCAGATGTGGCAGTGCTGCTGTGTGGCCAGGCGCTGAGGATCCACCGTATTGAGCGAGACGAAGAGATCATCAGCCGCTTGGTGGTATTGGAGGTCCGGTTCTGGGAGCACGTCATCAATGACATCGAGCCACCAGCCGATGGCTCGGAGTCAGCGGCCAGGGCGTTGCGGAGCTTGTACCCAGGCAAGGACACCGTTGTCGATTTCAGTCAGGACCCGGAATTGGTCGAGACCTTCACCAACCTTGTCTCGTTCACTGAGGCAGTTGCAGAGCAGGAACAGCAGGTAGAACTGCTCAAGCAGACACTGCAGCAAGCCATGGGGGACGCTTCCATTGCCCGGTTCGGCTCACTGGGAGAAGTCATCTACCGCCGTAGTAAGGATGGCACGTCACTGGATACCAAGCGGCTCGCAGCCGAGCACCCGGAGATCGCTGCGGCCTACACGGCAGTCCGTCCGGGGTCGCGCCGATTCCGGATCAACACCACGATCAAAGAGGTCACATCATGCTGAAGGGACTGGCCATAACGCCGCCCGTGATTGGGCGTATTTCCATCGGCCGGGTAGTAGAGCGCAATGGCAAGCGGCTGCCCGAAAAGGACGACCAGTTCACCCTCACCAGCCAGGTACAGAACCGTGATGGCTGGGTGCTGCACCCGCTGGATGAAGAGCTGCGGAAGGCATCGGAGGGTAACAAGCTGCGATCCATCCCGGTGCGCCTGCTCTTCGACGATCCAACCCTGAACCTCCGGGCTGACTATTCGCTGTTCAATCGCGAGAACGGAAGACCGCTGTGTGTAGGCAATGGAGACACCTGCCGGCGTGCTGGGCCTGAAGGCATGGAGACGTTGCCTTGTCCTGGTCCGGATGGGTGTCAGTTTGCCAGTGGGGGCTGCAAAGCCTATGCCCGCTTGAATGTGGTCATTGGGGACGGGGCGGGGGATGTGATGGGTAGCTTTGTTCTGCGCACCACCTCCTACAACACCATCCGCACACTGGCAGCACGGCTGCACTACCTCAGTGCAGTGTCGGGCGGAAGGCTGTCTTGTCTGCCGCTCGAGCTGAAGCTGCGGGGCAAGTCCACGACGATGAGCTACCGATCAGCGATCTACTACGTCGATCTGGTGGTTCGGAGCGGGCTGACGCTCGAACAGGCTGTCGCAGAGGCGATTGAGCGACACGCAACAAGAGCTGCAGCGGGGATCGACCAAGCTGCACTGGATGAGGCGGCGAGACAGGGCTTCGCTAACGGGGCCTTCGAGGACCTGGACGAAGACGTGCCGGCCGTGGTCGAGGAGTTCTATCCATCAGGCCAGGGTGAAGTTGTGCAGGTATCAGCGAACGGAAGTCTCAAGGACAGACTGAAAGCGCAAGCGTCTCGGTTGGTGTCGTAGGAGAGCCGTACCGGTACGGATCTGTATCAGGTACGGACAAGAGGCAGTTCAGGTCCTGAGCGGACATCGGATGGAACGGACCGGTTTGTGGGCGCAAAGGACGAGACATGCCAGGGAGCGAAAGCTCCCTGGTATGTAAGTGTTTGATTTTTCTTTGATCTGGTCGGTTGTGCGCGTCCCTGGAAAAAACCTGGATTTTTTTTCCCTGTACCCCCAACAGCAGCATATCGACACTGATCACGTCGGAGGCCAATCACCTTCGATAGGAAACCGGCCGGATTCCTTCCTGAAACGTTCAACACAACGAAGGAATCAACAAATGAAGCACATGACGTCCAGTCTGCGCCAGGGCGTAGACAAAAGCATGACTTTGGCCGAAGAGAACAACAGTGCTGGGAAAGCAGGTTGGCCGGATAGTCCGACGCTGCGTCTGAAGGAGCTGATCAAGCTGCTCCGCGTCAGCAGGAGCAAGGCATACGAGCTGATGAAGACCGATCCGGACTTCCCGAAGGGCATTCCGCTCTATGACAGCGAACTGTCCCCGAAGTTCTACTGGACGCATGAGGCAATGGCATGGGTAGAAGGCCGTGCAGTGAAGTTCCGTCGTGCGAAGGAGGAGAAGTGATGATGGCTAATTTTGCAGTCCACTCTTCGCCGCTTGACGCGCTCACGCACGCTTTGAGTGAACAGTCGACCAAGGGGAAGGGCAAGCTGGAGCAGGACTTCAGGCAGGCCTATCCGATCCTGGAACAGCACATCGCAAAGAAGATGAGCAAGAAGATCTTGGTAGAGCAGTTCAATGCTGCGTACAAGCATGATCTGAACCTGATTCAGTTCCGCAAGCTGCTCAAGGAGGAGCGTTTTCGTCGCCATGCGGAGGGCGATGCTGCTCGGTGCCAGAGCTGTGGCCATCTGTTGGTTGAGGTTGAAGAACAGACCGCGGTTGGCTCGACAGAGGAGGATGCATGATGACAACCAATTGGCAGCGTTATGCCCCCAAATATCCCCTGGAAACCTTTCACCATGTTGCTCGTGAGGCAGGCCTTGAGCTCCTTCGCAACGTTCAAGTTCCCGACGCCATGGTTGGCATGGGTCTTATCAATGCCATTTCGATGGCGTGCCAAGGTCTGATTGATGTCAAGTTGCCGACCGGACAGATCAAGCCTGTAACCCAGAACTTGATGCTTGTGGCTGAGTCTGGTGAGCGCAAGTCCACGGTGTTCGAGCTACTGCAGGCGCCTTTCCGCGATGCAGACACGAAGGAGATGGCTGCGTTCAAGCAGCAGACTGAGGCTTATGAGATCGACTATGGACTCTGGACGGCCAAGATGAAGGGGCTGAGGAGCGCGATCAGTAAAGCAGTTGCTGCTGGCAAGTCTGTCGAAGCACTCGAGGCACAGCTGAAGGAGTTTTCAGAAAAGAAACCTCTGCAGCCCCGCCTGCGTTGCTTCCTGAGGCAGGACATCACGGCCAAGGCCATCATGGAGGCCGTTCAGGGTGATGGTGAGTCCATCGCCATCACGACTGACGAAGGTCATATGCTGTTCAAGAGCGAGGCAATGGCGAATGTGGGCCTGCTCAATCGTCTCTGGGATTCGCCAGGAATGATGCCGTTGGATCGTGCGGAGAACGAGCATCTGATTGCGATGAATCCGCGCGTTTCTGTGAGCATCATGACCCAGTACGAACCGTTCAAGCAGTTCCTCAATAGGCGAGGCTCTGTTGCAAAGGGGAGTGGACACTGGGCACGCTATTTGGTTGCGTGGCCTCGCTCCATGATGGGCTACCGGCGAATCGAGGACGTAGAACCGGTGTGGGAGCATTTGCCGGCATTCCATGAGCGAATCGCGGAGCTGTTGTTCAAGTACAAGGAGCGGTCAGCCTCGGGCGCCATTGCTCGTGAAGTGGTGTCCTTCTCCATCGATGCCAGGGCACGCTGGGTAGAGTTGGCATCAGAAACTGAGTCTTTGCTGCGCGACGGGGAGTACTTGAGTGATATCAATGACTTCGCGGCAAAGATCATGGAGATCGTGGCACGACTCGCTGCATCGATGCAGTACTTCAGTGGAGAGGGAGGTGACATCACCCTCGATACGATCAATCGTGCCTTCGACATCGTTCGGTGGCATGTTGATGAGTACAAGCATCTGTTCTCACCAGCGTTCGTGGTATCGCAGGATCAGGTCGATGCTCAAGCTTTGGATCGGTATCTGTATGCCAAGTGGTGGAAAGGGATTTATTCGGATACGTACGTTCCCAAGAACCAGGTTTTGCGCTATGGACCTGTACGTGACCGAGCAAGGCTGAATGCAGCTATCTCGATTCTTGAAGGTCAGGGAGCAATTCAGGTCTGCAGTGGGTACCGGGACAAGAGGATGTATCTGCGCTTGATGAATCACTACTTTGACCGGAGGGCACTGTAAGCGGTCTTGATGCCAAGGGGGCCCCGGCGATATGCCGGGGCTTTTCTGCTGTGGTCAGTAGGTGCCATTGCGATTCTGCGACTTTGTCGCAGAATCGCTGGGTTAGGCACTTACCTCTCCCAGATTTTCAACTGATGAAGCTGCCTTCACGGCTTTACGACATTGTGCATACTGCGACTTCTCTGCATCTGCCATCTCCTTGACGAAGCGTTGGCCGAGGTGGCGCTCTGGGGGCCTGGCAATGCCTTGATCACGCAAGCTGCGGTGGTCTACGCGGGTTGAATAACCGTTTTCTTCAAGGAACTGATTCTGGGTGTCCGCTACAAGTTTTCGCTGTGCAGTCACCTGCTGCTTCAACTCCATTGGGCTCTTTCCGCCACTATCCTTGCGGCATCCGCCTGCGGAAGGATTCTTGGCGTTGTAGCGGGCGAAGGTCTGTTCAGGTGTACGGGGGATGCCATCAGGCAGTCTGTCCGAGCACATCAGATGGATGTGCGGGTTGGGATCCCCACCGAGTTTTCCTTCAGGTGCATGGAGCGCGTACTGGTAGGGTTTGATCCCTGCGAGATTCTTTGCAAGCCGGTCGGCAAGTTCGACCTGCTGTTCAGTACTGAGCTCACTCGGAAGAGTGATTTCGTGTTCTCGGTACACTGCTCCGTTGGCACGCTCATGCTTGTCAGCAACGCTCCAGAACCGTTTCGGATCATCTCCTGCCCATTCGGGCATGTTCCCATGTCCTGTTTGGATAAGGTCCTTCTTGTCACTATGAGATCCTTTACGATCGATATAGTTGGCGTGCCTGCGTGCGCTGCCTTTCTTTCCACTTTTGATGCTGTAATGGAAGCTTGCCATTGCTGTATCACCCTTTCTCTAAGGAGAATAAAAAAGCCGACAAGAGTGATTCTTGTCGGCTACCGGTAGATACTCATGATCGAAGAGTGTTGTGATTAGATAGAAAGGGTAAGTGCGCGTACCACACCCTGCCTGTAATCTATCGTCAGTTCTATTTGATTTCTATTTCCTTCGATGCCTTTCGTTCTTCGTGTTGCTGCTTCGAAGGACGTGAGTGAGTTTCTACATATGTATAAGGGTGATGCAAGTTAAAAATTACACTGAATGCGAAGTGGCTTGATCTTCGATGTATTGAATAAGGTCTTCGCAAAAAATGTTGATCTTTGTCTCGTATTCGTTGCCTGCTTCAAGATCGAAATGAGAGTGAGCTATGGTCATGTGCTTCAGATATGAGATCTGGAATCTCATAAATGCTTCCATGCGGTTGCTGCGCCCGAAAAGTAATGCGTAGGCGATGCAATATCGATGATAGAGGGTGAGCATCGCACCTTGCGGGATGTAATCCTCTTCATATAGCTCTTCGATGTCTCTTGATGTGTCCAGGTGACTCAGTAGGCGAGATACAGCTTTCTCGCTTGAGCTCTGCCCTTTCCAGTAGGGCGTGTACTTCGTTTTGATCTTCTTTTGTATCTTAATGGCTGAAAGGGCTGCAACGCAGTCGGCCATTGAAATGTTGACGACGTCATGATCTGTTCTGTGCCATTCGTGGAAGACATAGGCATGCAGAACCTTCTGCGTTTCGTCGGCTATGTTTGTGATCTCGCTGGATCTCAACTCATAACCAGTGGCTTGGTGAACCAAGCGTGCCAGCTCATTTGCATTGGTTTGCAGGAAGGAGTGAATAGCTGCGAGAGATGTGACAGGTCGCAATAGGGCATCGCACTCCGTCGGTGAGGAGATGGCGTGAGCGAAGAGTGGCTCTATCTTGTATTTGCTCAACTCGTCGTTTTCTGATTCGACAACCTGCTGACACTCTCCAACGAAGTGCAGGAATGGGAGAGTCAGCAAATAGATGTATAGCCTTTCGTGTACGGGGGCGCCTTCTTTGCTGGGTAAGGCATTTGAGGGTTGATAGCTTTCTATTTGATGTGCGCCAAACATAAAGGCGCTTGCAATGGCTTCATCATTGCCGACGAAAGCCATGTAGATAGGTTCTATAAGCTCCTTTATGTGTCTGGCGTAGTATTCAAGGAGTTTCGATGGTGTGAGTCTGTTGATGTGGATGTGCTTAAGTATCTCCTCGTCGATCTCAAGCTCAAGCGTGGACATGAGATAGGAGGCTGCTTTTATGGTCTTTTCATTTCTTGGGGTGTTGCGTTCTGTCCAGTGCTCGAAAGTGGCCTTGATGGTTCCTGGTTTCGAGATTCTTTGGAGTAACTGAGTGTCGCTGGAGTCGTTCTTGAGGTAAAGGAGCTTGATTGTTTTTAGGGTGGAGATTGGAAGTGTGCAGTTCCCGGTAGGAATCTCTTGTCCCAATGTGGAGTTGATGAAGTCAATGACTCCATTAAGTTCCTTGCGGGTTATTGTTTTTCCTGAGGCATTGGAGTGTTCGGCTTCTTTGCCATTTTCTGTGCGCGCCATCTCGTAATTGAGCTCTTGCAAAAGCTCATTGATGGTTCCAGTCTCGGAACGATCTTTGTTGTGATCTTTATCGAAATCGAAGCGTGGTTTGTACTTTCCTGATTCGATGTTGCTTTCTTCCATCTTCAACCGCCATCCTTTTGGTTGTGTATAGTGTTTGATGTTTGCTATTTCAAAGATCTTTGTCAGCGTGCCTGCAGAAGGCTGCTCCACTTCGTTGTATAGCTTGGTGACAAATAATGCAATTTTGCTCGCCATTGGGCGTTGCCATGCACCATGGAGCCTCTCCCCCGGCCTTGCTCCACCAACCCGCCAGCCCGCGCTGTCTACTCCCACAGTGCCTCTTCCGAATTTCGTGTTGATCTGGTCCAGTACGGCCATGGCCCGTTCTGCGTTCTCAACGGACCTGATGCTCTGGTACAAAGAGAGTACATAGGGGGGCAGTGAGCATGATCCGAACAATCACAATCCATCGTCACAAGAGCTTTCATCCCACCAACGCGCATTCGGTCCAGATCCCGAACAAACCTGCGACTTACGTCTACGGTCTCAACGGAGCAGGAAAGTCTTCTATCGGTGAAGTGGTCGACGGGCTGGCACGCAACGATCCCGCCTTTGCGCACTGCAGGATCGAGACAACCGACAATGCGCGCTACCGATACTTGGTCTACAACCACCACTACGTTGAACGCCTGATCGGCCAGCCCATCCAGGGCATCTTCACTGTCGGCGAAGTCGACACTGTCCGCCAGCAACGTATCCAGGACATCGAGACCCGAAACGGCGAGTTGGACGTTCTGATCGCCGACGCCACCACAAGTGTCAAGGCAGCCGAAAGCAACCTTGCCATGGAGCTGGTGCGGGCCAAAGACGAGATCTGGAAGGCCCACGACTGGGGCAAGAAGACGGCACTGGCTTCCTTGCTTGAGGGCTACGGCCGGAACAAGGAAAAATTCTTCACCGACCTGCGCACACATGCCCTGCCCGAGAATGGGCAGCTGGACACGATCGAGCGACTTGAAAGGCGCTGGGCCGATGTCTCTGGCATCGAAAGTGAGCGTGCATTGGTGTCCCTGGATACCAGTGTGCTGAGTCGGATCGAGAATGACCCTATTTGGGGTGAGGTCGTGGAGGTGTCGACCTCGAGTCGCCTAGCACCATTCGTTGCCGAACTGGGCAACGCGGACTGGGTCGCGCGTGGACAGGCTTACACGCATAAGGATCGATGTCCGTTTTGCCAGCAGGGGTTGCCCCACGATTTCCGCGAAGAGTTGGCGAGACTCCTGGAAGGCGAGCGCAAGGCGAAGGTCGACAGGATCTCGCTGCTGGTTCAGAGCTACGCCGTCCAGCTCGACGCGTTAGAGCAGCGTATCCAGGCCATTTTGACCGACCCCGACGCAAGAGAGGCAGGGGTGGAGCTTGCCTGGACCCAAGCTCGGGGGGCATTCCACGACACACTGACGGCGTTGCGTCGGAAAGAAGCGCAGCCGGGGGAGGCGGTGTCCATCTCCCCTGTCAATGTAGACGCATTGGTCGAAGCATTGGCCAAGCTCAACGCTCTGATCGCTGACTTCAATGCGCGCATCCGGGATCGCAGGGGCGAGCGTGAGCGGATCAAGGCCATGTTTTTCCAGGTCATGCATGTCGAGCGTATGGACGCCTACGCGCACCATGATGCGTTACTCGGACCGCTGCAGCAAGCCGAAACACAGGCAAAGGCAGGCCTGCAAGCGAAGAGGCAGGAGCGAGATGGCCTCAACACCGAATTACGTGAGCTGCGCCGGCTTCAGAAAGGCGTTGATGCCTCAATCGATGCGATCAACGATCGACTCCGCAGCTTGGGGATCACGGCGTTTAGCATCGATCGGAAGGTAGACGAGGATCGCGTGTACTGCCTGGCGCGCCCAGGGGTAGCCAGCAGCGAGACCAAGTCATTGAGCGAGGGTGAGAAAACGCTGATCGCGTTTCTCTACTTCATGGAGTCGCTCAAGGGGTCGCAAGATGAAAACGAGAATGTGGATCCTCGCCGCACTATCGCCGTCATCGACGATCCGATCTCCAGCCTGTCCCAGAATTATGTGTATGACATCGCCACGATGATCCACCGCGAGCTGGCCAAGCCAGACGGACGGCCCCAGCTCGTGAAGCAGGTGATCGTCCTGACGCACAACCTGTACTTCTTCCATGAGCTGCTCCGTCAGCACAAGGTGAGTCTGCCCAAGGCGCACAACCACTGCGGATTGCTGCGCGTGGTCAAGAACGTGTATTCGGAAGTCGAAGCGCTGGATCCCACCAAGCTATTAAATGATTACGACGTGTGGTGGCAGATCCTCAGGGATGCCAAGGACGGGAAGATCCCGACCCAGATCGTGCCCAACGCCATGCGTAACATTCTGGAGCAATTCTTCACCTTCACCACCGGGTCTTCTGACTTCCCCGTGGCAGTCCAGCAATTGGCCGACGCAGATACATCCAGTAAGTACGCAGCGCTGGATCGTTTCGTCGATCGAGGTTCCCACCGAGATGCAATCAATGGTCCGCCAATTGACTGGACCGAATACGACGTGTCCTATCTATTGGGCAAGTTCCGCGCGATGTTCAATGCCATCGGCCAAGAGCCACACTACATCATGAAGATAGGTGAGGATGCCTTGGAGCCAGTACATGCCTGATGCACGACTAGCGACGCTTTCCGAGTACTTGGCGATAACGGAGCACAGCTTCACCCATGCTGAGCTTTGAGCCTGGTGAAGCTGGGCAGTCTCACCAGCGCAACTTCCACCTGTGAACTTTCAGGGCTTAATCGGAGCGCGTTAACGTTCAAGCTTTCCTTGCCCCGTGTGGGGGCTAACAAGGAGAGGAACATGGCAAAGGTTAATGGCGGATCGGCTGGGAAGGCAGGTGGTGGCTCGAAGGGCGGCTCGACTGCTGGCGGCGCTCGAGGCCCCGCTGGGTGGCCGTCGACCAAGCCTGGGATGCCGTCTGGCGGCAACCGCACCAACGCCCCTGCGAAGCGCTGATTACGGATCGATCAGCCAAGCTGGGGGCAGTGGGCCTGTCGACGGGGCCTGGGGTGGGTAGCGGTGTCTATGCCGCTCCCACCATCCCAGATATGCCTCCCGCCAGCCCGTGCGGTCCATGTGGCCCGCGGTGGTTGGGTGGTCTGGCAGGAGCAGGCTCAACAAGAGTGCGGCCACCAGGTAGGTTTCAAGCAGGTCCGCTTGGCCATCGAGATCAGACGCCTTCGCTTTGGGGGTCCAGAGTTGGGTGTGGACCAGTGTTCTGAATGACTTTCGAGTTAGCCGGGCCTTGCCACTTCTCAAGCCGCGAACGAACCGATTGCCCTCGCCAAGCCGTGTCCCTGATAGATCTGCCTGGGTGCCCATGTCCGCGATAGGGAGCGGGCGCTGAGGCCAGCTGCCCTCTCGCAAGTAGTGGCCGACGGCGCCGATGAAATCTACGAGGCGCGCGGTAGGGTCAGCCGGGGTATGGCGGTGCCGATTAGTAGGCCCAGGTGGTGCCAGCAGCACGGCAAATCTTGGGAGGCCTGCAAAGGCATCTGGTACCCCGGTCCGTCCAATCCAATGCCCAATTTCGTGATCTACGGCTGCCAAGAATGACAGCGCCATGTTGGCACGGCGGTTTAGGGCAAGATTGATGGCGGTGCGCTCCGGTTCGGTCAGTTCCAGCTTCAGCTCCAGCGAGGGATCTCTAATGTCTGCCACCGTCAGGGGGGTGCAGTAGGCTGGCCCCAGTTGGGACCGTGGCCCGATCTCGTCGAGAAAGCCGTATACGTCAGTGTCTGAAAGCTTACAAAGTCGTTTGTCTGACGCATCGAACATGGCGACCAGTTCTCTGGTTGCTGGGGACGTGTGCTCGTTGAGCAAACCTAGCCCATAGAGCATGATCGCCGAATGTCCTTGGGGGATATCCTCTTTGAATCCTCGAAATTCGGCGTCTGGGATGCCTCGTTTCTGGAGCATGCGCAGGAGTAGTGAATCCGAATGCGCTTCGACTTGCTCACGCTTGGCCATGAGAGCTGTATAGCCGCGGCCTCGTCGATAGTTCATGTGGCTCAGCCCCGTCGCGTATTCGAAGAACGCTGCGGGGGCCATGCCAACGAGTTTGTGAGCAACTTCGATGTGGAGTGCGAAGAGCATTGCCTATCTCATGCTGTTGCTGGAAGGACGAAATCAGCCCACGCCTGCATCATGGGGCGTCGCTGCTCCAGCAGATCCGTACGGTGATAGGCAGCTTCGACCTTGTTTTTGACAGTGTGGGCCAGCGCGCGTTCAGCAAGATCCCGGGCATAGCCTTCCTCGCTGCACCAGTCGCGAAAGCTTGACCGGAAGCCGTGCGCGGTGGCTATCCGCTTATCGCTATCGCTGTGGGCCTTCAAGCGGCGCAATAGTGCAGTTAGGGTCATGTCCGAGAGGACTGTTCGGGATTGGATCGATGGGAAGACCAGATGATCGTGCTTGCCTGCCTGTACCTGCAGCAAAGTGATGGCTTGCTCAGAGAGTGGGACTCGATGGGTCTGGCTGGCTTTCATGCGATCGGCAGGAATGATCCAGACTTTGTTGCGCAAATTGACCTCATCCCAAGTCATTCCCCTGACTTCGCCAGAGCGCGCGGCGGTCAAGATCAAAAACAGCAGCGCACGTTTGGTGACATCTAGCTCGTTTGTATCCACCAGTCTGGTTTTGACAAATGCGGGGATGTCGGTCCACGGCATGGCCGGTTGATGCTCTTGTCTGACCGTCTTGCTGGGTTGTACCGGCAACAGATGTGTGACTACATCCACGGGGTTGGCTTGGTTGAACCCGTGTGCCCAGCCCCAGGCCATCACGGCATGCAAACGCTGCTTTACCCTGGAAGCGGTCTCCGCTTTTTCCAGCCAGATCGGGCGCAAGACATCGGCCATATGACGAGGCTGAAGTTGATCCATCGGTAGGGAGCCGATCTTGGGGAAAACGTATTCGGTAAGTGTGTTGATCCACTGCTGCGCGTGCTTGGCGTTCTTCCAGCCTGGCTTCAGTTCGGCGTGTACCTGTTTTGCTGCCTCTTGGAAGGATGGCATCACCGGCGCGGCTACAGGTGTCTCCTTGATCTCCAGGGGGTCTTGCCCCAATGCAATCTCTTCGCGCATCTCGCGAGCCAGCTTGCCGGCAAGAGCGACGCCCACGTGCGGGTAGCTGCCTAGGCCGGCGTTGCGCCGCTTGCCAGTGACAGGGCTTACGTAGCGCAAGACCCACTTGCCTTGGCCCTTCTTTGTGCGTGAAGGAAGCAGACTCAGGCCAGTAACTCCGCCGTGTGGCAGTGCTGCGCTTCCGGGAGTGATGCTTCGAGCTTTGATGTCGGTTAGCAGTGCCATGCGTGCCTGGTATGCCATCTGGTATGCCATCTAGTATGCCATCTGGTATGCCATTTCGCGTTGGGTGATGATGGGTGTTGCTGGACAGTGCTGGATATGTTTCATGCAAGTCATTGAAAGTAAACGGCAAATATATGAACTTATCGATTCCCCTGGATTTCCTTGGACGGATCTATGGCAGTCCCCCTCTCCGCCAGATAAAGAAAAAGGGCTGCCGAAAGGCAGCCCTTTTTCTTTATCTGGCGCGGGACGCGACGCGCTCTGCGCGTCGCCCCAAACGTTGCTGCGCAACGCGTGGGCCCCTCCCTTTGCCGGCCTCTCCCCGCCCCTGTCGGGGCAGCCCCTCAACAGAGGGGCTTGGTCCTCCAGATGCATCACGGGAGATCCGCGCGGTGCGTGGATGCGCGGCGGGCATCCCGCCGTAGTGACCCTGTACTGATCTGGCGCGGGACGCGACGCGCTCTGCGCGTCGCCCCAAACGTTGCTGCGCAACGTATGGGCCCCTCCCTTTGCCGGCCTCTCCCCGCCCCTGTCGGGGCAGCCCCTCAACAGAGGGGCTTGTTCCTCCAGATGCATCACGGGAGATCCGCGCGGTGCGTGGATGCGCGGCGGGCATCCCGCCGTAGTGACCCTGTACTGATCTGGCGCGGGACGCGACGCGCTCTGCGCGTCGCCCCACACGTTGCTGCGCAACGCGTGGGCCCCTCCCTTTGCCGGCCTCTCCCCGCCCCTGTCGGGGCAGCCCCTCAACAGAGGGGCTTGTTCCTCCAGATGGATCACGGGAGATCCGCGCGGAGCGTGGATGCTGTTCCTGCTGGCAGGCTCATCCACGCATGGCGTGGATCTACCCGGGATATCCGTGCGGACGCTGCGGGTTAACATGTACGCATCACCTGCTGGAGCTTTTCCCGATGACCGCTGAAATCCTCGTCCCCGTTTCCTTCGGCGAGCTGCTGGACAAGATCTCGATCCTGCAGATCAAGTCCGAGCGCATCAGCGACGAGGGCAAGCTGGCCAATGTGCGCAAGGAGCTGTCGGCGCTGGAGCAGACCTGGATGGCACACCCGGCCGCGGTGAAGGACATCGCCAAGCTGCGTGCCGAGCTGAAGGCGGTCAACGAGCAGCTGTGGGACATCGAGGACGACATCCGCCTGAAGGAGAAGGTGCAGGCGTTCGACCAGGGCTTCATCGACCTGGCGCGCAGTGTCTACCTGCGCAACGACGAGCGCGCGCGCATCAAGAAGGCGATCAACCTGGCGCTGGGCTCGGCGTACGTGGAAGAGAAGTCCTACCAGGATTACGCGCAGCGCACGTAAACCCGGGCAGGCTGCCGATCACCCCAGGTGGTCGGCGACGTAGCGTTCGAACGCAGCGATACCGTCTTCCACGGTGATCAGTTCCATCACATCGTCGAATTCGATCTTGGTGCCCCACTTCAGGTCCGCCGCCTGCTTGGCCAGGTACTTGCGCGCGGCATCATCGTAGCGGTCCACGCAGTAGCGGCGGTCCGAGTACGGGCCACTGCGGTCCGGATTGCTGGCTGCATGCAGGCCCAGCACTTTGGCGCCCATCGCGTTGGCGATGTGCATCGGGCCCGAGTCCGGGGTCATCACCAGATTGGCGCGGGCCAGCAGGGCAGGCAGCTGCTTCAACGTGTCCTTGCCGACCAGGTCCAGTGCCGGCGTCTGCAGCTGCGCCTGGATCGCATCGGCCATGTGGCGCTCCAGTTCGCTGCGGCCACCGCACAGCACCACCCGCCAACCGCGCTGTGCGGCGTGGTTGGCCACCGCTGCATAGCGGTCCGCATACCAGTTGCGCCGCACGTGGCTGGAGCAGGGCGAGATCATCAGCACCGGGCGGCCATCGTCCTGCCACTGCGCGGCGGCCCACTCGAAGGCGGAGGGCGGCACGGCCAGATCCCAGCTGACTTCGGTCTGGCGCAGGCCCAGCGGTTCGCAGAAGCTGCCGATGGCATCCAGTACATGGATGCCGGGGCGGTCAGGAATGCGCTCGTTGATGAAGAGCCCGTGCAGGTCCTTGGAGCGGCTGCGGTCGTAGCCGATGCGGCGCTCGGCCGGAATGAAGGCTGACAGCAGGTTGGCGCGGAATGCGACCTGCATCTGCAGAAGCGCCTCGAAGCGCCCCGGTGGCAGTTGCCTGCGCAGTTCCTTGACCCCAGCCATGCCGCTCTTCTTGTCGTAGGCATGGAAGGTGACACCGGGCAGGCCGTCAAGCAGCTTGTGGCCAACCTTGTCGATGATCCAGTGGATCGGCGTGTCCGGGCGCGCAGCCTGCAGGGTTCGCACCAGGGGCACCACGTGGGTGACGTCGCCGAGTGCGGACAGGCGCAGGAGGCACAAGGAGGAGGACGCTGATGCCATGTGTTGTTAGACTCAATGAAATGGTCGCATTCGACGCCAATGAAGCGCTGACGCCATGCCGCGAGGGTCGCGGCATCGGGGCCATTCTGTTCGACCGCGAGCGGCTGCGGCAAGCCGACATCGGCCTGTTCTCGCCCCAGCACTGGGGCAGCAGGGCCCGGCCGGTGGGCGAGGGCGGCCGCGGCAGCGCCTGGTTCGTCGACGCGCCGTTCGGGGCCAGCGTGCTGCGGCACTACCTGCGGGGCGGCCTGGCCGCGAAGCTCAGCCACGACCAGTACCTGTGGCGCGGTTCGGACCGGACCCGCAGCTTCGCCGAATTCCGGCTGATGCGCGCGCTGCGCGAGAAGAAGCTGCCGGTGCCACGGCCGATCGCCGCGTTCTACATGCGCGAGGGCCTGCGCTACCGGGCCGCGATCCTGATGGAGCGGATCGAGGGCGTGCGCTCGCTGGCCGACCGCGCCCTGGTCGCCGGCCGGGGCGCGCCCTGGGAGGAGACGGGGCGGCTGATCGCCCGCTTCCATCGTGCCGGCCTGGACCATGCCGACCTCAACGCGCACAACATCCTGTTCGATGGCAACGGCCATGGCTGGCTGATCGACTTCGACCGTGGCGTGATCCGCATCCCGGCCACTGCCTGGCGCGAACGCAACCTCAAGCGCCTGCTGCGCTCGCTGATCAAGTTGCGCGGCGAGCGCAGCGTGGAAGATGTGCAGAAGGACTACGCGCGGCTGCGCCGTGCCTATGACATGGCCTGGAACCGGGGCACCTGATGGATTGGTCGTTGCGTTTCCTCGGCGTCGGCAATGCGTCGGCGGTCGAGCTGGGGTCGCCGATGTCGGTGATCGAGCGGGATGGGCGTCCGTGGCTGACCATTGATTGTGGTGGTGAAGGGCTGACCGCGTTCAAGGCGCACTACGGCCACATGCCGCAGGCGTTGTTCGTGACCCATGTGCACCTTGACCACGTGGCTGGCTTCGAACGGCTGTTCGTGGACACCTTCTTCAATGCGCAGCGGCGCGGCAAGGTGCGCCTGTATGTGCCGGCCACGGTGGTGCCGCTGCTGCACCAGCGCATCGGTGACTATCCGAACGTGCTGGCCGAGGGCGGTGCGAACTTCTGGGATGCCTTCCAGCTGATCGTGGTGGGCGATGCGTTCTGGCACGAGGGAGTGCGCCTGGAGGTGTTCCCAGTGCGCCACCACTGGCCGGAGACGGCCTATGGCCTGCGACTGCAGGGCGCGCTGACCTGGAGCGGCGATACCCGGCCGATTCCGGAGATGCTGGCCCGCTTCGCCAATGACAACGAGCTGATCGCCCACGACTGCGGCCTGCACGGCAACCCGTCACACACGGGTGTGGACGACCTGGAGCGTGAGTACAGCATCGAACTGCAGGCGCGGATGATGCTCTACCACTACGCCAGCGTGGCCGATGGCCAGGCGCTGGCCGCGCGCGGGCACCGCGTGGCGCAGCCGGGGCAGTGCGTGCCGCTGGCCGACCCGACCGCGCCGCACGTACTGGCGCAGGATCCGCCGTGAGCGGAACCGGCCAGCCCGCCGATACGGCGCTGGCCGCTGGACTGGAGGCGCTGGAGCGCGCGCTGCAGTAGCGCGGGGCCATGCCCGGCAAAGGGCGCCAACCAAGGTTGGCATCTAGCAGAGGCGCGGGCGTCGCCGGAAAAGGCGGTGGCCCCGCCGGCTGACCTCGGCGCCCGCGTCGATCGATACCGTTGCTGCCTTCCGGCCCTGGCGGGGTTTTCGACCTAGCGTCGCGAGGGGCCGACGGGGCCACCATAGAGACGTTGGCCGCCCGGTGGGCGGCCAGTTCACGGATCAGGGGAAGCAGCGCGCGATGCGCCGGAGACCACAGCCGGACTGCACATCGGCTGGCCGATGGCAGGCGCTCATTCTAGCGCAGGCGGGTGCGTCGATGCCAGCTTCACGCACTGAATCGGCTGTAACCCGTCGCCGCCGGCAGCGGCCGGCACCCACCCCCGTTGCTAGAATGCCGGCCAGGAGGAACGACCTCCCCCACATCGGGAACCAATGACCAGGACGGCCTGGCCCTACCAAGAGGAGGGCCGTCATGGCCTGGATCTATCTGTTGTTTGCCGGCCTGCTGGAAATCGTCTGGGCCGTGTCCATGAAGCAGTCCGAAGGCTTCACCCGGCTCACCCCCACCGTGCTCACGATCATCGGCATGATCGCCAGCTTCTGGCTGCTGGCGGTGGCCATGCGCAGCCTGCCGCTCGGCACCGCCTATACGATCTGGACCGGCATCGGCGCAGTCGGCGCGTTCGCGGTCGGCATCGTGTTCCTGGGTGAGCAGGTCAGCCCGATGCGGATCGGTGCAGCGGTGCTGATTGTTTCCGGTCTGGTGCTGATGAAACTCTCCAGTAGCTGAATTTATTTACTCATGGCGGGGATGGATTCCCCGCCACATATAGCGATATGCATTTTCGGCAAAACCATTCTGCCGGCCCCTTTTATTTGACGTGCGTCATGAAAATAACGCGCGCGATTCACATGCCGCTGGCACGGCGGGTCGCACAGTGCCGCCATTCGTCGGGCGAAACCGGGGAGTTTTTGCCTTGAGGGACATGCTGACGTACCTGTCCCGGGGTGCGATCACGTGAAGATGTGAAGATTTTCAGGAGTTAATGCCTTCAGGCCTTGTTCCCGTCTCGGGAGCAGGGGCGGCCCGCATTGTCTCCAAAAAACCTGCCAGCTGTGCCATCCGGTCTTTTCATGGAGATTTGCCGATGAACCGCATTTACCGTCTGGTTTTCAATCGCGCCCTTGGGGTAATGCAGGTTGCTTCGGAGGTCACCCGCAATCCCGGCGGAAGCGCGGTCAGCGCAGGACGGGTGCCGCGATTGCGGGCGCACCAGCTGGCGGCGGCATTGGCCGCCACACTGGCCAGCGGATCGGCATTCGCAGCGTGCACGGGCACCACGACCGTGAACTGCGACAGCACCACCAACATCAACAACTACTCCAACGCGACCAACGGCCTCACGCTGAACATCGCTGCGGGTGCATTGCTGCGTACGCCGCCGATCGTAGGTGGAGGCAACGCAGCAACGCTGACCGGCGACAACGTGACGGTCAACAACAATGGCACGATCGATCCGAGCTCGATCGTCCTCGCCTCGCCCGGCCTGGTCATCGGCAATGCTTCTGCCAACAACAGCGCGATCGTCGTCAACAACAATGCCAGCGGACAGATCAAGGGTGTCGTCAACATCGCAACGCTGCTGGGCTTCGGTGGACAGGCGCTGGTGGCACAGAATGTCAACGGCACCACCACCATCAACAACGCCGGCCTGATCAGCACGTCGTTGATCGGTGCAGGCAGCGTTTCCGACGCGACCACGGTGGTGACCTATGGTGGTGCAGCCGCCGCTGTGACCAACACCGGCACCATCGACGGACGCGTCGGCCTGGGGGCTTCTGGCGGTAACACGTTCCTCAATGCGGGGGCGGTCAGTGGCAGCGTTCACCTGGGTGATTCAACCGGCGGCAACACCTTCACCGCAGTGTCGGGTTCCAGCGTTGTGAGCGGCGGCGGCACCGCTCTTGCCGGCGTGATTACCGGTGTCACCGGGGTAAAGGTTGCGGCTGCGGGATCGGTCGACGCCGGTACCGGCAGTGGTGCGGCCAACAACACGCTGGTGCTGCAGAACGTCGTCAGCGGCCCGGGTTCCGGCACCGGCGGCGCGGTGACCACGCTGGGCTGGAACCAGTACCTCAACTTCCAGAAGCTCACCGTCAACAGCGGTACCTGGAACCTGCAGGGTGCGTGGGCGGGTGCGGGTACGACCACGCTCAATGATGGCCTGGTCAATTTCAACAATGCCGGTTCCTTCGGCACCGGGCTGTTCACCGCCAACGGCGGTGCCATCGCCTCCTCCACGGCCGGTCTGAACCTGGCCAACGCTTTCAGCCTTGGGGGCAATCTGTCCCTGGCAGGGACCAATGCATTCAGCCTGGGGGGCGTGCTGTCCGGTACTGGCGGGCTGACGGTCAACAACACCGGCATCGTTACTCTCGGCGGCGCAAACCTGTTCTCCGGCGGCGTCAACCTCAATGCCGGCGGCCTGGTACTGGGCAATGCCGGTGCACTGGGCAGCGGCAACCTGACCGTGGGTGGCAGCGCCTCACTGGATACGACGGCGGGCTTCAACCTGGGCAACAATCTGGTGATCAATGGCGGGGGCTCGCTGAACCTGCTGGGCAGCAATGCGTTGTCATTGAATGGTTCGATCTCCGGTGCCGGCAACCTGACCAAGAACGGCGCCGGTACGCTCACCTTGAACGGCGCCAATGCGCTGACCGGCAGTTTCAACCTGGCCGGGGGCGCGTTGGCCTTGGGCGCGGGCGGCAGCCTGTCGCCCACCGGTGCGGTCACGGTCGGCGTCGGTACCACCCTGGACCTGTCGGCGGCCGCCAACCAGACCATCGGTTCGCTGGCGGGCCTCGGCGGTTCGGTCAACCTGGGCAGCCGCACGCTCACCCTCGCGGGGCTGGGCGATACCAGCTACAGCGGCACGTTCGCCGCAGGCACGGGGGGCCTGGTCAAGCAGGGCACCGGCGTGCAGACCTTGTCGGGCGTGAACAACCTCAGTGGCGGCGTGGCACTCAACGCCGGTGGCCTGCTGCTGGGCAATGCTGCTGCGCTGGGCAGCGGTGCGCTCAGTGTCGGTGGCAACGTGACGCTCGATGGAACCACGGGGCCGCTTGCACTGGCCAACGCGGTCAACCTTGGTTCGGGCGCCAGCCTCAATCTGCTTGGCGGACAGGCGCTCACGTTCAACGGCGTGATCGGTGGCGCCGGTGGCCTGGTCAAGAGCGGTGCGACCACGCTGACGCTCAACGGTGCAAATACCTTTGGTGGTGGGCTGGCGCTCAATGCCGGTGGCTTGGTCCTGGGTAATGCCGGCGCGCTCGGAACCGGCGCGCTGAATGTCGGCGGTGCGACAACGCTCGATGCCAGCGCGGCGCTGAGCGTGGGCAATGGCATCAACCTCGGCGCAAGTGGCCTGCTGAATGTACTGGGCAGCAATGCATTGACGCTGGGCGGCGCCATCGGTGGCACCGGCAGCCTGGTCAAGAACGGTGCCGCCACGCTTACGCTGGGTGGCGCGAATACCTTCACCGGCGGCCTGGCGATCAATGCCGGCAAGGTTGCGGTGGGCAGCGGCGGAAGCCTGGCCGCCGGCGGTGCGGTCAGCCTGACCGGCGTTGGCGCGGACCTGGACATCTCGCTCGGCGGCAACCAGACCATCGGCGCGCTGTCCGGTATTGCCGGCAGCACGGTGACGCTGGGCAGCAGCACGCTCACCTTCGGTGATGCCACCAACCAGACGTTCGCGGGCGTGATCGGCGGCACCGGTGGCCTGATCAAGCAGGGCACCGGCGTGCAGACGCTGACCGGCGCCAATACCTTCAGTGGTGGCCTGGACCTTGCGGCCGGTGGCCTGGTACTGGGCAATGCCGGTGCGCTGGGAAGCGGCGCACTGACGGTCAGTGGCAACGGATCGCTGGATGCCACGACAGCGCTGAACCTGGGCAGTGCGATCAACCTCGGCGCGGCCCTGACCCTGCCGGGCAGCCAGAACCTGGCCCTGGCCGGCAACATCACGGGCACCGGCAGCCTGGTCAAGAACGGCGCGGCGACACTGACCTTGAACGGTACCAACACCTTCAGTGGTGGACTGAGCGCGAACGCTGGCGCCCTGCTGCTGGGCAACAGCGGCGCACTCGGCAGCGGGACGCTGGGCATCGGTGGCAACGTCTCGCTCGACGGCAGTGCGCCGCTGAACCTGGGCAACAACGTGGCACTGGGTGCAGGCACCGCGTTGTCGCTGCCGGGTTCGCAGGCGATCACGCTGGGTGGGGTGGTGTCCGGTGCGGGCAGGCTGGTGAAGAACGGTGCCACCACCTTGACCCTCAATGGCGCCAACAGCTTCGGTGGGGGGCTGACCGTCAACGGCGGCGGCCTGCTGCTGGGCAATGCCGGCGCGCTGGGCACCGGTGCATTGTCGGTGGGGGCCGATACCACGCTGGACAGTTCGGTGGCCCTGAATCTCGCCAACGACGTCAACCTCGGTGCAGGCGCGGTGCTGGATCTGCTGGGCAGCCAGGACGTGTCGCTGGGCGGTGTCATCAGCGGCACTGGCGGCCTGGTCAAGAACGGTGCGGCGACACTGGCGTTGAACGGAGCCAACACCTTCAGCGGGGGTGTTGGCCTCAACGCGGGCCTGCTGCAGCTGGGCAATGCGCAGGCATTGGGTACCGGCCAGCTGGACGTGGGCGGCAACGCTTCGCTGGATGCAGCATCGGCGCTCACCGTGACCAACAACATAGGCCTCGCCGCCGGCGCCAACCTCACGGTGCTGGGCAGCAATGACCTGACGCTCGCCGGCCCGGTATTCGGTGTTGGCGGGCTGATCAAGGACGGTACGGCGCGGCTGACGTTGTCTGGCGCCAATACCTACAACGGTGGCACGACCATCAACGCAGGCACGCTGGCGCTGGGAGCGGGCGGCAGTCTTGCCGCAACCGGTGCAGTGGATCTTGCGGGCGCCGGTGCGGCACTGGACATCTCCGCAGCGGGTGCAGCGCAGACCATCGGCGCACTGAACGGCGTGGCAGGCAGCCAGCTGCTGCTTGGCGCGCAGTCACTCACCTTCGGCGGTGCCGCCGATGGCAGTTTTGCCGGCGTGATCGACGGTACCGGTGGCCTGATCAAGACCGGTACGGGCGTGCAGACGCTGTCCGGCGCCAACACGTTCAGCGGTGGCCTTGCGCTCAACGCGGGTGGCCTGATTCTCGGCGACTCCAGTGCGCTCGGCACGGGTCCGCTGGGCATCGGTGGCACCACCACGCTGGACAGTACCGTGGCGCTGAACCTGGCCAACGCGGTGAACTTTGGTGCCGGTACGCAACTGACGCTGGGCGGCACCAATGATGTCACCCTCGGCGGCGTGGTGGCTGGCAACGGCAGCCTGGTCAAGAACGGTACGGGTCTGCTGACGCTCAACAACACCAACACGTTCGATGGCGGCCTGACCTTGAACGGCGGCAGCCTGGTGGTGGGCGCCAACGGGGCGCTGGGTTCCGGCACGCTGGCGGTGAACAACAGTGCTTCGCTGGATGCCGGCACCGCGGTGACGCTGGGCAACGCGGTGAACCTTGGCTCGGGCGTGGCGCTGACCGTAGCGGGCAGCAATGCGCTGACCCTGGGCGGCATCGTGTCCGGCAATGGCAGCCTGATCAAGAACGGCACCGCCACGCTGACACTGGACGGCGCCAACACTTACAGCGGTGGCACCACCATCAACGCCGGCACGCTGGCGCTGGGCGTGGGGGGCAGTCTGGCTGCCGCTGGCGACCTCACGCTCGGTAATGCCGGCGCGGGCTTCGATATCTCCGGCGCGACCGGCAACCAGACCATCGGTGCGCTCAACGGCGTGCTCGGAACCACACTGGCGCTGGGGGGCAATTCGCTGACCTTCGGCACCGCGACCAACGGGGCCTTCGATGGCGTGATCAGTGGTGGTGGCGGGCTGGTGAAGGTCGGCGCCGGGGTGCAGACCCTGTCCGGTGCCAATACCTTCGGCGGCGGCGTCTCGCTCGATGCCGGCGGCCTGGTGCTCGGCAATGATGCCGCGCTGGGTACCGGCGTGCTCATCGTCGGTGGGGCGACCACGCTGGATACCACCGCGCTGGCGACGCTGGCCAACAACGTGGTGCTCAACGCCGGGCTGACGGTGCTGGGCACCAGCGCGCTCACCCTCAACGGTGTGCTCTCCGGTGCCGGCAGCCTGACCAAGAACGGCACTGCGATGCTGACCTTGAACGGCGCCAACACCTACACCGGCGGTACCAACGTCAACGCCGGCACGCTGGCACTCGGCGCCGGGGCCAGCCTGGCCGCAAGCGGCACCGTCAATCTCGCCACCGGCGCCACGCTGGACCTGTCGGCCGGCAACGGCACGCAGGTGTTCGGCACGCTGGTTGGCAACGGCACGGTCAACCTGGGCGCCAACAACATCGAAGTGGGCAGCGCCGCCAACGGCACCTTCAGCGGTTCGATCGCCGGCACCGGTAGCCTGACCAAGGTCGGTAGCGGTATCGAGACACTGACCGGCACCAATACCTACACCGGCGGCACCACCATCAACGCCGGCACGCTGGCGATCGGTCTCGGCGGCAGTCTGTCCTCGTCCGGAGCGGTGAACGTCGCCGCCGCCGGCGCGGGCTTCGACATTTCGGGTTCCGGTGCCAACCAGACGATTGGTTCACTGTCTGGCGTGACCGGCTCCCTGGTCAGCCTCGGCGCCAACTCGCTGATCCTCGGCGGCGCCGACAGCAGCACCTTCGACGGTTCGATTTCCGGCACCGGTGCGCTGGTCAAGAACGGCGTGGGTATCCTCACCCTGGGCGGCGCCAACCTGTTCAGTGGTGGTCTGGCCTTGAACGGTGGCGGCCTGGTGGTCGGCAACAACAGCGCGCTGGGTACGGGGGCGCTGGACGTGGGGGCCGACGCGACGCTGGACAGCAGCCTGGCAGTCACCCTCGGCAACGCCATCAACCTCTCTGCCGGCAACAACCTCACCCTGCTCGGCAGCAATGGGCTGACCCTGGACGGCATCATCAGCGGTGCCGGTGGTCTGGTGAAGGACGGCGCAGCCACGGTGACCCTGACCGGTGCCAACACCTATTCCGGCGGCACCACCATCAACAACGGCACGCTGGCCATCGGTGCCGGAGGCAGCCTGGCGTCCACCGGCGCGGTGAATCTGGCCGGTGCCGGCACGCTGGACATCTCCGGCGGTGGCAGCCAGAGCATTGGTTCGCTGGCCGGCGTGGCCGGCAGCACAGTGGCGCTGGGCGGCAACACGCTGACCCTCGGCGGCGTCGCCGACAGCACCTACAACGGCGTGATCAGCGGCAGTGGCGGCCTGATCAAGAACGGCGCCGGCGTGCAGACGCTGAATGGTGCCAATGCCTTCAGCGGTGGCGTCACGCTCAACGCCGGTGGCCTGGTGGTCGGCAACAATTCCGCGCTTGGCACGGGTACGGTGACCGTGGGTGGCAATGCCTCGCTCGATTCCAACAGCGCGATCACGCTGGGCAACAACTTCGTTCTCAATGCCGGCCTGACCGTGCTGGGCAGCAACGATCTGACACTCAACGGCAATCTCAGCGGCACCGGGTTCCTCACCAAGGAGGGCCTGGCCACACTGACCTTGAACGGCACCAACACCTATTCCGGTGGCACCAACATCAACGCCGGTACGCTGGCGCTGGGCGCGGGCGCGAGCCTGCTTGCCAGTGGCACCGTCAACCTGGCCACCGGCGCGACCTTCGATCTGTCGGCCGGTGCGGGTACGCAGGTGTTCGGCACGCTGATCGGCAACGGTACGGTGAATCTGGGCGCGAACACGCTGACCATCGGCGATGCCAGCAACGGCACGTTCGGTGGTTCGATTGCCGGCACCGGCGGCCTGATCAAGGAAGGCACCGGCACCGAAACCCTGACCGGTACCAACACCTTCACCGGCGGCACCACCATCAATGCCGGCACGCTGGCGATCGGTGCCGGTGGCAGCCTGGCGGCGACCGGTGCGGTCACCCTCGCCAATGCGGGTACCGCGTTCGATATCTCCGCAGGCGGCAACCAGAGCATCGGCTCGCTGGCGGGCGTGGCGGGTTCGAGTGTGGCGCTGGGTGGCAACACGCTGACTCTCGGCGGCGTCGGCAACACCACGTTCGACGGCACCATCGGCGGCACGGGAGCGCTGATCAAGGACGGCGCTGGCGTGCAGACGCTGGGCGGTGCGAACACCTTCAGCGGCGGCGTCACCCTCAATGCCGGCGGGCTGGTGGTCGGCAACAATGCCGCGCTCGGTACGGGTGCGTTGAACGTGGCCGGGAACGGTTCGCTGGATGCCAACGCGGCGGTGACCCTGGCCAACAACGTTGCACTCGGCGCCGGTGCCACGCTTGATGTGCTGGGCAACAACGACCTGACGCTGGCCGGTGCGGTCTCCGGTGCAGGCGGCCTGACCAAGGACGGTGCGGCCACGCTGACCCTGGCCGGCGCCAGCAGCTACACCGGCACCACCACCATCAACAGCGGCACGCTGGCGGTGGGCGCGGGCGGCAGCCTGTCCGACGCCAGCACGGTGAACCTGGCCGGCACCGGTACGCTGGACATCAGTGCCGGTGGCAACCAGAGCATCGGTGGCCTGGCCGGTGTTACCGGCAGTACGGTGGCGCTGGGCGGTGCAACGCTGACCACTGGCGGCAACAACGCCAGCACCACGTTCGCCGGCGTGATCGGCGGCACCGGTGGCCTGGTGCAGAGTGGTACCGGCACGCTGACCCTGAGCGGTGACAACACCTACACCGGTGGCACCACCATCAACGGTGGCAGCACGCTGCAGATCGGCAACGGTGGCAGCACCGGCTCGGTGCTGGGCGACATCACCAACGACGGCAGCCTGGTCTACAACCTCGGCACCACGGCAACCGTGGGCGGTGTGGTCAGCGGCAGTGGCAGCCTGACCCAGGCCGGCAGCGGTACGCTGGTGCTGACCGGCAACAACACCTACACAGGCGGTACCACCATCAATGCCGGTGGCACATTGCAGGTGGGCAACGGCGGTGCAACCGGCGCGATCGTGGGTGACATCACCAACAACGGTGCGCTGGTATCCAACGTGGCCGGCAACACCACGCTGGGCGGCACCATCAGCGGCGCCGGTGGCCTGACCCAGGCCGGCAGCGGCACGCTGACCCTGACCGGCAACAACACCTATACCGGCGGCACCACCATCAATGCCGGTGGCACGCTGCAGGTGGGCAATGGCGGTGCGACCGGCGCGATCACCGGCAACGTTGCCAACAACGGCAGCCTGGTGTTCAACGTCGGTGGCAACACCACAGTCGATGGCGCGATCAGTGGCAGTGGCACGCTGATCCAGGCCGGCGCTGGCGTGTTGACCCTGGTTGGCAACAACACCTACACCGGCGGCACCACCATCAATGCCGGTGGCACGCTGCAGGTCGGCAACGGCGGGGCAACCGGCTCCATCGCTGGCGACATCACCAACGATGGCGCGTTGATCTCCAACGTGGGCGGCAACACCGCGCTGGGTGGCACCATCAGCGGCAGCGGCGGCCTGACCCAGGCCGGCAGCGGGACGTTGCTGCTGACCGGTACCAACACCTATACCGGCGGTACCACCATCAACGCCGGCGGTACGCTGCAGCTGGGCAACGGCGGTGCGACGGGCTCGATCGTCGGCGACGTCACCAACAATGGCACGCTGCTCTCCAATGTGGCGGGCAATACCACGCTGAATGGCACCATCAGTGGCAGTGGCGGCCTGACCCAGGCCGGCAGCGGCACGCTGACCCTGAACGGCAACAACACCTATACCGGCCAGACCACCATCAATGCCGGTGGCACCCTGCAGGTCGGCAATGGCGGGGCGACCGGTGCCATCGGCGGCAGCGTCGTCAACAACGGCAGCCTGGTGTTCAACGTGGGTGGCAACACCACCGTCGGCGGTGCCATCAGCGGCAGCGGCGGCCTGACCCAGGCCGGCACCGGCACCGTGGTCCTGACCGGTAACAACACCTATACCGGCGGGACCACCATCAACACCGGCGGCACGCTGCAGGTCGGCAACGGTGGCGCGAGCGGTGCGATCACCGGCAACGTTGCCAACAACGGCAGCCTGGTGTTCAACGTCGGCGGCAACACCACGGTGGGCGGCACCATCAGCGGCAACGGTGGCCTGACCCAGGCCGGCACCGGCACCGTGGTCCTGACCGGCAACAACACCTACACCGGCGGCACCACCATCAATGCCGGCGGCACCGTGCAGGTCGGCAATGGCGGCGCCAGCGGCTCGATCACCGGCAATATCACCAACAATGGTGGCCTGGTCATCAACACCGGCGGCACCACCACGCTGGGCGGCACCATCAGCGGTGGTGGCAGCATCGTGCAGGCAGGCCCGGGCGGCCTGAACCTGGGCGGCAACAGCGGCGGCTTCAGCGGCACCGGCCAGGTCACCGGCGGTGGCCTGAATGTCACCGGCAACATCGGTGGCCAGTGGACCATCGGCAGCGGTACCACGCTGTCCGGTACCGGGACCATCGGTGGCACGGGTGGCGGCGTGACGGTGTCCAGCGGCGGCGTGCTGTCGCCGGGCAATGGTCCAGGCAACAGCGGCGGTGCGGGCAATGGCGCCGGCACCATTACGGTGGGCGGCAATCTGACCCTGTCGCCGGGCAGCACGCTGGGCATCGACCTGGGTGCCACCGGCAGCGACACGGTGCAGGTGGGCGGTAGTGCAAACGTGGGTGGCAGCACGGTGCGGGTGAACACCATTTCGCCGAGCACCAGCTACCAGCAGGGCCAGCAGTACACGGTGGTCAATGCAGGTGGTGGCCTGAGCGGGCAGTTCGCTTCGGCAACCTCGCCGTCGGCCTTCCTGACCATCACCCCGGTCTACACCGCCAACACGGCCAACCTGCAGATAGACGTGGCGCAGACCGCAGCATTCACCACCGCAGCGACGACGCGCAACCAGTACAACACTGCCGCAGCGCTGGACAGCCTGCCGCAGAGCGGCCCGGCGCTGGGCCTGTACAACACCCTGCTGATGTATGACGCGGGCACTGCGCGCGCGGCGTTCGACCAGCTTTCGGGTGAAGTGCATGCGGCCAGCCGCGCGGTGCTGCTGTACGACAACTACCTGGAGGAGGGTATCCGCCAGCGCCTGGGCAGTGAGCTGCCGACCGTGCGTGGTGAGCGAGCCTCGGCCTGGCTGGCCGGGAGTGGCAAGGTGTTCCGCCAGGACGGTGACGGCAACGGCGATGACATCCGCTCCAACCGCAATGCGCTGATGGCGGGCGTGGACTGGCAGCTGGGCGAGCACGTGGTGCTGGGTGCGGCCGCAGGCAACGAGCGGCTGGATACGCGCCTGTACGATCGCAGTTCGCGGGCCCGCCTGCGTGGCCGCACGTTCGGCCTGTATGCACAGGGCCGGTGGAACAACGGTTTCGCGGTCGGTGGCAGCGTATCGCGCGGCGACTACCGCACGCGCACCACGCGTGAGGTGCCGCTGCTGGGCCAGACCCTGTACAGCCGCCAGGACTCGGATGTGACCATCGCGCAGGTGGAGGGCAGCTGGACCTGGTCCCATGGCAGGACCCAGCTGCAGCCGTACGTGCAGTTCACCAAGCACTGGGTCGACAGCGATCGCGCAGTGGAGCAGGGCGGCACTGCTGCGCTGGCGCTGGAAGGCGGCAAGGACACGCTCAATGTCAGCACCGTGGGCGTGCGTGGGCGCTGGGACGTGGGCAGCGGCGAGCGCTTCCCGGCACAGCTGACGGTCGGCCTCGGCTGGCAGCACGCCTCGGGTGACACCGATGTGGCCAGCCGCAATCGCTTCGCGGTGGGCGGCAATGCCTTCGATGTCTACAGTGCGGTGATGGCGCGCAATGCGCTGGTCAGCCAGCTGGGCGTGGCGGTCGGCCTCGGCCGCAACAGCCAGCTGTCGATGTTCGTGCAGGGCCAGCATGGCGATGGCCGCCGCGACGTGGGTGGGCAGATCAACCTGCGCGTGGGCTTCTGAGGGAAGTGCGGCGATGTTGGATCCAGGCTTGCGTGGATCCGGGGCGGGGCGGAGGGCTAGACCCCCCGCTCCATCTCCACGGCGTCGATCCCGGCGCCGTGGCCATTGGACACGATCCGCGTCACCTGGAAGCCCAGCCCGGCATAGAAGCCCTGGGTGTGCTGGCTGGTACTGAGCGTGATGCGCTTGATCGACGGATCCGCTTCGGCCTGGCGCAGGCGTGCCAGCGCCAGTTCGCGGCCCAGTCCCTGCCGGTGCAGCGCGCGCTGCACCATGCCCCAGCAGAAGCCGGCACTGCCGTCGCCGCGTCGCGACAGGCCGCCACAGGCCACGATGCTGCCATCGCGCTCGATCACCTGGAATGCACAGTCCATGGCCTGCTCGCGCAGGAAGCGTTCAAAGTCGCTGCGCTCTTCGGGCGCGAAATAGGTGGGCACGTTGCTGTCGAACATCGACAGGCAGGCGCTGGCGTCGGCGGGGCGGTAGAGGCGGAGGTTCATGGGAAATGCCATGGAGTTGCCCGGCTGCATTTTCAACCGTCCAGACGTTGGGAGGGGGCGAAGCGTTCCAGGGTACATGGAGCGATGCCGATCCTTTTCCAGGTGACTTTTCCCCACTCGAATGACCGTGCTCGGGACGCAGGCGCCTGTACCAGGCGGGTGCGTCGTTCGCGGGCAATGGCGAGGCGCATGCGGCCGCGATGGCGCGCAGCGGGGCGCGGCGGCTTCCGGGCTATGCTTTCGACACATGGGACTGACCGCGCGGCAGGATCCGCCGGCCCCATTCGTCTTCCTGCCTGCAACGGAGCTGCCCAGTGACGCCCGACCCTTCTCTTTCCCGGACTGCCCAGCTCATGCGTGGTCTGCTGTTTGGCGCGGTGGGCCTGTTGAGCCTTGCCGTGGCCGCCCTCGAGGTGACGCATCGTCTTGAGTTCCTGGAGGTCGCGCAGGCCGTTGATGGCCAGGTCGAGCGCCTGAACGCCGGCGGATCGCATCCGCAGGTCGCGTTCACCACCGCGACCGGCCAACGCATCTCGTACCCGCAGGGCGGCATGATTTTCGGCTATGAGCCTGGGCAGCCGGTACGCGTGCTGTACGACCCGGCGCGACTGCGGCTGGAGCCGGTCCTGGATACGTTCGGTGCGTTGTGGGGAATGACGGTCGTGTGGGTGCTGCTGGGGCTGGCGTTCGTCGGCGCCTGCGTGCGGGGACTGCTCCGGCGCAGATGACTCGCGGCCGATCGCGCGCCGTCGGCGGGCGGGCCGTTGGACCGGCCACGGCGGCAGGCCCTGTTCAGTCCGGTAGTACCTGCGACGATTCCCGCCAGCCAAACAAAAAAGCCGCCCACTGGGCGGCTTCTTCATTTATCTGGCGGAGAGAGGGGGATCGAGTCAACCCGACCCTAAGTCCTTGATTCTCCTACAGGACGCAAACCAAGAATGTGTCCTGTTTTGTGTCCTGTCATTGTAGCGATTCTGAGTGGCACAGTGATAGTTTTCCAGGCGTCCAGCCGCTCCCACGCCTACAGCGCCCTCGGTCCAAAGTCGTGAGGCCGGAGCGCGCAGAGGCCAAGTGCCTATCTTTGGACACAAAAAAACCGCCGTTAAGCGGTTCTTTTGTAAGCTTTTTATGTTGCAGCAAGGCCCTCTTGGGCCGTCGCGAGGCTCTGTTGCTGCTCCAGAGGTCCCCGCCGCGTGAGATCAAATCTACGAGGGTTCATCGGCGAAGTCAAGAAGCGGCGTGAAGCTCTCTAAGTAGCTTTACTTCCTCGTTCAGATTCGTGCCTATCTGCGTTGCCCACATCTCCGCGATCTCCTTGCAAAGTCTAAGGTCTTCAACTTCTTCTTCGAGGGTCGCGGTGTGTGATTGTGACGCAAGTAAACCAGCTATAGCTGACTCCGCACTTTTCAGCTCAACTCGCACATCAGACAGATTTTGCTTGACCTGTTGATAGTCCGTAACTCCAATGGAGTGAAGGAGCGATTCGCGAAGCATTCTCTCTTCGTTCTTGGATAGGGATATCCCGTATTGAGTGTCTCGTCCGACCTGAGTTTGGCTAAGTTTCTGGTAGTAAGAGAGCGGCGGTAAAACTCTGCGTGAAGATACAGTTTCGATCATGCCGCATATTGCCCAGCTGCGCTTCCCCGAGCTTCCATAAAACTTCAATTTACTCAGAGTGGATGATTCCAATTCAAAGTAGGTCTTGTCAGTGTTCGAAGGTTCGTCAGATGTGACCGGAACGACTTGAATGGAGGATCTTCTCACGTTAACAACTATTGCAAGACGGCGTTTGTGCATTTCGCCACTCTGTCGAGTGTCGCTATATCGCTTGTTAGATGTCACGTTCCCATCACTACGGCCGATCGCCTGTATGAAGCCATAATCAACTTCAACCAAGCTTCCTTGGTGAATGATTCGATTGATCGCCTTTCCGCTCTTCTTTAGGGTTTGTGACAAATACTCTGGCGGGGGATCGAAAACTTTCGAAAGCGTTACTTGATAGCTGCAGCCGTTTGCTGAGGCGGCAGTTAACTCGACTCGTTCTACAAACCAACGATAGGTAGGGAGCCCAGAGAATTTCTTAACGAAAAAAACGGAGTGCCCCCCATCATGGCGTGGAAGGAGCGCCTCGGAAATCCCGTCGAACGTCTCACTTCCAAGATGGCTCAAAACATCGTTGCCATCAACGTCCTTGGATAACTCCTGATATGCAACAACGATGTCCGGCACTTTGCGGCTCCTTTGATTGTTGAAAGTTGGCCGAAGCCAACCGAAGTTCCAGAGCGAAATGATAGCCGGCGGCTCAGCTTTTTTTTCAAGCCGAAGTTCTTGAAATTGAGGGGGGCTCTCTCAGTTGTCATTTCGTTGAAGTGGGTCTATGACCAAGCCCCACAGGAGCTCCGCCGCCCCCTCTTGGGTCAGCTTCTGCTCCCGATCGCGCCCAAACGACGACATGCCCAAGCTGGTCAGGAAGAGCATTTGGTCGCCAGCGTCGACTGAAAGGGACTCGTTGGACGAGTTGCTGCTGGTGGTCTCGCCTTGGACGTAGTTGATCGCGCCGAGCATGCCGCCCAGGTAAACCGTCGCCCGGGCAACGTCTTTGCCGTCCTTGTAGATCGTTGCAAAGAAGCGGTTGGCATCCACGCGTCGGAACGTGCCTTGGTAGCCTGGGTTCCGAGCCTCGAGCTCCGCTAAGGAATTCTCGAAGTAGCGCGCGATGTATTCAAACGTGTCGGCCTTGAATTGGTCCTTGTCCCTTTGGGTGAAGGTCTTGGACAACCGCAGCTTGCTCGAACGGGGACCGGGTCTCGATGGGGTGGCATCACCTGCGGTGATGGATGCCTGTGGGCGAGGAGGTCGTATGGTGGCAGGGGCCTTGCTACCAGAAAGGCGTCCGGCGGCGTCCCGGACCGCCCTCGCAACTCGGAGGAAGGCCTCATCCCGGTCCAGCCATTGGGTTACTGGCTTCCCATCCGTAGGAGTGGCCATCAGCTTGCCAAAGGGGGCATAGGTCCATTCGCAGGCCCTCAGAATCACTGGGATGACGATAGCTTCGCCTGCCTCGTGACGCTCCAGTGCCCGCTTCATCTCAATGTTGTAGCAGTAGTCCGAGGAAATGAAGTCCTGGCTCACCAGTAGCAAGATGATGTCATCGGTGTTGATGTGGTCATCGATGACCTGTCCGAGCTCCTGACCCGCGCCAATACGGCGATCGTGCCAAGTCTCAATCACCCCCTGACGCTTGAGCATGGCTAGCTGCTTCTCCAACTGGTCGCGCAGGTCCTCGTCGGCATGGGAGTAGGAGAAGAAGACGGTTGGCAAGGGAAACCCCAAGTTGGCTGGGCGCCCCGGTGCGTTTGATGAGGCGACGCTCTAGCAGCTCTTGTAGGTCAGCAGGAACCCGCTGACGAAACGGCCAGAGCCCTGAAGAGGAACGAACCAGATGATGGGGAATGCGCATCGGGAGATGTGTCCCGATTTGTGTCCTGCACCCGGTCGGGGCCAGAAACGAAAAACCCCTGACGAGTCAGGGGTTTGCGTGATCTGGCGGAGAGAGGGGGATTCGAACCCCCGAAGCGCGGTTTAGACGCTTACACACTTTCCAGGCGTGCTCCTTCAACCACTCGGACACCTCTCCGGATCCCTGCCACCGGCAAACGCCTCAGCAGGGGCGCAGATTCTAGCGGGCGGCGCGGCCGGACACAAGCGCCCAGATCACGGACGCATCCGGGCGCATTGTTGGCGAGGGGGCTGGACAGGCATGGCACAATGGAACATCCGATGGAAAACGGTGGCCTGATGTCCTACCTCGTCCTTGCCCGCAAGTGGCGTCCGAAGCGTTTTGCCGAGCTGGTGGGCCAGGAACACGTGGTCCGTGCGCTCAGCAACGCGTTGGACAGCGGCCGTGTCCACCACGCGTTCCTGTTCACCGGTACCCGCGGCGTGGGCAAGACCACCATCGCGCGCATCTTCGCCAAGTCGCTGAACTGCGAGCAGGGCACCAGCGCCGACCCGTGCGGCCAGTGCGCGGCCTGCCTAGACATCGACGCCGGCCGCTACATCGACCTGCTGGAAATCGATGCCGCGTCCAACACCGGCGTGGATGACGTGCGCGAGGTGATCGAGAACGCGCAGTACATGCCGTCGCGCGGCAAGTACAAGGTCTACCTGATCGACGAAGTGCACATGCTGTCCAAGGCGGCGTTCAATGCGCTGCTGAAGACGCTGGAAGAACCGCCGGAGCACGTGAAGTTCCTGCTGGCCACCACCGACCCGCAGAAGCTGCCGGTCACCGTGCTCAGCCGCTGCCTGCAGTTCAACCTCAAGCGCCTGGACGAGGATCAGATCCAGGGCCAGATGACGCGCATCCTGGCGGCAGAAGAGATCGAGGCAGACGGCAGTGCCATCGTACAGCTGGCCAAGGCCGCTGACGGCAGCCTGCGCGACGGCCTGTCGCTGCTGGACCAGGCGATCGCCTATGCCGGCGGCGCGCTGCGCGAGGACGTGGTGCGCACCATGCTGGGCACGGTCGATCGCACCCAGGTGGCGGCGATGCTCGATGCGCTGGCCGAGGGCGATGGCCCGCGCCTGCTGCAGGTGGTGGCCGCGCTGGCCGAATTCTCACCGGACTGGAGTGGCGTGCTGGAAGCGCTGGCCGAAGGCCTGCACCGCATCCAGGTGCAGCAGCTGGTACCGGGTGCGGCCGCTGCCGAAGGCCTGGACGCCGTCGCATTCGCCGAGCGCCTGCGCCCGGAAGTGGTGCAGCTCTGGTACCAGATGGCCCTGAATGGCCGCCGCGACCTGCCGTTGGCGCCGAGCCCGCGCGCAGGTTTCGAAATGGCCGTGCTGCGGATGCTGGCATTCCGCCCGGCCGTAGCAGTCCCGCCGGTACCGAAGTCGGTGGATGGTGCAGGCAATGCGCCGGGTGGCAATGCGGCCGGTGGTGGCACCGGTGCGGGTACCCACGAAGCGATGCCGGCGACTGCCGCCGCTTCGGCAAGCCCGGCCGTGGTGGCGCAGGTGGCCGCTCCGGTGCAGGCCGCGCCGCGCGAACCTGAACCCGAACCCGAGCCGGCCCCGCAACCCGAGCCGGACCCGACGCCGGAGCCCGAGCCGGTTCCGGTGGAAGAGCCTGTGCAGCCGCCGCCGATGAAGGCCGAGGCCGCTCCACCGGCTGCTGAAGCGGAAGCGGGCGACGACCTGCCGCCGTGGGCCACCGACGAAACCGAGGCGCGTGACGAGGCGCTGGCGGCCGAGATGGCGGGGCCAGACGCCGCCATGGTCGCGCCCTGGCATGAGCCGCCGGCTCCCGTCGTGGCTCCCAGCGAGCCTGCACCGCCCGAGCGCCCGTTCCGCATTGAAGGCATTGCCATCGCGCCGGCCGAGCCCGCGCCAGTGCAGGGGACCGCGCCGCTGGAAGGTGTCAGCGACCTGGCCACGGCCGAGGACTGGCTGGATCTGGTGGCCAACAGCGGCCTCAGCGGCCCGTCGCGGCAGCTGGCGGCCAACGCTGCCTTCATCAGTTGCGAGCACGGGACCTTGAAACTGGGCCTTTCGCCCGGATTTGAGTACCTGCGCTCTGAGCGTGCGCTGGCCGCCCTGGGCGAGATGCTGGAGAAAGCCCTTGGCCAGGCCCCGAAGATCGTGGTCGAGACCGTGGAGATCGAGCACGTTCCGGCCGAGACCCTGCATCAGCGTGCCGACCGCCAGCGTAGTGAGCGGCAGCAGGTGGCAGAGGCTGTTTTCATGGACGATCCGGAGGTGCAGGTGCTGATCCAACAGCACGGTGCCCGGGTTGTTTCCGATTCCATCCGTTCTTTTGACGAGTAAGAGACTATGCGCGGCAACATCGCCCAACTGATGCAGCAGGCCCAGAAGATGCAGGAGAACCTGCAGAAGGCCCAGGAAGAAATCGCAAGGATCGAAGTGACCGGCAGTGCCGGTGGCGGCATGGTCAGCGTGACCCTGACCGGCGCCAAGGAATGCCGCAAGGTGCGCATCGACCCGTCGCTGACCAGCGACCCGGAGATGCTGGAAGACCTGATCGCCGCCGCCTTCAACGATGCTTCGAACAAGATCGATGCCGAGTCGAAGTCGAAGATGGGTTCGGCCACCGCTGGCATGCAGTTGCCGCCGGGCATGAAGCTGCCGTTCTGATTCTTGGCGGGGCGCCTGCTGCTGCAGGCGCCCGCTGCAACCCTCAGTCGAGCATGGCTCGACTCTACACGTAGCTGTCGAGCTTGCTCGACGCCATCAAAGCACACCGCCGTGTCCGCACCCCTGCTTGAACAATTGATCGACGCGCTGCGGGTGCTGCCTGGCGTGGGCCAGAAAACGGCGCAGCGCATGGCCTACCACCTGCTAGAGCGTGAGCGCGAAGGTGGCCAGCGCCTGGCCCAGACCTTGGCGCTGGCGGTGGAGCGCATCGGCCACTGTGCGCAGTGCCGCGATTTCAGCGAAACCGAGCTGTGCCCGACCTGTGCCAACGGCAGCCGCGAGCGCAGCCAGCTGTGCGTAGTCGAATCGCCGGCCGACCGCCTGGCCATCGAAAACGCCACCGGCTTCCGCGGTGTCTACTTCGTGCTGCAGGGGCGACTGTCGCCGCTCGATGGCGTCGGCCCGCGCGAACTGGGCCTGGAGCAGCTGGAGCGACGGCTGGCCGAAGGCGAGGTGCAGGAGCTGATCATCGCCACCAGCGCCACTGTCGAGGGCGAGGCCACCGCGCATTACCTGGCGCAGCTGGCGCGCGCACGCAAGGTACAGCCCAGCCGCCTGGCGCAGGGCCTGCCGCTGGGCGGCGAGCTCGAATACGTTGATCGTGGCACGCTGTCGCACGCGTTCGGTACGCGCAGCGAATTCCGCGATTGAGCAACGGCCGGACGTGGCCGGGCGTGGGCGGCCTACAATGCGGGAGACATCTCCGCCGAGGCCGACCATGAGCAACGAAACCCTTTTCAGCAAGATCATCCGTCGTGAGATCCCGGCCACCATCGTCTACGAGGATGACGAGGTGCTGGGCTTCAAGGACATCGCACCGCAGGCGCCGGTGCATGTGCTGTTCATCCCGAAGAACGAGATCATTCCGACCCTGGATGACCTGCAGCCCTCGCAGGCGCACCTGATCGGCAAACTGGCCCTGGCCGCTGCCGAGTACGCGCGCCGCGAGGGCTTCGCGCAGGACGGCTACCGCATCGTGATGAACTGCCGTGAGCATGCCGGGCAGACCGTGTTCCATATCCATATGCATCTGCTGGCGGGGGCACCGCTGGGGCATTTCGGTGCGCCTGGGCGTTGAAGCCCCCGTCCACGCCATGCGTGGATGAAAAAGGCCGCCCGAGGGCGGCCTTTCCGTCATGCCTGTGCGGTGGCGATCACCACCAGCCCCAGCGGCCATAGCCGCCCCAGTAAGGGCCCCACGGACCCGGACCCCACGGGCCATAGGGGTAGGGCACCACATCGACCTGGCGCTGTTCCGGCCACAGGTAGATGACATCGGCCGCCAGCTTCGGCAGGCGATAGTCGTACTCGCCGATGCGGGTGTTCTGGTAGCCGTCGATCTTGCCGATGAAGGTGACGTCACGACCGGCCTCGAACACCGCCGGGTCGTAGAAGCCGGCACGGCAGGCGATGAAGCGGCCGTCGCTGGCATCGGACGAGGTGGTGTTCGGGCGGCCACTGCCATTGAGCGGGCGCGAGATGATCTGGAAGCAGGTCTCGCCCTGGCCAGGCTTGGTTTCGATGATGCGACCGCCCCAACGGACCGGCGTGCCGACCTGCTGGGTAGCGACCGAGTCGCGAGGAGAGACCAGGCTGAACTGTCCCTGCAGCGGCTTCGGGGCCGTGGCGCAGGCCGACAGGGCCAGCGTGGCCACAGCGGTGAGGAGGAACTTGGTGTTCATGGGGAGGCTCCGGAAGTCGGGCGATGCCTGCGCAGGTCCCGCAATAATGAGGCGAGGTCGTTGCAAGTTCCAGCGTAGCGCGCGTCGGCGAAACGCTGGCTGAGCGCGAGCAGGGTCGGGTCGGGTCGCTGCCGGTGAACCCGCTGTGCCCAGTGCTGTGCGGTTTCGTGCGGTTCTCGGGCCAGGCCGAGGCGGGCGTAGCGTCGCCCGAGGCGATGCCAGGCGCGCAGCAGCGGGTCGCGTTCGCGCTCGCCGCGGGCCAGCAGCCAGGCCATCCACGCCAGTGCCAGCAGGGCGGCCACGACGAAGCCGGCGACCAGCTGCCCGGGACCCAGATCGTCCAGCCCGAAAGGCTTGAGCAGTTGCTGCTGGCGGCGCGCATCGAAGGACAGCACCAGATCGTTCCAGCCGCGGCGCAGCCAATCCCCCATCTGGCCCAGCTGCAGCCACCGCTGTCGCAGTGGTGTGTCCGTGCCGGCCTGCAGGCGGTCGTCCAGCGTGTCCAGGATGCGTTCCGGTGCCACGGCCGCCGTCGGGTCTACCCGTACCCAGCCGCGCTGCGGCAGCCACACCTCGGCCCAGGCGTGGGCATCCATCCGCCGCACCACCCAGTAGTCGCCGATGCGGTTGCGGGTGCCGCCGGCGAAACCGGTCACCACCCGCGCGGGTACACCCGCGTTGCGCATCAGCACCACGAAAGCCGAGCTGAAGTGTTCACAGAAGCCGGCCTTGTAGCCGAACAGGAACTCGTCGATCGGGTCGCGCCCCGCCGCCGGGGTATCCAGCGTGTACGAGAAATCGGTGGTGATCCACTGCAGCGCGCGGCGCACGATGGCCTCGTCATCACCGCCGGCGTCCTGTCGCCATTGCTGGGCCAGGGTGGCGGTGCGCGGGTTGAAGCCGGCCGGCAGCTGCAGCGTCGCGCGGCGCAGAAGGGGCGACAGCGTGCTGTCGAACTGCCGTGGAGGGGCCGAATGCAATCGCCAGCGGCTGAGCGAGGCCAGCGGGCGCTCGCTGCGCAGGCTCATGTCCGCATCCAGCATGCTGCCCGCAGGCGCACCGCTGGGCAGGTCCAGCGCCACAAGCTGGCGGCGGTCAGTCGGCTCGTAGTCGATCTGGTAATCCCAGCCCTGTGTACCGGCTTCAACCACCGCAGCAGGTCGCCGCGCGCTCGCAGGCTCGCGTGTCCAGCGCCGTCCATCGAAGGCGGTCAGTACAGGGCCGCGCCAGTAGCGCTGCGCCGGCTCGGGTGGGGCACCGAAGAACTGCACGCGCAACGCCGGGGTGTCGTCGGCCATCAGGTCCAGCCACTGGCCGGGTTCCATGCTGTCGGACAGCCCCGGTGTACCCACGGCGCGCTCGGGAACGCCCCACAGTGGCGTGGCAAGGCGCGGGAACAGCCAGAAGCAGGCCAATGCCAGCGGCAGGCCGATCGCCAGCAGGCGGCCGACACCACGCAGCTGCCCGCGCAACGGCAGGCGGCCAGCATGGCCTTCATCCTGGGCCAGGCGTTGCAGGGCGAGCAGTGCGCTGACCCCGGCCAGCGCGGCCAGTGCTGTTGTCAGCGGCCCCTGGTCGAGCAGGAATGCTGCAAAGGGCGAGAACAGCGCAAAGCCGAGCAGACTGCGGGCATCACGCAGGCTGCGCAGCTCGCTGGACTTGATCGCCAGCATCGCGGCCAGCAGCGCGCAACCGGTGTCGCGTCCTGGGCGCACCATGCCCATCTGCCAGACGATGGCGCCGAGCATGGCCAGCACCAGCAGCAGGCGCACCGGCATCGGCAGCACTGTCCGCCGCGACAGGGCGGCGGTGAAAATCGCCGCCAGCGCGATCACGCCCGCCAGCAGTGGCGGCAGCTGCAGCAGCAGCGGCAACAGAGCCAGCGCCGCGCTGGCCAGGGTCCAGTTGCGGGCGTTGCGGTCGAGCAGCTCCGGGGTCTCAGTCATGCGGCATCAGCGCCAGCGCGCGCAGGCACAGGTGGTGGTGGCTGGCGCCCAGTCCGGGCCCGAACGGCGGGTGTGCAGGCAGCAACAGGGTGTAGCGGCGGCCCTCGCGCTCGGCTACATCCACCCAGCGCGCCAATCGAGCGATGCGTGCTTCTTGGCCCAGCGGCGCCAATGCGCGCCAGTCGAGGACTACTTCGATGCCGACCGGTTTTTCGTACTCGCGCACCAGCAGGCTGTCGCGGCGTGCCGAGTGCTTCCAGGAAATGCTGCGCGGCGCATCGCCCGCCCGGTAGGGGCGCAGCTGATGCAGTTCCTCGCCGCTGGCGTGGGCACGGGTATGCAGCGGATCGCTGCCGCTCTCCGGCAGTGCAGGCGCCAAGGCTTCGGCCAGTGGGTAGACCAGCAGCGGCTGTTCCGGCCACACCCACGACCACGCCCGCACCAGGCCCAGGGGCTGGGTCGTGGACAGGCGGATACGTGGAAGCTCCAGCCAGCCCCGGCGTTCGCTGGGAACCTCCAGTTCCACTTCACCACGGCCGTGTGCAGGCAGCGAGGTCCAGGCCTGGCTGTCGCCCAGCTGGAGATGAAGGCCGTGCCGCGCACGCGGATCCCGCAGAGAGAGGTCCACGCGCAGGCGCAAGGGTTGCCCGGCCGGTACCGGCTCGGCGGAGATCGCGTCGATCTGTACGCCGGACAACTGGAGATGCGCGGCAATGGCACTGGCGATTGCCGCTGCCGCCAGCAGCAGGGCCAGCAGCAGGGCGGGATTGTTGTTGTAGTTCAGCGCGCCCAGCAGCATGGCTGCCAGCAGGATTGCAACGAACAGGCCGAAGCGGGTGGGCAGCACATAGATGCGATGGCGATCCAGTCGCTTCGGCAAGGCTTCGGGCCTGCGCGGCCGAGCCAGCAGCTGCATGCGTGCCCAGCGTGTGGCCACGTTCAATCCACCGCGACGGTCTGCAGGATCGCGCGTGCCAATGCCGGCCCCGAACTGGATTCGGCTTCCGCCACCAACCGGTGGCCGGCCACGGCGACGAACAGCGTCTGCACGTCCTCGGGCACCACATGCCCGCGACCCAGCAGCAGTGCATGTGCTCTGGCTGCACGCAGCAGCGCCAGGCCGGCACGCGGCGACAGGCCGACGCGCACGCCTGCGTGCTGGCGGCTGCGGGTCAGCAGGGCCTGCACATAGTCGATCAGCGCGTCGCTGGCATGCACCTGGTTCACCGCGTCGCGCAACGTGCGCACCTGGGTGTCATCCAGCTTCGGCACGGCCCGCGCGATCAGGTCGCGGCGGTCGCTGCCACGCAGCAGCTCGCGCTCGGCCTGGGCGCTGGGATAGCCCATCGCCAGCCGCAGCAGGAAGCGATCCAGCTGTGAATCCGGCAGCGGGAAGGTGCCTGACAGGTCCACCGGGTTCTGTGTGGCGATGACGAAGAAAGGGTCCGGCAGCGGGTGCGTCTGCCCGTCCAGGGTGACCTGCTGCTCGGCCATCGCTTCCAGCAACGCGCTCTGCGTGCGCGGGGGGGCGCGATTGATCTCGTCGGCCAGCAGTACGTGGGTGAATACCGGGCCTGGGTGGAACTGGAACTGGCGGCTGCCGGCTTCATACACCGACACGCCCAGCACATCGGCCGGCAACAGATCTGAGGTGAACTGCACGCGCTGGAAACTGAGGCCCAGGCTGCTGGCCAGCGCATGCGCCAGCGTGGTCTTGCCCAGGCCGGGCAGGTCTTCGATCAGCAGGTGGCCGCCGGACAGCAATGCGACGAAGGCCAGCCTGACTTCCGGCACCTTGCCCAGCACCAGTGCGTTGACCTGATCCTGTGCCTCCCGCAGGGCCTGACGCAATTGATCGGTTAGCATGCTGGGATTGGGGGACGAGGCTGGCATGATCGTCTCAGATCTGGAATCCACTCGATTATCCATAGAGCAATGCAAGGCGAACAGCGCGCACGGACGATATTTCTCTGGTTATGGACGCTGGTCACAGCGGCCAAGCTGATCGTTGCCGCGCGCCTGCCGCTGTTCGTCGACGAAGCGTTCTATTGGCAGGAAGGCCAGCATCTGGCCGCAGCCTATTCGGACCTGCCCGGGCTGACCGCGTGGCTGGCCCGGCTGGGCGTTGAGATCGGTGGCCATCACGTGCTCGCGTTGCGCCTGCCATTCCTGGCCATCGGTGCGCTGCTGCCGCTGCTGGTAGTGCGCACGGCCACGCGCTGGTTCGGCAACGTGGCCGGTTGGCAGGCGGGCAGCCTCACGCTGTTGATGCCGTTGTCGGCGACGCTGGGCCTGCTGGCGGTGCCGGACGTGCCGATGGCACTGGCGGCGGTGATCTGCCTGCATGCCGGCGCGCGCCTGCTGCACAACGTGGATGCCTCCTCGGCGATGAAGCTGGCGCTGGGCCTGTTGATCGGTGCGCTCAGCCATTACCGCTTCATCGGTGTCATCGGCGTGGGTTTCATTGCGCTGCTGGCATTGCCGCAGGGGAGGCGCATGCTGGCCGATCCGCGCGTATGGGTCGCGTTGGCGGTGGGCGTGCTGGCGTGGCTGCCACTGCTGGCGTGGAATGCGGACAACCACGATGCCGGGCTGAAATTCCAGGTGGTCGAGCGTCATCCCTGGGCCTTCGAATGGGGCGGGCTGTGGTTCCTGGTGATCCAGCCGATGCTGGTGACGCCGATCCTGTGCATGGCGATGTGGAAGGTAGCGCTGGCAGGAACCCGGAGCGGTGGCGGCGCGCGCGTGCAGTGGCGCTATTTCGGCCTGGTGGGCGGCGTATCCACGCTGGGCATTTTCGTGCTCGGCTTCTTTACTGACGTCGAGCGGATCAGTTTCCACTGGCCGCTGCCGGGTTACCTCGCACTGCTGGTGGCGGTGCCGGTGGTGCTCAACGGCTGGCCGCGCTGGCTGCGCCGCACCGGCTGGTGGTTGGCCGGTGCGGGCATGGTGCTGGCCTTCGGCTACTACCTGATGGCCTCCACGCCGGCACTGCGCGAGCAGATGGCCGGCAGCAAGTACTACCCGCGCAATTTCGCCGGCTGGCAACCCCTGGCGGTAGCGGTGCGCGAGGAGTTGCGGCAGATGCCGCAAGGGACACGCGTGCTGGCCGGCAACTTCAAGGTTGGCGCTGAACTGGGTTTCCAGCTGGGCAATGGCAACATCGAGGTGCTGCCGCATCCGCTCAATGACAAGCATGGCCGCACCGCACAGCTGGCACAGTGGGGCCTGCTGCATGAGGGCGAGCGCACGGCGCCGATGCTGCTGGTGCTGTCACCCAGCGACCAGCGCTATCGCGAACTGCTGGCGCGCTATCACGCCATCTGCGATCAGGTGGGCCCGCTGCCTGCGCCACGCGTGGTCAGCAGTGATCACGGATTCCAGCGCTTCCTGTTGTTCCGCCTGCCGGTGCAGCGCGCGCAAGGGCCGTGCGTGACGCCGGCGATGGCGTGGCTGGATGCGCCGTCCAACGGCGAGAAGGTGTCCGGCACGCTCGCGATCAAGGGCTGGGCGTTCAAGGATGGCGTCGGCCTGGCGCGGGTTGAAGTGCTGGTCGATGGCCGCTCCATCGGTGATGCCCGCTACGGGCGTGTGTTCGACGTGCGCCACACCTGGCCGGACAGTACCGATCCGCAGCATCCGGCGGTGGGCTTTGATGCCTCGCTGGATACCGCCACGCTCGCGCCGGGCAGGCATTGGCTGGGCCTGCGCCTGCACGGGCGCGACGGCAGCGTGGAGCAATGGCAGGAGCAAGCGTTCGAGGTCCGTTGAGGTCCGCTGGTCCTGTAGAGCCGAGCCGATGCTCCGCTGCTTCTGCTTCAGATGGCAGGCAGCCTCAAAAAAAACAGCCGGGCATGGGCTCGGCTCTACCGTTCACGGCACCGCGAAACCTGCCCTGCGCAGCAATCCGCATAGCGTGATCAGCGGCAGGCCGATCAGCGCGGTCGGGTCGCGGTTGTCGATGGCGTCGAACAGGCTGATGCCCAGGCCCTCGCATTTGAAGCTGCCGGCGCAGTCCAGCGGCTGTTCGGTGGCCACGTAGCGGGCGATCTCGTCCGGTTCCAGTGCACGGAAGCGGACCTCGGTCAGATCGGTGGCCGTGAATGATGCTCCATCACGGCTGAGGCAGACGGCGGTATGGAAGTGCACGGTCTGCCCGGACATCGCCGCCAGCTGTGCGCAGGCGGCCTCGACCGTACCCGGTTTGCCCAGTGGCTGGCCGTTCAGGTCCGCGACCTGGTCCGAGCCGATCACCCACGCGCCGGGATGCCGGCACGCCACCTCGACCGCCTTGGTGGCGGCCAGGCGGGTGGCCAGGGCCAATGGCGCTTCGTTGTTCAACGGGGTTTCATCCACCTCAGGGCGCGCGCAGTCGAAGGGCAGGCCCAGCCGCTGCAGCAGTTCACGGCGGTAGCGGGACGTGGAGGCCAGGACCAGTGACATGCGACAATACCGGGGCAGGGCGAAGCAGTCTGGCCCGTCTGCAGCGCCAGCGGCAAGTCCTGTATGGCGGGCATTTGACAGCCGCCGCTCCGATCCTTAGTATTCAGCGGCTTATGTCCGCGAACGTGCCCGAAACGCTGGATGCCTGGCGGATGGTTGTAGCGCGAAGGCGCTTCGACGGTCAGGTCTCCCTGGCTGAATTGACCCGCCTGCAGGGGTTGGTCGCAGATACCGACGGCGAGTGCGTCTACTCGCTTGAATTCGGTCGCGACGACGTCTTGCGGGTATCCTATGTGGAACTGACCATCGACACCGCGTTGCCGCTGACCTGTCAGCGCAGCATGCAGCGATTCCTGTTGCCGGTGAAGGTGACCCAGAGGCTTGGCCTGATCCGCGACGAGGACGAGGAATCGTCCCTGCCGGAGGAATACGAGGCGTTGCTGGTGCCGGAAGATGGCCAGCTGAAGCCGCTGGATCTGGTCGAGGACGAGCTGGTGCTGGCGGTGCCGGTGGTACCGCTGTCGCCCGACGGTGAAGCAGTCGACAAGGACTGGGCGCCGAGCGAAGAAGAAACAAAGAAGGCCAACCCGTTTGCGGCGTTGGCGGCATTGAAGAAACAATAGCAGCCGGTTGTCGTCGGCGGCTGCGGCGAAAGCGAAAAGTGTGCTGGGCGCTGGCGTCCTGTGCGACGAAACGACGAAGCAAAACGAACCGAGTTTGGAGCAATCCCATGGCTGTCCAGAAATCCCGTGTTACCCCGTCCCGCCGCGGCCAGCGCCGTTCGCATGACGCCCTGAGCGCCAAGCAGCTGTCGACCGACCCGACCACCGGCGAAGTGCATCTGCGTCACCACATCACTGCCGATGGTTTCTACCGCGGCAAGAAGGTCATCCAGACCAAGACCTCGGCCGTCGAAGAAGATTGATGTGCCGGGAAGGCCGCTGCCTCCGGGCAGCGGCCTTTGCCTTCTTTCCCGGGCGTGCCGGTGATCGGCGGCCCGCGCAACAGGAAACATGATGAGCAAGCGGATCTACTCGAGGATCGCGGGCACCGGCAGCTATTTGCCGGAAAAAGTCCTGACCAACGCCGACCTGGAAAAAATGGTCGAAACCTCGGACGAGTGGATCCAGTCGCGCACCGGCATTCGTGAACGGCACATCGCGGCCGAAGGCGAAACCACCAGCGACCTTGGCTACAACGCCGCCCTGCGCGCGCTGGAAGCCGCAGGCATCGACGCTTCGCAGCTCGACATGATCGTGGTCGGTACGACCACGCCTGACCTTATTTTCCCGTCCACCGCGTGCCTGATCCAGGCCAAGCTCGGTGTGGCCGGGTGCCCCGCCTTCGACGTCAACGCAGCCTGCTCGGGCTTCGTGTTCGCGCTGGGCGTGGCCGATAAATTCATCCGTTCCGGTGACTGCAAGCACGTGCTGGTGATCGGCACCGAAACGCTGACCCGCATGGTCGACTGGAACGATCGCACCACCTGCGTACTGTTTGGCGATGGCGCTGGCGCCGTCGTGCTCAAGGCCGACGAAGAGACCGGCATCCTCAGCACACACCTGCATGCCGACGGCAGCAAGAAGGAGCTGTTGTGGAACCCGGTCGGCGTCTCGAGCGGTTTCAAGGACGGCGCCAACGGTGGCGGCACCATCAACATGAAGGGCAACGACGTGTTCAAGTACGCCGTCAAGGCGCTGGACTCGGTCGTGGACGAGACCCTGGCCGCCAACGGCCTGGACAAGTCCGACCTGGATTGGCTGATTCCGCACCAGGCCAACCTGCGCATCATCGAAGCCACCGCCAAGCGCCTGGAGATGTCGATGGACCAGGTGGTGGTGACTGTCGACAAGCATGGCAATACCTCGTCCGGCTCGGTGCCGCTGGCGCTCGACGCCGCCGTGCGTTCGGGCAAGGTCGAGCGCGGCCAGCTGCTGCTGCTGGAGGCCTTCGGTGGTGGCTTCACGTGGGGTTCGGCTCTGTTGCGCTATTGATAGTGCAAGTTACGACAATGTGAAGCTTTGTCGTTGCGGCCCTCCGGGGCCGTAACGCGTTTAAGGAGGACCTGTCATGGTTGAGCCCATCGTCATCGAAGGGCAACGTGCCTGGCTGAAGCAGTACGGCAAGGGAAGCCGGGCGCTGGCCCTTGGCCTGCTCAATTTTGTTGCCCGTCGTTTCCACCTCGATGCCCTTCGTCCTCCTCCGCACCGTGGCGGCGACGCCGCACGCGAAACCGAGGCCCGCCGCCTTGCAGAACTGCAGGCGCAGGGTGTGAACGTGCCTGACGTGCTGGGCACCGGCCATGCCGCGCTGGTAATCGGCGACAACGGCAGCTCGTTCAATACCTGCCTGCGCCAGGCCGACGAGGCCGGTCGTGATCGGCTGGTCATGGCGGCGATGCAGGCCATTGCCGAAGCGCATGCGCGCGGCGCCTATTTCGGCCAGCCGTTGCCGCGCAACCTCACCTGGGATGGCGACAAGGTCGGTTTCATCGACTTCGAGGAAGATCCACTGGAAGTGATGGACCTGTCCGAAGCCCAGGCCCGCGACTGGCTGATGTTCGGCTATGGCGTGGCCAAGTACTATGCCGACCGCCCCGAGCACCTGCAGGCGATGATGGCCGAGGCGATGGGCGGTGCCCAGGCACCGGTGCGCGAGCACGTGCATGCGGTCAGTGGCCGCCTGCGCAGCCTGGCCAGGGTCTGCATGAAGCTGGGCCGGTCAGCGCGCGCGCTGGCCCATTCGATCTTCATCACCCACGGTGCCAGCACTGCTGGCGTGCTGATGCTGGTGGGCCTGTGCGTGGATTTCCTCGCCGACGGCGATCTGGACGTCCTGCAGCTGTTCTGCTGATCGTCGGCCGGGGTCAGATCCCATTTCCGGTGGAAAAGGGATCTGACCCTGTCATTGCTCCATACGCCTGCATACGCGCACGTACAGACGACACAGCGGATTCCCCCTTATCATGGCCCGCTTCGATTGCAACAAGCGGATGACCGCGTGACCGTATCCACCCTCGCTTTTGTCTTCCCCGGCCAGGGCTCGCAGTCTGTGGGCATGCTGGCCGAGCTGGCCGAACTGCACCCGCAGGTGCGTGAAGCCTTCACCGAGGCATCCGATGGTGCCGGTGTCGACCTGTGGGCGTTGTCCCAGGGCGGCCCGGAGGAAATGCTCAACCGTACCGAATACACCCAGCCGGCCCTGCTGGCCGCCAGCATCGGCGTGTGGCGCGCCTGGAACGCCGTGGGCGGCCCGCGCCCGTCGGTGCTGTCCGGCCACAGCCTGGGCGAGTACACCGCCCTGGTCGCCGCCGGCGCGCTGAGCCTGCATGACGGTGCGCACCTGGTGCGCCTGCGTGGCCAGCTGATGCAGGAAGCGGCACCGGCCGGTGTCGGGGCCATGGCCGCCGTGCTCGGTGCCGAAGACCAGCTGGTGCTGGACGTCTGCGCCGAAGCCGCAGGCAGCCAGGTGGTGGTGCCGGCCAACTTCAATTCGCCGGGCCAGATCGTGATCGGTGGCGACGCCGATGCGGTCGACCGTGCACTGGCGCTGCTGGCCGAGAAGGGCGTGCGCAAGGCGGTCAAGCTGGCCGTCAGCGTGCCCTCGCACACCCCGCTCATGCGCGAAGCCGCCAACCGCCTGGCCGAAGTGATGGCCGGCCTGTCCTGGCAGGCGCCGCAGCTGCCGGTGGTGCAGAACGTCGATGCCCAGGTGCACGACGGCGTGGACGCCATCCGCACCGCGCTGGTCCAGCAGCTGTACCAGCCGGTGCAGTGGACCGGTTGCGTGCAGGCGCTGGCCGCCCGCGGCATCACCCAGATCGCCGAGTGCGGCCCAGGCAAGGTGCTGACCGGCCTGGTCAAGCGCATCGACAAGGCCATCGACGGCCGTCCGCTGGCCACGCCGGGCGACTTCGAAGCCGCCCGCGAGGCATGGTCGGCCTGACCTTCCCTGTTCCTGCCGGCCGTACCGGTGGCCGCTGCAAGCGGCACGGTGCGGCGGCCGCTCCCGTCTGAGGAAAACATCATGAGCAAGCCCCTGCAGGGTGAAATCGCACTGGTCACCGGTGCCAGCCGTGGCATTGGCGCCGCCATCGCCGATCTGCTGGCCGCCCAGGGCGCCACCGTCATCGGCACCGCCACCACCGAATCCGGCGCTGCCGCGATCGGCGAACGCCTGGCTGCCCACGGCGGTCACGGCCGCGCGCTGAACGTCACCGATGCCGCCGCGCTGGACAGCGTGCTCGATGGCATCGCCAAGGAATTCGGCCCGATCTCGATCCTGGTCAACAATGCCGGCATCACCCGCGACAACCTGCTGATGCGCATGAAGGACGAGGACTGGGCGTCGATCATCGACACCAACCTGACCAGCGTGTTCCGCACCAGCAAGGCGGTGATGCGCGGCATGATGAAGGCACGCAAGGGCCGCATCATCAACATCGCATCGGTGGTGGGCGTGACCGGCAACGCCGGCCAGGCCAACTACGCCGCGGCCAAGGCCGGCATCATCGGCTTCAGCAAGTCGCTGGCCAAGGAAATCGGTTCGCGCGGCGTCACCGTCAATGTTGTCGCACCTGGCTTCATCGACACCGACATGACCAAGGCGTTGCCGGAAGAAGCGCGCACCGCGCTGATCAACGACATCGCCCTCGAACGCCTGGGATCGCCGGAAGACATCGCCCATGCGGTGGCCTTCCTGGCCAGCCCGGCTGCCGGTTACATCACCGGCGAAACCCTCCATGTGAACGGCGGCATGTACATGCCGTAAGCAAGGGGCGCAGGGATTGCGCCGCAAGTGGTTGATCTGCGGGGGTTTTTGCTGCAATGCAAGGCCGCGCCGGTTTCCACTACACTATCCCACGGCCATCGCCCTTGATGGCGACCACTTTTGAACCACAACTCCATCTGGAGCGAGATCCCATGAGCACCATCGAAGAACGCGTCAAGAAAATCGTCGTCGAACAGCTTGGCGTCAAGGAAGAAGAAGTCACCAACAGCGCATCGTTCGTCGATGACCTGGGCGCTGACTCGCTGGACACCGTCGAGCTGGTGATGGCCCTGGAAGAAGAATTCGAGTGCGAGATCCCGGACGAAGAAGCCGAGAAGATCAGCACCGTGCAGGCCGCCATCGACTACATCAAGGCCCACGTCAAGGCCTGATGTCAGACGGCAGTGCGCGCGCGGGCTCACGCTCGCCGCGCACCGCACCCCATGGGGCCGCAGTTGCGGCCCCGTGTGTTTGGGCATCACACCGAAGCAAACCGTGTTACCCGATTGAACCTTCGGGTCAGGAGAATCAGCAATGAAGCGTCGCGTCGTCGTAACCGGCCTGGGTATCGTCTCGCCGTTGGGCAATGATCTGGCCAGCAGCTGGGAAGGCATCACCCACGGTCGTTCGGGCATCGGTCCGCTGACCAACATTTCTGATGCCTACCTGGATCGGTTCACCACCAAGATTGCAGGTGAGGTCAAGGGCTTTGACATCACCGCCGACAACGAACTGTTCGGCAAATTCCGGGTCAGCGGCAAGGATGCCAAGAAGATGGACCCGTTCATCCATTACGGCCTCGGTGCCTCGTTCATGGCCCTGCACGACTCGGGCCTGGAGATCACCGACGCCAATGCCGAGCGCATCGGCGCCATCGTCGGCGCCGGCATCGGCGGCCTGCTCGGCATCGAAGAGCAGACCATCGAGTTCCACGAGGGCAAGAAGATCTCGCCCTTCTACGTGCCCAAGACCATCATCAACATGCTGCCGGGCCAGCTGAGCATCATCACCGGCCTGAAGGGCCCGTCGTTCTCGGCGGTGTCGGCGTGCGCGACCTCGAACCATTCGATCGGTACCGCGATGCGCATGATCCAGTACGGCGACGCCGACGTGATGGTGGTCGGCGGTGCCGAACGTGGCTCGTCGCCGACCGCACTGGGTGGCTTCTGCGCGATGAAGGCCATGAGCACCCGCAATGACGCCCCGGAACAGGCTTCGCGCCCGTGGGACAAGGACCGTGACGGCTTCGTGCTGGGCGACGGCGCCGGCATCCTGATCCTGGAAGAGTACGAGCACGCCAAGGCGCGTGGCGCAAAGATCTACTGTGAACTGGCCGGCTTCGGCGCCAGCTCCGACGCGTACCACATGACCGCACCGAGCGAGAACGGCGAAGGCGCCGCGCGCTGCATGGTCATGGCCATGAAGGACGCGGGCGTGACCCCGGAACAGGTGGGTTACCTCAACGCGCACGGCACCTCCACGCCGCTGGGCGACCTGGGCGAGACCATGGCCATGAAGACCGCCTTCGGCGACCACGCCTACAAGATGATGGTCAGCTCCACCAAGTCGATGACCGGCCACCTGCTGGGCGCTGCTGGCGGCGTGGAAGCGATCTTCTCGGTGATGGCGCTGCAGGACAACGTCATTCCGCCGACCATCAACCTGCAGCAGCCGGGCGAAGGCTGCGACCTGGACTACGTGCCCAACGAAGCACGCCAGGCCAAGGTCGACGTGGTGATGTCCAATGGCTTCGGCTTCGGCGGCACCAACGGCACGCTGATCTTCAAGCGCGTCTGACCGAGTTGTAGCGTCGGGCCATGCTCGATGCCGCGTTCTACGGAGCCGCCGCAAGGCGGCTTCCGTGCATCTGAACCCCCGACCTGGCCGCCATGACCCACGCACCGCTGATCCACCCGCTGCCGCACCCGATCGATCTGCTGGCCCTGCAGCAGCATGACCCGGCGCGCTTCCCGCTGCTGATGGAATCCACTGCCTCGGGCACCGCCCAGGGCCGCTGGAGCCTGCTGCTGGCCACGCAGGGCGAGGGCCTGCGGCTGGACGCCGATGGCCAGGTGCGCGACCTGCAGGGTGCCGTGCAGCCCGGCACGTTCCTGCAGGCGCTGGATCGCGCCTGGCAGCACGAACGTCTGCCGCACGACGGCAGCCACAGCCTGCCGTTCCGTGGCGGCTGGGCGCTGATGCTGGACTACGAAGTGGCCAGCCAGATCGAACCGGTGCTGCCGGCGCGCGCGCGCGCGGACGGCCGCCCGACCGCGCTGGCGCTGCGCTGCCCGGCCGCGGTGCTGCACGACCACCAGAACGACGCCAGCTTCGTCATCGCCGAAGCCGGTGAGCAGACCCTGCTGGAGGCGCTGATGACCTTGGCGTCGCAGGCATTGCCGGAGGCCGGGCAGGGCTGGCAGCCGCCGCAGTCGGTCGGCGAGGATGCGCCACAGCGCTTCACCGATGGCGTGCGCCGGGTGATCGACTACCTGCGTGCCGGCGATGTGTTCCAGGTAAACCTGTCGCGGCGCTGGAGCGCGCAGTTCGCCGCGCCGGTCAGCCCGCAGGCGTTGTATTCGCAGCTGCGCCGTGCCAACCCCGCACCGTTCGCCGGGTTGTTCAGCGCGCACGGCCGCCACGTGGTCAGTTCCTCGCCGGAACGGCTGGTGTCGGTGCATGCCGGCCACGCGCAGACGCGTCCTATTGCCGGCACGCGTCCGCGCTTCGAGGGCGACAATGATGCCGCGCGCATCCAGGAACTGGTCGGCCACCCCAAGGAGCGTGCCGAGCACGTGATGCTGATCGACCTGGAGCGCAACGACCTGGGCCGTATCTGCCTGCCCGGTACCGTGGTGGTCGATGAGCTGATGACCGTGGAGAGCTACGCGCATGTGCACCACATCGTCAGCAACGTCAGCGGCCACCTGCGCCCGGAGGTCACGCCCGGCGAGGTGATCGCCGCCACGTTCCCGGGCGGCACCATCACCGGCTGCCCCAAGGTGCGCTGCATGCAGATCATCAGCGAGCTGGAGCAGGTGCCACGTGGTGCCTACACCGGCGCGTTCGGCTGGCTGAACCGCGATGGCGACCTGGACCTGAACATCCTGATCCGCACCGCCGAAGTGGACGGCCAGGAGGTGAGCTTCCGCACCGGCGCCGGCATCGTGGTCGATTCGGACCCGGACAAGGAACTGGACGAGACCCGCGCCAAGGCCCGCGGCCTGCTGCGCGCGCTGGGCCAGCAGGGCTAGGCGTGCACCGGTAGTGCCGGCCGCTGGCCGGCAACGCCATTCCCCCACGGTGGGTGCCGACCGTTGGTCGGCACGGAGTCCTCCATGGCCATTCATCCACGCATGGCGTGGATCTACTGATCGCCGCGCCAGGCATGGATTGTGGTGGGTGCCGACCGTTGGTCGGCACGCAGGCGCGACCCCGGTCATGACCCCAATCCACCGGCACGGTATCCTGCACGACGGAATCGAGTTCAGAGGTAGTCCATGGCGGGAGCCAAGCGCGGGTGTCTGTTCGTGGTAACGCTGGTGGTGGTGCTGGCCGCCGTCGTGGCCGGCGCGGGCGCGTGGTTCTTCTACCAGCAGACCCGGTTCGCCGATGCCCCGATCACCCCGACCGCCGAGAGCGTGGTCATCGCCAGCGGCGATGGCATGAACAGCGTGCTGCGCAAGCTGCGCGATGCCGGCGTGGACGAGGGCCAGGACACCCAGTGGCAACTGCTGGCGCGCCAGCTCGATGCGGCCGGCAAGCTGAAGGTGGGCGAGTACGCGCTCAGTGGCGAGCTGACCCCGCGCGAGCTGTTGCTGCGCATGCGCGCCGGCAAGGTGCTGCAGCACCGCGTCACCATTGTCGAGGGCTGGAACATCCGCCAGCTGCGTGCTGCACTCAAGCGCGCCGAGCCGCTGCTGCACACCACCGATACCCTGGATGACGCCGCGTTGATGCAGCGCCTCGGCTTCGGTGGCCAGCACCCGGAAGGCCGCTTCCTGCCGGAGACCTACGTCTACCAGCGCGGCGACAGTGATCTGGACGTGCTCAAGCGCGCCCACGCCGCAATGGAAAAGGCGCTGGACGAAGCCTGGGAAAGCCGCGCGCCGGACCTGCCGATCAACACGCCCTACGAACTGCTGACGCTGGCGTCGATCATCGAGAAGGAAACCGCGCTGGCCAGCGAGCGCCCGCAGATCGCCGGCGTGTTCATGCGCCGCCTGAAGATCGGCATGCGCCTGCAGACCGACCCGACCGTGATCTACGGCATCGGTGCCGCGTATGACGGCAACATCCGCCGCCGCGACCTGACCACCGATACGCCGTACAACACCTATACCCGTGCGGGCCTGACCCCGACCCCGATCGCCATGCCCAGTCGCGACGCGCTGATGGCCGCCGCGCAGCCGGCCGCCGGTGACGCGCTGTACTTCGTCGCCGTGGGCGACGGCAGCGGCGCGCACGTGTTCTCGCCCAGCCTGGAGCAGCACAACGCCGCCGTAGCCCGCTACCTGCAGCAGCTGCGCCAGCAACGTACCCAGGAGATCCCGGCGCAATGAGTCCCGCGCTGCTTCGTCACCCGCGTTTCGTCAGCCTGGAAGGCGGCGAGGGCGCGGGGAAGACCACCGCCATCAATGCCATCCGTGACTGCCTGCGCAGCCACGGCCACGAGGTGGTGCTGACCCGCGAGCCGGGCGGTACGCCACTGGCCGAGCGCATCCGCGGCCTGGTGCTGAAGCCTGATGCCGAGATCGCTGCCGAGCCGCTCAGCGCCGAAGCCGAGTTGCTGCTGGTGTTCGCCGCACGCGCCCAGCATGTGCGCCAGGTGATCCGGCCGGCGCTGCAGCGCGGTGCCTACGTGCTGAGCGATCGCTTCACCGATTCCAGCTACGCCTACCAGGGCGGCGGCCGTGGCCTGGATCCGCAGTGGATTGCCGACCTGGAGCGCCGCGCGGTCGGCCTGCTGCCGGGCTTGACCCTGCTGCTGGATGTGGATGTGGCGGTGGGCCGCGCCCGCGCGAATGGCCGTGACCTGTGGCCGGACCGCATCGAGAGCGAGCAGGACGATTTCTTCCAGCGCGTGCGCGCCGTGTTCCGCAGCCGCGCACAGCAGGACCCGCAGCGCTTCGCGCTGATCGACGCCGGCCAGGTGCAGGAACGCGTGGCCGCCGATGTGGTCGCACGTATCGAGCGTTGGCTGCAGGACGGGGAGGGCGCATGAGCACGTTTTCGCCGTGGCAGCAGCGCGCGTTCGACCAGACCGTGGCCGCGCTCGACGCCGGTCGCCTCGGTCATGGCCTGCTGATCTGCGGCCCGGCCGGGCTGGGCAAGCGCGAAGTGGCGCTGGCGCTGGCCGACCACGTGCTGGCGCAGGGTGATGCAACGCACGCCACGCGCACGCGCCAGCTGATCGCCGCCGGCACCCATCCGGACCTGCAGCTGGTCAGCTTCATTCCGAACAAGAGCGGCGACAAGCTGCGTACCGAGATCGTCATCGAGCAGGTGCGCGAGATCACCGAAAAGCTGGCGCTGACCCCGCAGTACGGCGTGGCGCAGGTCGTGATCGTCGATCCGGCCGATGCGATCAACCGTTCGGCCGCCAACGCGCTGCTGAAGACGCTGGAGGAGCCGCAGCCCGGCCGCTACCTGTGGCTGATCAGCAGCGATCCGGCACGCCTGCCGCAGACCATCCGCAGCCGTTGCCAGCGACTGGAATTCAAGCTGCCGCCGCAGCACGAAGCACTGGCCTGGCTGCAGCAGCGGGGCCACAGTGAAGCATCGGCGCGCGAAGCGCTGGAGGCCGCCCGCGGCCATCCCGGCCAGGCCGACAACTGGCTGCGCGAAGACGGCCTGAGCCTGCGCCGCGAAGTCGGTCGAGATCTGGAACAGCTGGCCGCCGGCAAGACCGGCGCGGTGGAGCTGGCGCAGAAGTGGTGCGGTGATGACAACGCGGCGCTGCGCCTGCGCTTCGCTGCCGATCTGGCGCTGGCCCAGGCCAGTACCGATGCCTTGACCACGCCGGAGCGATTGCACAAGCTTGCAGCCTGGTTCGATGCGGCCAACCGCACCCGGGACCTGCTGCGCACCACGGTGCGTGCAGACCTCGCGGTGGTCGAGTTGCTGCTGGCCTGGAACAAGGTGAACGAGCGGCCTGCCGCAAGGGGAAATCGATGAGTGCCAGCAACGCCCGCCAGGGCATCCTGTCCCTGGCTGTGAAGGACAAGGCCGCGCTGTACAGCGCGTACATGCCGTTCGTGAAGAATGGCGGCATCTTCGTGCCCACGCCCAAGCGCTACTTCCTGGGCGACGAGGTGTTCCTGCTGCTGACCCTGCCCGATTCCAGCGAGCGCCTGCCGGTGGCCGGCAAGGTGATCTGGGTGACCCCGGCCGGCGCGCAGGGCAACCGCACCGCCGGCATCGGCGTGCAGCTGGCCGACGGCGCCGAAGGCGAGGGCGTGCGCCACAAGATCGAGACCCTGCTGGCCGGGCTTACCAGCTCGGACAAGCCGACCCATACGATGTGATTCCGGTAGCGCCGGGCTGGGCTCGGCTGCATGCCCCGAAACGCCTGTGAACCCGCTGTTCTGTAGAGCCGAGCCATGCTCGGCTGCGCGCCCCGAAAACACCCGTGAACACGAATGTGAAAAAGTGTTGACGGCCTCTGAAAAGCCCCTATAATGAGCGGCTCAGCAACACACCGGGCGGTTAGCTCAGCGGTAGAGCATTGCCTTCACACGGCAAGGGTCACAGGTTCGATCCCTGTACCGCCCACCAAATAGAACCCTGATTTTTCAGGTGTTATGAAGAAGCCGGCCTTGAGCCGGCTTTTTCGTGTTTGCTTGATCAGTGGTCGGAACGTCGACGCTGTCCAAAAATCGACAGGTGAATGCAAAGCTTCCGGGGTCTCGCAATGACGGCCTGCTGTGCAGCGGGGTTTGTCTTCTGAAGGCGCTGCGCGAGATTCTGCGCGGTGAGACCTTGAATCATGAGGATGAACGTGAAAACGCTCATTCCCCCACACAATACAGCTAAGTAGATCAAACTGCGGCGCTGGGCCTTGACTTCCTCGTTGATAACTTTGGACAGTTTGGCATCGTTGAAGACCTCACACAGAATTTCCTTGTCCCTCGGGCTGAGCCAGTTGGAGGGCTTCGGCTCGCCCGAGCGTGGCGCAAGGGGTTGGCAGAGGACATTTTTCTCGATGGTCACGCCTTTGAGAAACCAATTGCGTTGGGATACATGGTCTGGCGAGAGCCAGATTTTTGTTCCTGTCTCCTTGAGCGACGTCATGAAGTCACCTTCAGTAGACATGCCGGCTAGGATGACAGCAGGAACGAAGAAGAATAGGGCAAGCAAAAAAACAATGATGTTCTGCCCTCGGCGCGGCAACTGCTTTTCACGCATGGTCAGTGCAGAAATGTCGAACGCCCTTCCCGCTCGGCTAATCAAAGATAGAGGGATGTTTTTTGCAAGGGCGAACGAAATAACACCCTCTGCATCTTGCAGTGTTTCCGCCTTTATCCCGCTGCTGAATCGAAATGCGAGAAGCGACGATTCATCCAAAATATGTTGATTTATTGTTTCGTTGGTCAGGTCGCGCCTTGAGACGAAGATCCGGATCAGCCGTAGTCTTATGTGATGGAGTGACTCTGCCCGATACCAAAGATAGATAAATCCAAAGAGGATGAGCGCCGGTGGCACTATCACCGGAAGAATATTGATGAATGGAATTTCAAGCAGCATGTTTGGCTGGTATGTGTTAGGGGTGTGCTTCCGAGATCGGCGATGCTTCCGGAAACTTTATAGTGGAAATTCTTCTCCATCTGCGTGCGCGACTGACGGCTGTTTGCAATTCGCGCCGTAGTCGATCCCCACGCACCGGCCGCCATTGAAGGCAATCGGTGCATTCTCTCTGCTGCGACGTAAACCGCAGCGATGAGTATTCGTTCGTTTATTCGAGACGCCAATCCCGGCCAAGGTGTCTTGCCCCGGCGCGGCGATCTTCAAGCCGGGCAATCACATCGGTCTGTAAGGAAAATTCTCAACTGTCCCTAGGCAGGCCAGACGTTTCCCGATGTGTGCCGTCCAGCACCCGCGAGTAGTGCGGCCCATCACTGATGGCGCACATCGCCGCCCCTGCCGACCGTGCACATGACGACTCCGGAGGGATGCCGCCATGGCAATCGCGTCACCCCGAGCGCCGGAGGCGGGGACCATGCCACGCATGGAGCCAGAGGGTTCCATCCCTGTGCTGTCCCACCGCCCCGGGCAGGCGTAGTCTCAGCCTGTCGTCGTACCCATCCAGTCTGGAGTGCCACCATGCCGCTCGCCCGCATCGATCTTCGCAAAGGTAAATCCGCCGACTACCTGCAACGGGTCGGTGAAACCATCTACCAGGCCCTGCGCGCAGTGGGCGTGCCGGAGAACGACCGCTTCCAGATCTTCCAGGAACACGCGCCCGGCACGCTGATCTACGATCCCGGCTACCTGGGCGTGGATCGCACCGACGACTTCATCTGCATCCAGATCACCTGGAACGAAGGGCGCACGCTCGAGCAGAAAAAGGCGTTGTACGCCGGCATCGCCGATGGACTGCATGCGGCGGTGGGCATCCGCCGCGAAGACGTGTTCATCAATCTTGTGGAAGTGAAGAAGGAGAACTGGTCGTTCGGGAACGGCCAGGCGCAGTACGTGAGTTGATGCGGGAACGGTGTCAGCGCCTGATGCGGCTGGGTCAGGCCATGCGCGGCGACTCCTGCTGTTGTGCCTGTTGCTCGTCCTGCGCCAGCCGGCTTGCGTCGCGGGATTGCTGCTGCACATTGGCCTGCTGATACAGCGTATCCGCGTCGCCCTGCTGCGTATCGAGCAGGGACAGGCGCTGGCGATTGGCGGCAGGGTCCGGCGAGGCGGTGTCGCCGCTGCGATGCAGGAATACGTAGCCGGGTGCCTCGGCGGTGCTGTTTGAACTGAATGCCACCTGCAGCGTGTCCTTTTCGCTGAAGCCGGCCTGCACCGCCGCGTGGGTCAGATGGCCGGCCAGTCGTTCGTGCTCCTGGCCGGGGGGGCAGTCCCTGCTGTTCGCTGGCCTGGGCGAGTGCGGTACGCACTTTCTGGTCCAAGGCATGAAGGCTGTGCCCCGGTGCGCGCGCGTCCGCAGCCAGACGCTCGCTCAAGGGGCCATCAATGCCATCGGTTTCGCTGAGCAGACGCTGCTTCAAGCTGCGCTCGGGCAGGGGATGAGTGGTGGTGCGGTTGAGTTCGCTGTTGGGGAAAGGGGGCTCAATGCTGTCCACGCCATGGATGTTGCGCAGCGGACGATAGCCGTCCTTGCCCTGTGACTGGACGCCCAGCGGAATGCGGACATCGGGCAGCAACTGGCCGACGGGGCCGCCGATGCTGTTCACGTCCAGGCTGTGCTTGCGCTGGATGCCGGCATGATTCAATGCGCCCCAGGTGAAGTCCACGCAGTTGTGGCGCACGTCGGCGTAGTGCTTGCTGAAGCCGTGCGCCACTGGATCGTCGCCGAACGCCTTGAGCTTGTTGTACTGGGCTTCGGTGATTTCCAGAGAGCGCGTGTAATGCGGGTTCTTGTAGGTCTTTGCATCGCTGTCCACGATGTCGCCAGGTCCGTTCATGCTGCCGTGCTTGATCGGTGCAAAGCCGTAGCTCGCTGGATCTTTCCCCGGTGCTCGCAGGACGTAGAACATGTGACCGGGCCCGGATGTCTGCGGGGAACCATCCGGATTGCTCAGCGGCTGCTGCGTTGCGGGGTCGAGAAGCGGTGTACCCGGTGCCGCAATGACGATATCGACGATGTAGCGTGGCTTGTCCATGTGCGTGGTGTTCCTCCTGGAAGGTGTACGAAGGCGCTGTGCTACTTGGCGAGCGGACGCGATTCGTGAATCAGCATCCTGGCGCTTGCGCCACGAAGTGGTGCGATGTCTTCAACCGTGCTGACCTGGACCCGATACCGGCCATGCGCCTGCAACGGCAGCAACGCGACATGCAATCGGTATGCGCCATCGCTGCCCCGTTGGATCTGGGCGTAGTTCAGACCCTTACCGCGGTGCCAGTCTGGCAGTGGCTGGCCAGATTGCGACTGTGCGATCTGATACGCGTCGGGGCTTGCCAGCGGCTGCCAAGTGCCGCCGGACCATTGCTGAAGTCCAACGCGTAAAGGAATGTGCAGGTCGCGCGGAGAAGCAGCATCTGGCGATGGGGAGACGTGCTGCAGATCCAGTTCCACCGCATAAGTGCGGTAGCTGGCAAAATTGCGCGCCGTGGTTTCGAACTCGAACTGCACCTGCTGGCCGGGCGCGTCCACGGCGATGGGCTGTGAGAGTTCCAGCGGCTCTGGCGGTGGGGGCGGCCCCTTGTCGGCGCAGGCAGCAAGCAGCGCGGTCAGGCCGAGCAGGCTGATGCGCTGCCGGTGTGTGATGCGGGTGGTCATGCAGCTTCCTCTGGCTCCTTGCCGTGGCCAATTGAACCCTAACGTTGGCGAGGCAGAGCCCGCAAGCGCAGGGACCGCGGTGTGGTGCATTCACATGTCGCCGCGCGAGGCGAGCTCCTGCGTCACCGTGTCGCAGGGGGCAAACCCTGAACGGGGTCCAAGGTTGGCCATGGCCCCGTAGAATGGCGACGTGCGCCGTTCTGTTCTCCACCGCCGGTTCCAGGCCCTGGCATGGCTTGCCATGCTGCTGGTGCTGCTTGCCCCGCTGGTGAGCCGCTGGCTGGCGCATGGTCACGTGGCTGCCGCTGCGCCGGTGGCGGCCATGGACCACGCAATGCAGGCAGAACATGCTCAGCACGCGTTGGAAGGGCACCACGACCATCACGCGATGGCGATGCCGCACGGCGAGACCGCAAAGAAGCCGCCCGCCGATCCGCATGCCGATCATGAGATGGGCGTGGATTGTGATTACTGCCTGATTGCAGCGCGGTTGATCACCCTGTTGGTGGCGGCAGTGCTGCTGTTGATGCCGATGGCTCCGGTGTGCCGTGCGTTGCGCGGTGCCGTGCAGGCGTTGCCGCAACGAATCGGCGGCACGTTGGGAGCGCGTGGGCCACCCGCACTGATGGCTGCCTGAGCCGCACGCGCGTTGCACTGATCGTTTTTCCATGAGGTTGCCGGCCACGGCCGGTGCCCGCACGCGCGTGTCTGTCCCTTTCTGATTGCTGCCCTGCCATCGCGGGGTGGCCTTGCATGCCGTGAAAAAATGAAAACGAACCCCAACTCCGCGCGCCTGCGCCGGGCGACGCTGCCTGTCCTGTGCGCGTTGCTCCTGCATGCCGCGCCCCTGCTTGCCGCCGACGCGGCACCCCCGACCACGCTGGAGACCGTGCGCGTGGTCGATGCCCGCAGCGGCGAGCTGTCGTCCACCGCCAGCGCCGGCTCTGCGTTGGGTCTGAGCGTGCTGCAGACGCCGGCCAGCCTGACGGTGATTTCGCGCGAACAGCTGGAACAGCGCGGCGACAGCAACCTCAACGATGCGATCAGCCGGGCGGGTGCGATCAGTGCCATGCCGCACCCGGGCAACGGCTTGAGCGCGCTTTCCAGCCGTGGCTTCACCGACGGTGCTTCGGTGATGCGGCTGTACGGCGGGCTGCGCCAGTACGGCGGCGTGGGCATCACCTTCCCATTCGATACCTGGTCGATCGAGCGCATCGAGGTACTGCGCGGGCCGGCCTCGGTCATCCACGGCGACGGTGCGATCGGCGGGGTGATCAACATCGTGCCGAAGAAGCCCTCGCGCGGTGCCATCGAAAACGAGATCAGTGTGACAGTGGGCAGCGAGGACACCGCGCGGCTGGGCTTCGGCAGTGGTGGCGCGCTGACGCCCGAGCTGGCCTACCGGCTGGATGTGAGCGGCAACTACAGCGGTGGCTGGGTCGATCGGGGACGCAACGGCGATGCCACCTTCTCCGGCGCGCTGCTGTGGCAGCCGCGCACCGACCTGCAGCTGACCCTCACCCACGCGCAGGGCCATCAGAAGCCGATGCGCTACTTCGGCACGCCGCTGGTGGAGGGACGCCAGTTGGAGGCGCTGCGCCACCGCAACTACAACGTCGATGACAGCGAGATCCGCTTCCGCGACCGCTGGACCCAGCTCGACGCGCTGTGGACACCGAACGCGAACGTGGAATGGCGAACCCGCGTCTACCAGATCGACAGCCAGCGTGATTGGCGCAATGCCGAGGCCTATGTCTACAACCGCGCTACCGGCTTGATCGATCGCTCGGGCAATACCGAGATCACCCACAACCAGGACCAGACCGGACTGACCTCGACGCTGCGCGTGCAGGGAACGGCGGGTGGCCTGCAGAACAACTTCGCGGTGGGCCTGGATGCCAACCGCGCGCACTTCAAGCACACCAACAACACCTATGCCGGCAGCTCGGGCCCGGTCGATCCGTTCGATCCGGTGCCGGGCCAGTTCGCCAGCGACGCGCCGAACCTGCCGCGCTATCGCAACCGCGCCGAGCAGTACGCGCTGTTCGTGGAGGACCGGCTGGCGTTGAGCGAACGCTGGTCGGTACTGGGTGGGCTGCGCCACGACCGCGCGCGCATCCATCGCACCGATCTGATCAGTGGCCAGAACGCGTTCTCGAAGACCTACAGCAGCACCGGCTGGCGTGCAGGTACCGTATTCGCGCTGCAGCCGGCGCTGAGCCTCTACGCGCAGTACTCACAGGCGGCGGACCCGGTCAGTGGACTGCTGATGATCAGCCCAGCCAACGGTGCCTTCGATCTGGCCAAGGGCCGGCAGATCGAGGTGGGCCTGAAGCAGGCCTTCGATGGCGGCGAGTGGACGCTGGCGGCGTATCGCATCCGCAAGACCGGTCTGCTCAGCCGTGATCCGCTGGTGCCGGATCGCCGCGTGCAGGTGGGGGCGCAGACCTCGCGCGGTATTGAAGCGTCGTTGACCTGGAACGTCGCGCCGCACTGGTCGCTCGATGCCAACGCGACGGTGCTGAAGGCCGAGTTCGAGGACTTCCTGGAAACCACGGGTTCGCCGGCGGTGCTGGTATCGCGTGATGGCAACGTGCCGCCGAACGTAGCCGAGCGCCTGGCCAGTATGTGGCTGAACTGGCAGTTCGCACCGGACTGGAGTGCGGCGGGTGGCGTGCGTTACGTCGGCAAGCGCTACGCCGACAACGCCAACACACTGGAGCTGCCCGGCTACAGCACCACCGACCTGGCACTGACTTGGCAGGCGGCACCGCGCACGCGGCTGTCCGCGCGGTTGTTCAACGTGTTCGACAAGGCGTACTACGCCACCGCGTACTACACCAGCACGCAATGGCTGCTGGGTGCGGACCGGCGCGTCGAATTCACCGTCGACCATCGCTTCTGAGGAGGCCGGCCATGACGCTGCGATCCACCGCCAGGCGCTGGACCTACCTGGTGCATCGCTGGCTGGGCATCGGCGGATGCCTGCTGATGCTGCTGTGGTTCGTCAGCGGCATGGTGATGCTGTTCATTGGTTACCCGAAGCTGACGCCCGGCGAGCGGCTGGCGGCGTTGCCGGTGCTGGGTGAGGCCCGCGACCTGCAGGGGCTGTCGGTACTGCCTGCCGCCGTGCAGGCCGAGCCGGAGGCTGTGGCATTGACCACGCTACGCGGCGAGCCGGCGTATGTGGTGCGAAGTGGCAGCAATGTGGGCGCCTGGTCTGCCGTGACCGGCCAGGCGCTGCTGCCGGTGTCGGCACAGCGCGCCGAAGCATCCGCTGCACAGTTCGCCGGAGGCCCGGCCTTTGTGGGTGCGCTGCGCGTGGAGGAGGACCGCTGGACGCATTCGCGCGCATTGGATGTGCATCGACCGCTCTATCGCGTCGAGGTGGGCGGCGCGCAGCCGGGCGACCTGTACGTGTCCTCGCGTACCGGCGAAGTGGTGCTGGACGCCCCTCATGTGCAGCAGCGCTGGAACTATGTGGGCGCCTGGCTGCACTGGTTGTATTTCCTGCGCATGCAGTCGGTGGACCCGGTGTGGACGTGGGTGGTGATCGTGCTGTCCGCACTGTGCACGCTGGCGGCGGTCAGCGGCATCGTGGTGGGTGTGTGGCGCTGGCGTTTCCGTGGGCACTATCGTTCCGGTGCGAAGACACCGTACGTCGAGCCGTGGATGCGCTGGCACCATCTGATCGGTCTGGTGGCAGCGGCCTTCGTGTTCACCTGGATCTTCAGTGGCCTGATGTCGATGAATCCATTGGGTGTCTTCAGCAGCACGCATGCTGCGATCGACGGTGGGCGCTATCGTGGCGGCGCGGTGGCGGTGGATGGCGCGTTGGGCGATCCGGCGAAGCTTCTGGCGGTGGCCGATGCTGAGTGCTTCCGGCCAGTTGAGATCCAGTGGCGGCGCATCGGTGGTGAGCTGTTCGCGGTGCTGCTGGATGGGAAGGGCGGCACCCGCATCGTGTCCAGCACCCATGGGCGCCTGCAGGTTGCGCGGTTGCTGCCGGCCGCGTGGCTGCAGCAGAAGGTGCGGGCGCTGTCCGATGCGCCGATGCAGGATTTCGTGGTCCGACATGTACCGGATGCCTACTTCTATCCGCGTGCGCCCGAGGCCATGAATGGTGCGGCGGTACGCCGCTTCCCGGTGGCAGTGGTGGACTTTGGCGATGCGGAGGCGACGCGCGTCTATCTCGATCTGGCGACCGGCGATCCGTTGCTGACGATGGGGCATCGCGAGCGGGTGGGGCGCTGGTTGTTCTACTTCCTGCACAGCTGGGACCTGCCGGCGATGCTGCGCCAGGAAGGTGCCCGGCTGGCGGTGTTGCTGCTGCTGAGTGCTGCTGGCACCGCGTTGTGTGCCACGGCGACGGTGATCGGCTATCGGCGGTTGCGGATGAAGCTGCGGCGCAGGCGGCGTTGATGCCTTGGGCTACACCCGCAGCCAACGCGTGGACATCGCCACCAGCAACAAGGCCGTGGCAACGCCGATGAATGCAGCGATCAGGCCGAAGTGGTTGGCAGCAAAACCGATCAGTGCCGGCCCGGCGAGAATGCCGGCAAAGCCGAGCGTGGAAACGGCGGTGATCGCCAGGGCGCCGGGCATGCGGGTCTGGTGGCCGGCCAGCGAGAACAGCGCGGGTGCGATGTTGGCACAGCCGAGGCCGACCAGCACATAGCCGATCAGTGACGCCTGCCACGGCGTGACCAGGGTCAGCACCAGCACGCCCGCAGCGGCGAGCAGGGCCCCGAACACGATCGCGCGTTGGCGGCCCACGCGCGCCACCAGTGCATCGCCGAACAGGCGCGCGACGGTCATGGTCAGGGTGAAGGCCACATAGCCGATGCCGGCCAGGCTTGCATCGACGCGGCGCACGTCGCTGAGAAACACCGCGCTCCAGTCGAGCATCGCACCTTCGCCGAGGAAGGCGACGAACGCCAGCACGCCGATGAACAGCACGATGCCGTGTGGCAGGGCCAGCATCGGCGTGTCATGCGGCATGCGTTCGCTGTGCCAGTACGACGCCGACAACAGCATCACCAGCAGCATGGCGCCAACGCCGATCAGCACCGATGCCAAGGGCGGCAGCTGTGCGGACAGCAGCACGGTCATGGTGGCCGCGCCGAGGAAGCCACCGATGCTGAAGAAGGCATGGAAGCCGGACATCATCACGCGCCGTGCTTCGCGCTCGACGATGACGGCCTGTACGTTCATCGTGCAGTCCATCGCGCCCACGGCGGCACCGAACACGAACAGGACCAGCCCGAGTGTCCAGGCCGAACCGGCCAGCGCCAGGCCGGGCACGGTCAGGCAGATCAGCAGGCTGCTGGCCACCATCACCCGCCGGCAACCGAGGCGCGCGGCCAGCACGCCGGACAACGGCATTGCCAGCAGCGAACCGGCACCGAGGCAGAGCAGCACCAGCCCCAGCGTGGCGTCGTTGATCCCGGTGCGTGCCTTTGCGAACGGCACCAGGGTGGCCCACAGCGCGGTGGCGAAGCCGGGAATGAAGAACGCAGCGCGGGTCGCGTGCTGTTCGGCACGCGCGCGGTTGGCAACGGACATGAGCGGTACGGTCAGGGGGGAGTGGGGTGTACCGCGATGCCGGCGGCGCGGAAGCGTGCCGCCAATGCGGGCGGCGCGGTGGTGGTCAGCACCAGGTCGTCGATCTCGTCGAGGCTGGCGATCTGCCAGTTGCCGCGGGCACCGAGCTTTTCAGTCGTGGCGGCGACGATGACGCGGCTACTGCAGGCCACCATCGCGCGTTTCAGCGTGGCTTCTTCCGCATCCATTGCCCACACGCCGGTGTCGCCGTCCACCGCGCAGGGGCCGGGCAGGTACACGTCGGCACGCAGGCGCTGCACCTGGGCCAATGCCTCGGCGCCGACCGCACCGCCACCGCTGGCCAGGCGTCCGCCGATCAGCTGCACCGAGGTACCTTCGAGCATGCTGGCGGCGGTGGCGATCTGCGGGGCATTGGTGATCACCGTCAGGCCGAGGGCGGCCGGCAATTGCTGGGCGATCGCCAGGTTGGTTGAACCGGCATCGAGCAGTACGACCTGGCCGGGGTGCAGCAACGCGCAGACGCGGGCGGCCAGCTCGGCCTTGTCGCCGCGGTCGCGGGTCAGGCGCTCGCGCAGCGGGCGTTCCTTGGGCGGTGGCAGCACGGCGCCACCGTAAACGCGCTGGCACATGCCCTGTGCGGCCAGTTCGCGCAGATCGCGGCGGATCGAATCTTCGGACACGGCATAGCGGCGCGCCAGTTCGGCGGCGACTACGCGGCCCTGCTGGCGCAGTTCCTCGAGGATCTGCCGGGTGCGCTGGGCGGGGAGGGGGCTGGGATCGGAGCTCATGCTGCAAGTCTGCACGTTCGTTCATTAACGTGCAACAACGTGCATTCGGCATTGGGGGACGCAGGGCGGCTGGACTGCCGGTGAATCCGCCCGCGCCCACGTCTATGGATCGCCCTCGCGGCCCGGCATGATGGCGGGGCACCTGGCATGGAATCCCTGATGTCCCCCACCGTTCACCGCAAGCTGCGCATCGGCGCGGACCAGTACACCGGCCAGAAAGTGGTCGACCAGCAGTTCCATGAGTGCGATTTTTCCGGTGTCGACCTGACCGCCACCGAGTTCATCAACTGCAGCTTCTACGATGCCGACAGCCGCAGTGGCTGCCGCTTCAATGGCACCACATTGAAGGAGGCCAGCTTCCGCAGCTGCGACATCAGCATGTGCCACTTCAACTTCATCAAGGCGCTGGGCCTGGAGATCAGCGAGTGCCGCGCGCAGGGTGCGGATTTCAGCAACGCCAGCTTCATGAACCAGATCACCACGCGCAGTTGGTTCTGCAGCGCCTTCATCAAGAAGTCGAACCTGCGCTATGCCAATTTCTCGCGGGTCACGCTGGAGAAATGCGAACTGTGGGAGAACCGCTGGGACGGTGCGAACGTGAGTGGCGCAAGCTTCGCGGGCTCGGACCTGTCCGGTGGCCAGTTCGAGGGAATCGACTGGAACAGCGCCAACTTCACCGACTGCGACCTGACCAATTCCGATCTGGGCGAGCTGGACCTGCGCAGCACCAACCTGCGCGGCGCCACGCTGGACGTGCAGCAGGTGGCGCTGTTGATGCAGCGGATCGGCATCACCGTGGTGCCGTAGACATCACCCGGCGTACGCCACCCAGCCCTTGAAGCTGAAGCCCGCATAGAACAGCTCCACGCCATCGAAGCCGGCCTCCTGCATCAGCGCGACCTCCTGTTCGGGGGCCAGCAGCGGCAACCGCTCGGCAATGGCGTCGATCGCGCGCTGTGCATCGGCGTGGGCAACCCCCGAGGCTTCGGCGAACGCGGCGTAGCGCTGCAACCAGCGCAGCTTGCCGGCCGGATCCTGCGGCACGCTGTGGTGGGCCACCACCAGCGGTGCGCCGGGCTGCAGGCGCCTGTGCAGCTCGCGCAGCGTGTGCAGGCGCTGCGCGGCGTCGAGGAAGTGCAGGGTCAGCAGGCAGCTGGCACCATCGAAGCGCAGATCGGGTGCATCGTCGATGTAACCTTCCAGCAGCTGCACGCGCGGCATCAGCGGACCCAGTGTCTGCTCGGCCAGGGCCAGCATCGGCGCGGCCGGATCCACACCCAGCAGCTGCCAGCCCGGCTGCGCTTCGGCAAAGGCCTTCAGCTCAAGCCCGCCCCCGGCGCCGAGTACCAGCACGCGGCCCTGTGCGGGAACGTGTTCGGCCAGCAGCAGGCGGGTCATCTGCTGCAACGCGAGGAAACCGGGCACCTGGCGCAGCGGCGCTTCGGCATAGCGGGCCACCGCCTGCGGATCGGAGAACGTGGACATGCGCGGATTCCTGCGGCGGAGGACATGCCACTGTAGCGCGGCGCGCAAGAGGCGTTGCGCGCCGCTGCCGCATCGTCGCGGCCAGTTGCGGGGCGTACGCATGGTGGTGGCTGCGCTGGTCGCGCATTCCCGGCTCAGCGCAGCGCGCGCGCCAGTACCTGCCAGATTCTCGGGTCCTGGCACTGCGAAACGTTGAAGCGCAGATAGTCGGCCGCGCGCTGCGACTGGCTGAACGCGTTGCCCGGCGCCAGCACGATGCCCTCGCGCAGGCAGTGCCGCGCCAGTGCGGCGGCGTCGCGGCCGTCGGGCAGCTGGCACCACAGGAACAGGCCGGCTTCCGGCTGCAGCCACGGCGTGATGCCCAGCGCCTGCAGCTTCCGCAGTGTGTGCCGGCGTGCATCGGCCAGGCGCGAACGTATGGACTGCATGTGGCGGCGGTAACCGCTATCGGTCAGCGCGATGTGCATCAACTGCGCGGCCAGATGGCCGCCGCCAAAGCTGGTCGCCAGCTTCAGGTCGGTCAATGCCTCTATCCAGTCGTGGCGCGCAGCGATGTAGCCGCAGCGCGACGCTGCCGACAGCGTCTTGGAGAAACTGCCGACGTGGATCACCCGTGACAGTCCATCGAGCGCGGCCAGCCGCGGTGCCGGCTGCAGTTCGAAGTCGGCGAAGATGTCGTCCTCGACGATGATCAGCTCGCTGCGTTCGGCCAGGCCCAGCAGGCGGTGCGCGATGTTGGCTGAAAGCACCGCGCCGGTCGGGTTGTGCAGTCCGGAATTGGTGAGGTACAGCCGCGGCGAATGCGCCTGCAGGGCTTGCGCGAACGCCTCCAGGTCCGGGCCGCTGTGCGTGTACGGCACGCCGATGGCCTGCACCTGGTGCGCCTTGAGCAGTGCGTGGTAATTGAAGTAACTCGGGTCATCGACCAGCACGCAGTCGCCGGGCTTGAGCAGGAAACGGCAGAGCAGATCGACCGCGTGCGTACCGGATTCGGTCAGCAGGATCTGCTCCATCGGTGCATCGATGCCAAGCGAGGCGCTGCGCCTTTGCAGCAGCTGGCGCAACGCGGGCAGCCCGAGCGGGCCGGCGTAGTCCACCAGTTGCATGGCATCGGCACGCGCCAGCCCGCGCAGGCCGCGGCGCACGCCATCGTGATACAGCCAGTCACTGGGCATCCAGCCGCACCCTGGCTTGAGATCGCCCGCGGGCGTTTCCAGCGATTGTCGTGATACCCACAGCGGATCCACCGCGCGATCCAGCCGCGGCTCCATTTCGGCCAGCGTCAGCGGTGCGGCCGGGCCACTGACGTAGAAGCCCGAGCCTGCGCGTGCACTGATCAGGCCTTCGGCCGCCAGGCGCTCGTAGGCCTCGACCACGGTGGAGACTGAAACTCCCATGGTCGCTGCCTGCGCACGTACCGAAGGCAGGCGGGAGCCGGGGCCATCCACCCGTGCACTGATGCGGGTGCGGACGGTCTGGATGACCGATTCGATGCGGGTGAGCGGGCGCGGCATGGTGGAACCGTAGTGGAAGTGTGGGCAGTACAGTTACTTGCGGCTGTACTGGATTGTAGCTGGGGTCGTTCCGCGCTGGATGCTTCCATACAGGTGCAGCCGGGCATCGTCCGGCACCTTCAGGAGTACAGGCGTGGAACGGTCGGCGAGTGGTTGGATCAATGGCTTCATCGGTGTGGTGATCTTCGCCGGCTCATTACCGGCCACCCGCCTGGCGGTGCTGCAGCTGGATGCCGGGTTCGTCACCGCCGCACGCGCCACCATCGCCGCGGTGCTCGGCCTGGGCCTGTTGTTGATGCTGCGCCAACCGTGGCCGCGGCGCGGCGACCTGCCGGGGCTGGTGGTGGTCAGCCTCGGCGTTGTGGTCGGCTTCCCGCTGCTGACCGCGCTCGCGCTGCGCCATGCTTCGTCGGCACACACCATCGTGTTCCTCGGCCTGCTGCCGTTGAGTACAGCGGTGTTTGGCGTGCTGCGCGGTGGCGATCGGCCGCGCCCGGCGTTCTGGCTGTTCTCGTTGCTGGGCAGTGCCTGCGTGGTCGGCTATGCCGCGCGCAACGGCATCGAAGCCTCCTTGCAGGCCGACCTGCTGATGCTGGCGGCGATCGTGGTGTGCGGGCTGGGCTACGCGGAAGGTGGTCGGCTCGCCCGTCATCTGGGCGGCTGGCAGGTGATCAGCTGGGCATTGCTGCTGGCGTTGCCGGTGATGCTGCCGATGACGGTGCTGATGCGCCCGGCCTCGCTCTCTGCGGTCGGTGCCTCGGCGTGGTGGGCACTGGGCTACGTGGCAGTGTTCAGCATGCTGATCGGCTTCCTTTTCTGGTACCGCGGGCTGGCCCAGGGCGGCATCGCCGCTGTCGGCCAGCTGCAGCTGCTGCAGCCCTTCTTCGGCCTGGCCCTGGCCGCGCTGCTGCTGCACGAATCGGTCAGCCTCAGCATGGTGCTGGTGACTCTGGTCGCAGTGATCTGCGTCGCCGGCGCGCGCCGCTTCAGCCGCCAGGAAAAAGGGGACGGAAGGGGTTAAGTCGTTTCAGGCACAGCAGGGCCAATTACGACTTAATCCCCTCCGTCCCCTTTTCCGGGGTGCTGCGGAAAAGGTGCGCAACGGCGTAGTCGATGAACACCCGCAGGCGTGCACTGGGATGGCGCCCACCGGGCCATAGCAGCGAGAACTGCCCCTGGTGCGTGGGCAGTGTGGGCAGCACCTGTTGCAGGCGGCCATCGGCCAGCGCGTCGGCTGCGAGGAAGTCAGGCATCCAGGCCAGGCCCATGCATCCGATCGCAGCGGCCAGCACGGCCTCCATGTTGTTGCAGGTCATCGCCGTGGGAAGGCGCGCCCCGGCGTCGCCTTCGATGCCCGGCAGCTGCCACGGATGCAGCTTTCCGGTGGTGGGGTAACGGAAGCGCAGCGCGGTATGCATGCGCAGGTCGCCCACATCGCCGGGCGTTCCATGCATCTGCAGATAGCCCGGCGCCGCACAGAGGATGAAACGAAAACCACCCAGCCGCCGTGCGGTCAGGCTGGAATCGGCCAGTTCGCCACTGCGTATCACTGCATCCAGGCCTTCGCTGACCACATCGACGATGCGGTCGTTGAAGTCCAGTTCCAGCTGCACCTGCGGATAGCGTTGCTGGAAGCCGGGGAGCACCGGCAGCAGGAAGCGGTAGCCGATGGTGGGCAGGCCGATGCGCAGCAGTCCGCTGGGGGCGTGCTGTCGCTGCGCCAGGTCCGCCTGCGCTTCGGAAAGCTCATCCAGCGCACGCCGGCAGCGTTGCAGCAGCAGTTCGCCTTCGTCGGTGAGATGCACGCGGCGGGTGGTGCGCTGGAACAGGCGCGTGCCGAGTTCCTGTTCAAGCCGGGCGATGCGCTTGCCGACGGCCGAGGCTGACAGGCCGAGTACGCGGGCGGCACCGACGATGCTGCCTGCCTCCGCGGTACGGACGAAGGCGAGCAGGGCGGAGATGGAGTCCATGCTTGGATGATTGCGGAACATCTCGCCGCAATCAACGTCCACCGAGCCTGTTTTTCTGGAATAGCGGCCTGTCCATCATCAATGCCCCTGATGGATGGAGGCCCGCATGGCCCCGGATTCGATGCTCCCTGTACCTGTCCGCGCGCAGCAGCGCTGGGCGCTGCTTGCGGTCTGCCTGGCCGCGCTGGCGTTGCCGTTGTCCTTCTCTGCCGGTGCAGTCGCGGTGCCGGCGCTGGCCCGTTCCGCGGCGGCATCGCCCACCGCGCTGGCCTGGGTGACCAACGCCTTCATGCTCACCTTCGGCAGTCTGTTGCTCGCTGCGGGCGGCTTGGCCGATCGATATGGCCGTCGGCGGCTGTTCCTGCTGGGCACGGCGGGCTTCACCACCGCCACCGCCGCCGTCTGCCTTGCTCGCACGCTGCTATGGCTGGATCTGGCGCGCGGGTTGCAGGGCGTTGCCGCGGCGGCGGCGCTGGCATCCGGCACGGCGCTGCTGGCACAGGCCTGGCAGGGGCCGGCGCGTGCCCGTGTCTTCGCCCTGCTGGGCACCACGTTCGGCATGGGGCTGGCGTTGGGGCCCCTGCTCGCGGGCCTGCTGCTGCAGACATTGGGATGGCGCAGCGTGTTCGCCGCGGGCGGTGTGCTCACGTTGGTGGCCTTCGGCCTGGGGGCACGCGCGTTGCCTGAAAGTCATGGCGAGCGCCGACCACTGGATATCGGCGGCATGCTGAGTTTCAGCCTGACGCTGGCGGCGTTGACCCTGGCGCTGCTGTGGTCGGGCGAGTTCGGCCTGCATGCCGCGCGCGTGCAGCTGGCGCTGCTGGCGACGCTGCTGTTGGGCGGGGTGTTCGTCTTCATCGAACGGCGGCACCCCTCACCGTTGCTGGACCTCTCACTGTTCTCGCAACCGGCGTTCCTTGGTGTCCAGTTGCTGCCGGTGGCGACCTGCTTCGGCTACGTGGTGCTGCTGGTCGTGTTACCTCTGCAATTGCTGGGCGTGCATGGCCAGAGCGCGACGCTGGTGGGACTGCAGATGCTGGCCCTGTCCGCGCCGATGCTGGTGCTGCCGATGCTGGCCGCGCGCTGGGCGGAGCGCGTGGGAAGTGCGCGGCTGTGCACGCTGGGTCTGCTGGTGTGTGCCGCCGGCCTGTACCTGTTGTCGCGGCAGGCGTCGCACCCGTCGCCCTCGCAGTGGGTGCCGCTGCTGATGCTGGTCGGCGCAGGCACGGCTTTGCCGTGGGGGCTGATGGATGGACTGTCGGTGAGCGTGGTACCGGTGCAGCGCGCCGGCATGGCCGCAGGCATATTCGGAACCGTGCGGGTGGCCGGCGAAGGCATCGCGTTGGCCACAGTCACTGCCTTGCTTGCGCTGCTGATCGGCCATCAGCTGCAGGGCGCGTCGCCGGCATCGCTGGTGCGTGCCGGTGCCTATCTGGCCACGGGGGCGCGGGAACAGGCGCAGGCACTGCTACCGACGATAAGCGGCATGCAGCTGCAGCACGCCAGTAGTGAGGCGCTGGCGACACTGCTGCGTGTACTGGCGCTGCTGACCGCCGCCTGTGCCGCCGTGTTGCGCCTGTTGTTGCGGAAAAGGACAGGTGCCTTGGTCGGGAACATGGTGTAGCAGGCTCATCGCCGCCTCCGCCGTCATCCCGTTGTCGTGTCCCGCTCACGTCGCCTATGCCCACCCGGGCCTAGTCTTGATCGTCCCCGTCCCCCCACGGAGACCTGCCATGTGGCTGCTCGACCATCTCTGGCCCGGCCGTCGACCCCTTCCTCCCCCGGTCGAGGACGCGCCACTGGCACCGTCACGCCGGCCCTGGCTGAAACGCCCGGCGCGGGCGGGGCGCAGCGGCATGGCGCCCTGGCAGAAGATCGCCACGCCGCCGCGGCGCACGCGCCACTAGCCGGTGCGGTCTGACGGGTGGTTGACCCCGTCGCTGACCGGAATAACCCCCAGCGCGAACGGATCAATGCCCTCCAGGCAGGCCACGTTGTAGCCGTACTGGTCGGGGTTGGAGCGGCGCCGGTGATGGGTGTAGATGCCGCACACCCCGCAGAAGTAGTGCTCGGCCACATGGGTGTTGAACTGGTACTTCTGCAGGTGATGCTGCCCGCGCACCACCTGCAGGCCCTGGCGGGGGACGCTGGCGGCGATGGCACCCCGGCGCCGGCACATCGAGCAGTCGCAGCGGCGGGGATCGACGATGCCGTCCGGCAGGTCCAGCAGCAGCTCGACCGTGCCGCAGTGGCAGGTTGCGCGGTGCCGGGGTTGGACCGGAACGCCGGCCACGGAAGTGATGCCCATCATTGCTCCTGTGTGATCCATCTGGCCGTGCGGCCGCCGGAGACGGTGCGCCGGCGTGCCTGAACGGGCCGTAGATGCCACGGTGAACCCGCTTGTGGCTAACTATGCGGCTTCGGGACCGCGACAGGATGCCAGTGAGAGCCGCAGGACGTTGGATGACAGGAAGTGCCATGGCGCTGGCGGCGTTGTGGGTGACCGGGCTGCTGGCCTATCAGGTGCCGGGGCCGGGCTGGCTGGCCAATGGCATTGCGGCGCTGTGGCTGCTGGTTGCGCTGTGGGCGTCGTGGCAGGTCGCGCGTGGCCGTGGCCATCGTCGCCTGGGCATGGCGTTCGGGGCATCGCTGGCGCTGGCCGGCCTGTGGTGGCTGCTGCTGACCCCGCGCCAGGACCGCGTATGGGCCGATGACGTGGCCCAGCGCCTGCATGTGGTGTCCTTCGACGGGCGCCACGTGGTGCTCGACAACGTGCGTGATTTCACTTGGCGCAGCGAAACCGACTACGACGCGCACTGGGTGCGCCGCGCGTACGACCTGGACCAGCTGCGTTCGGCCGACCTGGTGCTGTCGTACTGGATGGGCCCGGCGATCGCCCACACCCTCATCTCGTTTGGCTTCGAGGATGGGCGCCACGTGGTGTTCTCGCTGGAGATCCGCAAGGAACGCGGCGAATCGTTCTCGGCGCTGGGCGGCTTCTTCCGCAAATTCGAGATGACCCTGGTGGCCGCGGAGGAGACCGACATCATCCGCACCCGCACCAATGCGCGTGGCGAGGATGTCTACCTGTACCGCCTGCACGGCATGGACCGTGCGCAGCTGAAGGAGCTGTTCGCCGCGTACATCGCGCAGGCGCGCGAACTGGATGCGAAGCCGGGCTTCTACAACACACTCACCAGCAACTGCACCACGATCGTCTTCGATCTGGCCCGCCAGATCGCGCCGCGCCTGCCGCTGGACTACCGCCTGTTGCTGTCCGGCTACCTGGCCGAGTACGCACAGGAGGTCGGTGCACTGACCCCGGGTGTGCCGTACGCCGAGCTGCACGACAAGGGCCGCATCACCCAGCGTGCGTTGGACCTGGGCAGCGGCGAACACTTCTCCACCGTGATCCGCCAGGGCGTACCTGGCACCGAGCAGGACCCGCAGTAATGACTCGACTCCTCCTGACCCGCTGGCAGCGTGCGCTGCCGGTGTTGTTCGCCGCCTTCCTGCTGCTGGGCAGCAGTGGTTGCGCGATGGTCACCGTCAAGCAGGTCAAGTCCAGCGATTCGCTGGTCAACAAGCGTGCCGACGTGCTCAATACCGGCAAGCTCAGCCCCGCCGCGCGCGAGACGCTCAGCGCGGCAGGCCTGGACGAATCGCAGTGCGAGAAGGACTTCCTGGTCTGCCGCAGCACGCTGCTGATGACCGACGATCTCAATGTCGAGCAGCGGCTGTCTGCGCTGTCCGAACTGTGGGTGAAGGCCGCGCTGGCGCTGACGCCGAAGAAGACCGCAGCCGGTGATCCGCCGATGAGCGACGCAGCGCTGGACGCCTGGCTGGAAGCCGCGCGCTACGCCTATGCCTACCTGTTCTACAGCGGCCGCTCACCATCGGATCGCGCCTTCGAAGACCGGCAGACGCAGGTGCGTGACTACTACAACTACGCGGCCGAGAAGGCGGCGGTGGTGCTGTTCGTCCGCGCGCGCGCCGCTGCGTTGGCGGGCGAGGACTACACGAAGCCGATCTCGGTCGGCAGCTGGTCGCTGGCTTCCAACTACCAGCAGCTGAACCTGAAGAGCATTCCCGCGCAGCTGGTGCCAGCCGGCACGGTCAGCTTCGTCGGGCTGCGCAGTACTTATCGCCGTGATGGCTTCGGTGCCGAGCTGGTGATGGTGATGGACCCGCCGAAGCTGGTCGCACCCGTAGTCGCAGCGGATGGCCCGAAGGCCGAAACGGCAGCGGATGAAGGCGGTGACGAGCGCCGTGGCCGTCGCCACCGGCATGACAATTCGGTGCCTGAGTTCAGCGAGATGTCCTCGATCAACGTCACCGCGTTGCTGCGCTTCGAAGGCAGCAACCTGGACGATGTGATGCGCACGCGCCGGGTCGAGCTGGACGCTTATTCGCCCGAAGCGACCGAGCGCATCTCCCTGCATGGCGAGCAGGTGCCGCTGGCCGGCAACTTCACCGCCGCCTATGGCCTGTGGTTGGCGCAGAGCGGTTTCGCCCGGCAATCACTGCGCACCCTGTTCGGCATGAGCGAGGGCATCGGCGAACCGCACATCTACCTGATGCAGCCGTGGGACCCGAACCGCCGCATCATCTTCATGCTGCACGGCCTGGCCAGCAGCCCGGAAGCCTGGGTGAACCTGGCCAACGAGATCATGGGCGACCCCGAGCTGCGCCAGCAGTTCCAGGTGTGGCAGGTCTACTACCCGACCAACGCGCCGATCGCGCTGAACCGCTACGAGATCGCCAACGCGTTCAATGACACCCTCAAGCACTTCGACCCCAACGGCAGCACGCGCGCATCGAAGGACATGGTCTATATCGGCCACAGCATGGGCGGCGTGCTGGCGCGGCTGCTGGTGAGCGACTCGGGTGATGTGCTGTGGGATGACCTGCTGGCCAACTATGACCTGAAGGGCGAGCGGCTGAAGCGGGTGCAGGCCAAGCTGGGGCCACTGCTGCATTTCAAGGCGCAGCCGAACGTGGAACGCGCGATCTTCATCGCCGCGCCGCACCAGGGCACGGATATCGCCGGCAACAGGGTCGGGCGGCTGATCGGTCGCCTGGTACGCCTGCCGCTGACCATTCTCGGCAAATTCGAGGACGTGTTCATGGCGCTGGCACAGGCCGAGCAGCAGGTCGACGGCACCGCCAAGCCGAAGATCCCCAACAGCATCGACAACCTCAAGGCCAGCGATCCATTCGTGAAGGCCGCAGCGCAGCTGCCGATCGAAGCGGGACTGAAGTACCACTCGATCATCGCCCAGCGCAAGCCGGAGCTGCCGGTGGAAAAGTCCGATGACGGACTGGTGCCGTACTGGAGTGCGCACCTGCCGGGTGCACAGTCGGAGAAGGTCATCATTTCCGGCCACAGCGTGCAGGAGACCCCGCAGGCAGTGCTGGAAGTGCGGCGCATCCTGCACCGGGACATCGATGACGTAGGCACGGGGACCCGGTAGTGCCGGCCGCTGGCCGGCACCATCATGGGAGTCCCGCGTGCGCGGAGGTTGCCGGCCAGCGGACGGCACTACCGAAACCCGGCGGCGCTACACCCGTCGCGCGATCACCGCGGCCAGCACCGCCAGGCCGAAGGTGATCGCCAGGCACAGCAGGTAGCCGGTGTGCGGCGCGCTTTCCACGAACAGCGCGAACAACGCACCGGAGACCGCCAGCGCGGTGGCAACCGACAGGGCCTCGCTCAGCTGCAGGGCAGAGGTGTTGGCACCCTGCTCATGCGCTGCTGACAGTGACAGCGTCAGCACCGAGAGGCTGGCGTAGATCATGCCCATGCCGAAACCGGTGACCGTCCAGCCCCCCAGGGCCACCAGCAATGGCACTGCATTGAACAACACCGCAAGCGTTGCGGCGATACCGAGCGTCATCATCGCCGTGCCGACGCGCAGCAGCTGCTGGCGTGACCAACCGCGCTGCTGGTGACCCTGCAGCCAGGAGCCGGCGAACCAACCGAGTGCGCCGAGGCTGAGCACCGCGCCGGCCCAGCTGGGCGGGAGCCCGCGTTCGCGCTGCAGCAGCAGCGGCAGGTAGGCTTCGCAGGCGAAGAATGCGGCAGCGGCGATGCCGCGCAGTGCGATCACGCTGGGCAGGCCCCTGCGCAGGATCAGCGTTCCGGCCGGCAGCAGGCGATGCACGCATAGCAGCAGCGCCAGCATCGCCACGCCGATGCAGAGCAGGGCGGTCGGACCATGCTGCTGGCCGCCGAAGTACAGCAGCAGCGCCGCCAGCGATGCACCACTGGCCCAACGCACGAGGTTGCCGCGCCCCTCGTCGTCGTTGCTGTCGGCGGAGGGCTGCATGCGCGCCAGCGCAGGCCGCAGCAACAGGGCAGCAGGGACTGCCAGCAGCGGCACCGCCAGGAACACCCAGCGCCAGCCGAGATGCTGGACGATCAGGCCGCTCAGCGCCGGGCCGACCATCGAGGGCACCACCCAGCCCGCCGAGAATGCCGCGAACACCTTCGGCCGCAGGTGCTCGGGGTAGCTGCGGCCGACCATCACGTACAGCGAGACCGAAATCGCGCCCGCGCCCAGGCCCTGCATCAGGCGCCCGGCCACCAGCATGCCCATGCGCACGGCGAAGCCGGCCAGCAGCAGGCCCAGCACGAAGCAGGCCAGGCCGTACCACAGCGGCCGTGCCGGGCCCTGGCGGTCGGCCCAGCGTCCGGCCAGGGTCATGCCGATCACGCTGGTGGCCAGGGTGCCGCCAAAGGCCAGCGCGTACAGGCGCAGTCCATCGAGTGCTTCGGCCACGGTGGGCATCGCGGCCGCGACGGCCAGTGCTTCGAAGGCGTGCAGCGCGACCAGTGCGACCATGCCGATGGTCGTGGCGCGGTAGCGCGCGGACAGGATCGAGCTGTCAGCCGGCAGGTGGGTGTCGGCGGGAGAGAGGGTCGGGGTCATACGGGTCAGGTGCGGGCCGCGCTTGTCAACGGGCGGCGAAGATAGCAGCATGCCACCTCAACTATAGTTGAGGTCAAGCAATGGCATCCCAGGAACTCAGCGTTGGCGAGGTCTCCCAGCGCAGTGGCGTGGCCGTTTCCGCACTGCATTTCTACGAGCGCAAGGGGCTGATCAGCAGCCTGCGCACCTCGGGCAACCAACGCCGTTACAGCCGCGACGTGCTGCGCCGGTTGGCGGTGATCCGCGTGGCGCAGCGGGTGGGCATGCCGCTGGAAGCAGTCGGCCGTGCCTTCGAAAGCCTGCCTGACGGCCGCGCACCAACCAAAGCGGATTGGGCCAGGTTGTCCGCGCGCTGGCGCACCGAGCTGGAAGAGCGCATCCACATGCTGCAGCTGCTGCGCGATGAACTGACCGGCTGCATCGGCTGTGGCTGCCTGTCACTGCAGCATTGCCGCCTGGCCAACCCCGGCGACGTCCTCGGCGAACGCGGCGACGGCCCGATGCGCTGGGAGTGAGCGACAAAAAGGGAACGCGCTCCCGGTAGCGCCGGGCCATGCCCGGCGGACGAAAACGACTTAATCCCCTCCGTCCCCTTTTTCTTACCAGACCGTGATCGTCTCGCCGCTCTGGATGCCTTCCACTGCACGCTGGAAGGCCAGTGCGGCGCGTTGTGCGCTTACCGCTTCGAAGCCCGGGAAGTAGGGGCCGTAGGCCGCCATCGATTCGATCAGCACGTTCGGGCTGACCACGTTGATGCGCAGGCCGCGCGGCAGCAGCTCCAGTGCGGCGGCGCGCACGAAGCCTTCCAGTGCGGCATTCACTGCGGTGGCGTTGACGCCGTCGCGGATCGGCTGCGCGCTGATGATGCCGCTGGTCAGGGTGATCGAGCCACCGGCATTGAGGTGGTGCTGCGCGGCCAGTGCCAGCCGCACCTGTCCCAGCAGCTTGTCCTGCAGGCCGATAGTGAACTGCTCGGGCGTCATCTCCTGCAGCGGTCCGAAATGCACCGAGCCGGCGGTGGAGATCACCGCATCGACTGCGCCGGTACGCGAGAACAGTTCGGCAACGCTGGCGTCATCGGTCAGGTCCACGCGCAGTTCGCCGCTGCTGCGGCCGGCGGCGAGAATCTGATGCTGTTGGCCGAGCTGGCGGGCGACTGCCTGGCCGAGGGTGCCGCTGGCACCGACGAGGAGGATCTTCATGGCGGTTCCTTGCGTGAGGGTGTGAGCGCAGTCTGCGCCGTCACATTGGGGTTAGGTAAGCGGCGTATGATTTGCAGATTCCTAACTTTGGATTAGCAATGGATACCCTTCGCTGCATGCAGGCCTTCGTCGCCGTGGCCGAGCGCGGCAGCTTTGCCGGGGCCGCCGAACAGCTGCAGGTGTCGGCGGTGATGGTGGGCAAGTACATCCAGCAGCTGGAGGCGCATCTGGGCACCGCGCTGCTGCAACGGAACACCCGCCGCCAGCGCCTGACCGAAGCCGGCAGCGCCTATCTGGCCGGCTGCCGGCAGGTGCTGGAGCAGGTGCAGCAGGCCGAGGCCGATGTGGCCGGTCTGCAGGTACAGCCACGTGGTCTGCTGCGGGTCAGTGCGCCGACCACCTGGGGCAGCTGCGTGCTGGCGCCGCAGCTGGCCGGCCTGCTGCGCGCACAGCCGCAGTTGAACATCGAACTGGACCTGAGCAACCGCCGTGTGGATCTGATCGAGGACGGCTTCGACGTGGCGATCCGGGTCGGGCCGTTGCCATCGCAGGAGGTGGTGGCGCGGCCGCTGCCGCCGTATGCGATGAGCCTGTGCGCGGCGCCGTCTTACCTGCGCCGGCGCGGCACGCCGCGTACGCCCGCCGATCTGGCAGGGCATGACTGCCTGAGCCATCTGGCCTGGCGCGGTGGCCACGGCTGGCAGTTGGCCAATGGCGAACAGGTGGATTGGGAGGCGCGTCTGACCTGCAATGATGGGTTTGCGTTGCGCGAAGCGGCGGTCGCCGGCGCGGGGCTGGTGCTGCAGCCGACCGCATTGCTGGCCGGCGAGATCGCGGCAGGGCGGTTGAAGCCGCTGCTGCGCGACTATCTGCCTGAACCACGGCCGATGCACCTGATCTACCTGCCCGACCGCAGGCCGCGCCCGCGGTTGCAGTGCTTCGTCGATTTCGTCATGACCACGTTGGGGCAATGAGCATCCACGCCAGACGTGGATGACGGTGGGTGCCGACAGTTGGTCGGCACGCATCGGGATCAATCATTCGCCGCAGACAGTTCCTGCCCACGCACCTGCGCGGCGCGCAGTGCGGTGTCCACCAGCGCCTCGAAGCCACCGGCCTGGAAGCTCTCGATCGCGGCCTGGGTGGTTCCGTTCGGCGAGGTCACGCGGCGGCGAAGCTCGGCCGGGCTCTCACCGGCTTCATCAAGCATGCGCGAGGCACCCAGCAGGGTCTGCACCACCAGCGTGCGCGCGGCGTCGGCTGGCAGGCCCTGGGCAATACCCGCCGCTTCCATCGCTTCGGCCAGCAGGAACACATAGGCCGGGCCACTGCCGGATACGGCAGTCACTGAATCCATCAGCGCCTCGCTGTCGATCCAGACGGTGCGGCCTGCGCTGGCCAGCACCTTCTCGGCCTGTGCGTGCTGCTGCGTGTCCACCGACGGTGTGGCGAACAGGCCGGTCACACCTGCGCCGAGCAGGGCAGGGGTGTTCGGCATCGCGCGCACCACTGCCTGGTCGCCTCCCAGCCAGCGCTGCAGCTGCGCACTGGTGATGCCGGCGGCAATCGACACCACCAACGGCTGGTTTGCCTGGGCCAGCGTCTGCAGCGACTGGCAGACCTCACGCAGCACCTGCGGCTTCACCGCCAGCAGCCAGGTGCTGCCCTGCGCAGCGGCATCAATCGCGTTGTCATGCACCTGCACACCGAAGTCGGCGGCCAGCGCCTGGCGCAGTGCGGCCACCGGTTCGGCGACGTGGATGTGCGCGGCGGGTGTGCCCTGACGGATCAGGCCGGCGATCAGGCTGCGCGCCATGTTGCCGCCGCCGATGAAAGTGATGGAATCAGCTGCCATGGAAAGCTCCTTGGAAAGTCAGGCTGGGCGCGGGCGCGCGCCGAACAGGGCGGTACCGATGCGAACCAGGGTGGCGCCCTCGGCGATGGCTTCGGCGTAGTCGCTGCTCATGCCCATCGACAGCGTGTCGATCTGCACGTGCTGGGCAGCCAGCGACTCGAAAAGTGTGCGCATGCGCACGAATGCATCCCGACGGCGCTCGGCCTCGGGCCACGGCGCGGGAATCGCCATCAGTCCGCGCAGGCGCAGGGTGGGTTCGGCGGCAATTGCGGCGGCGAGTGCGTCCACTTCCTCCGGTGCACAGCCGTGCTTGCTGGATTCATCGTCGATGTTGACCTGGATCAGCACATTCAGCGGGCCGCATGCGGCCGGGCGATGGCGCGCCAGCGCCGTTACCAGCTTGGGCCGGTCCACGCTCTGCACCCAGTCGAAGTGGGTGGCCACGGCATCGGCCTTGTTCGACTGCAGGTGGCCGATCAGGTGCCACTCCAGCGCCAGGTGCTGCAGCGCCTGCATCTTGGCCAGCGCTTCCTGCACATAGTTTTCGCCGAAGGCCTGCTGGCCCTGTGCGGCCAGCGCAGCCACGGCCTCGGCCGGTTGGGTCTTGGACACGGCCAGCAGGCGCGGATCGGGCCGGCCGGCCGCCTCGGCGGCGGCATGCAGGTTGCTCAGGATCTGGGGCAGGGGAGTGGCCACGTAACGCGTTCCATTGAATCAGGAGGCTATACTGCCGCCCGGGGAAAGATCCTTCCAGTCGAAGCCGTTATTGGGGAGTAGCCGCTCATGGATATCGCCGAACTGCTGGCGTTTTCCGTAAAGAACAAAGCGTCCGACCTGCACCTGTCTGCAGGCCTGCCGCCGATGATCCGCGTGGACGGCGATGTTCGCCGGATCAACATCCCGGCCCTGGACCACAAGCAGGTCCACGCGCTGGTGTACGACATCATGTCCGACAAGCAGCGCCGCGATTACGAGGAATTCCTCGAAGTGGACTTCTCCTTCGAGATCCCGTCGCTGGCGCGCTTCCGTGTGAACGCGTTCAACCAGAACCGCGGTGCCGGTGCGGTGTTCCGTACCATTCCGTCCGAGGTGCTCACCCTCGAGGACCTGGCCTGCCCGCCGCTGTTCCGTGAAGTGATCCAGCAGCCGCAGGGCCTGATCCTGGTGACCGGCCCGACCGGCTCGGGCAAGTCGACCACGCTGGCGGCGATGATCGACTACATCAACAAGAACGAATACGGCCACATCCTCACCGTCGAGGATCCGATCGAATTCGTGCACACCTCGCAGAAGTGCCTGATCAACCAGCGCGAAGTGCACCGCGACACGCATGGCTTCAATGAAGCGTTGCGCTCGGCACTGCGCGAGGACCCGGACATCATCCTGGTCGGCGAACTCCGCGACCTGGAAACCATCCGCCTGGCACTGACCGCTGCGGAGACCGGCCACCTGGTGTTCGGCACTCTGCACACCAGCTCGGCGGCCAAGACCATCGACCGCATCATCGACGTGTTCCCGGCCGGCGAAAAGCCGATGGTGCGCTCGATGCTGTCCGAGTCGCTGCGTGCGGTGATCTCGCAGGCGCTGCTGAAGAAGGTCGGCGGTGGCCGCACCGCAGCGTGGGAAATCATGGTCGGCACGCCGGCCATCCGCAATCTGATCCGCGAGGACAAGGTGGCGCAGATGTACTCGGCCATCCAGACCGGCCAGCAGTACGGCATGATGACCCTGGACCAGCACCTGCAGGACCTGGTCAAGCGCAGCCTGATCACCCGCAACCAGGCCCGCGACTACGCCAAGGACAAGCGCCTGTTCGAGTAAGGCAGGGCAGCCACGGGCGGCGCGTGCAATGGCGCGGCCGCTCCGTGTTGTTTCCTCCACCGACCGTTACCTGGTAAACCGCTTTTCCGGGAGCCTGCCGTGAACACCACCGCGACCACCATCGATTTCACTTCGTTCCTCAAGCTGATGGCGCACCAGCGCGCCTCGGACCTGTTCATCACTGCGGGCATGCCGCCGGCGATGAAGGTCAACGGCAAGATCTCGCCGATCACGCAGACTCCGCTCACGCCGCAGCAGAGCCGCGACCTGGTGCTCAACGTGATGACCCCTGCGCAGCGCGAGGAGTTCGAGAAGACGCATGAATGCAACTTCGCCATCGGCCTGTCCGGTGTCGGCCGCTTCCGCGTCAGCTGCTTCTACCAGCGCAACCAGGTCGGCATGGTGCTGCGTCGCATCGAGACGCGCATTCCGACCGTGGAAGAGCTGAGCCTGCCGCCGATCATCAAGACGCTGGCGATGACCAAGCGCGGCATCATCCTGTTCGTTGGTGCCACCGGTACCGGCAAATCGACATCGCTGGCGGCGATGATCGGCTACCGCAACCAGAACTCGACCGGCCACATCATCACCATCGAAGATCCGATCGAGTTCGTGCACAAGCACGAGGGCTGCATCATCACCCAGCGCGAGGTCGGCATCGATACCGACAGCTGGGAAGCGGCCCTGAAGAACACCCTGCGCCAGGCGCCGGACGTGATCATGATCGGCGAGGTGCGTACCCGCGAAGGCATGGACCACGCCATCGCGTTCGCCGAAACCGGCCACCTGGTGCTAGCCACGCTGCATGCCAACAATGCCAACCAGGCGATGGATCGCATCATCAACTTCTTCCCGGAAGACCGCCGCAACCAGCTGCTGATGGACCTGTCGCTGAACCTCAAGGGCGTGGTCGCGCAGCAGCTGGTGCCGTCGCCCGACGGCCGCTCGCGCAAGGTGGCGATGGAGATCCTGCTGGGCACGCCGCTGGTGCAGGACTACATCCGCGACGGCGAGATCCACAAGCTGAAGGAAGTGATGAAGGACTCGGTCCAGCTAGGCATGAAGACCTTCGACCAGAGCCTGTTCGAGCTGTACCAGGCCGGCGAGATCAGCTACGAGGACGCACTGCGCTACGCCGACTCGCAGAACGAAGTGCGCCTGCGCATCAAGCTCAGCCAGGGCGGCGACGCGCGCACGCTGTCGCAGGGCCTGGATGGGGTGGAGATCTCCGAGATCCGGTGACCTGGCGATGTGTGGAGTCGACTGTCAGGAAGCGCAGTCGACTAACAGTCGACTCTACCCGTCGACTCTACTGGGCGCGCAGGCGATTGATGAATTCCAGTCATGACCGACTGTCGTCCAACCGGCTCAATCCATCGCCGCTGCAGGCGTATCGTCAGCACTCCCCCTCTGGAGTACGACGATGCAGACACGTGAACTCGGCCGCAGCGGCCTGAAGGTTTCCGCCCTGGGCCTGGGTTGCATGGGCCTGACCCATGCCTACGGCCAGCCGGTCGAACCGAGCCAGGGCATCGCCCTGCTGCACGCTGCCGTCGAGCGCGGCGTGACCTTCTTCGATACCGCCGAAGTGTACGGCCCGTACACCAACGAAGACCTGCTCGGCCAGGCCCTGGCACCCTACCGCGACAGGCTGGTGATCGCCACGAAGTTTGGTTTCAGGGACGCGCGCACCGATGCCGGCCTGGACAGCCGCCCGGAGAACATCCGTGCCGTGGCCGAAGCCAGCCTCAAGCGCCTGCGTACCGACCATATCGACCTGTTCTACCAGCACCGCGTCGACCCGAACGTGCCGATCGAGGACGTGGCCGGTACCGTGCGCGACCTGATCGCCGAGGGCAAGGTCGGCCACTTCGGCCTGTCCGAGGCCAGTGCTGCCACCGTGCGTCGCGCGCATGCGGTGCAGCCGGTGGCTGCGGTGCAGAGCGAGTACTCGCTGTGGTGGCGCGAACCGGAGCGTGAACTGCTGCCGACGCTGCAGGAGCTGGGCATCGGCTTCGTGCCGTTCAGCCCGCTGGGCCGCGGCTTCCTGACCGGTGCGATCAACGCCGACACCACCTTCGACGCCAACGATTTCCGCAACAGCGTGCCGCGTTTCGAAGTGGAAGCGCGTCGCGCCAACCAGGCGCTGGTGGATCGCATCAGCACGATCGCGGCGGCGCGGGGTGCGACCCCGGCGCAGGTGGCGCTGGCCTGGCTGCTGGCACAGGCGCCGTGGATCGTGCCGATCCCAGGCACCACCAAGGTCCATCGCCTGGAGGAAAACCTGGGCGCGGCCGACCTGCAGCTGGCACCGGAGGAGCTGCAACGCATCGCACAGGCGCTGGACGAAGTGTCGATCGTCGGCGAGCGCTACAACGCGCAGCGCGCCGCCCAGGCCAAGGGCTGATCAACAGCTGGGTGCGGACCGTTGGTGGTGGGGGCGGACCGTTGGTCCGCACTCCTTGATCCTCACCCCATCGGCCCACGCAGCGCATCAAGCACCGTCCGCATCGCCACGGTCACGTGGCGGCGCGAGGGGTAGTACGCGTAATAGCCATCGAAGTGCGGGCACCAGTCGTCCAGCACCGAAAGCAGGCGGCCGTCGTCCAGCATCGGCTGTACCTGGTCCTCCGGCAGCCAGGCCAACCCGCTGCCTGCCAGTGCGGCGGCGCGGGTCATGCCCATGCTGTTGAAGATCCACTGGCCGCTCACACGCACGCTCAGTTCATTGCCGTCCTGGCCGAAATCCCACGGCATCAGCCCGCCATGCGTGGGCAGGCGCAGGGTGACGCAGTTGTGCCCGGCCAGGTCGTCCGGGTGCCGCGGCACCAGGTGCTGGCGGAAGTAGCTGGGCGCCCCGACCACGCGCATGCGCAGCGGCGGGCTGATCGGTACGGCGATCATGTCGCGCGCCAGCCGCTCGCCCAGGCGGATGCCGATGTCGTAGCGCTCGGCCACGATGTCGGCCAACCCGTAGTCGGCCGCCAGTTCCACCTTCAAGTCCGGATACTGCTGCAGCAGCGGCGCCAGCCTGGGCCAGGCGATGTACTCGGCGGCGTGGCCGGTGGCATTGATGCGGATGGTGCCGGCCGGGCGTTCACGGTACTCGGCCAGCGCGGCCAGCCCGTCCTCGATCTCGGCCAGGCGCGGGGCCAGGGTATCGAGCAGGCGGGCACCGGCTTCGGTGGTCGAGACGCTGCGGGTGGTGCGGGTCAGCAGGCGCACGCCCAGGCGCTGCTCCAGTCCGCGCATGGCATGGCTGAGCGCGGACTGGGACACGCCCAGCTGGGCGGCAGCCTTGGTGAAGCTGCCCTCGCGGGCAACGTGGACGAAGGCCTGCAGGTCGTTGAGGTTTTCGCGGGGCATGAGGGGATGATACGGCCGCGCTGCGCCCGGCAGCTGCCGAATCAACGTCAACGGCAACGTCAAAAGCTGGCTTCCCGTGGGAGGCGGGGTGGCTCAGGTTGCAGGGGACGGCGCAAGTCCCCCTCCGGGGCCCGGCCCAGCCGCTGGCGGCTGTGCGTTCGGGCGCTTGCGAAGCAGTGCTTCGCAAGCAAAGCGCCCTCACCCATGTAGCCTCGGTCGCGCTTGCTCGTGTGCGCTGTCCTGCGCACACGGCAAGACCGGGGTTGGGCGTCCTGCCCAACCCGTCCGAGGCATGCCTCGGGACCATGGCGCTCACGCCCCCGCAACCTGAGCCACCCCGCCTTCGACAATTTCCCGCGAGCTGTTGGAACGGCATTCTGCTTTGGTGGGTGCCGACCGTTGGTCGGCACTGGGTCGGACGTGTGGGTATGTCGATTTCTGCGTCTGTGGTTCGTCGAATGAATGACTTCAACGGGAGCTGCACATGAGCACTGACACCAAGCCCAAGGGCCCGGCCTCGTACTTCCCCTCCATCGAGAAGACCTATGGGCAGCCGGTCGCCCAGTGGCTCGGGCTGCTGGCAGGGAAGAAGGGCCTGAAACACATGGAACTGGTCAGCTTCCTGAAAAGTGAGCATGGGCTGGGCCATGGCCATGCCAACGCGCTGGTGGCGCACCATCTGGCCGGCAAGGGCTGAGCAGCGGCGGGCCCGGGGCAGGGCGGGGCGCATTCAGCTGAACGATTTCATCTGCAACTGTCATGCAGATCGTGTCTAATACCGCTCCCCACCTGCTGTTCCCCACCCGTATGTCCCTTCCCTCCCATGGCCCCGCGCCGTGCGACGACGCTGACGGCCACCTGGTCACCGCCGGTCCGCTGACCCCGCCGCCCGACAGCGCCGGTACCACCGCCGACGAAAAAGCGCTGCGTCACTCGATCGCCGAGGACGTGCAGGGCATGGTGCTGGCCACGATGGTGGCCTCGCTGGGCCTGGCCATCTTCGCCAAGAGTGGACTGATGATCGGCGGCATGGCCGGCATGGCGTTCCTGCTGCATTACGCGCTGGACTGGAACTTCGGCGTGGTGTTCGTGCTGGTCAATCTGCCGTTCTACTGGGTGGCGGTGCGGCGCATGGGCTGGGAATTCACCCTGAAGACCTTCGCCGCGGTCACCGCCTGTGGCGTGCTGACCGACCTGCTGCCGCGCTGGATCGACTTCTCGCACATCCACCCGCTGTATTCGGCGATCGTCGGTGGCGCATTGTCCGGCCTGGGCATCCTGTTCTTCATCCGCCATCGTGCCAGCCTCGGCGGTATCGGCATCCTGGCGGTGTACCTGCAGCGCACCCGTGGCTGGAGCGCGGGCAAGGTGCAGATGTCCTACGACGCCTGCCTGATGGTGGCCGCGTTCTTCGTGCTGTCGCCTTCCAAGGTGCTGTACTCGGCCATCGGCGCGGTGGTGCTCAGCCTTGTGCTGATGTTCAACCACCGCCCTGGCCGCTACATGGGTGTGTGATCGCGCTCTCCGCGTTCGCCGGGCATGGCCCGGCGCTACTACGTGGCGGTTCCGGTAGCGCCGGGCCATGCCCGGCGGCTGTCCTTCAACGTACGGCGGCCTGCAGCCACGGCGGTGACAGCATCAGCAGCCGCGCATGCACCGGGCAATCCTCGGCGTGCGCACCGGGCAGGTAGCCCAGGCTCATCAGGAATTCGCCGGTGATCTCGCCGCCAGTGAAGCGGAACATCTTCTTGAACAGCTTCACCCAGTCGGCCTTGTTGCGTGGGTGGTGCGCATCCAGCCACGCCGCGAAGCTGCCATGGCTGGCCCGCAGCTGCTGGATCACCTGCGCGTTGTGGATCGCCGCCAGCACCTTCAGGCGGTTGCGGATGATGCCCGGGTCCGACAGCAGGCGCGCGATGTCCTGCTCGGCGTAGGCCGCCACGCGGTCCACATCGAAGCCGTCATAGGCTGCGCGGAAGCCCTCGCGCTTCTTCAGGATCGTTTCCCAGCTCAAACCGGCCTGGTTGATTTCCAGTACCAATCGCTCGAACAGTTCACGCTCGTCCCGCTGCGGGAAGCCGTACTCGTTGGCGTGGTAGTAGTCGTGCACCGGATGGCCGGGGGCAATCAGGCAGTAACCGCTCATGGGGAAGGCTCGTTGGATTCGGATTCGGATTCGGATTCGGGTTCGGGATCGATGGCCACTGCAGGGTGCCCGCCGATGGACAGCATCGGCCAGCGCGGTGGCACGAGCGTGAGTTTGCCGTTACGCAGGGCCTGGTTGATCGCCTCGGCCGGCCCGCTGACGGTGCCGAACAGCGCACCGGCCCGGCGCCACTGGGAATCGCTGCCACGTGCGTACAGCACGCAGTCCGGTCCACGGTGGGTGTACAGCTCGCACAGCAGCACTTCGCCGGTACCATCACCGTCCAGGTCGCGATGCACGATCAGGCAGTCGCGCTCGCTCTGTGCGCAGGATTCGCCATTGATCGATCGGGTGGCCAGAGCTTTCCACCAGTCGTCCGGTGGCGAGCTGGATCCGGCGGCCAGCTTCAGTGCGCGCCGCAGGGCGGCGACGTCCTGCGGCCCCTTGTCGAGGCGGTGGCCGTCGTCCCAGCGGGAGGTACGCGCCAGCGCTGCCGCGACCACCTGTGGCGCGTTGGCATCGGCGATGATGGCCGGATCACGCTGCAACTCGCGCAGCGCCTGCACGCCACGGCGGCCAAGATCGAAGCGCAGCACGTTGACGTCACTGCTGGTGATCGCCGGCGGGTCCGCGCGCAGGCGCTCCAGCTGGCTGGACAGGGTCAGCCGCACCGGGTCCAGCAGGGGCGAGTTGCCCAGCAGGGCCAGTGCGAGCACCACCCAGCACATCCAGCGGTTGACCGGTTCCAGCGCCTGCAGCCAGCGGCCCTGGCGACGCAGTACCGCCAGCGCATAGCCCAGGGCATAGCCGGCCACGGCCAGCGCGATCAGCAGTGCCCAGAACCGGTCCACTGTCCACCCGTACTGCACCACGCGCAGGCCCAGCGCATACAGCGCCAGCGCGGCGTAGACCGGCAGCGCCAGCAGGCTGGCCTCGACCAGACGGCGCAGCACGAGAGGGTACGGCGGGGAGTCTTCCCCCTGCTGGTAGACCGCATTGGTGAACGTCACCAGCAGCAGTGACACCACCACCAGCAGGCTGGCGGCCGAACGGGTCTTCCACAGTGGTTCCAGCCCGGCAAGCGGCAGGCTCAGCACGAACAACACGGCGATGAACGAGAGCAGTGGCAGCAGCCCGCGGCAGATCGCGAACAGCACCTGGCGGGTGATCTGGATCGCCCGATGCTGGGTGCGCCCGATCAGCACGCCAAACCCGGCCAGGCTGCCGGTGGCCAGTGCGATGAAAGCATCCTGGCGGAACAGATCGCGGAAGAAGGTGACCTCCAGCAGCTGGAACAGCGCCGCCCACAGCCACAGCAGCAGCCAGGTCAGCCCGGTGAACAGCGCCGCCAGGGCCAGGGTCAAGCCGTTCTGCCAGGCGCGCTCGAACAGCTCGGGGTAGCTGGCGCGCCACTGACCGTGCTGCAGCTGGAACTGCCACCAGGGCAGGGCCACGAACACCGCCACGCCCATGCCCAGGGTCAACGGAAACTGCAGCGCGCCCGATTCCAGTGCGGCCTCGCCATTGAGGTTCCAGCCGATCCAGGCGGCCAGTGCCAGCACCACCACCGAGCCGAGCGCCGCCTGCAGCCACAGGCGGCGTTGGCCCAGCTCGACCAGGCTCAGCGCCACCGCGCTGGGAATGGCCAGCACCCAGGCGTACCAGCAGTAGCGCCAGCCGATATCGCGGAACGGCCACGCATCGGACAATTCCTGCGCGGCATACAGCATCAGACCCTGCAGCAGGGCGATCAGGACGATGGCGCTGCGTGCCGGCAGGGTCAGGGGCGATGAAGACTGCATCGATGACCTTCCATGGCAAAGCACCATCCTAGCCCATCGCGGTTCGGCGCCATCGCGCGACCATCCCGCCCCCAGCAGGTAGAATGGACCCATGCCTGTAATGCCGACCTCCCTTGCCGATCACCTGCTCGTCGCGCTGCCGTCGCTGCTCGACGCGACCTTTGCCCGCAGCGTCGCGCTGATCTGCCAGCACGACGAGAACGGGGCGATGGGCGTACTGGTCAACCAGCCTTCCGAATACACGCTGGGTGAAGTGCTTGCGCAGATGGACATCACCACCGGTGATGGCGAGCTGCAGGCGCGCATGGTGCTCAATGGCGGTCCGGTGCATCCCGAACGCGGCTTCGTCATCCACGACGACGCGCGCGCGTGGGATTCCAGCCTGACCGTGGGCGACGGCCTGTACCTGACCACCTCGCGCGACATCCTCGAAGCGATGGCGCGTGGCGAAGGCCCGGCCAATGCGGTGGTCACCCTCGGCTGTGCCGGTTGGGGCGCAGGGCAGCTGGAAAGCGAGCTGTCCGAGAACAGCTGGCTGACAGTGCCGGCCGATGCCGAGCTGGTGTTCCAGCTGCCGCTGGAGCAGCGCTGGCAGGGGGCGGCTTCGCGCATCGGCGTGGACCTGTTCCGGCTGACCGACTACAGCGGCCATGTCTGAGCCGGCCGCGCCCGCACCGGTTCCTGCTGCCCCGGCGATCCGCCGTGACGGCACCGTTCTGGGTTTCGATGTTGGCTCGCGACGCATCGGCGTGGCCATCGGCAGTGCTTTCGCCGCCCATGCGCGCGCGGTGGCCGTGGTCGATGTGCACGGCAACGGCCCGGACTGGACCGCGATCGAGCGCCTGCTCAAGGAATGGAAGCCCGACGGCCTGGTGGTCGGCGATCCGCTTACGCTGGACGGCCAGGACCAGCCCAACCGCAAGCGCGCGCAGGGCTTCGCCCGCCAGCTGCGGGAACGTTTCAAGCTGCCCGTGGTGATGATCGACGAGCGTTCCAGCTCGGTCGAGGCCGCACGCCGCTTCGCCGTCGAGCGCGCCGAAGGACGCAAGCGCCGCCGCGATGCGGCCGCCCTCGATGCTGTGGCCGCGGCGGTGATCATCGACCGCTGGCTGTCGTCCCCCGACGACGCCACTCCCATTCCCTGACTGCACGACTCCCGCCATGACTGCCCAGCAAATCGATGCCTCCGGACGCCTGCGCCACCTGCTGACCCTGGAGGGCCTGCCGCGCGAAACACTGCTGCAGTTGCTGGACCGGGCAGGGCAGATCCGTGACGCCGCAGTCGGCCGTGTCGGCAACAAGCGCCACGTGCTGGCCGGTTCTGCGGTATGCACGCTGTTCTTCGAACCGTCCACGCGCACCCGCAGCTCGTTCCAGCTGGCCGCGCAGCGCCTGGGCGCCGATGTGCTGAACTTCGACGCGTCGACCTCGTCCACGCGCAAGGGCGAAACGGCCTGCGACACGTTGCGCAACCTGGAAGCAATGGGCGTGCGCGGCTTCGTGGTGCGTCACCCCGATGACGGCGCCGTGGCCGCGCTGGCCGAGGCGGCGGGCGAGGGCACCGCACTGATCAACGCCGGCGACGGCCGCAGCGCGCACCCGACCCAGGGCCTGCTGGACATGCTGACCCTGCGCCAGGCCAAGGGCCCGGATTTCTCGAAGCTGAAGGTGGTGATCGTCGGCGACGTGAAGCACTCGCGCGTGGCGCGCACCGACCTGCATGCGCTGCGCACGCTGGGGGTGGGCGAGATCCGCGTGTGCGGCCCGCAGTCACTGCTGCCGGACGACGAGACCCTGAAGGGCTGCGTGGTCGGCGATGATTTCGATGCGATGCTGGAAGGCGCCGACGCGCTGATGATGCTGCGCCTGCAGCGCGAGCGCATGGAAGAAGGCCTGGTGCCGTCGCTGGAGCAGTACCACGCCCAGTACGGCCTGACCAACGAACGCCTGGCCCGTGCCGGCAAGGACGCTGCGGTGCTGCATCCGGGCCCGATCAACCGTGGCGTGGAAGTCACCGATGACGTGGCCGACGGCCCGCAGTCGTGGGTGCTGCGCCAGGTCGCCAACGGCGTCGCCGTGCGCATGGCCGTGCTGGAAACCCTGCTGGGCTGACCACTTTGGTGGGTGCCGACCGTTGGTCGGCGCGGTTGATCTGTCCTCATCCGACCCGGTGGGGGCCGACCGTTGGTCGGCACGGCAGATCTGTCCTCATCCGACCCGGTGGGTGCCGACCGTTGATCGGCACCGAACCATCAGTGCGGTGAAGTGCGGGCCTGGCCATTGAATGGTTCCGGGCCTACCTGTACTGACGTGGTAGCCCGATAGAAGAGGGATACCGGCAGGCGCACGCTTGGGCCCATGAACCGCGCACGCCTACGCCTTGGCCGTCATTCCCGGATCGGGCAATCCTACATCCTGACCACCGTCACCCAGGAACGTCGACGCTACTTCGATGATGCCACTGCGGCACAGGAGGTGATGGATGTGTTCCGTCGCATTGATGATGATGGCCTGACGCACTCACTTGCTATGTGGTCATGCCGGACCACATCCATTGGCTTGTGGAGATCCGCGCGTTCTCGTTGGACTACATCATGCAACGCTTCAAATCGAGCAGTGCATTGCGGATCAACCGCATGCTGGGTAAGACAGGACCATTTTGGCAATCGAGCTATCACGATCACGCCATGCGTTCTGAAGAATCACTGTTTCGCCATGCGATGTACATCGTCGCCAACCCGGTCAGGGCGAACTTGGCGAGCTGCGTGGGAGAGTATCCGTATGCCTGGTGCCGATGGGAGATCGATGGGAGGTACCAAGCAATGGATTACCCCGAAGCGGAGAGATAGTGCCGACCAACGGTCGGCACCCACCAATACCCGAGCCGACCAACGGTCGGCACCCACCAATACCCGAGCCGACCAACGGTCGGCACCCACCAATACCCAAGCCGACCAACGGTTGGCATCCACCCACAGATGTTTCCCAGCAGAAGCTATGGCTCAGCGCTTCTGCGCGAACATCCATTCCCACATCGCCGGGTCGGCGTAGGTGGCGTCCCAGGCATTGTGGTTGCCTTCCGGGTATTCGGTGTAGCGCACGTCACGCGCGTTGGCGTTCTGGAATGCGGCGTGCAGCCGGCGGTCGTCATTCGGCGGCACCACGTCATCCAGCGCGCCATGGAAGATCCAGATCGGCGTCTGCCGCAGGCGCTGGGCAATGGCCGCATACGGGTCGGTTTCACCGGCCACCTGTTCGACGAACAGGGTCGGACGTACCGCGCGCGGGGCCAGCACCGCGCCGCACACCGGCACGATCGCAGCAAATCGGTGCGGGTTGTCCAAGGCGATATTCCAGCTGCCGTAGCCACCCATCGACATGCCGGTCAGGTATTGCCGCGCCGGATCGGCACCGAACTCGGCGATCGCTGCATCCAGCGCGGCCAGGGCCACACGGTTGTTGCGCCCGCTCCATTCCCCGCGTCCCGGCGCCTGCGGAAATACGGCCAGCGCAGGGAAATCGGCGGCCTGCTCGCGCAGGTACGGTCCCAGCCCCGCGTGGGTCTGCTTCACGCCATCGGCGCCGCGCTCGCCCGAACCGTGCAGGAACAGCACGACCGGCAGTGAGCCCGGTGTACGCGCCGATGCGGCCGGAATGAATACCTGGTAGTAGGCCGTCTCGCCATCCACCTTCACGGCGCGGGCTTCGAAGCGACCCCGCGCGCCATCCGGCAGCGACGTGCAGGCGCTCATCAACAGAAGGGCCAGCAGTGGCAGCCAGCGCGACAGCAAACGGACCATGGGGTTTTCCGAAGTGGCGAGATCGCCTGCATCGTAGTCCGCTGTCGCCAGCGCGGCATCGTGCGCCGCGTCACTGCGGGCGCGGGAAGCTGGCAATGATGTCCAGTTGTTCCTGCGCATCGGCATTGCCTGCCGCCGCCGCAGCCTGCACCTGCGCCATATCCGGGTGCAGGACCACCAGCAGCGGGTTCTCGCAGACCGGGCAGTCATACTCGGTGGCGTCCTCGTCCAGTTCCATCTCCATGGCGCGCGAGCTGCCCTTCCACTCGCAGGCCGGGCAGGTGTGCTGCTGGTCGCGCCAGCCGGGCTGGAAATAGTTTTCGATCGTTGTTGCCATGGGTGTTCCGGTTGGGTGGAGTCAACGACCCGCGTGGCGGGGGCCGATCCTCGATGCGGTCAGTGCAGCAGCACCAGCGTGGCCAGGCCGAGGAAAGTGAAGAAGCCCATCGAGTCGGTCACTGCGGTCAGGAAGATACCGCTGGCCAGCGCTGGATCGAAGCCGAAGCGTTTCAGTGTGAGCGGCACCAGCACGCCGGCCAGCGCTGCGAACAGCAGGTTGCAGGTCAGCGCGATGGCGATCACCGCAGACAGCCCGGGTGAATGGAACCAGGCCAATACGATCAGGCCCAGCACCGAGCCGAGCATCACGCCGTTCAGCAGCGCAACACGCACTTCCTTCCACAGCAGGGTGCGCGCGTTGGAGGCGCCCACTTGGCCCAGCGCCAGGCCGCGCACCATCAGCGCCAGCACCTGGGTGCCGGCGTTGCCACCGAGGCCGGCCACGATCGGCATCAGCACCGCCAGCGCCACCAGCTTGTCGATGGTGCCCTCGAAGTGACCGACCACGCTGGAGGCCAGGAAGGCCGTGCACAGGTTGATCGACAGCCACATCAGGCGGCGGCGCATGGCGCGCCAGACCGGGCTGAACAGATCCTCGTCCTCGTCCAGGCCGGCGGCGCCCAGCGCCTGGTGCTCGGCCTGGCCACGGATGATGTCGACCACGTCATCGATGGTGATGCGACCAACGAGGATGTTGTTCTCGTCCACCACCGGTGCGGAGATCCAGTCATGGTCGGAGAACTGCCGCGCGACTTCCTGGTCGCTCTCGCCGACGTCGATGGCCGGCTGCTCGTCGTCGATCAGGCGGTTGATCGGGGTGGTGTCCTCGTGGGTCACCAGTGCCGCCAGCGACACCCGGCCAAGGTACTGATGGCGCCGGCTGACCACGAACAGGTGGTCGGTGTGGTCCGGCAGTTCGCCGCGCAGGCGCAGGTAGCGCAGCACCACGTCCACGTTGACGTCGGCGCGCACGGTCACCACGTCCGGGTTCATCAGGCGGCCGGCACTGTCCTCGGGATAGGACAGCACCTGTTCCAGGCGCTCGCGGTTCTCGCGGTCCATCGACTTGAGGACTTCGTCGATGACCGTATCGGGCAGGTCTTCGACCAGGTCGGCCAGGTCGTCGATGTCCAGGTCTTCGACCGCGGCGATGATTTCGTCCGGGTCCATGTCCGCGAGCAGGCTCTCGCGCACGTCGTCGCCGACGTGGACCAGCACCTCGCCGTCATCTTCCGGATCGACCAGGCCCCACACCACCTCACGCTTGCCCGGCGGCAGCGATTCAAGCAGGTTGCCGATCTCGGCCGGGGCCAGGGTGTTGACCAGGCGACGCACCGGGCCCAGCCGACCGCTGTCCAGTGCGTCGGACAGCATCCGCAGTTGGCGCGCAGTCTTGTCGTGGCGTACGGCTTCAGCCATCGCAGCTCCCGCAGGATAAGAAAAGCCGCGATCCCGGCAAGGATGCGGCAACAGGGGTGTTCAGCGCGTCATTATCGCAAGGGGATGTTTCAACGCATAGCCGAGGGGCGGTGGTTGCGCCGGCCGCTGGCCCGCAATCGTCCCCATCGAAGTCCACGAGATTGCCGGCCAGCGACCAGCACTACCCTCGGCAGTCAGGCCGTTTCGGCCACCAGCGCCAGCCAGCGCTCGATCGCGCGGCGGTCGCGTGCGGCCAGCAGCTTCGGCGCGCGCGCGCGCAATGCGGCCAGATCGGCATCGCGGATCGCACGGCGCACTTCCAGCAGCGTGCCGGGGTGCAGGCTGAACTCGGTCAGGCCCAGCGCCAGCAGCAGCGGGGTCATCCGTGCGTCGCCGGCCATCTCGCCGCAGACCGCCACCGGGATGCGGTGACGCGCGCCGGTCTCGATCACCATCTGCAGCAGTCGCAGCACGGCCGGATGCAGTGGCGAATACAGTTCGCCCAGTGCCTCGTTGTTGCGGTCGGCGGCCAGCAGGTACTGCACCAGGTCATTGGTGCCGATCGACAGGAAATCGACCAGGTCGATGAAGCTCTCCAGCGCCAGTGCTGCCGCAGGAACTTCGATCATCGCGCCCAGCGGCACGTGGTCGGACACCATGTGGCCCTCGCCGCGCAGCTGTTCGGTCAGCTTGAGCATGCGCCGGCGCACCGCCAGCAGTTCCTCGCGGGTGCTGACCATCGGCACCAGCACGCGCAGCTTGCCGTAGGCGGAGGCGCGCAGGATCGCGCGCAGCTGGGTATCGGCCACCTTCGGGCGTGCCAGCGACAGGCGTACGCCGCGCAGACCCAGGGCGGGGTTCTCTTCATTGCTGAGGGTCAGGCCGGTGCGGTCGGCCTTGTCCGCGCCCAGATCGAGCGTGCGGATGGTGACCGGTCGCCCGCTCATGCCCAACGCGGCATCCCGGTAGGTCTGGAACTGTTCTTCTTCATCCGGCAGCTCGTTGCGCTGCAGGAACAGGAACTCGGTGCGGTACAGGCCCAGTCCCTGCGCGCCCAGCGCGTGCGCCTGGGTGACGTCTTCCAGCGATTCGGCATTGGCCAGCAGGGCGATGTCGACCTGGTCGCGGGTGCGGCTGGGCTTGCTGCGCAGGCGGCCGAGCTCGCGCTGCTCGCGCGCATGCTCCTTCAGGCGCGCGCGATAGTCACGCAGGTTGTCGGCCTGCGGGTTGGCGGTGATGCTGCCGTCGGCGCCATCGATGATCAGCACGTCGCCATCGGCGATGCGGCTGAGCAGCTGCGGAACGTTCACGATCAACGGCAGATGCAGGCTGCGCGCCAGGATCGCACTGTGCGACAGCGCGCTGCCGGCGGCGGTGACGATGCCAACCACGCCCTGGGCCTGCAGCTGGGCCAGTTCGGACGGGGCGATGTTGTCGCAGACCAGGATCTCGCCGGCCAGGCCCTTCATCACCGGCGCGCGTTCAGGCTGCAGGAACGCGTGGATGCGGCCGATGACATGGTCCAGGTCGTCCATGCGGCTCTTCAGGTAGGCATCGTCCATGCCATCGAAGACCTTGGCCAGGCGGTCACGCTGCAGGCGCAATGCGTAGCCGGCACTGTAGGGACCGCTGCGGATCAGCTCGTCCAGCCCGAACAACAGCTCGGGATCGTCCAGCAGCAGCGCGTGCAGGTCCAGGAACTCGCCCACTTCCTGGTTCAATGCGCCATGCAGGCGCTGGCGCAGTTCGTGCATTTCCGTGCGCGCGGCATCCACCGCACGATGCAGGCGGGCCAGCTCGGCCTCGACCTGGTGGGCGCCGATGCGTTGCTCGGCCACCTCCAGCGCATGCGGCAGGCGTACCCGTGCGCGGCCCATCGCCGCGCCACGGGCAGCACCGTGCCCAGCCAGCAGCTGGACCGGCCGCTGGCCGGAAGGAGCCTGGCCGGCGCGCGCGCGCGGCACGCTCAGCTGTCCTCGTCGAAGCGGCGCTCGAACAGACCGACCACCGCTTCCATCGCGGCGGCTTCGTCCTCGCCGTTGATGCGCACCGTGACCGGAGTGCCCTGGCCGGCGGCCAGCAGCATCACGCCCATGATGCTCTTGGCGTTGATCTCACGGCCCTTGGCGGCCATGGTCACGTTGCAGCGGAACGGCGCCAGGGTCTGCACCAGCTTGGCGGTGGCCCGGGCGTGCAGGCCCAGGCGGTTGCTCACGGTGAGTTCTCGTTCAAGCATCGTCGACTATCGCTCCATTACGGGTGCCCGCCGCGGCTGTGGCGGGCAGTTGATCCAGTCCCTGTTCCGGATAATTCATCACCCGCAGCAACATCGGCAGGCTCAGCGCCGATACCCGGCGAACCGGGGTCCCCAACCGGGCCAGCTGCCCGGCTAGGTTGGCGGGGCTGGCGCCGTACAGGTCGGTCAGGATCAGCACGCCATCCCCTGCATCGACCCGCCGCAGGGCGGCCGAGGCGAGCGGGAGCAGGGCGTCCAGGTCTGCGTCGAACGGTACTTCGAAAGCTTCGGTTTTCAGCGGCAATTGCCGCAGGAGCCGGGTCGCCACCTCAAGCAGGGCGGGCCCGACCCCCGGATGTGTTACGAGGAGAATGCCACAGGTCATTACTGCACGTTAACAGGTCAAGGTGAATTGGCGATAGCAGCAGATGAGGGGCACTGTGTCCCGTATTCAGCGTTGCTCGCAAGGGGAGCCTTTCAGTTGAGAAAGAGATCCGACCCCATCCGTTTTTCGATGCCTGACAGCGATTCATCCACGCACGCGTGGATCCATCGTGTCGACCAGGGTCGACACCCACCAGCAGCAGAAATCTGTCAGAGGTGGGGCGGTGTGGGTCTGCAGGACCGTTGGCGCCATGGATGGCGCCATCGAGCCCCCAGGGGTGAGGGCGCTTTGCTTGCGAAGCACTGCTTCGCAAGCGCCCGAACGCCCAGCCGCCAGCGGCTGGGCCGGACCGCGGAGCGGGGTCTACGGCGTGTCCTGCAGATCCACACCGCCCCGCCATCCCACGGATTGCCGCTTCTGCTGTTGCTGTTGCCGGCCAGCGGCCGGCACTACCGGCGGGTGCTGGGCGCAGCCCGGCCGACCACCCTCAATCCTGTTCGCGGTGATACGTGGCCACATCTTCCCAGCCCATCTCGCGGGCATGCCGGGCCAGGCGCTCGGCCAGGAACACCGAGCGGTGCTTGCCGCCGGTGCAGCCGAACGCCACCGTCACGTAGCTGCGGGTGCCATCCCCCAGTTTCGGCAGCCACGTATCGAGGAAATCCATCAGCTGGGCCAGGTAACGCTGCACGTCCGGCTGTGCTTCCAGATAGTCGCGCACGCCCGGTTCGCGGCCGCTCAGCGCACGCAGATCGGGGTCCCAGTGTGGATTGGGCAGCACCCGCGCATCGAATACGAAGTCCGCCTCGGCCGGCACGCCGCGCTTGTACGCGAACGATTCGAACAGCAGGGACAGTCCGGTGGCATGGTCCAGCGTGAACTCGGTGATGATCCGCCGCCGCAGCTGATGCACGTTGAGGTTGCTGGTATCGATCACCGCATCGGCCTCGCGGCGCAGCGGTGCCGTCAATTCACGTTCGCGTGCGATCGCTTCGGGCAGCGACAGGCCCAGCTGGCTCAGCGGATGACGGCGCCGGGTGTCGGCGTAGCGCTTGAGCACAGCCTCATCGCTGGCCTCGAAGAACAGTACCTTCACTTCCACGCCGGCGTCAGTGGCCAGCTGCCGCCAGTTGCCCAGCTGGCTCAGATCGGCCTGTCCGCGAACGTCGATGCCCACGGCCAGGCGGCGCGGCGCGCTGCCGTCATGGTTGGCCAGCAGGCTGCGCACGAAGTCGGGCAGCAGATTGATCGGCAGGTTGTCCGAGCAGTAGTAGTCCTGGTCCTCGAAGGTCTTCAGGGCGACGGATTTACCCGAGCCGGACAGGCCGCTGACGATGATCAGGGTCGGGGCGGAGGGGGTGACGGTGCTCATGGACAGGCTCTTCGAGGGGCAGGGAAATCAGGGTGTTCGCCGTTCCAGCAGGTTGCTGTGGCGGGCGATGAACATAGCCGCCGGGTCGATGCCCTTGGTGCGCAGGATGTGCAGGCGGGTCGCGGCTTCGGTCAGTACGGCCAGGTTGCGGCCGGGCATCACCGGCAGGGTGATCAGCGGAACGTCCAGGTCCAGCACATGGCGGGTGCCCGAATCGCCGGTCAGGCGTTCGTAGCCATGTGGGGTGGGTTCGGTCATCGGCTTGGTCAGGTGGACGATCAGCCGAAGGTACTTGTTCTTCTTTACAGCCGTGTCGCCGAACATCTCGCGCACGTTGAGCACGCCCAGGCCGCGCACTTCCAGCAGGTCCTGCAGCAGTTCGGGGCAGGTGCCGTCGAGTACGTCCGGGGCGATCTGGGTGAACTCGGGGGCATCGTCGGCGACCAGGCGATGGCCGCGGGTGAGCAGCTCCAGCGCCAGCTCGCTCTTGCCCGATCCGGCCTCGCCGGTGATCAGCACGCCGATGGAATAGATCTCCATGAACACGCCGTGCAGGATCACCCGCGGCGCCAGCGTACGCGCCAGATGGTAGGACAGGTGGTTGAGCAGTTCGTGGCCGCGCTTGGGCGAGAGCCACAGCGGCGTGCCGGATTCGTCAGCAGCGGCGCGGAGGTCTTCCGGGCAGGGCTGGTTGCGGGTCAGCACCAGCGCCAGCGGGTGCGACTGCATGATCTTTTCGATGGTCTCCCAGCGCTGGCGTGGTTCCAGTGCATCCAGCCAGGACAGTTCCTCGGTGCCCAGGATCTGCACCTTGTTGGGATAGATCGCGTTGAGGTAGCCGGCCAGCGAGGGACGCCGCGAGACGGTATTGCCGGCCTCCAGCTCGCGCTTCTCACCGGACTTGCCGGCGGCCCAGCGCAACCCCAGCCGCTCGCGCTGCTGTTCGAACAGTTCACGGGCGGTGATGCTGGTATTCATGCGGCACTCGCAGGAGGGGTCATGTCCAGCGCCTCGCGCAGCGCCCGGGCATCGCCCGCTTCGCGCAGGGCCTGGCGGATGTCCGGCGCGGAAAACAGTTCGGCCAGCTCGGACAACAGCATCAGGTGCTGGTGGGTGTAGTGGGCGGGGACGGCCATGGCGAACACCAGGTCCACCGGTTCGTCGCCGCCGAAATCGACCGGGGCGGCCAATCGCAGCAGGGCGCCACGGGGGCGATCAAGGGTAGGCGCGCGGCCGTGGGGGATGGCGATGCCGTGGCCGATCGCGGTGCTGCCCAGGGCTTCGCGCTGGCACAGGTTCAGGTAGATCTGTTCGGCATTGGCCTGGCGGCAGGCCAGCAACCCGGCGGCGGCCTGCAGGACGCTGTCACGGTCGGTGGCCGTGCAGAGCTGGGTCTGCACGGCCGCCAGGAGGTCAGTCAGGGGCATGTCTGCGGGGAACGGTGGCGATCAGCCACCATTGTCGCCCACCGGCAGCGGCGCGTGCTGCTGTTTTTTCTCCTTGTGCTTGATCACCAGGCGGTCAAGCTTGTCCGCAAGCAGGTCGATCGCGGCATACATGGTCTGGGCATTGGCCTCCGCGTGCAGGGTCTGGCCCGGGATGTTGAGGCTGGCGTCGACATGGTGTTCGGTCTTCTGCAGCTTGAGGGTCACCCGCGCTTCGCAGTGCTGGTCGAAGTGCTTTCCGATCCGGGCCAGCTTTTCCTCCACATAGGACTGCAGGGCCGGGGTGACTTCGACATCTTTGCCAAACGTTTCGATGCGCATCGGGTTTCTCCTGTGTTCGGATGTGCCAATGAACCTCTCCGCCGGGCGCGGCGGCGCGTCAAGCGATTCTGACCCTTTCGTGCGAGGCGGAAATGTTCATGGCTTCACGATACTTCGCCACGGTGCGCCGCGCTACTGGGATTCCCGACGATTTGAGCAGGTCAGCCAGCTTGGCGTCAGAAAGCGGCTTGCGCGGATTCTCATCGTCGATCAGGCGCCGGATCATCGCCTGGATGGCGGTGCTGGACGCCTCGCCGCCGCCTTCGGTATCGATGCCGGAGGCGAAGAAGGCCCGCAGTGGCAGGGTGCCGCGCGGGGTGCGCACGTGCTTGCGGGCGATCGCACGCGACACCGTGGATTCGTGCAGGCCCAGTTCGGTGGCAATCTCGCGCAGGGTCAGTGGGCGCAGCGCCTGCTCGCCGAATTCAAGGAAGCCGGCCTGCTGCAGGATCAGGCTTCGCACGACGCGCAACAGGGTTTCGCCGCGCTGCTGCAGGCCTTTCAGCAGCCAGCGTGCTTCCTGCAGCTGGGCACGCAGGTAGCCGGCATCGGCATCGCCGCAACGCCGGATAAGCTGTTCGTAGCCGCGGTGGATCACCACCTTCGGCCCGGCATGGGCGGCCAGTGCAGCGCGCCACACGCCGTTCTGCCGCCATACCACCACGTCCGGCACCACGTAAGTGTCCTGCGACAGCGGTGCGATCTGCGTGCCCGGGCGCGGGTCCAGCGAGCGCAGCAGCGCGACGGCAGTCTCGACCTCGTCCATCGGCTGCTTCAACTCATGAGCAAGCCCGGCGACGCCACTGCGTGGCAGCCGTTCCAGCGGGCCTGCGGCAATCTGTCGCGCCAGCGCCAGCCCGGGCGTTTCGCCGGGCAGCACATCCAGCTGAAGCAGCAGGCATTCGCCCAGCGTGCGTGCAGCCACACCCACCGGATCGAAGCGCTGGATGCGATGCAGCACGGCGAGGATCTCGTCCTCGCCGGCGTGGATCGCCGGCAACAGGGTGTCGGCGATGGTGCCCAGCGGTTCGCGCAGATAACCGTCATCGTCCAGTGCATCGATGAGCGCGGCACCGATGCTGCGATCACGTGGGGACAGATGCGACAGATGCAGCTGCCACAGCAGATGGTCGGCCAGCGTTTCGGTTTCGGCTACGCGCTCGGCGGCGCTGCCATTGTCGTCGTCATCGTCGAAGCTGCCGCCGCTGCCGGACGCGTTCCAGTCCAGTTCCGCCGGCGCCCAGTCGTCGCCGGCATCGGCGCGTTCTGCGGGCGCATCGTTGCCGTTGTCGTCGCCTTCGCCGGCAGGACTGCTGCTGTCACTGCTGTCGGCCCAGTCCAGCAGCGGATTGCTTTCCACCGCCTGGGCGATTTCCAGCTCCAGCTCGGTGGTGGACATCTGCAGCAGCTTGATCGCCTGCTGCAACTGGGGCGTAAGCACCAGTTGCTGTCCCAACGATGTCTGCAGCCGAGTCTTCATGCCTGTGCCGAAAGGAAGGAAAGGGACCCGGCGACTGCTTCACAGCTTGAAGGAATCCCCGAGGTAGACGCGGCGTACATCGGCGTTGTCCAGGATCGCTTCCGGCGAACCCTGGGCCAGCACGCTGCCCTCGGCGAGGATATACGCGCGGTCGCAGATACCCAAGGTCTCGCGCACGTTGTGGTCGGTGATCAGCACGCCGATGCCACGCTGCTTGAGATGGGTGACGATGCGCTGGATCTCGCCGACCGAAATCGGATCGACACCGGCGAACGGCTCGTCAAGCAGGATCAGGCGCGGCTGCGCTGCCAGGGCGCGGGCGATCTCGCAGCGGCGGCGTTCGCCACCGGACAGGCTGGCGCCAAGCTGGTCGGCAACATGGCCCAGCTGCAGTTCGTCGAGCAGGCTGTTCAATTCGCGCTCGCGGCCGGCCGCATCCAGGTCTTCGCGCAGCTCCAGCACCAGGCGGATGTTGTCGGCCACGGTCAGCTTGCGGAATACCGACGGTTCCTGCGGCAGATAGCCCACGCCCTGCTTGGCGCGGGTATACATCGGGTCGCCGGTGATGTCCTTGCCGTCGAGCACGATGCTGCCAGCGTCAGCCGCAACCAGGCCGACGATCATGTAGAAGCAGGTGGTCTTGCCGGCACCGTTGGGGCCCAGCAGGCCGACCACTTCGCCGGCGTCGAGGGTCAGCCCGAAATCCTTGACGACTTCGCGCTGCTTGTACTTCTTGCGCAGGCCCTTGGCGACGAGCATTACTTCCTGCTCCCGGCCGGCTGCGCCGGCGTGGTGGCCTTGGGCTGTGCCGCAGGCGCGGCCGGGGTCTTGTTCTTCGGCGGGATGACGGTGCGCACACGGCTGCCGTCACCACCGGAGTTCATTTCGCCGGTGCGGGTGTTGTAGACCATGCGCTGGCCGGCATTGGTGCCGCGCGCGCTGGTGACCTTGTAGTTGCCGGTCAGGGTGATGATCTCGGTCTTGATGTCGTAGTCGATGCGGTCGGCAACGGCATCCATCCAGGTGCCGTCATCGAGCTGCTGCTTCATCTTGGCCTGCTTGCCAGTGAACACCGCGCGCACGGCTTCGCCATCCTTGAGGTAGATCTCGGCCTCGGACGAGCGCAGGTCCAGCGTGCCCTGGGTGATGATCACGCCCTGCGACAGCACGGTCTTGCCGTCGCCGGTGAGCGTGCCGGACTGGGCGCCGGAATCGATGTGCATGTCTTCGTTGCGGTCGGTGGACTTGGCGAAGGCGGCGCTGGGGACAAGAAGACCGAGCGCGAGTACGGCGGCAAAGGAAATCTTCATCGGGGTCCGTTCTACCGGTGGGGGCCTCCCGGGCGGGCCGGGGGCGGAGGGTGGGGCTGCCGGCCCTGCGCCTGTCCGGAGACGTCGCGGGCTGGCGGCGGAATCAGCGTTTGGGCGTGTAACGGCCCTTGGACTGGCTGAGGAAATGATACGTGTTGTTCTTCGAATCCACTTCGAAGCCGACGCCGGACTGTTCCATGCCCGGGCGGGTCATGGTCACCAGGGCGTCGGTGCGGGCGCGGTTCTCCTTCGGGAACACGTCCAGATGGTCGGTGCGGAAGGTGGTCGGCACCACGCCCGGATCGGCCGGGCTGTCGCCGGCCACATTGCCGCGCAGCTTCATCTGGTCGCCCTTGGCGCTGAGCCAGCCGGTCTCGGCACGCAGGGTCCAGTGCTTGCCATCCTTGTCCGGCATCTCGAACAGCGGCGTGGCGATGTTGATGGTCTGGTCGCCACGCTGGCGCTCCAGCCGCGGCGCACGCAGGGTGGTCGACTCCTTGCCGTGCTCATCCAGGGCCACGATCTGGAAGTCGTGCAGAACGTAGTCCACACCCGGCTCCTGGCTGTCGTTGGCCGGGCCCTTGTCGCGGTTGCGCAGGGCGGCCCAGCTGCTGAGCAGCGCCGCCAGCAGCAGGCCGACGCCCAGCAGGGTGCGCCAGTTCAGTGTCGGCAGGCTCATGCGCCGAACCTCGCCAGCACCGAATCCACGTGGCCCTGTGCGGCCAGCAGGATGTCGCACAGTTCGCGGGCGGCGCCACGTCCGCCGTCGGCGCGGGTCTGCCAGTGCACGCGCTCGGCGATCCACGGGTGGGCGTTGGCCGGGGCCACTGCCAGGCCGACCGCGCCCAGCGGCGCCAGGTCCGGCAGGTCGTCGCCCATGAAGGCCACCTGCTCCAGGCCGACGCCGTGCTGCGCGCACAGCGCCTGCACGCTGGCCAGCTTGTCGCCCACGGCGATCTGGGTGTCGATGCCGAGGTCGGCGCCGCGCTTGAGCGCGGACTGGCTGTTGCGCGCGGTGATCAGCACGGGATGGATGCCGTGCTGCTGCAGCAGTTTCAGGCCCAGACCGTCCTGCACGAAGTACGCCTTGCTCTCGTTGCCGTCCTTGTCGTAGTACAGCCGACCGTCGGTGAGGGTACCGTCCACGTCGAAGCAGGCCAGGCGGACGCGGACCGCAGCGGCATGCAGGTGGGCGGGGAACGCGGGCAGCGGGGACCAGGGCATCAGGCGATCAGGCTCGGTGGGGGCGGGTGGGGCATTACAGACTGAATGGGGTCTACGGACTGTCGGTTAAACCACCCGGGCCCGCAACAGGTCATGAATGTTCAGGGCGCCGACCGCACGGCCCTGGCCATCGACCACGATCAGGCCGTTGATTTTCTGGGTCTCCATCTGCCGCGCGGCCTCTACGGCCAGCTGGTCGGCACCGATGGTGCGCGGGTTGCGGGTCATCACATCGGCGATCTTCGCGGTGCGCACGTCCAGCGCGCTGTCCAGCGCCCGGCGCAGGTCGCCGTCGGTGAACAGGCCGATCAGCACGCCATCGGCGTCGACCACGGCGGTCATGCCGAGCCGCTTGCGGCTCATTTCCACCAGCGCCTCGCTGAGGCTGGCATCGGCGCCCACGCTGGGCAGGTCGTCGCCGGTGTGCATGACATCGGTGATGTGCAGCAGCAGGCGACGGCCGAGGCTGCCGGCCGGGTGCGAGCGGGCGAAGTCGTCGGCGGTGAAGCCGCGCGCGTCAAGCAGGGCTACGGCCAGCGCATCGCCCATCGCCAGCGAGGCGGTGGTGCTGGAGGTCGGCGCCAGCGCCAGCGGGCAGGCCTCGGCCGGCACGCTCACATCCAGGTGGATGTCGGCGGCCGTGGCCAGGCTCGACTGCGGGCGGCCGGTCATGGAAATCAGCACGTTGCCCTGGCGCTTGAGCACAGGCAGCAGCATCAGCACCTCATCGGACTCGCCCGAATAGGACAGGGCCAGCACCACGTCGGCTTCGGTGATCATGCCCAGGTCGCCGTGGCCGGCTTCGCCGGGATGCACGTAGAACGCCGGTGTGCCGGTGGAGGCCAGGGTGGCGGCGATCTTGCGGGCAATGTGGCCGGATTTGCCCATGCCGGTGGCGACCACCCGGCCGCGGCTGGCCAGGATCGCCTCGCAGGCCTGCTGGAAAGCCTCGCCAAGGCGGTCGGCGACGGCATCCAGCGCCTGCCGCTCGATCTCGAACACGCGGCGGCCACTGGCGACCAGGCCGGCAGGGTCGACGGAACGGGGGGGCAACAGGGATTCGGCCATGCGGACGCCACGCAGCGGAAGTAGAATGGAGGCACATTTTATTAGGAAAGCCCGTTGGACGCCGACACCATCCGCAATCTGATCGAAACCGGCCTGCCTGGCGCCCGCGCCGACGTGCAGGGCGATGATGGCGTGCATTTCGAAGCGACCGTGGTCTGCGAGGCGTTCGCCGGCAAGATGCCGCTGGCCCGCCACCGCATGGTCTATGCCACGCTGGGCGACCTGATGGGCGGCGCGATCCACGCGCTGGCGCTGAAAACCGTGACCCCGGCCGAAGCCGGCTGAACCGCAGAAGATCCCGAATACATGGCCAAGATCGTTGTGACCGGCGGCGCTGCGCTGCACGGTGAAGTGAGCATCTCCGGCGCCAAGAACGCCGTCCTCCCCATCCTCTGCGCGACTCTGCTGGCCGATGAGCCGGTGGAGATCACCAACGTGCCGCACCTGCACGACGTGGTCACCACGGTCAAGCTGCTGGGCGAACTGGGTGCCAAGGTCACCATCGACCAGGGCACGCTGTCGCGTGGCAGTGCGATCGTGGTCGACCCGCGCTCGGTCAACCAGCATGTTGCACCGTACGAGCTGGTCAAGACCATGCGCGCCTCGATCCTGGTGCTGGGCCCGCTGCTGGCCCGCTTCGGCGCGGCGGAAGTGTCGCTGCCCGGCGGCTGCGCGATCGGTTCGCGTCCGGTCGACCAGCACATCAAGGGCCTGCAGGCGCTGGGTGCCGAGATCGTGGTCGAGAACGGCTTCATCAAGGCCACTGCCAAGCGGCTGAAGGGCGGCCATTTCACCTTCGACATGGTCAGCGTCACCGGCACCGAGAACGTGCTGATGGGCGCGGTGCTGGCCGAAGGCACCACCATCCTCGACAACTGCGCGATGGAACCGGAAGTGACCGATCTGGCGCATTGCCTGATCGCGCTGGGCGCGAAGATCGAAGGCCTGGGCACTGCCCGCCTGGTCATTGAAGGCGTCGAGCGCCTGTCCGGCGGCCGCCACGAAGTGCTGCCCGACCGCATCGAAACCGGTACCTTCCTGGTCGCTGCGGCGATGACTGGCGGCAAGGTCACGGTCAACCGTGCGCGCCCGAACACCATGGACGCGGTGCTGTCCAAGCTGGTCGAGGCCGGTGCGAAGATCGAGACCACCGACGACACCATCACCCTGGACATGCAGGGCAAGCGGCCGAAGGCGGTCAACCTGACCACCGCGCCGTACCCGGCATTCCCGACCGACATGCAGGCCCAGTTCATGGCGCTCAACTGCGTGGCTGACGGCGTGGGCGTGATCAACGAAACGATCTTCGAGAACCGTTTCATGCACGTCAACGAACTGCTGCGCCTGGGCGCGGACATCCAGGTTGAAGGCCACACCGCCATCGTGCGTGGCAGCGAGCACCTGAGCGGTGCGCCGGTGATGGCCACCGACCTGCGTGCGTCGGCCTCGCTGATCCTGGCCGGCCTGATGGCCAGCGGCGAGACCACCATCGACCGCATCTACCACCTTGATCGTGGCTACGAGAACATCGAAGAGAAGCTGTCTTCGCTCGGCGCCACCATCCGGCGCGTGCCATGATCCTGCGTGGCAAGTTCAGCCCGCGTCGCAAGGCACTGCTGGCCCTGGTGCTGATCGTGCTGGCGTGGCTGGGCTATGCCTGGTACGCCAACATCGCCATTACCCAGGGCATCGAGCAGAAGGACATGGACTGGAATGGCGACGGCACGGTCTCGCGTGACGAGATCATCGAATCGTTCTACGCGGTCGCGGTGAACGACAGCCAGGACGGCAACCGCCATTGCCGCACCTTCGTCTGGCGCAGCACCGGCGAGCAGATCCGCGTGGACTGCCGCACCGAGTTCAAGCCCGCTGCGGCCGAGGAAAAGAAGTAAGAAAAACGCCCGCGAAAGCGGGCGTTTTTCCCGGGGCGTCCATCCACGCATGGCGTGGATCTACTCCAGGTTTCCAGTAGATCCACGCCATGCGTGGATGACGTGGATCTCCGGTCAGTTCAGCGCCTTGATGGTCAGGTCCAGCGCATCGCGTCCGCCCTCACGCTGCAGCATGCGCGCCGGCACCGGGAACTCCGGCACGATCCAGGCGATCAGCTCCTTGTTGCCGTCGGCGCGCGAGACCTTGGTGGCCTCGTAGCTCTTGCCGCCCACGCTGATCGATTCCTTGCCGACCACGCGGTAGGTCATGTTCTTGATGCGGCCTTCGTCGACCATGCGATAGGTCAGCGGCTTGCCGGCGGCCAGGTCACGGGTGATCGCCAGGTTGATCAGCAGCGCATCCATGTCACCGGCCTTCAGCGCGATGGGGCCGGCACGGTCCGGCTTGATGTCGCCGGTCCAGGTGGCCTGGTTGCTGGTCCAGTTGTAATTGGCCTGCACGTTGCGCTTCTTCACCAGCAGCGCCGAGCGGTCCTGGCTGCTCAGCGGGCGCAGTTGCCCACGTACTTCCTCGAACACGGTGCTCTGGCTCAGGTCGGCCAGCTGGTTCTTCACCTGCAGGCTGTAGCGCCACTTGTTGCTGCCTTCGTTGGACAGGGTCATCGTGCCGTTGGCCTGCATGCCCATGTAGCTGGCCAGGTAATCCGCCTTGAAAGGTTGCAGGGCCATGGCCGGCAGGCTGGCCACGGACAGGGCAGCGGCCGCGATCCAGGCGAGGGGGCGGGTCGGGATGCTCATGCTCAGACTCCTTGGTATTCGATCAGGCGCAGATCGACGCGGTCTTCGCCGTCTTCGCGTTGCAGGATGCGCACCGGGGTGGGGACCCCGTTGGCGATCCAGAGGATGGTTTCATTTTTGCCGCCGTTGGTCCGGTAGACCCGCAGCGCGTTGTAGGACAGGTCGCCGACCTCGACGTTCTCGGTCTGCGGCGCGGCCTGGTAGTCATGCTGGCGGACCTTGCCCATGTCCACGTAGCGGTAGTGCATCGCGGCGCCTGGGCGGGCGTCGCGCATGATTGCCAGATTGATCAGCAGCGCACTCTGGTCGCCCGGCTGCAGCGGAATCGGCTGTGCGCGCTTCTTCTCGACATCGCCGCTCCACTGCGCGGTACCGGCCTGCCAGTTGTACGTGCCGACCGCCTTCTTGCCGAGAAACAGGCCCTTGCGCACCGTGCTCTGGCTCAGCGGTGCATAGGTGCCAGCGCGCTCCTCGAAGACCGTGCTCTGCTCGATGTTCAGTCCCAGCACGCTGGCGAACCCGCGGCGGCCGACCACCTGCATGTCCACCCGCCACTGGTTGCCGCCGGTGTGGGTGACCTGCATGCTGGCATCGCCGGCCTCCTTGCCCTTGTAGAAGGCCTGGTAGGTGGCGCTGAACGGCTGCAGCGGCGGCGGTTCCCACGCCAATGCCGGCAGGGCCGGGGCCGTCGTTTCGGCCGGCGGCTGCACCGCTGGCGCCGGAACCGGCGAGGCAGGCGCCTGTGCCTGGCCCCAACCCACGCCGGGAAGCACGACAAGCGACAGCAGCAATGAAGTGGACAGCAGGGTCGTGGTCTTCATGGAGGACAGGAGCTGCAGGAGGGGGGCAGAATGCCAGCCCCGCAGTCAGCGGGGCGTGTGCGTGGGCGTTACCGGTTCAGGTTCCCGGCGGAATCTAGGACCAGTGGGCTAAACAGGGGGTGACCATCCAGCAGTGGCTGACCCTCCCGTTCAGCCAGGCGGCCGGCGCACAGCAGCTGCAGGGTGGCGATCAGCAGCGGATGCTCCACCGCCAGCACACGCGCCGCCAGGCTGTCGGCGTCATCGCCGCGCATCACCGGCACCCGCGCCTGGGCCAGCACGGCGCCGGCATCCAGCTCGGGCACCACCAGGTGCACGCTGGCCCCATGCTCCGCATCGCCGGCGTGCAGCGCCCGCGCATGCGTGTCCAGCCCCTTGTGCAGCGGTAGCAGGGAGGGGTGGATGTTGACCAGCCGGCCATTGAAGCGCTGCACGAAGTCGGCGCCGAGAATGCGCATGTAGCCGGCGCAGACGATCAGATCCGGCGCGACCGCGGCCAGTGCATCGCCCAAGGCCTGCTCGTAGGCGGCGCGGTCACCGAATTCTTTCGGTGCATGCGCCCAGCGCAGGCTGTCGCCGACCCGTTGCAGCGCGGCTGCGGCTGGGCGGTCGGAGAACACGCCGACAACCTCGGCGGGCAGGCGGCCGTCAGCAATTGCGTCAAGGATGGCCTGCAGGTTGCTGCCGCGGCCGGAGGCGAGCACGGCAATGCGGGTGGGCGTGCTCATTGCCGGGCACTCCGGCGGATCAACGGCCAGGTCAGCAGACTGCCCAGGGTCGCCAGCAGCATGTCGGCATGAGCGTCCCACATGTCGCCCTGCTGCCCGTTGTAGGCCTCGGCGGCGTCGGGCGACAGGGCAAGCGCGATGGCCCACTCGAACCACTCGTAGACCAGGCTGGCGCACATCACCGTCATCACCGCCAGGCTGAAGGCCTGGCCCAAGCGCAGCGCCGGCCAGGCATGCCGGGCCAGCTGCAGCAGCGCGGGGGTGAAGCAGACGCCGAACAACAAGTGGATGAGACGGTCGAAGTGGTTGCGCTGCCAGCCGAAGGCGGCATTCGGCGACCAGCCGGCCAGCGCCTGTGCCCAAGCGTCGTAGGGCACGTTGGAGTACAGCCAGCGCGCGCCCACGCAATGCAGTGCGATGAAGCCACAGATCGCGATGAAGGCGCCATTGCCCAGCCAGCCACGCCGGTCCACCCAGAGCAGGGCAGCCAGGCCGACGACGGTCAGCGAGCTGTGCAGGGCCTGTTCGACGGGCCACAGCGGATCGATCCAGCTGACCAGGAACACGGCCAGTACGGCGGCGAAGGCCAGCTTCTTGGGCAGTGAAACACGATAGCCGCGGGCAGTGGCGTTTGCGGCGGTGGCGGGCGCGGACATGTCGGATCGGTCAGGAGGAAGCGATGGGTTGCCTGCGGGCTCAGGCACTGAGGTGGTCGCCGCGGTCGAACAATGCGGCCATGTCAGGCTTGGACAGGAACACCCGGGCATAGGCCGTCAGCGCCATGCCCAACGGGCCGGCAAGCACTGCCAGCCATGCCGCGCGCTGGCACCAGGCCAGCCCGGTGCGGCGCGACAGCAGGCGCGCGGTGTGCAGCTGTACGAAGCCAAGCGCCGCCGCCAACAACGAAATGACCCCGTAGACCGTGCCCAGCGCCGCGCCTTCGTCCAACCCCCGGGAACTGGCGACCAGGCCGATGAAACCGAGGAAGGCCAACGCGGCCAGCCAGTGGAAACCTGCCAGCGCGTAGAACAGCACCTTCAGCGTCTGCAGGTGGCTGGCCAACTGCAGCTGCGCCAGGGTCTGCTGTGGCAATGGCGGAGGCGCGCCCGGCATCGTCATGCAGCCATGCCAGCTGCATCGAAGGCGGCCTTCACCTGCGGGCGCAGCAGTGTGACCAGGGTGAACACCCCTAGAACGGTGCCCAGCGGCGCGAACAGGCAGAGCAGGCCGGCCACGATCAGGCACAGCAGGTAACGACGCCGCCGGGCCACGCAGCGGCCGGCATGGATGACGAATGCGGCCATGCCCAGGCCGCCGGCGACGAACACGGTCCCCAGGACCGTGAACACCCAGCCGAACAGGCGCTGTTCGGCCGGCGACGAGGGCTGGCCCCCGGAGTTCATCGGCAGATGGCCGCTCAGCGCACTGATGCCGAGCACGATGTACAGAATGAAAAACAGCGAGAGCAGCGCAATCAGGCCACCGAACACATAGTGGGCGATGGACAGCGCGCGCAGGTGGTCAGCGTCCTGCCTGCTGAAGACCGGCACCGCCGCCAACGGCGGTGGTACCGGGGTGGGTGCCAGGGGGGGCGTTGCGTCCATGCGGGCTCCTGGTTGCCGGGCTCAGCCGATGTGGACGCGCTCGGCGCCTTCGGCGGTGACCACCTGGCCGATGGTCCAGTGCTCCAGGCCCTGCGCCCTGACCGCCTCGGACACGGCAGCCTCCTGGTCCGGCGCGACGATCAGCACGAAGCCGATGCCGCAGTTGAAGGTGCGCCACATCTCGCTGTCGGCCACGGCGCCTTCCTTCTGCAGCCACTGGAATACCGGCGGCAGGGTCCAGGACGAGGCCTGGATGTCCAGGCCGAGGCCGTCGGGCACCACGCGGATGATGTTCTCGGTCAGCCCGCCACCGGTGATGTGGGCCATGCCGTGAATGGCCTCGCCGTGTGACTTCAGCAGCGCCAGGATCGGCTTGACGTACAGGCGGGTCGGCGCCATCAGCGCATCGACCAGCTTCACGCCGCCTTCCAGCTCCAGCTCGGCCGGGCGGCCGGCACGGTCGTAGATGCGGCGCACCAGCGAGTAGCCGTTGGAGTGCGGGCCGGACGAGGCGATGCCGATCAGCACGTCGCCGGCAGCCACGCTGGCGCCGTCCTTCAGCTCGCTCTTCTCGACCGCGGCCACCGTGAAGCCGGCCAGGTCGTATTCGCCCGGGGCATACATGTCGGGCATTTCAGCGGTTTCACCACCGATCAGCGCGCAGCCGGCCTCGGTGCAGCCGTTGGCGATGCCGCCCACGACCGCCGCGGCGGTGTCGATGTCCAGCTTGCCGGTCGCGAAGTAGTCCAGGAAGAACAGCGGCTCGGCACCCTGTACCAGCACGTCGTTCACGCACATGGCGACCAGGTCGATGCCGATCGTATCGTGGCGGTTCAGCTGGTGCGCCAGCTTCAGCTTGGTGCCCACGCCGTCGGTACCCGACACCAGCACCGGCTCGCGGTACTTGTTGGACAGGTCGAACAGGGCGCCGAAGCCGCCCAGGCCGCCCATCACTTCCGGCCGGAAGCTGCGCTTGACCAGGGGCTTGATCCGCTCGACCAGCGCGTTGCCGGCGTCGATGTCGACACCCGCGTCACGATAGGTAAGGGGGGAGGGGGCGGAAGACGGGGTGTTGGTCACGGGCGTCGGCGCTGGCAGGGGTTGAACGGGCGATTTTAACAGGCCGCATTGGCGCAAAGGCCGTATTCGGGCAACAATTCCCCCGGATACGTCGAGCCAATGGATGTCCTGATGCGCCGCAGCCTGATTCTGACCCTGCTCCTTGCGCTGAGCCTGCCGGTGGCCACGATGGCCCAGAGCGGCCTTCGCACCGAGGGTGATGTCGCCACCGCCAGTGGCGCGTACGAGGCCGAAGTGCCCGTCAACAGCCAAGCCGAAGCCGATCGCAACGGCGCCCTGGCCCGCGCCCTGAGCGTGGTACTGGGCAAGCTGTCCGGTGATCGCAACGTGATGTCGCGCCCCGGTGTGGTGCAGGCACTGCGCAATGCCAAGGACTACGTGGCCAGCTACGACTACAAGCAGGACCAGAGCGTAGGCGCCAGCGGCGCGCCGAGCTTCCGGACCCTGCTGGTGGCCCGTTTCCGCGAGGACGACGTCGATTCGCTGGTCTCGGCGCTGGGCCTGCCGCTGTGGCCGCAGCCGCGACCAAAGCCGGTGGTGTGGCTGGCCGTGGATGACGGCAGCGGACCGCGCCTGGTCAGCGTGCAGCAGGCCAATGCCGCCCGCCCACTGCTGAACCGCGCCATCGAGCGCGGCTACAAGCTCGGCCTGCCCAGCGGCGGTGCCGCCGAGCAGGCGCTGGCCGGTGCCATCTGGCGCCAGGACAGTGCCGCCGTGGCCCGCGCCTCCTCGCGCTACTCACCGCCGATGCAGCTGATCGGCAAGCTCTACCGCGCCAACGGCGGCTGGCAGGCGGACTGGGTGTTCGTCGACAACGGCCGTGAGCTGAACAAGTGGACCAGCAAGGACGCCAACGCCATGCGGGCGATGGCGGCCGGCGCCGATGGCGCCGCCGATGCGCTGGTCAGGCGCTATGCGAAGGCCGGCGCCGCCGTCGGCCAGGCCGGAACCTACCGCGTGGTGGTCACCGGCATCAACAGTGCCGACGACTACCTGCGCCTTGCCGCCGGCCTGCGCGAGGTGCCGGTGGTGCGCAACGTCACCCCGCTGCATGCTTCGGCCGGCCAGCTGGAGCTGAGCCTGGAGATGACCACCGGCCTGGCCGGCTTCAACCGCATGCTGGGCGACAACGGTGTACTGGTGCCGAGCGCGCCGCTGCCGGCCCTGCCGACGCCGATCGACGACACCACCGGTGCCCCGGTCGCAGCACCGGTCAGCAATGAGTACCGCCTGCGATGACCCTGACCCCGGAAGCGGAAATCGCGCAGTTCCTGCGCCGGCTGAAGTACATCCTGTTCGCCGGCCTGGTCGGCTGGGTGGTGTGGCTGCTGGCCCCGATCCTGACCCCGTTCGTGCTGGCGCTGGCACTGGCCTGGCTGGGCGACCCGCTGGTGGACCGCATCGAGGCCACCGGCCGCTCGCGCATGACCGGCGTGGTGCTGGTGTTCGCGGCGATGGTGCTGGTGATCGTGGCGCTGCTGCTGGTGCTGGTGCCGATGATCGAGCGCCAGATCACCACCCTGATCGCGGTCGCGCCGCAGGCGCAGGCGTGGCTGATGGAAAAGGGGATTCCCTGGTTCGAGCAGAAGACCGGCCTGGAAGTGATGCAGTGGCTGGATCCGGACCGCCTGATCGAGTGGGTGCGCAGCCACTGGCAGCAGGCCGGCGGCGTCGCCACCACGTTCATGGGCTACGTCTCGCGTTCGGGTTTTGCGATGGTGACCTGGGTGGTCAACATCCTGCTGCTGCCGATCCTGGCGTTCTACTTCCTGCGCGACTGGGACAAGCTGGTCGAGCGGGTGGCCTCGGTGATTCCGCGCAACCACATCGGCACCATCACTGCGCTGGCGCGTGAGTCCAACGAGGTGTTGGGGGCGTTCATCCGCGGCCAGTTCCTGGTGATGCTGGCATTGGGCGTGATCTACGCCGGCGGCCTGTCGCTGGTAGGCCTCAAGCTGGGCCTGCTGATTGGCCTGATTGCCGGCCTGATCAGCTTCATCCCCTACCTGGGCGCGACCACCGGCGTGCTGATGGCGGTGATTGCCGCGCTGGTGCAGGCACAGGGCTTCGACCTGAAGCTGCTGATCCTGGTCGGCGTGGTGTTCACCGTGGGCCAGCTGCTGGAGAGCTACGTACTGACCCCGCGCATTGTCGGCGACAAGATCGGCCTGCATCCGGTGGCGGTGATCTTCGCGGTGATGGCCGGCGGCCAGCTGTTCGGCTTCCTCGGCATGCTGCTGGCGCTGCCGGTGGCGGCGGTGACCAACGTGCTGCTGCGCTATGCCCACCAGCGTTACCGCCAGAGCGAGCTGTACGTGGGCGAGAAGCCGGCGATCGTGCTTGATGGCGTGGTCGACGCCCCCCATATCATCGTTCCGACCGACAAGGGCCCCGACCTGAAGTGATGGGCGTGCCGCAACTGCCGCTGGCCCTGCATTACCCGCGGGACCAGCGCCTGGAGACCTTCATCGGTGCGCCGGATGGCGCGCTGGCGCAGCTGCGTGCGATCGCGGTCGGCGCCAGCCACGATTGGGTCTACCTGGAAGGCGCGGCGGGCACCGGCAAGACCCACCAGGCGCTGGCGACGTGCTCCAGCGCCGAGCAGGCCGGGCGCCTGCCGACGTACGTGCCACTGGCCAGCGCCGCCGGCCGCGTTCGTGCAGCGCTCGACGGGCTGGACGCACGCGAACTGGTGGCGCTGGACGGGCTGGACGAAGTTGCCGGCAACCGCGAGGACGAGATCGCGCTGTTTGATTTCCACAACCGCGCGCGTGCAGCAGGCGTGACCGTGCTGTACACGGCGCAGAAGGCGCCGGAAGAACTGGGCCTGGTACTGCCGGACCTGCGTTCGCGGCTGGGCCAGTGCGTGCGCGTGCTGCTGCAGCCGCTGGATGAGGAAGGTCGTGCTGCGGTGCTGCGCGAGCGCGCGCTGCGACGCGGCCTGGCCATCGACGAAGCGGCCATCGAGTGGCTGCTGTCGCACACCGGGCGCGAGCTGGGTGGGTTGATCACGCTGCTGGACTGGCTGGACCGCGAATCGCTGGCGGCGAAGCGGCGGATCACCGTGCCGTTCCTGCGCCAGGTGCTGGAAGAAGGCCGGCCTCGATACTGAGGGTGGGGTTTGTTTGCAGGGCTGCGCCCTGCACCCGCGGTAGTGCCGGCCGCTGGCCGGCAGCTTCAACAGCAACGTCAAAAGCGGGCTTCCTGAGGGGAGGCGGAGTGGCTCAGGTTGCGGGGGACGGCGCAAGTACGTCCCTGTAGCCTCGATCGCGCCATCCATGGCGCTCACGCCCCCGCAACCTGAGCCACCCCGCCTTCGACAGGTTCCCGCGATCTGCCGGAACTGCGTACTGCACTGCTGTTGGTGGGTGTCGACCTTGGTCGACACGTGTCTTGCTTGTGGTGGGTGACGACCGTTGGTCGTCACCAGAGCAAGCGCAGCGAAGCGACCCGCTCTTGCTTTTCTTTCTTTCTTCCATGGCTGGACGCCCACGGAAACTGTCAGAGGCCGGTCGGCGTGGGTTCGCGGGGGTGTCCGCGGCATGGATGCCGCGGCCAAGCCCCCAGGGACGGGTTCACGGCGTCCCCCGCGAATCCACACCGCCCGGCTAGCTCACAATGACAGTCGACTAACAGTCGACTCTACGCGTCCAGCCACGAGGGGCTCAGCCGTTCGCCGCCAATTCAGCATCCAGCGCGCGCAGGCGATCCACGGTGCCGACGTCGGTCCAGCGCCCGCGATGGTGCTGCCCGGTCATCAACCCCTGCGCCATGAAATGCTTCTGCAGCGGCACCACCGAGAACTTCGGCGGCAGCCGCTCGCTGCCCGGCGCATCGCCGATCACCGCGCGCCAGTCGGCCACGATCGAAGGACGGTACACGCCGATGCCGGCATAGGTCAGGCAGGGACCTTCGCGGTCATGGTGCAGCACCCCCTGCGTATCGAGGCGGTAGTCACCGTCGGGGTGTTGCGCCGGATTGTCGACCAGCACCAGGTGTGCCTGGCCCTGCGGCTCGCGCGGCAGCGTGGCGAAATCGAAATCGGTCCAGATATCGCCGTTCACCACCAGGAACGGGGCATCGCCCAGCACCGGCAATGCGTTGAGGATGCCGCCGCCGGTTTCCAGCGGGGTCGGCCCTTCGTGCAGGAAATGCAGGCGCACGCCCCATTGGCTGCCATCGCCCAGCGTTGCAGGGAACTGCTCGGCCAGCCACGCGGTGTTGACCACCACCTCGCGCACGCCGAGTGCGGCCAGGCGTTCCAGGTGCCAGACGATCAGCGGCTTGCCAGCCACTTCCAACAGCGGCTTGGGCGTGTGCAGGGTCAGCGGGCGCATGCGCTCGCCGAGGCCGGCGGCAAAGACCAGCGCCTTCATCGGGCCACGCGCATCGGTGCACCCAGCTCGGCCAGCGCCGGCTTGATGCGCTCGTCCAGCAGCTGCTGCAGCGGTGCCAGCTCGCGGTAGCGCGGCAGTACTTCATCCAGGTAGCCGATGAAGCGCGGCGCGTCGTCCAGGTAATGGCCCTTGTTGTCGCGGTAGCGCAGGCGGCAGAACAGGCCAAGGATCTTCACGTGGCGCTGGATACCCATCCAGTCGGCATCGCGCAGGAAGGTGGCGCGGTCGGGTACCGGCAGGCCGGCGTCGCGTGCGCGCTCGTGGTACTGCGCCAGCCACTCGTCCACGCGCTGCAGCGGCCAGCTCAGGAAGGCGTCCTTGAACAGGCTCACCGCATCGTAGGCGATCGGGCCACGCACCAGGTCCTGGAAATCCAGCACCGCGGGGCCGTCGTCGACCGGCATCAGGTTGCGCGGCATGTAGTCGCGGTGGGTCATCAGCTGGGCCTGGCCCAATGCGTTGTCCATCAACCGGCGGTGTACCAGCTGCAGCCCTTCGATCTCGCCGCAGTCCAGTTCCAGCTGCAGGTGGCGTTGCAGGAACCATTCGTCGAACAGGCCGGCATCGCGCTGCAGCAGCGCTTCGCCGAACTGGCCGAAGTCGGCCGGTACCGGGATCGCCTGCAGGCGCAGCAGCTGTTCGATCGAACGGCCGAACCATTCATCGGCGTTGCGCTCGTCGAGGATCCTGGCCAGGGTCGGGCCGCCGAGATCTTCCAGCAGCAGGAAGCCGGCTTCCAGGTCCTGCGCCAGCAATGCAGGTACGCGCAGGCCGTTGTCGTGCAGCAGGCCGCGCATGCGCAGCCACGGCCGCGGATCTTCCAGCCCCGGCGGAGCGTCCATCACGATGTGGCTGCCGCGCGTGCTGATGGTACGCCAGTAGCTGCGCATGCCGGCATCCACCGAAGCGCGTTCGACTACCGCGTTGGCGTCATCGAGCTGGGTACGGGCCCACTGCAGGCGCTGCGCGCTGCGCTGGGGATCGGAGGCGGGTTCGGTCATGCGGGCATATCCGGGCGCGCCGGGCGCGCCAACGTCGGGAGCAGGGGGGAAGGAGGGACGGGGTCAGCGGCGGCCGCTGAACAGGCGCAGGACGGCCAGCACGGCCACCGCGCCCACTACCGCACCGAGGAAACCGGCCGGTTCGCCGGGAGCGTACCAGCCCATGTACTGGCCGAACCAACCGGCCACCAGCGCGCCAATGATGCCCAGCACGATGGTCAGCAGGCAGCCCATGCGGTTGTTGCCGGGCATGAAGAAGCGCCCGAGCAGGCCGACGACGAAGCCGACCAGCAGGATGTACAGCCAGCTGCTGCTGCCGAACAGACCATTCATGTGCATGTGTTCCGCTTTGGGTGGACGCAGCCTAGCAAGGCCAGGCTGCGTCCGTCACGGTGTGCCGTAATCAGCAGCAGCCGTGGTCGCCGTGGCGGGTGCCGCTGTCGGCAGCCACCGGCGAACCGCTGGTCTCGCCGCGCAGGCTGGCGGCATAGTGCTCGCTGATCACCTTGGACACGCAGGCGGTGACCTTCTTGCCCATCGGGATGTGCAGGAACTCGTTGGGGCCATGTGCATTGGAATGCGGGCCGAGCACGCCGGTGATCATGAACTGCGCGCCCGGGAACTTCTCGCCCAGCATGCCCATGAACGGGATCGAGCCGCCTTCGCCCATGTACATCGCCGGCTTGCCGAAGAAAGCCTGGCTGGCGTCGTCAATGGCCTGGGTCAGCCACGGCGCCATGGCCGGTGCGTTCCAGCCGGTGGAGGCCTTTTCCAGGTCCAGGGTGACCTGCGCGCCGTTCGGCGGGTCGCGCAGCAGCGCTTCCTTCAGCAGTTCCCCGCAGGTCTTGCCATCGGCAGTCGGCGGCAGGCGCAGCGAGAGCTTCACCGAGGTCTGTGGACGCAGCACGTTGCCGGCCGATTCCAGCGGCGGCATGCCACCGACGCCGGTGACCGACAGCGCCGGGCGCCAGGTGCGGTTGAGCACCAGCTCGGTCAGGTCCTCGTTCATGGGGCGCAGGCCGTCGACCATCGGGAACTTCTCGAAGATCTCGGTATCCACCACTTCGGCCGCGCGCTTGGCCTGTTCCAGGCGTTCGGCCGGGATTTCCACGTTCATGCCGTCGATCAGGATGCGGCCGGTGTCCTGGTCCTCGATGCGCGACAGTAGCTGGCGCAGCAGGCGGAAGCTGGACGGCACCACGCCGGAGGCATCGCCGGAATGCACGCCTTCGTTGAGCACCTTCACGGTGAAGTTGCCGCCGGTCAGGCCGCGCAGCGAGGTGGTGCACCACAGCTGGTCGTAGTTGGCGCAGCCCGAATCCAGGCAGACCACCAGCGACGGCTTGCCGATGCGGTCGGCCAGGTGGTCGACGTAGGCCGGCAGGTCGTAGCTGCCCGATTCTTCACAGGCTTCGATCAGCACCACGCAGCGGGCGTGCGGCAGGCCCTGGGCCTGCAGCGCCAGCACCGCGGCCAGCGAGCCGAAGATGGCGTAGCCGTCATCCGCACCGCCGCGGCCATACAGTTTGTCGCCGCGCAGGACCGGGGTCCACGGGCCGAGATCGTCGTCCCAGCCGGTCATTTCCGGCTGCTTGTCCAGATGGCCGTAGAGCAGGATGGTGTCGTCGCCGGTTTCCGGGCCGGAGGCCGGAATTTCCAGGAAGATCAGCGGGGTGCGGCCTTCCAGGCGCACCACTTCAACCTTCAGGCCGGGCAGCTGTTGGGCCCTGGCCCAGTTCTCCATCAGCGTGACCGCCTGTTCCATGTAGCCGTTCTGCACCCAATTGGCGTCGAACATCGGCGACTTGTTGGGAATGCGGATGTAGTCGACCAACTGCGGGACGATTTCACTGTCCCACTTGTCATTGACGAATTGGCCGAGCTTGGCGCTGTCCATCTGAAACTCCGGTTGCATGGGCTGATCCCGCCATTCTACGCCTGTGCCACGGGTAGGGTTTTTCCTACATCACGTCGGGTATTTGGCTGGCTTTTAGAAATCCAGGAAACCGATAGGCTGTGTGCATGTGGTGACGGACACTGTTCCTACCGACGGGATTGCCGGTCGGGACGTCCAGAATCACAAGGAGATACACGTCATGCCTTGGAGTGTCGTGTTGAGGGCACTGGTGCTGGTCGTGTGGATCGCTGGGGCGCATGCCGCCGAACCGATCGACATCAACCGCGCCGATGCCCAGGCGCTGCAGCAGGGATTGACGATGGTCGGAGCCGCCAAGGCCGAGGCGATCGTCGAGCACCGGCGCAGACACGGCCCGTTTCATCGCGTCGAGGACTTGGCGCAGGTGAAGGGGATAGGGAAAGCCATCGTCGAACGGAATCGACAGCGGATCACCGTAGGCAACAGGTTGTTGCCGGCGGATCCGGTACCCGGATCGGTACCGGTGCGAACCGTACCGAGGCGCTGACAGCAGGAATCGTCGGAACCGGCAGGACGCTGGTTCACCGGTCACGGACAGGACGCCCGTGACCACCGACCGCCGCAGGACGCGGCACCACTCACCAGGATGGTGGCATCACAGACCTGTGGAAGGGGCTGAGATACAAACAGGACAGACGCGGCCGCGTGCAGGATGCAACGCTACCCCCACAGCGCAGGATGCGAGGGGGCGGCAGCAGGCCGACAAGGACGTAACGATTGCCCGGTACGACACATGGCTGTGTCGCCGGGCAATTTCATTTCCGGCGCCTGGTTTTGCCGCGGCCACCACGGGCCGATGGTGTACGGTGGCCGCTCCGCATGGAAAGGACCCCGCTGGATGCTTGTGCACCGCCCCACCAACCTGATGCTCGCCCTGGCACTGACCCTGCCACTGCAGGCCCACGCCGCTGCGCCTACGCCGGCCGCCAAGCCTGCAGCTGCCGCTGCGGCCACCGCCGAGGTACGCGGACCGACCGACCTCAAGCCGGGCGAATACCTGTGGCATCCGGAAATCTCGCCGACCGGCCCGATCGTGCTGGTGGTCAGCCTCGATGAGCAGCGCGCCTATGTCTACCGCAACGGTATCGCCATCGGCCTGACCACGATCAGCTCGGGCAAGGCTGGGCACGAGACGCCAACCGGCGTGTTCACCATCCTGCAGAAGGACAAGGACCACAGGTCCAACCTCTACAACAGCGCGCCGATGCCGTACATGCAGCGGCTGACCTGGGACGGTATCGCTCTGCATGGCGGCAGCCTGCCCGGGCATCCCGCCTCGCACGGCTGCGTGCGCCTGCCGCAGGCCTTCGCGCAGAAGCTGTTCAGCGAAACCCAGCGTGGCGATACCGTGGTCGTGGCCGACGCCAAGAGCTCGCCGATGACCCTGGCCTATCCGTCGGTACTGGCACCCGTGAATGCGCGTGGGCAGGCCCTGCCGGAGGCAGAGGGCGGAGCGCCGGCGCAGGCGTGGTGGAACGACAGCGTGGCCCCGGCCGGGCAGGTCGGCATCCTGGTCAGCCTGCACGACCAGCGCCTGTACGTGCTGCGCGATGGGGTGATGATCGGCGAGTCGCCGTTGAAGGCGGACGCGCTGCCGGCCTTCCAAGGGACCACGCTGTTCGTGATGGGGCAGGGTTACAGCGACACCCCCAGCCCGCTGGACGTGAACCAGCGCCTGCACCAGTGGACGGCCTACCCGTTGCTGGGCCAGGACCGCGCCCAGGCCACGCCGGACCTGCTGGCCACGCCCTCGCTGCCGATGGCGCTGCCGGCCGATTTCGCCCGCCAGCTGTACCAGGTGCTGGTGCCGGGCACGACCCTGCTGGTGACCTCGCTGCCGGCGGTCCGCCCAAGCCCGGCTGAATCTGGAATGCAGCCGGTCTTGGAATCCGAGCCGCCAGGGTCCACCCTCAAGGGCAACTGAGTCCCCTCGTTGTGCCCATGACTGCATCCCGCCTGTGCCGGCTGGCCGCGTTCGGCCTGCTGGCGACCTCGGCCTGCGCCCCGGCGCTGGCACAGACGCCCGCCCTCGCCACCTCTGCCGATGATCTGGCTGCCCTGCTGTCGCGCAGTGCGCCCAAGGCCGACCGCCACGTGTTGCAGCTGGCGGCGCGCGCCATGCGCTGCGCGCTGCAGCGGCCGGAGCTGGGCATCAACGGTGATCGGCTCAGCGTGATCGATTACTCGCGCCCGTCCACCGAGCCGCGCCTGTGGGTGTTCGACCTGGCCCACCAGCGCCTGCTGTTCGAGGAATGGGTGGCGCATGGCCGCAACAGCGGCGAGAACCGCACCGAGCACTTCTCCAACCGCGACGGCAGTTTCATGTCCAGCCTCGGCGCGTTCACCGCGCAGGAGACCTACATGGGCGGCAACGGCTATTCGCTGCGCCTGGCCGGCCTGGAACCGGGCTTCAATGACCGTGCGCGCGATCGCGCGATCGTCATCCATGGTGCGCCGTATGTGAACCCGGCCACCGCGCAGCTGCAGGGGCGGCTGGGACGCAGCCTGGGTTGCCCGGCGGTGCGGCTGTCGGTGGCCAAGCCGCTGATCGATGCGTTGCGTGGTGGCACGATGGTGTTTGCTTACTACCCCGACCAGGACTGGTTGAAGCACTCGCAGCTGCTGGCCGGCGGGTGCGGTGGCCAGGGCACGCTCGCCACGCGGTGATGCACGACGGCGCGCGGCATGATGCAATGCGCCGATGAACATCGACTCCCTGCTGCACACTCCGAGCCAGTTGATCTCCCGCCTGGACTACCGCCGCGAACGTTGGCGCAACGGCCTGGGCTGGACCCGCGAGATCCTGCGCCTGCCCGCGCAGGGGGATGACTGGGCGCTGCGCCTGTCGGTGGCCGAAATCGAACAGGACGCCGCGTTCTCCGCCTTCCCCGGCGTGGAGCGAGAACTGGTGCTGCTGCAGGGCAATGGCGTGCGCCTGCATTTCGAGGATGGCCGCGTGGCCCAGGTGCTGCCGCCGCACGGGCGCGTGCGCTTTGCGGGAGAGGAAAGGCTGCACGGCGAACTGGTGGATGGCACCACCCACGATTTCAACCTGATGTGGAAACGCGATCTGCTGCAGGCCGAACTGCTGCATCGGCCGCTGGTGGGCGCGATGTTCTTCTTCTGCGAACCGGGCGTGGCCTGGGCGTTGCATCTGCTGTCCGGTCAGGCGGAGTTCGGTGCCGACAGCGGCCTGCCCGCGCTACGGGCCGGCGATACCGCGTGGTTGGCGGCCGGCGAACGTCAGCGGCACGCGTTGCAGGGCGGTGGCGAGTTGTTGGCGATACGGGTCAGTGCGGCGGCGGGATGATGCCTGGGCGCCGGTGGCTCAATCCACGCATGGCGTGGATCTACTGGGGTGTAGTTGCCATGCCTGGACACGCCGCGCAGTAGATCCACGCCATGCGTGGATACGGCCGCCAATGCTGCGTCATGGTGCGAACCAAGGTTCGCACCCACCAGAAGGCGGTTCGCAGGCGTCGGTGCGTTCAGTAGATCCACGCCATGCGTGGATGCGGCAACCTCAATACACATCGCGCCGGTAACGACCGGCCAGCAACAGCGCTTCCTTGCCCGCAACACCCAGCACCTGTTCGATCACCGCATCCACCGCCGGGGCCATGCCCTGCAGGCTGCCGCAGACCAGGATCGTGGCGCCCTCATCCACCCACCGCCGCAGTGTTGCCGCTTCGGCCAGCAACCGGTCCTGCACGTAGCGATGCGCACCGCCATCGCGGCTGAACACTGCATCCAGCCGCGCCAGCGTGCCGTCGGCCAGCATCGCCTGCAGTTCTTCACCGAAGTGGAAGTCGTGCGTGGCGGTGCGCTCACCGAACAGCAGCCAGGTGCGGCGGGCGCCACTGCGCACGCGTTCGTGCAGGTGTGCGCGCAGGCCGGCGATGCCAGTGCCGTTGCCGATCAGCAGCAGCGGTACCTCGGCGGGCACGCCGTGGAAATTGTCGTTGCGGCGCAGGCGCAGCTGCACCGGCTCGCCAATGGCCGCGTGGTCGCACAGCCAGCCACTGCCGATGCCGGGTGTTCCGTCGGCGCGCAGCTGGCGGCGCAGCAGCAGCTCGACCGCACCGTCGGCCATCACCGAGGCGATCGAGTACTCGCGATGGGGCAGCGGTTGCAGGGTCGCCAGCAATGCGGGCAGATCACCCGGGGGAACCAATGAGGGCAGGTGCGAGCGCGCGACGCGTGCCAGCAACGTCTGCCCGTCATCCAGCACGGTATCCGCATCGAAGCGTTGTGCGTCCAGCCAGGCACGCACGGTGTGCGGTGCGTGCTGCGGGCCGATCTCGGCGATGTCACCGGCCTGCCACTGCGCATCTGCATCGGCCGGGGGCTGCAGGCGCAGCCAATACACCGCGCCGCCGGGGCTGCCCGGGTTCAGATGCTCACGTTGCAGCAGCGTCCACGGCTGGTATTCGGCCGGGCTCCAGTCGGGCAGTTCGCTGGCGCCGCCGCCGAGCTGGCCCAGCAATTGCTGCCAATGGCGCAGCGCGGCCGGATCGGCGTTGTCGACCTCGATCGCATCGAACAGCGGATGCGCACCGTGCTGGCGCAGCCATTGGTCGAGCTGGTGGCCGAATCCGCAGAAGTGGCCGTAACTGCGGTCGCCCAGTGCGAGCACGCCGTACTGCAGGTGCTGCAGCGCAGGCGGTGAGGTCATCACGCCGCGCAGGAACGGCAGCGCATGATCGGGTGGGTCGCCTTCGCCAGTGGTGCTGGCGATGAACAATGCACGCTGGCTGTCGACCAGCAGCGTGGCGTCGACCTCATGCAGGCCGCGCACACGCACCGGCACGCCGGCACCGCGCAATGCCTCGGCACTGCGTTCGGCCAGTTCGCGGGCAAAACCGGTCTGGCTGGACCAGACCATCAGGATCGGTGCGACGTCGCCAGAGGCAGCATCGTCGCGCGGTCGCCCACGCCACCGCAGTGCGGCGCAGGCCAGCGCATACAGTGCGGTGGCGATGATCGCGATCTGCGTTTGCCGTGCCGGCGGCGCGCCCTGCCACCAGGCTTCGCCGAGATGCAGTCGCAGCAGCGCCCAGGCGATCAGCGCCAGCAGGAGCAGGACCAGTGCGTTGCCAAGCCACGCGCGCGATGGACGTGCGCTCATGCGTCCTGCTCGTCGAGCAGGCGCTGGAAGGCGCTGCTGAGAAATTCCCGCGGGCCGTCTGCTGCACGCTGCAGGTAGCGTGCAGCCAAGCCTTCGCGTTCGGCCAGCGCCATGCCCTGTTCGTGGCCGAGCACGGTCAGTGCGGTAGCCCAGGCATCGGCGTGCATGGCGTCGTCGGCCACCACGGTGACCGCTGCGGCGACCTGGCGCACCGGCCTGCCGGTACGCGGATCGAGGCTGTGGCTGTAGGCCTGGCCATCGGCCTGGTACTGGTGCCAGCGATCACCGGAGGTGGCCACCGCCTTGTCCTCCAGCGCCAGCACCCGCGGTGGTGTTTCGGTGTGCGCGTCTTCTTCCGGTGCGGATTCCACCAGTACGCGCCAGGGGTGGCCGTCCGGTTTTCGGCCGTAGCCGGCCAGTTCGCCACCGACCTCGATCAGTGCAGCAGCGATGCCCTGATCGCGCAGCCAGGCGGCCACGTGATCGACGCCGAACCCCTTGGCGATCGCCGACAGATCCAGTTCCAGTCCGCCCGGTTGCAGCAGCGCATCGCCGCGCCATTGCAGGCGCTGCCAACCGCAGCGCTCGCGCGTGGCCTGCACGGTGGCGGCGTCGGGTTGGCGGCGTTCGCCGGCATGTGCACCGAAACCCCACAGTGCCACCAACGGGCCGACGGTGGGATCAAAGGCGCCGCTACTGGCGGCAGCGATGGCCTGTGCGCAGGCCACAACGTGGCGGGTCTCGGCCGGCAGCACGCACCATTGGCCCGCGTCGGCGCGGTTGTAGCGACTCAGGTCCGAGCCAGGCTCCCAGGTGCTCATCTGCGCCACCACCGCATCCAGCCGCGCCTGGATGCCGGCATGCAGCGGGTGCAGGTCGCGCTGGCGCGGCGCGACCAGCGACACGCTCCACGTGGTGCCCATGGTGGTGCCGCCGAGGCGGGCGATGTCGAGCTGGGAATCGGTCATGGTGATGCGTTGCGGCGGCGATGCCGGGGAATGCCCGGCATCGCGGTCCACATTACTGCGGCAGCACTTCCAGCGTGGCCACGTAGCTGAGGCGGCGCTTGGCGGCCTGCTTCACCGAGGTCTTGTTGTCCTCGGTGCCGGTCTCCAGCCAGTACATGCCGGCTTCCGGCCAGGTCACCTTGATCTCGCCCTTGGCATCGCTGGTGACCTTCAGTTCGTCCTGTGCGTTGCGGTAGCGGGTGGCACCACGCACGATCTCGAATTCCAGGCCGGCGGCCGGCTTGCCATCGACCAGCACGCGGAAGGTGGCTTCCTCGCCGGCGAACAGGTCATTCGGGTGGCCGACGGCGACCAGCTCGATGCCGCGGTTGGTCGGCTTCAGCGCGGTGTCGTTCGGCGCGCCGTTGGTGACGAAGGTCTCCACGCGGCCGACCGACTGGCTCACTTCCAGCTTCTTCGCATCCTTCGGCAGTTCACCGAAAGTGGCAACGCTGCCACGCCAGCGCTTGCGCTCGCCGTTCTGCTCGTAGGTGGCGAACAGGCCGTCATTGACCGACGCGATGCGGTAGGTGCCCGGCTGCTTCAGTTCGATGTCGAACACGCTGCGGTACTTGCCGGTCGCTGCGTTCTGCGGCTGCACGGTGCTGCCGTCCGGCGCGGTGATCACCACCGATTCCAGGCGCAGCGGCACGTGGTTGAAGTAGAACAGGTCGTTGGAGACCGCACCGTCGACGGTGATCCACGGTGCGTTGCCGGCGATCACGGTCTGCGAGGGCAGCAGCCAGGCCTTGTGGGCCAGGGCGGAGAAGGGAAGGGCAGCGGCCAGGGCGGCGGCGAGGACGAGCGTGCGCTTCATGCGGAGGACTCCAGTGGATGCGGGGTGATGCGGCAAGGAGAAGGGGATTACGACTTGATCCCCTCCGTCCCCTCTCAGGGTTTGACGGACAGGGTGACCTGGCCCAGTTCGGTGGCGCCCTGCGCCTTGCCGTTCTGCGCGGCGGTGGCCGGCCAGGTAAAGGGGATCTTCAGCAGTTCACGGCCGCCGACTTCGCGCACCGCCTCGACCACCAGGGTGTAGTTGCCGGGGGCCAGCTGCTTCAGTGCCGGCTGCTTGTCGTTGAACGACAGCGCGTGCTTGCCGGCCGGGCGGGTCGGGCCGGTCACGCCGTCCACCGGCACCTGCAGGGTGCGGCCGCTCTTGCGCCACCACTGGCGCAGGTCGGGCAGCCACTTGGTGCCGTGGCCTTCGCTGTTGCTGGTCTGCTGGTACCAGACCGACAGATTGGCCGCGACCTTCTGGTCGGCGCCTTCCAGCCACACTGCCACGTACGGGCGGTGGTACTCGGCCACGTTGAGCTTGGGCACTTCGACGTTGATGTCGAGGGTGGTGGCATAGGCCGGCGAGGTGGCCAGCAGGCCGCTGAGGGCGATGGTCAGGGTGACGCGCATGGGGCGGCTCCGGAAACGAAGGAAAGTCAGTGGATCAGCAGCAGGGCGATCAGCAGCGGGATCATCAGGCCGAGGCCGACCAGCGGCCAGGTCATGCGCCGCTGCCGCGCATGCAGGTGCAGCAGGAACAGGCCGGTGATGCAGAACACCAGGCAGGCCACGGCGAACAGGTCCAGGAACCAGCCCCACGCCGGGCCCGCGTTACGGCCCTTGTGCAGGTCGTTGAGGTAGGACACCGCGCCGCGCGAGGTCGATTCGTATTCCACCGCGCCGGTCTCGCGGTCGATGCTCAGCCAGGCGTCGCCACCGGGGCGCGGCAGCGACAGGTAGATCTCCTCGGTCGACCACTCGGCCGGGCGGCCGCCAATGGCGATGCCCAGCTGCGTGTCCAGCCATTGCCGGGCCGGGCGCGGAATCGGTGCGTTGCCGTCCTCGCGCGTGCCCAGTTGGCCCAGCAGTTCGGCCGGCAGCTTCAGATGCTGGTTCTGCACCTCGGGCTTGGCCTCGATCTTCGCTGCATGGTTGAGGGTCAGGCCAGTCACCGCGAACAGCAGCATGCCGATCAGGCACACCGCCGAGCTGATCCAGTGCCACTGGTGCAGCGTCCGCAGCCAGAAGCCACGGTTCTGTTGCTGCTGCACGGTGGAAGAGGCAGGACGGCTCACGGCACGGTTCGAGGCGGACGGGGACTGCCCATTACATCATTGATGAGAATGGCTCGCAATTGCGTGTCGTTCTGTATCCCTGGAGGGCGATTGCCGGCCAGCGGCCGGCACTACCAGGGTTCCGGGAAACAACGTCGGATTGCCGGCCAGCGGCCGGCACTACCGGTGCGTGGCGGTCAGAACTTCGCGTTCAGCGAAATCCAGTAGCTGCGGCGCTGGTCCTTGGTCGCGTAGTCGTCCACGCAGTTGAACTCGCTCTGGCTGATCAACAGGCACGACTGCGAGACGAAATCCTTGTCGAGCAGGTTGTTGACCCGTGCGTTCACCGTCAGCCAGGGCGTGGCCTTCCAGCTGCCACCGAGATGGAAGATGGTGTAGTCCTCGTAGTAGCGGGTGTGGCTGGCGCCGTTGGCGTCCAGCAGCGTGTCGCGGTAGCGGTCGTAGCGGCCCTCGCCGATCAGCGACAGGCTGACTGCTTCGTTGACCTGCCAGTTGAGGCTGGCGTTGGCCATGTGTTTTGCCGGCATGGTGCCTGAGATCGGGCGCCCCTTGTCGGGGCCGCTGGTCTGCTCGCTCCTGGTCCAGGTGTAGTTGCCGCGCAGCTGCAGAGTGTCGAGCAGGTCGACGTGGGCGGCCAGTTCGGCACCCCGCGTTTCAGCCTTGTCGATGTTCACGCTCTGGGTGAAGGTGCTGTAGCCCAGCGCGGCCCAACCCGGACCGATGTCCACGCAGTAACCGCTGCCGGCCGGCGCCACTTCGCAGTTGGGGAAGGTGCCGCCGCTGGCGATCTTGTCCTCGAATTTGTTGAAGAAGCCGGTCACGTTGAAGCCCCAGCGCTGGCCCTCGTAGTAGGCGGCCACCTCGTAGTTGGTGCTGGTTTCAGGCTTCAGGTTCGGCGAACCCACCAGCGGCAGCACGCCCTGGCCACCGAAGCCGGTGATGCCCGGGAACAGCTGGTCCGGACGCGGGGTCTTGTAGCCGGTGCTGACGCCGCCCTTGAAGGTCCACGCGTCGCTGGCGTTCCACACAAGGTAGCCGCGCGGGCTGACATGGCTGCCGAACACGTTGTGGTCGTCGTAGCGCAGGCCGAAGGTAGCGGTGAGGGTATCGGTCAGCGCCCAGTTGTCCTCGGCGAACAGCGCCCACATGCGGTGCTTCTGCTTGGTGTTGCTGCGGTAGCCGGCGCCATCCATGCCGAACACGCCATCGATCATGTCGGTGTCGTTGTACTGGCCGCCGACGGTCAGCTTGTGCGCGCCGAAGTCGAGGTCAAGCATCGTGTCGAGCACGTAGCCTTCCAGTTCCATGGTGCGCAGCGGGCGCGGCAGGAACGCCTGCAGGCGCGCCATCTCGCTGGGATTGAGTGCGGTCAGCGCATTGCCGCGGCCGGCCGCACAGTTGCTGGCGGCACCGGTGCGGCGGCAGACGTCATTCCACAGCGTCTGCAGGTTGGCGCGCTCGTCCAAGGTCAGCGGCAGCGAACGGCCGAGGTTGCTGCTCTTGCTGTGGGTCAGCGAGGTCTGCCAGGTGCCGAAGCTGTAACGGCCCTGGTGGGTCAACGACAACTGATCGCGCTCGTAGCGCTGGTAGGCGGTGTAGCCCACGCGCGGCTGCACCACGCGGCGGGTGACGGTGCCGCTGCCGTTCGGGTTGGGGATGACCGCGTTGCCGACGCGCCAGAGGCTGGCCAGGCTGTCCAGCGTGCCGGTCTGTCCTTCGCTGTTGTCGTACTTCTGCCGCGACACGTCGTAGTCCAGCCACAGTTCGTGATCGTCGTTGACGCGGAAATCCAGGCGTACGCCAGTGTTCCAGTTGGTGTTGGCCACCGACTTGCCACCGCCGCCGAAGCCGATGCTGCGCTCCCACAGGCTGCCGTCGGGCAGGGGCAGTGCATCCCACTCCGGATTGGAGGCCTTGGCGTCGTAGTAGCTGCCGCGCACCGCCAGGCTGAGGCGGTCCTTCAGCAGCGGGCCGCTGAGGTACAGGTCGGTGGTGCGTGCATCACCGAACTGGTCATCCTGCTGCACGGTGAAGCCCTGGGTCACGGCGCCGTGCCAGCTGTCCTGGTTGCGTCGGGTGATGATGTTGATGACGCCGCCCATCGCGTCCGAGCCATACAGCGTGGACATCGGGCCGCGCACCACTTCGATGCGTTCGATCGCGTCCAGCGGCGGCAGGTAGGCGAACTGGCCGCCACCGAAGTTGTTCGGGTACAGCTGGCCGACATTGCTCTGGCGGCGGCCGTCGATCAGCACCAGGGTGTACTCGGACGGCAGGCCGCGCATGGAGATGGTGGCGCGGCCGTTCTTGTCGCTGGCCTCCAGGCCGACATCGATGCCTTCGACGTCGCGCAGCGCGTCGACCAGGTTGGTGTAGGGGCGCTTGCTGAGTTCTTCGCGACTGACCACGCTGATGCTGGCCGGTGCATCGACCACCTTCTGCTCGAAGCCGGAGGCGGTGACCACCACCTTGTCCAGCGTCTGTGGCGTGCCGGAAGCGTCACCGTGGGCGAAGGCAGGGGCGGTCATGGCCACCAGCACGGCGCTGGTCAGCAGGGTACGGGACAGGGACGAACGGACACGATGGCGCTGGGCCATGGCAGTAACCTCGAAGGATGCAGGGTGGTGCGATGCCAGGCGCGAACGGTCGGCATGCACGGGGAGGCCCGGTCAGGGGCGGCAGGGATGAAGCAGGCAGCGGCGCGCTGACGCGACCGTGCAGGTGGTCACGCGGGGCCGTGAATCAGGCGAGCGGCGGCGCCTGGCCGCGTTGCTGGCGGCGTCCGGGCGCGTCGGCCCAGGGCGTGTCCGGAGCGGCCAGCGGCCAGTCCGGGCGCACGCCGGGCATGGCCGGCGTAGCGGGTACGAGTTCAAGCTCGGTGCGCAGCCATTGGCTGGCCAGCAGCAACGGCGGGCGTGCCTTCTCGGCTGATTTCACCGGGGCGGCAGCACAGCGGCGCAGCTTGGCCGGTGCCTCTTCCAGCAGGGGGGCTTCGCCACCGCGCTCTTCCAGCGGCATCTGCACGGCCATTCCGGCTTGCCCGTGTGGCAGCAGGGGCAGGGTGCCCAGCAGCAAGGCCAGCATCGCCACCCACGCCAGCAGGCTGGCCAGCGCAGGACGCTGGCCGCGCATGGCGGTGCCCATCTTGCGATGGATGAGTGGGCGAGGGCGAAGCGGGCGCAGCAAGCAGGGGTCCCCAAGGGTCTGCCGGCAGCGGCCGGCATCAACGGGGCGTGATTGTAATGAGAGCTGTTATCTGTTGCAAATGAGAATGATTGCCAAAATGTCGCGGACTGGCCGGATGGGGCTCAGACTTCGCTCCATCGCCGCAGCAGGTTGTGGTACACGCCGGTCAGCTGCAGCACCGCCTCGGCGTCGCCGCCGGTCTGCCGCAGGCGCTCGATCGCGCCATCCATTTCCCACAGCAGGCGGCGCTGCACATCGTCGCGGACCATGCTTTGTACCCAGAAGAACGAGGCCACGCGCGCACCTCGGGTGACCGGCCGCACCTGGTGCAGGCTGCTGGACGGGTACACGATCAGGTCGCCAGCGGGCAGCTTCACTTCATGCTCGCCGTAGGTATCGCTGATGATCAGTTCGCCGCCCTCGTACTCGTCCGGCGCGGACAGGAACAGGGTGCAGGAGATGTCCGAACGCAGCTGTTCGCCGTTGGCCAGGTTCATCACCGCGCCGTCGACGTGGAAACCATAGGTGCCGCCGCCGCTGTAGCGGTTGAAGCGCGGTGGCAGGTACTTCAGTGGCAGCGCGGCGCTGAAGAACAGCGGATGCCGGGCCAGCGCGACGAGGATGATCTCGCCCAGTTCGCGGCGCAGCGGCGAGGCCTCGGGCAGCTGCTGGTTGTGCTTGGCCTGCGCGCCCAGATGGCCGACGGTCTCGCGGCCATCGGTCCAGTCGGCGGCATCCAGCCGGCGGCGGAAGTCGGCCACCTGGTCGGCGCTGAGAACGTCGGGGATGTGCAGCAGCATGCGGGACTCCTCAGAGGGACGGCGGTGCGACCAGGGCGCGCACCTGTGGATGCGGCGATGCGGCCAGTTCCGGCACGAGATGCGCCATGAACGCCGGGCTGCCGTGGGCCAGTGCCAGCTGCAGCCAGTGCACGGCCTGCTCGACCTGGCCGGCCTGCAGCAGGATCGAGGCGTAGTTGGCCTGGCCGCGGAAATCACCGGCCTCGGCCGCGCGCTGGTACCAGTCCAGCGCCGCCTGCGGATCGCGCTCGATCTCCAGTCCGTCTTCGAGGTGGCGGGCCAGCAGGTTCATCGATTTGGCGTGGCCCAGGTGCGCGGCACGCGTGTACAGCGCCAGCGCCTGCGCGCGGTCCAGCGGCACGCCGCGGCCGGTGGCCAGCAGGTTGGCCAGGTTGTACAGGCCCCAGTCCAGCCCGGTGTCGGCCGCGCGCCGGTACCACACTGCGGCCAGTGCCGGATTGGCCGTGGTGCCCTGGCCCAGTTCGTGGCAGCGGCCAAGCATGTTCATCGCCATCGGCGCGCCGTTGTTGGCGGCGGTTTCGTACCAGAGCAGTGCCGCCGAGGCGTCCTGCGCGGTGCCTTTGCCTTCCATGTGCATCTGCGCGAGCAGCAGCTGTGCCTCGACCTGTCCGGCCCGCGCGGCGTCGCGCACATGCGCGAAGGCCGCCTGCGGATCGTGCTGCAGCAGCTCGGCCAGAGCTTCGCTGTCGATGGGGGTACGGGGTGCCATGAGGTGAGTATCGCCGGAAACAAAAACGGCGGCAGGAGCGCCTGCCGCCGTGGTGGAGCGAAGTTACATCAGAACTTCACGTTCAGTGCCAGGGTGGCCGAGCGACCCGGGGCGATGCTCGCGTAGTGCGAGGCATAGGCCTTGGTGAAGTAGGTCTTGTCGGTCAGGTTCTGCACGTTGAGCTGCAGGCTGATGTTGCCCTGGATCGCGTAGCTGGCCATCGCGTCGAAGCGGGTGTAGCTGGCAATCCACTTGGTGTTGGCCACATCACCGTACTGCTTGTGCGAGTAGAACGCACCGGCGCCGACGGTCAGGCCGATCGGGAAGCGGTACGTGGTCCACAGGTTGGCGCTGTGCTTGGCGGTGTTCGGGAATTCGTTGCCGTTGTTCGGCGATGGCACGTAGACGTTGGACGGGCAGGTGCGGCCCACCGGTGCGCCACAGACAAAGCCATTGTCCTTCAGCTCGGAATCGAGGTAGGTGTAGCCGCCGTACAGGCTCCAGGCCTCGGTCAACTGGCCGTTGAAGCCCAGCTCGAAACCGTTGATCTCTTTCTTGCCGGCGTTCTGGCTGGTGCCGTTGTCGATGGTCACGCGCGCGTTGTTCATCACGGTGTGGAAGATCGCAGCAGTCAGGTTCAGGCGGTTGTCCAGCAGGTCCCACTTGGTGCCCAGTTCGAGGTTCTTCGTGTCCTGCGGCTTGAGGTCGGCAACGGCCGCGCTCAGGCCGTCCGAACCGTCACCACCGTCCATGCCCGGCGGGGTCGAGGAGGTGCCCCAGGACAGGTAGATGCTGCCGTTGGCGGCCGGCTTGAACACCACGCCGGCCTGGTAGTTCAGGAAGTCGTTGCTGTTGCGCACGCGGGTCGGTGCCTTGCCGGCCACCGGCGTGGTCAGGGTGGTACGGAAGTCGTCGTAGCGCAGGCCGAGGTTGATCATCCACTGCTCATTGAGCTCGATGGTGTCGAACACGTAGGCCGAGGCGGTCCTGGTGCGCTGCTCGACGTCCAGCGCCTTGTCGCTGCGATAGACGATCTGACCGGCCGCCCACGGATCGTTCGGGTTCGGCTTGTTGAAGTCGGTGCAGTTGTAGCCGGTGGCCGCGCCGGACACCTGGCAGCGAGTGCTGTTGGCGCTGTTTTCAAGGGGATTGGCGGTGCCCGGCGACATCAGGTAGCTGCCACGGGTCATCTTCTCGTCGCTGTACTCCAGGCCCGCGCTGTAGCTGTGCTTGAGCGCGCCGGTCTGGAACGCACCGGTCAGGCCCAGCTGGTCGGCGAAGCTCTTGACGTCGACCGCACGGGTGTTGGTGCGACGCCACAAGGTGCCGTACAGGTTGGGGTTGCCCTTGCTGTCGTCCGGCTGGGTCCACAGGTAGTCGTTGCTGGTGTTGCCCAGGCGCGCGATGTTGCGAAGCTTGTGGCCACCGAAGTCGTAGCTGGCGTCCAGAGTGCTGATGTCGGCGCGGGTGCGCTGGAAGTCACGGTCGACCAGGCCGTAGTAGTTGTTGCGGTCCGGCACCACTGGGCGGCCATCACCGTTCCTGGCCACGTTCGGGCCGCTGGAGAACGGATTGTTGTAGGGGAAGCCACCCGCATCGGGCAGGTCATCGCTCTGCATGTGGTAGTGGCTGGCGATCAGCTGCGCCGGGCCGTTCAGGCCGAACGCGATCGACGGCGCGATGCCCCAGCGGCTGACATTGGCCGCATCACGACCGGCGATGTCAGACGCGTGCTTCATCAGGTTCAGGCGGGCGGCGATGCCGTCGCCCAGCACGTAGTTGGCGTCCACGGTGCCGCGTGCGTAGCTGTCGGTGCCGATGCCCATGCTGGCGCTGGTCTCGTTCTTCAGCTTCGGCGTCTTGCTCACCAGGTTCAGGCTGCCACCGCCGGAGTCACGGCCGCCGTAGGCCGAACTCGGTCCCTTGACCACTTCCACCTGCTCCAGGTCGAAGATCTCGCGGGTCTGCGAGCCGACGTCGCGCAGGCCGTCGACGAACACGTTGCTCTGCGAATCGAAGCCACGGATGAACGGGCGGTCACCGGTCGGATTGCCGCCTTCGCCGGCACCGAAGGTGATGCCCGGCACCATGCGCAGCGCATCCTGCAGGTTGGTCGCACCGGTTTCGGCGATCAGCTTCTCCGACACGATCGACACTGACTTCGGGGTGTCCAGCAGCTCGGCGGTGAACTTCGGCGAGGACGGGTTGAACCAGCTGCCGCGCACCTGCACCTTGTCCAGCTCAGTGGCGTTGCGGGAGCCGGCGTCGGCGCTGTCGGCGGCCTGCGCAGCCAGCGGCGCGAAGCCCGCGGCCAGGGTGGCGGTGGCGAGCAGGGAAACGCGCGGGGCGTGCTTGCGGGACGTGATGTAGGTCATGGCGATGGGTCGTGGCGTGGATCGGGAAAGGGGGAGAGCCGCAGCGCAGGCAGCGCGTGGGCACGTGGAGGGCTTCGTCTGTAGAGCCGAGCCGATGCTCGGCTATGGGCGAATGACGTCAGACGCACGGCAACAGCCGCAGGGCGTCTCAGCTGGCGTGCGGTGCGGGCGGTGCGTGGCCGGGGTTCAACCGCAGTGCGGGATCGTGCAGCTGCCAGCGCAGGGCGTTGGAGCGCCACAGCGGAACATGTACGACCAGGGCGGCGCGCGGGGGAGCCAGTCCGGTACAGGGCGTGGTGCCCTCGCCATCCAGCGGCGGCTCCGGTGCTGGCGCGGCAGGGTGCGGGCACTCGTCCGCCGGCGGGGCCGGCATCGGCATGACCTGCTGCAGATCTTCAGCCTGTGCCTGCCAGCCGTTGGCAGCAGGGCCGTTGTCGCGTCCTTCGTGCAGTGCCGACCAGCCCAGCAGCAGCGTCAGCAGCACGGCCACAAGCAGCGGCCACCCTTGACGGGCAAGCTGGCACAGCGTGGCGGTGGGCGCGGGCGAAGCCATGGCGCGAGGGGCGGAGTCGTTACGAAGATGTTACGTAGAATAACATCAACGATAATGATTCGCATGTACGGGGCGTGGCGGCCCCCCGAGGCGGCCACGGGGCGCCCTGGAAGGGTCCTCATGGCTTTCCGATAGATCCACCCCATGGGTTGATGCTCTCTGGCGGGGCGCCCCGTGAATGATCTCTCCGGGCGGAGCGCCGCCTCAATCCCGGTCGTCGCGGGTCCAGATGGCGTCGTGCTCGCGCTTCACCGGAAACTTGGGCACAGGGCTGTAGGCCGGCGCGCACAAAGCGCGCCCGTCACGCACGTCGAAGCGCGCCCCGTGCAGCACGCACTCCACACTGCCTTCGGTGGTGTTGAACTCGCCCGAGGACAGCTCGAACTCTTCATGCGTGCACTGGTCTTCCAGGGCGTACAGCTCGCCGTCGAGGTTGAATACCACGATCGGCGTGCCGGTCACCTCGTCGAACACACTCTTCATTTCGCCCGGCAACAGCTCGGCGCCGGCACAGACAAAGGTCCAGGCCTCGCTCACGCGACGGCTCCGGTCAACGGCTTTTCAAGGATCTCGAAGCGCAGGTCGTCGCGCTTGGGGATGCCGAAACGCTCGTCGCCATACGGGAACGGCTTCTTGATGCCGGTGCGGCTGTAGCCGCGACGCTCGTAGAAGGCGATCAGTTCGTCGCGCACGTCGATCACCGTCATCTGCATCACCGGCACGTTCCATTCGCGTGCGGCGTGCGCTTCGGCGGCGTCCATCAGCTGCTTGCCAACGCCGCCACCCTGCTGGGCCGGGTCGACCGAGAACATGCCGAAGTAGCCCTTGCCGTCGACATCGGCGACATGGGCGCAGGCCACCAGCTGGTCCCCGCGCTCGGCCAGCAGGATGGTGGAGCGCGGGCGGTCCAGGTCGGCCTGGATGCCTTCGGCGTCGATGCGGGCGCCGTCCAGCAGGTCGGCTTCGGTGGTCCAGCCGACGCGGCTGGCATCGCCGCGGTAGGCCGAGGTGACGAGGGCAATGAGGGCGGGGATGTCGGCCGGCGTGGCGGCGCGGAAGGTCAGGGTGCTCATGGGGACATTCTAGGTGGAGCAGGGAAGGGCACGGGAGGCTGCTGGCTGACGTGACTTTGCCGAGTGTGGCCAATGCGTGGACTTGACGCCATCTTCATTATTCGTTCATATCTGTGACCAGCACCCGCCCACCGTGAAGCAACGCGTGGCTGTCTGCCGGCGTGGGTGCCGCCTGGTCGAAGGCCAACTGCCGTTCGGCGCGGGTGGGGCACACAGGGACGTCGATCCAGGGAGGATCTGCATGCAGTCTGGCCTCATTTCTCATCCGCGCGCCGCAATGGCTGCCAAGGGTCTTCTTCTCGGTGTCGTTGCCCTGTGCGTGCTGGCACCGGTCGGCGTTTCCGCCCAGATCGTTCCCACCTGGCGGCAGGAGTACGACAAGCGACTGAAGTACGGGGACCTTGTCGAACCGCTAAAGGGCGAGATCTTCGGCGAGCAGGTCAACCTCTATGACGGTTCGATCAGCTTCAAGGCCACGGATGTTTCGATTCCGGGCAATGGTGGGCTCGCGGTTTCGCTCAGCCGCAGTTATGGGGATGTCAGCGGCAGTGCAAATGACAAGGAGTATGGAAACTGGGATCTCGACATTCCGTCGCTTTCAGGCACTTACGGAGACCAGCCGGAAACTGCGATCGGCGGGCATTGGACTCCAAGCGCCCGTTGCTCGACAGTTTCCGCACCTCCGTCGCTGGATGTCTGGAACTACAAGCATACCCAGACCATCAATTTTTCTCCCCACACCTATTGGGATGGGGTGAGGCTTTCATTGCCGGGCGGAGGCGGTGAAACCGTCCTGGCGGGCAGCGGGGACGCGCGCCAGCCAACTCCGCAGGTTGGCACGCCAACGCCCTGGAACACAAAAGGGGGATGGTTCTTCTCCTGCCTCAGTGCGCTCAAGAGCGGCCAGCCGGGCGAAGGCTTTCTGGGCCACGCGCCGGATGGAACCAAGTACTACTTCGACTGGATGGTGGCGCGCGAGAACGAGTCTGCCGTTCTCCAGCCCTACGACACCATCACCCATGCCACGCTGAAACGGAAAAAGGTCTTCCTTTATCCATCACAGGTTGTCGATCGTTTCGGCAATTGGGTCCGCTACGAATGGAGTGGCGGGCGGCTGGATCGAATCATTGCCAACGATGGGCGCAGCATCAGCCTTGCCTATGACTCCCTGGGCCGTATCGCAACGGCGACGGCAGCGGGTCGAACCTGGACCTATGGCTACACCCCGGCCGGTGTGTTGCAGTCGGTGACGCTGCCGGACGGGACGGCGTGGAGCTACAACCTGCCGCCTGTCAATGTGACGAAGAAGTATCAGGAGTACACCGGGCAGGACGTTTGGGCCTATATGGAGGTCCCGGCTCTTTGCGCGAAGACGAACAAGATTGTGCAGACCGAGGTTGCAGCCTCCATCACGCACCCATCAGGCGCGGTGGGAACCTTCGTGTTCCGACCCTTCCGGCATGGCCGCAAGAATGTTCCGTTCAACTGCCAGACTTCCGGCGACGACCAGTTGCTGGCCGACGGATGGAATCTCACGCCTATCTATCGGGACGCGATGTCGCTGGTGGCAAAGCGGATAAGTGGCCCGGGGATGCCCACGGCGGAGTGGAGCTATCAGTACACCAATCTGGGGTGGGAGTACGACAGGAGAGTCGACCAGGCTGGGTGGCCGGCGATCCCGGTGGGGCAGGCAGAGCCCAAGATAACGATTGAAACCCTGCCGGATGGCACGATCCGGACATACGAATTCGGAAAGGAAGTTGGCTATAACGACGGTCTGCTGCTGTCGACGACAACCAGCTCTGGTGGCGCGGTGGTTCGAACCGAGCGCAGTAACTACTACCCGGACGCGCAGCTTGCCAGCGCACCGTTCCCGCGCGAGGCGGGTCGGAATCTCAAGTACGGGGCCACGGAGCTGGGAGAGCATCTGAACCGCCCAGTGCAGAGCACGATCATCAATCAGGACGGCGTGCAGTTCACCCGTACGGTGCAGGCCTTTGATGCCTTCGTCCGCGAAGTTTCCGTTGTCGAAGCGAATTCCGCCGGCCAGAGTCGCACCAGCAGCACCAGCTACTACGACAATCCCGCGCTATGGGTGAACGGCCAGGTGGCGCGCAGTGTGCTCAATGGCATCGAGCAGTCGCGAACCGAATTCGATACGGCCAAAGCACTGCCGTTACGCGCCTATGCATTCGGCCGCCTGGCGCAGCAGGTGACCTACGCAGCCGACGGCACGGTTGCCTCGGTGGCCGATGGCCGCGGCAATACCAGCCATCTGTCGGGATGGAAGCGTGGCGTTCCGCAGCAGCTGCGCATGCCGGCCACGCCCGAAGCGCCCAATGGCGCGGTGCGCACGGTTGCCGTCGACGACAACGGTTGGATCACCTCGCTGACCGACGAAACCGGCGCAACCACCAGCTTCAGCTACGACAGCATGGGCAGGCTGCGCAGCCAGCAGTTCCCTGGCGGCGACAGCGTGAACTGGAATGGCGTAACCATGGACCTGCAGCGGCTGGGTGGCGCGCAGCTGGGGGTGCCCGCCGGTGCGTGGAAGCACTCCCGCACGCAGGGCGGGCGGCGCACGGATACCTACCTGGATGCGATGTTCCGCCCGGTGCTGGTGACCGAAAACGCCAACAACGTGCTGGACAGCGCCGTGGTGACCCGCTACGACACCAGCGGCAAGACCGTGTTTGCCTCGTATCCCACGCGGCAGTTCTCCGATATCAATGCCACCCTGGCCGGCACCACGACGCAGTACGACGCGTTGGGCCGCCCCACCGTGGTCAGTCAATCGTCCGAGCTGGGGGCACTGGTTACCCGCACCGAGTACGTGGGCAATCTGTCGGTGAAGGTGACCAATCCACGCGGCCAGGCCACGACGACCCGTCATCTTGCCTACGACCAGCCCAGCTATGAGATGCCGCTGACGCTGCAGCATCCGGAAGGCGTGGTGACCGAGATCCAGCGAGACACGTTGGGCAAGCCGCTGGCGATCACCCGCCGCAGTGCAGACGGCAGCCAGTCGCTGACCCGCCGCTACGTCTATGACGGCTACCAGCAGCTGTGCAAGACCATCGAACCGGAAACCGGCGCGACCGTGCAGGACTACGACGCGGCAGGCAACGTGCTGTGGTCGGCGGCCGGCACGGGTTTGACCAGCACCACCGACTGCAACCGCAGTGAAGCGCTGGCCAGTGGACGTGCGGTGAAGCGCAGTTACGATGCTGCCAACCGCTTGTCGACCCTGATCTTCCCGGATGGGCGCGGAAATCAGAACTGGTCCTACGCGCCTGATGGTCTGCCTGCCGAGATCAATACGCAGAACGACCCGGCCCGGCCGATGGTCGTCAACCGCTACCAGTACAACCGCCGCCGCCTGCTCAGTGGCGAAACCCTGCAGCATCCGGATCTGGGAAGCCTGAGCCTGGCCTATGGCTACGATGCCAACGGCACACTGGCCAGCAATATCTACCCGGGGGGGCGCGTCGTCAGCTATACGCCGGATGCACTGGGTCGGGCGACGACGGTCGGTGGCTATGCGAAAGAGGCCAGTTACTTCGCCAACGGCGCATTGGCCCGCTTCGTCTATGGCAACGGGATCGTGCACCCGCGGGCTGCCCGACCGCAGCCGCGATGCCACCGCAGCGGCCGCAGTGCTGGATGACAGCTACGACTACGATGCCGGCGGCAATGTGATGGCCATTTCCGATGGCCTGCCCGGGGCGCCCGGTAACCGGGACATGACCTATGACGGCCTGGACCGGTTGCGGACGGTCACTGCACCGGGCTTCGGCAACGCACTGTATGAGTATGATGCGCTGGACAACCTGCGCCGTGCCAAGGTCGGCAGCCGCGATCGTACGCACTATTTCGATCCGACCAATCGGCTGGTCAACGTGATCGAAACCGGAACCGGGGCAACCGTCACCGGTCTTGGCTATGACGTGCAGGGCAATCTATCGGTGCGCAATGGTCAAGCTTTCGCGTTTGATTACGGCAACCGACTGCGTGCGGCGGGTACAGCAGAGAGTTACGAGTACGACGCCCACGGGCGCCGGGTGAAGGCCAGCGCCAGTGGCAAGGGGGCGATCTATTCGTTCTACGACAACGGCGGTGTGCTGCGATTCCAGCGCAACGAACGTACCGGCAAACAGACCGACTATCTCTACCTGTCAGGCAGCCTTGTGTCCCAGGTGCATGGCGAAGCCGCACCCAGCGTTCCCGCGCTGAGTGCGCCGGGCTACATCACCCAGGGCAGCGTTAACCTGACCTGGAGCCCGGCCGGTGGTGCCAACCGCTATGAGCTGCAGCGTGCGCTTGCGGGCACCTGGAGCACGGTCTTCGATGGCGCGGCGCAATCGTTCACCAGCACCGGCCTGGTCACGGGAACCTATCAGTTCCGGGTGCGCGGCTGCCGGGCGGTGTGCGGCGGATGGAGCAATGTCGCATCAGTGGCCGTGGCACTGGCGCCATCGACCGTGCCGACCTTGAACGTGCCTGCCACAGCCTTCAATGGCAGTTTCAGCGTGGCATGGTCTGCGGCCTCCGGTGCCGAGCGCTATGAGCTGGAGGAAAGCGCCAATGGTGGCGCCTGGGCCCAGGTGCATAACGCCATCGGTCAGTCCAAGGCCTTCAGTGGCAAGGCAGCGGGAAGCTACAACTACCGGGTTCGCGCATGCAATCCGGTGGGATGCACGGGATACAGCGCCACGGCTGCGGTGACGGTGGTGTATCCGCCCGCCACTGCGCCAGGTCTCTCTGCGCCGGCACGCGCTGCGCCGGGCAGTATCGGCATTGGCTGGAACGGGGTGGCTGGTGCCACGCGTTACACCTTGCAGGAAAGCAGCAATGGTGGCGGATGGGTCACGCTGTTCGACGGCAACGCGGGTTCCTATGCCACCGCTGCGCGCGGGGTCGGCAGCTATGGCTATCGGGTTGCCGCCTGCAATGGCGCAGGCTGCGGACCGTGGTCGGCCACGTCGACGGTAGCGGTGATCGGACCGCCGACGATCGAGCCGGTGATCAGCGCGCCGGGCCTGGTGAACGTGCCGCAGTACAGCCTGAGCTGGTCGGTGCCGGCCAACAGCGAGAGTTTCGTGCTGGAGGAGAGTGCCAACGGTGGTGGCTGGACGGTGGTGCATAACGGCGGCGGGAACAGCTTTGGTGCCAGCCGTGGCAAAGGCAGCTACGCCTATCGCGTGAGGGCGTGCAATTTCGCGGGGTGCAGTCCGTACTCGGGCATTGCGACGGTTGTGGTCGCACTTCCGCCAGGGACACCCTACTTCTATCTTGCGGAATGGCTGACCACTCGCAAGGCACCGTATCAGGTGCAGTGCTCGGTGGGCTGGAGCCAAGTGGCCGATGCGACCGAGTACCAGCTTGAGAGTGGTGGCGGTGGAAAGCGCCTGTATACCGGGCCGAACGCTTATGTGAGTGCAGACGGCAATGCCTACTGTGCTGGTGACTATCGCGTGCGTGCCTGCAATGCCGGTGGTTGCTCGCCGTGGTCGGCCGACCATCCCGTCACCCGCGGCGTACTGAGCTGGGACTAACCCATGAATGGACTCTCTTTGCTGTTGATTCGGGCGGTACTCGCGGTGGTGGTGCTGGCGGCCTGTGTGGCTCCGGCGGTCGCCCAGGAAGTCGTCGAGTACATCCACACTGATGCACTGGGTTCACCGGTAGCGATCACCGATGCCAGCGGAAACGTCATCGAGCGTACGGTGTATGAGCCGTATGGGGCGGTGGTCAATCGGCCGTTGAAGGATGGGCCGGGATATACGGGGCATGTGACGGACTCGGGGACCGGGCTGAGTTACATGCAGCAGCGGTACATGGATCCGGCGTTAGGGGCTTTCCTGAGCGTTGATCCGGTAACGGCTGAAGGGGGCGATATGCGCCATCTAAACCGCTACGCCTATGCTTACAACAGCCCGTACAAGTTCAAAGATCCGGATGGGCGCTGCCCCCAGTGCTTGTGGGGCGCGCCAATAGGCGCAGTTGTGAACATCGGTGTTCAGATGGCTATGGCTGAAGGGTCGATGGGCGAAAGATTCTCCCAAGTAAAATGGGGGCAAGTCGCTGTCGCAACAGCGGCTGGTGCGCTAAGTGGTGGAGTAAGTGCCGTTGCAAGCACAGCTGCCACTACCGGTGGAACCATTGCCGCAAACGTGGTTGGAAATGCAGCCGTCGGCGCAGTTTCAGTTCAAGCAAATGCACAGCTTGAAGGTAAGACCGCTTCTGTATCCGAGGTTGCAAAAGGCGCAGCCTTGAGCGGAGGAACGGCTGGCTTAGGGGCAGCTGTTTCTGCTGCGCCTGGTGTGGCGGCTAGAAGTGCGAGTGCTGGGATGACACAGACTGAGCGAACTGCGACAGGAAATCTGATGCAGGGTATAAAGGAAGCCACTCCTGGGTTTAAATACTCCAATCCCACCCAAACAGCGGCCAATGCCGTCGGTACGGCGGTCAGTTCATCAGGCGATCTCGAACCACTTGTGAACGATACGTCGAAGTAGGATATGAAGATCAAATTGATCCTGAAGGGCGTCGCCGTGTATTACGCGAAAGCTGCTGTTTTCACGATCGCCAGCTATGGGTTGCTGCGTCTCGTTTACGGGCATACAGGGATTTCATTCATTGAATGGACGCTCATACTTCTGGCGGCGTTTACGGTGGCTTACATACCACTTTTCGTTGGCTTGCTGCGCGGGAAGAGTTCGTAGCTGTCTTAGGCAGGAGCGGCAAATCCGCCCAGTGCTTACCGCCCTTTAATGATCCTCTGAACAACCATTTCGGTAGTGCCGGCCGCTGGTCGGCCGCATGAGAGACAATGGCGGCACACGTTGAGAAGCTATCCATGCAGCTGATATTTGATGATGCCGAGGGTCTGGGCAAGCGTGAGCAGACCAGACGCGAGATCTGGACCGGCCAGATGCGTCGACGGACGATCTACTTCTTGGCGGAATCCATGCTCCGCTTGATGTCTGATTTCTTCGGGTCCCCGGCCCAATGCCACGTGGCGCCATTGAGGAAGTGGCGCTGGATCTGGAAGACTTGAAGTGACTGCAGCGGTTGTGAGGTGGCCCCCGGATGAATACTGTCCATAAGCCTGCAGTAGTGCGCAGCGTTTGTACCTTTTCCCGATTGAAGCGCATGCGTTGATCGGGTGGGCGCGCAACCGCCCCTCGGGGGACTCGTGTGGTTGCAAATGCAGGAGACTCCTGATGGCGGAAGATGAACTGCTGCTTGAACGGCTTTACAAGATGTCGCGGGTTCTCGCGGCCGAACCCGACTCTTCAAGCTATGTATTGGTATCGAGGTCATTGTTCCATTGTGATCCGGAGATCCGAGAGAGGGCCATTTTCATCGGCGGGCTGCGTTGGGCAGATCCGTTGATTCTTGGTTGTTTTATTGGAATTGTTACGGTGGGGCAGGAGCCTGTTGATGATAATCGGAGGCTTATGATTGAATCGCTTGTTTCTGCAGTGCTTCGGAGGAGGCTTGATGCAGCTTCAATCGAGGAATGGCTCAGGGCGGTGCTCCATTCGAATGATTCTAAGTCACTCCTGGCTAAGTCAGCCTACATTGGCTTGCTGCGCATTCAAGGGAAGATGTCGGTTTCTGAGTTTGCATCTATTGATTACGATGGTGTGTCTGTTGATTCATCATTAGTTTCTTGACGCCCGCATTTCATTTTCCGCTTTGAAGAAGGCAGTGTCGCATGATGGTGGTTGGGGCTCGTTCGTCGATCAACCGTTAGGGACGGTTGTGTCACTGGCTGCCAACTGGAGAGCGGTGCCGATGGCGGGGAGATGCATTCCGATCCAGGCCCATGTCGGATCCAGCTGCGATGTCTGACGCGCTGGTGATTTTGCACGCCTTCAACCGTAGCGTGCTGAGCCGGAACCTTTCCTGCTGATTCGCGCGAGGAGCGTGCCAACGGTGGTGGCTGGACGGTAGTGCATAACGGCGGCGGGAACAGCCGTGGCAATGGCAGCTATGCCTACGGGTGAGGGCATGCAATTTCGCGGGGTGCAGCCCCTACTCGGGCATCGCCACTGTCTCCGTGGTCCTCCCTCCCGCAGCCACTCAGATCTACGTGGCAGAGTGGCTCAGCACGCGCAAGGCGCCCTATCAGGTGCAATGCAGCGTCGGCTGGCGCGCGGTTCCGGGGGCAACGGAGTATCAGCTTGAGCCTTCCGGAGCTGGACGGCGCCTGTACACCGGCCCCAATACCTACGTGCAGTCGAGCGGCGGGACCTACTGCGCCAGTCTCTACATTGTCAGGGCCTGCAACGCCGGTGGCTGTTCGGCATGGTCCGCAGACTTCCCCGTCACCCGCGGCGTATTGAATTGGGACTAAGCCATGAATGGACTCTGTTCGCTGTTGATTCGGGCGGTGCTCACGCTGGTGGTGCTGGCGGCCTGTGTGGCTCCGGCGGTCGCACAGGAAGTCGTCGAGTACATCCACACTGATGCACTGGGTTCACCGGTGGCGATCACCGATGCCAGCGGAAACGTCATCGAGCGTACGGTGTATGAGCCGTATGGGGCGGTGGTGAATCGGCCGTTGAAGGATGGGCCGGGATATACGGGGCATGTGACGGACTCGGGCACGGGTCTGAGCTACATGCAGCAGCGGTACTATGACTTCCAAACTGTCGCATTTCTGGGGGCTGATCCAGTTGCAGCTAGTTCGGAAGGGGCTTCATTCAATCGCTATCGCTATGCTTCTGCCAATCCCTATAGGTTCAAAGATCCGGACGGCAGGGCAGACATGAACGTGTTCGGTGAAGCTGATCCGAACGGGCTGAGAGCGGCAGGAGATGCGCTCAATATTCCGGGCAAGTTCACGGTCGCAGGGCACGCCAATAACATGGTCATTCAGGACCAGCGAGGGGGGCGCATGGAAAATTACTCCACAGTCAGCTCCTGGGATATGGCTCGGACCCAGTTTGGGCTAAAGCAGGGCCAGGAAATATTCATGGCAGGTTGCCACTTGGGGGCGGAAATCGGTCAGGCAAAGGCTTTTGCTCAGGGGTGGGCGAACCTGAATAAGTCGTCCGTATATGCTCCCAACGGATTCGTTCGCTATCCAAAAAACTACAAGCCTGGAGATGATATGACGCTCCGTGTCAGTATGGGTGAGAACGGAGCCGGAGGTGCAGGTGTATGGCAGAGGTTCTCGCCTGGAGGGACGGGGCCGACGGGCCCCGCTATTCGTTCGATTACGATCAAAGCTGATGGTTCAATATCCTATCAGTTTGCTGAGCCTGAATTGGGGTCCAGAATTCGTAGAATGGAAACGGTGAAGGTTAAGCAATGAAAATTCTTTCGAATTCCGTTGTTTTGTCTTTGCTGCTTGTTGGCTGCGGCAACGGGGAGCCTCAGGAAGAGCGGCTTTCCCGAAATGAGAAACATGATGAAGCGCCAAGTTTGGCCCTTTCCGAGGAAGAATTGGAGCGTCAGATTTCGATGGCTGAAAACGGGAATGCAGAGGCCCGTCTAAAGCTCGAATGGCACTACTCGACGCGTGGCGACATGGAGCGGTATCGCTACTGGCTTGAGGAGGGGGTCGCACGAATGGACGTTAGTTCAATGCAGCGATTGGCACTGTTCCTCTCCCTTGAGCAAGGCGGGGGGGACTGTAAGCGCGCAATGCAAATCCTCGAGGAAGGCTTGCGTCTTGATCCGCCGGAGACTACGCGCGAACTGATGGAGATGGATCTTCAGAGATTGCGGCATGAACGGGTCGGGGTTCCACCTTGCGGGGTGGGGCTCTCCAATTAGAGGCAGCAGTTGCGCAAATGCCGATAATAATTCGTTCGGATTCAATGATAGGAATGGCTGATGCGGAGCGTATTCTGGTTTGAACTCGAGGTTATTGGATGGGCAGGTTTCGATGAAGATCAAATTTTTTCTATCTGCTGCCTTATTGATGCCGCTTCTTGCCTCCTGTGTGCAGGAGCGCGGTTGTCTTCTTCGGGTAGCCAACCAGGACCACGACAGCTCCTCATCTCAGAAGATTCATGCTGATATGGATGAGGTAATACATTCGCGCCCTGTGGATAGGGCGCGGGAAGTGAATGCAGAGTTGGTGGTATCGCAGCTCGAACTCTCTCGGGAGGGTCGGAGAAATAGAAGGATATTCTATGTATTGACTGATGGCGGGGGGAAGTTCTTGACTGCGGGGACTTGCGGTATTGACGAAGACCAGTGTGCCTCGGTCATTGTGAAGCGAATGATCGGGTTCTGTGAAAGGATGTAGATTGCGGGTGCGCCAAGTTTTGGGAGGTATTTCAGTGAGAAATTCCCAAGTGCTTGATCGCTTTGGGTGGCTGGCCGGTATTATTGTGGCGGCGCTTTGTTTTTTAGGAATTGCCGCCTGTGGCGGAAGAGATGAACGTTTGGATGTGGTCATGAATCATGATCCGGGAAACGCAGCGGCTAATCAATACGAACTGGCGCTCGAGTCAGTTTTCAATTCTTTCGAAAATGTGTCAGAAGCACAAATATGCAGGGTGCATTTAATTGATGTCAGGAGATCATTTGATCAGGATGGGAGCGAAAGGTTAAGGGTATATTTCGTCTTGGTCGATCGTTATGGTGTCGTCAAGTCGGCTGACACCTGTGGGCTTCCTTTGAATGAGTGTGTGACGATTATTGCCGAGAGGTCGAGGGTGGGCTGCCGGAAGGAAAAAGGGCTGGCTTTCCACTGATTCGGGCGGCACTCGCGGTGTTGGTACGCATGGCCTGTATATAGTGCTGGGCGCTGCCGATGAAGTGGTCATGTACACTTGCACCGATGCTTGGCTTCACCGGCGGTGATTACCGCTGTCAATGGAAATGTCATCGAGCGTACGGTGTATGAGCTTTCTGGTGAGGTGGTTCGGATGGTCATGGCTGAAGGGGTGATGGGCGAATGGCTATCCCAAGTAGAATGGGAGCACGTTGTCGTCAAACAGTGGCTGACGCGCTATTGATAGAATCACCACCGCAAACGCGGGTGGACACGCGGCCCACGGTGTTCCTTCCTGGGTTTCTCGACAAGTGGCGGGAGTGCTGTGAAATCCACAAGTTCATCTCGATGCCGACGACCAGCGATGGTTCTTCAAGGGTTTGCGCGCACTTCAGTGCTATGTCTTGTATCTGTCGCTGGTTGTTCGCTACATGAAATAGGAAGCGGTCGGCTGGATGACAACTGTCTTTTGGTGGTGGCTGACTATGTAAAGTCGTCGCGGGGGTGGGGTGGGGATGTCTACGACATTGCTCCTGATGGGACGGTGGCAGGGTTGCGCGGATATGCAGTAATGCATCGCTCGGACGACGGGAAACTACCGTCCGAGGAGTTGAAATCATTTCATGTCGATTTGGATTCCAAGTGCAAGGCTGTTGTTGATGAACTTGGCTATCAATGATTCTGCGAATTTTTCGGCTGGCAGAGGAGGGGCGGTTTGCGGGAGTGCAGCGAAAGTGGGCGGTATCCCATGGCGCTGGATGGCGACGCAGAGGTGTGGGCGTGAATGTTGATTTCCGGTTTTTCATGGTTATTGTTTTTATTTTCTACGGGACTGGTTGCAGGCATCAAGAAGGCGGGGGCGAACCGTCTGGAAAGAGCTGTGGGGTCGAGGGCAGCTCCGCTTGCCGAGTCAGCTTCCGGGAAATAGCTGCTACGCCCCGGCTATTCGATGGAAAGTTGGTGCGGATGGAGGGGTATCTCGGGGTGAGTGGGGGGCTCTTTGTACTGAATTCAAGCAAAGAGTTGTTTGAGGCCGGAGTGACTGAGGAGACTCAAGTTCGAATTAGAGGTCCAGTAGATATGCAGCGAGGCGTATTTGACGAATACGCGTATTCATGGGTTTCGATAATTGGGGTGTACAGGACAAGAGAAGCTGACAATTCGACAGGTGATCTGCTGCTTGGCGAAATTCACGCCCCCCTTGAAGTTCGCTCCCTACGAATCCCTGGTCCCGTGCCACGTGCGAAATTTGGGGACGTGCTCGTCAATCTTGAAGATCTGAAGTGAGTGATAGGTTGTGGAAATGACGTCATGTGCTTTCATTTCTGCCTTCTATGGCAGGAAAGCGGGATGATTCAAAGGCGCGCCTAACATGTGATCACATGTTCCCCGTGTTAGGGGTGAAACTTGCCAGGAAGGGGCCTCGGAACGTTCTCGATCGCTGGTAGAGTCGCAGATGTCAGAGTACGCCATGGCACTCCTGGGCAGCTCAGTTCTCCACGTTGCGCGATTGCGTCTATGTCATTGCGAGCTGATCGATCACGCCGATAGGCTTTGGGGGAATTTCCCCTTGGTTGAATAATATGAGGTTTCGCATTGAGCGCTATCGATGAAAAGAATATCGTTCTAGCCTGTCTGCGGAGGCTGTTGGAATCCGAGCCTGCTTCCGAGGAACAGGTGTCTGGCTGGTACCAGCGGGCGGAATTTATCAAGAACGTGATTCGGTCAAGTTCGTATGAAATAGGGGTTCCTCACGTGATATGGCACTATCTTGATGATGCCGATATCCGTATTCGCGATCCCCGCTATGCCGAAGCACAGGTGTTGGCCGTTAGGCGGAGTATTGATGAGTGGGCTTGAGTGCAGTCAGAGAAGCCATGAGCAATAAATGTTGCTTGCCAGACTGCATAGCGGCATGCCTCTCAGATGCTACCGCTCCGGATCTCCCTCTTCTCCGGAAAGACTGGGCCGGGATGGCGTTTGATCGCAACCTGTATGAGGATTCTGTTCCGAATGATGTTTGGGTGGCGTGGCTGAGCGCACTTTCGGAGCACTTTGCAGATATCGCGATGTGCGCGGTTCGATGTTCAGAGTGCTCCGACGGTGGAAGCTCTGTGGAAATTGAGCGAGGGCTGGATAGCCTGCGCTTCTACTGGCTGGAAGATGGGAACTTCATGCGTGATCATTTCTTGTTTTCGCGTGATGGTCGCTGGGTCGTAAAGCTGGATCAGGACGTGACGTTATTTGCGGGAGATGTCACTTTCCTTGCGGATGTTGTCGCGCGACTTGGTGGTGTAGAGCATGTCGAGAAGATGATGCGACGGGACCTGATTGGTACAGCTGAGGACGTAGTTGGCCTCGGTGGGTACGTCAAGGGTCTTCTTGCGCCCTTGAACGCATCGACTCCTCAGCCCGGCTCAGCGCTGAACGAACCGGAACCAAGATTAAAGAGGTGATTAAGGTTGGACTTAAGGAGGAGTAGGTTGCATGTTTGGTGATGATTCCCTGCTTTTTATGAAATATGTGAAAGGGCGGAGCAACGCTGTATACCCGTGGTCGTTGTCAATTGTGGATTGCTATTTTATATGGCTCGCATTTTGCAAGGTCTCTGGCAGTGACCGGTCGCTGCTGTCGAGGATATCTGCGGACGGCGAGCAGATTGAGGATGTTCTCATTGCTGATGCCTACGATATTTACGAGATTGATAGTCGCGCTGAAGGTTTCGAAGTTGTGCTGCGCCACCATTCGTCCGGCTCACTGTGCTATTGGGATATTCATGAGCGTTTTGTTGTAGCTGTTGGTGGTCGTGATTTTCTTGAGGTGGCAAGCCCCTATCCTGGGGACATAGAAAAACATCGCTATATTGAGGAGATGATGCATAGAGAGGCGCTCGGAATTGATGAGCCGCCTGAAGTGATTTATGCGGCCATCTCCAATCCGTTCTCTTGAAGGAGTGGCTAGCGTCGTTGTTCAACACTTCAGTTGATCAACTCGCTGTGATAGTTGGGCTCGCCGGGTGAGAGACTAAACACCCGTGGGAGGGTGAACCCTGTCGGGCATCGTGAGAATCTCTGTCGCGCTTCCCGAGCTGATCAGTGCTCGCGAACGGTGCCAGCTTCTCGCTTCAGCTGAGCAGGGTGTAAGTGTGGCGGCTGAGTCATCGAGCGCCGTCGCGTTGTTGATGGCTTTGGAACACTGGCCGGGGCGGTACATCAGTTCGGGAGGTGCAGATTCTTCTCCATGTTCGGAGGCTGCAAGAAATGGCGAAATGCAAGCTGGGTGCTGAGCACTCAACCGCGTGGAGTGGTCGAATCCAATCATGCCTGGCTGCTGTGGTTCTTTCGCTGGGGTTGCAGGGTTGTGATTGGTTGTCGGATCCGGTGATTGTTGTAAAGAATGTTGGAAGGGGCGTGATTTATGGCGTCAGCTTGGAGGTTGGCGGTGGTGTGGTAGGCGTAGGATCAATTCCTGTCGGTGAAAGTAGGGTTGTGAAGCCTGAGGTCGCTACTGATTCCTCACTTCTTGTAACTTACTACGAGAGCAGTGTCCGCGTGGTTTGCCATGGGGATGTGTATTTTACGAATAATCTCTACGTCAGAGTTGAGGCGGATGTGGGTGGAGGGGTTTGCCGTATTGCAGAAATTGCGGAATGATTTGATCTGCCGAGCGTGTTTGACGATTTTTATAGCGCGGTGCCAGGGTGAAGAACGATGAAAAGCCTTGTTGAGAGCTTCCCCATTTGGGCTTCCATCATCCTAGGTGCCATGTGGATAAACGCATTTGCGGCTCACAGGATGTTGCTGAAAATCGAGCGTGAACGGCCGGAAGTACTTGCTGCAGTCGGAATCATCAAGGTTGATTGGTGGCTTAGGTGCTTGCGCGGTATTGCAGTGCTTGCCCTTACTTCCAAAGGGCAGGCGCTCCATCAGGGGGAGCGGTGGGTGTTGAGGGGCGTCGTGATGATGTACGTTTTCTTGATTGCCTCCGGGGTATCCATGCTTGTTGGCATGTAGGAGACGGTGCCTCAAGGCCGTTGATGGTGGATGGATCGGCATTACGGTGAGATTGCCCGTTCCTGGTGTCACTCGGTGCTTCCCGGTCACGCCTCTGCTTGCTTGCGTCCAGCGCGCAATAAAAAACGCCGCAGTTCCCTGCGGCGTTCTCGTAGTTCCCTGATTCTGGCGAATCCTCAGCCCAGCAGCTTCCGCACCTTGGTTAGTGCGGTCATGAACCGCTCGATCTCGGCATGCGTGTTGTAGAACGCCAGCGAAGCTCGGCAGGTAGCCGCGACGCCGAAGTACTGCAGCAGCGGATGCGCGCAGTGCTGGCCAGAGCGCACGGCCACGCCTTCCAGATCCAGAAGGGTGGCCAGGTCGTGCGCATGCGCACCGTCGATCAGGAACGAGACCACGGCGGCCTTCTCCGGCGCTTCGCCGATGATGCGCAGACCGTCGACGCGGCGCAGCTCTTCGGTGAAGTGCGCCAGCAGTTCGGCCTCGCGGGCTTCCACGTTCTCCTGGCCAAGCTGCTGCAGGTAGTCGGCAGCCACACCCAGGCCGATGAAACCGGCGATGTTCGGGGTGCCGGCTTCGAACTTGTGCGGGGCATCGTTGAACACGGTGCCGTCGAAGCTGACTTCCTTGATCATCTCGCCGCCACCGAGGAACGGCGGCATCGCATCCAGATGCTCGCGGCGCGCCCACAAGGCGCCGGTGCCGGTCGGGCCGCACATCTTGTGGCCGGTAATGGCGTAGAAGTCGCAGCCGATCGCGGCCACGTCGACCTTGCGGTGCGGCACGGCCTGCGAGCCATCGACCACGGTGATGATGCCGCGCTTGCGTGCTTCGCGGCAGATCTCGCGTACCGGGTTGACCGTGCCCAGCACGTTGGATACGTGGGTGACGGCCAGCAGCTTGACCTCCGGGGTCATCGCCGCGCGCAGCGCATCCAGATCGAGTGTGCCGTCAGGCGTGATATCGGCCACGCGGATGGTGGCGCCGGTACGCTGCGCGACCAGCTGCCACGGCACGATGTTGGCGTGGTGCTCCATGCGCGTGATCAGGATCACGTCGCCGGCCTTCAGCCGCGGCAGCGCCCACGAATAGGCCACCAGGTTGATGGCGAAGGTGGTACCACTGCACAGCACCAGGTCGCTGGGCCGCACGTTGAGGAAGCGTGCCAGCGTGTTGCGTGCGCCTTCGTAGGCGTCGGTGGCTTCGCTGCCCAGTGCATGCACCGCGCGGCTGACGTTGGCGTTGTAGCGGCGGTAGAACTCGTCCACCGCGCCGATCACCTGCACCGGCTTCTGGCCGGTGTTGGCATTGTCGAAATAGACCAGCGGCTTGCCGTGCACTTCACGCATCAGCAGCGGGAAGTCGAGGCGGACGCGGTCCCAGTCGGGGGCGCCGGTGCGTTCTTCGATCGGGCGCGGCGTGGACAGGTTCATGCCACACCCGCCTCGGCCAGTGCCTTGTCCAGGCGACGTGCCAGCTGCGCACGCAGCGCGTCCGGCAGGATCTTCAACGGCTCGTGGCAGAACGCGGCGCTCAGCAGTGCCTGCGCCTGTGCCTGCGGCAGGCCGCGCGAGCGCAGGTAGAACAGCGCATTGGCGTCGAGCTGGCCGACGGTCGCGCCATGCGCGGCCTTCACTTCATCGGCGTCGATCACCAGCGTCGGCTGGGTGTCGATCTCGGCATCGGCCGACAGCAGCAGGTTCTTGTTGGACAGGTTCGCGTCGGTGCCATCGGCGCCTTCGCGGATCTGGATGCCACCATGGAACACCACGCGGCTGCGGTTGGCGGCGACGCCGCGCCACAGCAGTTCGCAGGCGGTATCGCGTGCGATGTGGTCGATACCCAGGCGGGTTTCGACGTGGCGGCGGCCATTGCCAAGCAGCACGCCGTTGGCGGTCAGCTGGGCATTGTCGCCTTCCAGGCGCACGTTCAGTTCATGGCGGCTGAGCGCGGCGCCCAGTTCCAGGTCCACGCGGTGGTACTGCGCGTCGCGGGCCAGCACCGCGTCGGTGCGCAGGAAGCTGGTCTGGCGCGCGCTGCCGGCCTGCACGCGGGCGTGCTTGAGCACGGCATCGCGGGCGACATGGGCATGCAGCACGGTATTGTCCAGGTGGGCGGAGTCGCCCACGCTGAAGCGATGCTCGACCACGCCCAAGCTGGCGCCGGCACGCAGTTCGATCAGGTGGCGGTGATGCCAGGCCAGGTCGGTGTCACCGGCGACGCTGGCGAACACCAGCTGCAGCGGCACGTCGACCTGCACGCCTTCATCCACGCGCAGCACCACGCCTTCATCGGCCAGCGCAGCATTCAGGCGGGCGAAGATCTCCTCGCTGCGCTCGTAGCGGCGGCCAAGGAAACGCACGGCGTCTTCGCCAGCGGCCAGTGCGGCCGACAGCGGCTGCAGCTGCACGCCGGCCGGCAGGGCCTGCACGTCGCTCAGTGCGGCATCCAGGCGGCCATTGACGAACACCAGGCGCGGTGCCGGAATGTCCTCCAGCAGGGCGGCGTCCAGCGCCGGGCCCTGCAGCGGTGCCGCAGCGAACGCACGGCGTTCCAGCTGCCGCAGCGAGGTGTACTTCCAGGCTTCGTTGCGGGCGGCCGGCAGGCCATCGCGCAGGGCCGCATCCAGCACTTCGCGGCGCGCATCGCTGCCGCAGAAGGCCTGGGCCATCGAATCAAGCAGGGCGCTCATCAGACCGCCGCCTCGGGCACGACCCGGTCCTTCAGGAAATCATAGCCGTGCGCTTCCAGTTCCAGGGCCAGTTCCGGGCCACCGGTCTTGACGATGCGGCCATCGGCCAGCACGTGCACCACGTCCGGCTTGATGTAGTCCAGCAGGCGCTGGTAGTGGGTGATGACCAGGAACGAGCGATCAGCAGCGCGCAGTGCGTTGACACCATCGGCCACGCTCTTCAGTGCATCGATGTCCAGGCCCGAGTCGGTTTCGTCCAGGATCGCCAGCTTCGGTTCCAGCACGGCCAGCTGGAAGATCTCGTTGCGCTTCTTCTCGCCACCGGAGAAGCCTTCGTTGACGCCACGGTGCAGCAGTTCGTCCTTCAGGTGCAGCACGGCCAGCTTCTGGCGCACCAGCTTGAGGAACTGCATGGAATCGAGTTCTTCCTCGCCGCGTGCCTTGCGCTGGGCGTTCAGTGCCGCGCGCAGGAAGTAGGTGTTGTTCACGCCCGGGATCTCCACCGGGTACTGGAACGCCAGGAACAGGCCGGCAGCGGCGCGCGCTTCCGGGTCCTGCTCCAGCAGGTCGACGCCGTCGAACTGCACGCTGCCTTCGGTCACTTCGTAGCCGTCGCGGCCGGCCAGGACATTGCCCAGGGTGGACTTGCCGGCGCCGTTCGGGCCCATGATGGCGTGCACCTGGCCCGGCTGTACGTCCAGCGACAGGCCCTTGAGGATTTCCTTGTCGCCGATGCGGGCGTGGAGGTTTTCGATCTTCAGCATGGTGGGGTTTTCCGTGGGGCGGGCCGCGGCCCGCCGGTAAAGAGAATGCGTTTGCGAGGGGCAGGGGCGGGCGGTCAGCCCACCGAACCTTCCAGCGAGACTTCCAGCAGCTTCTTGGCTTCCACCGCGAACTCCATCGGCAGTTCGCGGAACACCTGTTTGCAGAAGCCGTCGACGATCATCGACACCGCGTCTTCCTGGCTGATGCCACGGGCGCGGCAGTAGAACAGCTGGTCGTCGGAAATCTTCGAGGTGGTGGCCTCGTGCTCGACGGTGGCGCCCGGGTTCTTCACCTCGATGTAGGGGAAGGTGTGGGCGCCGCACTGCTTGCCGATCAGCAGCGAATCGCACTGGGTGTAGTTGCGCGCGCCATCGGCGTTGCGGTCCACCCGCACCAGGCCGCGGTAGGTGTTCTGGCCTCGGCCGGCGCTGATGCCCTTGCTGACGATCTTGCTCTTGGTGCGTTTGCCAACGTGGATCATCTTGGTGCCGGTGTCGGCCTGCTGGCGGTGATGGGTCAGCGCCACGGAGTGGAACTCACCCACCGAGTCGTCGCCCAGCAGCACGCAGGACGGGTACTTCCAGGTGATCGCCGAGCCGGTCTCGACCTGGGTCCAGGTGACCTTGCTGCGCGCGCCACGGCATTCGGCACGCTTGGTGACGAAGTTGTAGATGCCGCCGACGCCGTTCTCGTCGCCCGGGTACCAGTTCTGCACGGTGGAGTACTTGATCTCCGCATCTTCCAGCGCGACCAGCTCGACCACTGCGGCGTGCAGCTGGTTCTCGTCGCGCATCGGCGCGGTGCAGCCTTCCAGGTAGGACACGTAGGCCTTGTCCTCGCACACGATCAGGGTGCGCTCGAACTGGCCGGTGTGGCCGGCGTTGATGCGGAAGTAGGTGCTCAGTTCCATCGGGCAGCGCACGCCCTTGGGAATGAACACGAAGCTGCCATCGGAGAACACCGCCGAGTTGAGCGCGGCGAAGTAGTTGTCGCCGACCGGCACCACGGTGCCCAGGTACTGGCGGACCAGCTCCGGGTGCTCCTTGATGGCCTCGGACATCGAGCAGAAGATGATGCCCTTCTCGGCCAGTTCCTTGCGGAAGGTAGTACCGACCGACACCGAGTCGAACACCGCATCCACCGCCACGCCGGCCAGCTTGGCGCGCTCGTGCAGCGGCACGCCCAGCTTGTCGTAGGTGTCCAGAAGCTCCTTGGGCACGTCATCCAGCGAGGCGTACTTCGGGCCCTTCGGCGCGGAGTAGTAGCTGAGCGCCTGCAGGTCGATCGGGGCGATCTCCAGCTTGGCCCAGTCCGGCATCGGCAGGGTCAGGAAGTGGCGGTAGGCGTCCAGGCGCCACTGCGTCATCCACTCCGGCTCTTCCTTCTTGGCCGACAGGGCACGGATGGTGTCCTCGTCCAGGCCCGGCGGCAGGGAGTCCGACTCGATCTCGGTGATGAAGCCGGCCGAATACTTGCGGCCGAGCTGCTCGTGGATCTCGCGGTTGGGGGTGTCGTCGTGAGCGACGTTTTCGATGGTTTCGGTGGCCATGGGGGGCTGCCTGTGGATCAGGAGACGACGTCGACAGCGATGGTGCGGCGCTGTTCGTCATCGGCAAGGGGGAGAGGGGGCAGGATCTGGGCGAGGGTGACATCGCGCAGGGCCTCGGAGACCACGTCGTTGATCAGCCGCCAGCTGCTGCGCGCGCCGCACTTGGGCGCCATGCCGCACTGGTGGTGGTCGTGGCTGCATTCGGTCAGGGCCAGCGGCCCTTCCATCGCTTCGACCACTTCGAACAGCGAGATCTCGACGGCCGGGCGGGTCAGGCGGTAGCCGCCACGGACACCGCGCAGGCCTTCGACCAGGCCGGCCTGGGCCAGTGGCTTGAGCACCTTGCTGACGGTGGGCGGCTCCAGGCCGGTGAATTCGGCCAGCTCGGTGGCACTGAGCACCTCGCCCGGACGGGCGGCAAGCACGGTCAGTACCACGGTGGCGTAATCGGTGAGCTTGGTGACACGCAACATGGGGATGCGAGTGGTTCTTAAAGCGGACTGAAATTGTACGCTTTTATTCGCCGCCATCCAACCCGGGCATTCAGCCGGCGCTGGGCCGGGCGGGAGGACGCGCCGGGCCGTTGCCGGGGCGCCATGCTGCGCTACCGGGGTGATTTTCGCAATCACCCGGAATGGGCGAGAATCCAGGTTCCATCCGCTGCAAACAGCCCGTGCCGATGCCGAAGAAGATCCAAGCCCGCAAGTCCGCCATCCATGGCAACGGCGTGTTCGCCGTGGCCCCGATCAAGCAGGGCGAGCGCGTGATCCAGTACAAGGGCCTGCTGCGCAGCCACGGCGATGTTGATGCCGATGACAGCGGCGACGTCGAAAGCGGCCACACCTTCCTGTTCACCCTCAACGACGACTGGGTGATCGATGCCAACTACAAAGGCAATGACGCGCGCTGGATCAACCACAGCTGCGAGCCGAACTGCGAGGCCGTGATCGAGGAAGACGAGGACGGCGACAGCCGCGGTGACAAGGTGTTCATCGAGGCGCTGCGTGACATCACGCCCGGCGAGGAACTGACCTACAACTACGGCATCACTCTGGCCGAGCGTCACACTGCCAAGCTGAAGAAGATCTGGGAGTGCCGCTGCGGCTCGCCCAAGTGCACCGGCACCATGCTGCAGCCCAAGCGCTGACCGGTACCGGGTAGGGCCGGCCGCTGGCCGGCATGGCGCGATGCAGGTGCCGGCCAGCGGCCGGCACCACCTGGAGCTCTCCACCTGCCGTGCACGGCAGGGTCACTGCCCTGCAAGGGCCGTTCTTCCATTCTGTCGGCTCCCCAAACCGGAGTGCACCCATGGCAGAACGATTGAAGGGCAAGCAGATTGCCATCCTGGCCACCCACGGCTTTGAACAGTCCGAATTGACCGAACCCAAGCGGCTGCTGGAAGCCGAAGGCGCACGGGTCAGCGTCGTGTCGCCCGCAAAGGAAGCGACGATCAAGGGCTGGAAAGAGAAGAACTGGGGCGACGCCGTTGCAGTGGATATTCCGCTGGATGAGGCCGATCCGGCCAGCTTCGATGCCCTGGTGCTGCCGGGAGGGGTCATCAATCCGGACACGCTGCGTACCGACGAGGCTGTACTCGGCTTCGTCCGCGCAGTAGACGAAGCAGGCAAGCCTGTGGCGGCGATCTGCCATGGCCCGTGGCTGCTGATCAACAGTGGCCTCGCCGATGGCCGCGCGCTGACGTCCTGGCCGTCCCTGCAGCAGGATCTGACCAATGCGGGGGCGAACTGGCGCGATGCCGAGGTGGTGGTCGACGGTAACGTGATCACCAGCCGCAAGCCGGATGACATTCCGGCCTTCAGCGAGGCGGTGGTAAAAGCACTTGCCGCGTGATGCCTTGCCGGTAGCGCCGGCCCCTGGCCGGCACGCAAGTGAGACGCGTGCCGGCCAGCGGCCGGCACTACCTTATTTGCCCAGCAGGCCCGCTGGCACCAGGTTGCCCAGGTTCTGGTTGAAGGTGACCACCAGCTTGCCGTTCTTCACCTGTGCCGATTGCACCTGCAGGGCGCCGAGCATGCCGGCCACGGCCGGGTCCAGCTTGTAGATCGGCTCCCGCTGGGCGTAGTCGCTCAGCCAGGCGTTGAGCAGGCCGCGGGTACGGGAGTCGAGACGACCGCCCTGGTTGGCCGGGGTGAAGTCATCCACGCTCGGCTGCTGCAGGTGGAACCCCTGGGTCTGCGCGTCGTAGCGCAGGCCGCTGCTCAGCTTCACCGTACCAAGTTTGGCCGGGCTACCACCGGCGGTGGCCAGCGCCACATCCATGCCCAGGTTCAAGCGCTCGCCGGCCGGAAGGCTCAGCTGCGGGTGGCTCATCGTCAGGGCGATCAGGCCGCCGAGCGCGTCCTGCGTGCGCGGGAAGCTGCCATCAAGGTACTGCTGTACGTCGCTGGCACCGACCGACAGTTCCCGGCCGGAAATGGAAGGCGCAGCCTGGGCGCCGATTGCAGCGGCGATCAGCACGGTGGAGGCCGCGAGGCGGGTCATCAGGGAACGCAGGCGCATGGCAGAGACCGATGGATGCGGAATGGATGGTTCAAAGAGTAGCCTTGCCGGCTGAATCGCGCGTGCATGCCGCCGCAACGGTTCAGTCCAGCGATGGCCGCAGTTGTGCCGACTGGATCTGCCAGGCGCTGCCGTCGGCGCTGGGTTGCACCCGGTACCAGCCGCCGAAGCGGAAGGTGCCCTCAGGAGTCACCGCGCGGATCCGCACCGGAACCTCCAGCAGCTGCGGCGGCTGGTGGCCGTCGCGCGCGATCGGCAGCTCGCTGGTCAGGCGCAGGCTGCGTACGTCCGTCAGCTGGCGCAATGCGGCATCGTCAGCGCGCCGGGCATCGCTGGGCGGGAAAGTCCACGCGGCATCGGCGGCCTTGCGATCGCGATTGAGCAGGGCCATGACATACGCGTTGAGCATGGCCGCGGGCAGCTCGGCGTCGGCCGCGACGGCGGCAAACAGGGGATCGACATCGATGGCCCGCGCAGCCGCTGCATCGCTTGCTGCGGCGGTCTGCGGCTTCGTGCTGGCAGTCGTGCTGGCCGCTACCGGCGGTGCGGCATCCGCTGCGTCGGATTGCGATGGCGGCCTGGAGCAGGCCAGCAGCACCAGTGGTGCGATCAGTATCAGGAACCTGCGCATGCCAGCCTCCTCCCCGAGGCGAACGGAAGGAGGCAGTGTATCGGCTGTGCGGCGATCAGCGGGAGGAGGGCAGCTGTTCCAGTGCATCCAGCGCCGGCAGCACCTGCGCGGCGATGGCGGCCAGGGCATGGCCTTCTGTTTCGGCGTGGCGCTGCACGATGTCGCGCAGCAGCTGGGTGGCGATCACCAGGGTCGCGCGCTCGTCGCCGCTGACGCCAGCGGTGCGCGGCGCCGCTTCCAGCAGGCGCATGAGGTCTCGGCTGGCGCGATGTTCCAGTTCGATGGTGCAGCGCCCGGTGCACTGCAACCCGTCCTTTTCGATGGGGGTCACCGAGATCCGGTAGCGGGTGGAGGGGCTGGCCATGGGGGTGCTCGCCGTAGCTGTGGAGGATGTGCCCACCATAGGCAAGGCCACGGCCGGCGGCGACGGCCACCGCTGCACGCAGTGTTCCACCCGGTACGTGCCAGCGCCTGCCGGGCGGCGCCCGGCCAATGGCGACGGGCTTGAACGGGGATCGCCCAGCGTGCGGCAACGCTGTGTTGCGGATTGCTCCGGGGCGACGTCCCGCGCATGGCGCGGATCCCCGCAGGGCGCGCGCAAAAAAAAAACGGGACGGCCAGAGCCGTCCCGTTGCAATCCGCGTTGGGGCGCGCGCTTACAGCGCGGCGTCCTTCAGCTTCTTCAGCGGACGCACCTTCAGCTTGGTGGTGGCCGGCTTGGCAGCGAACCACTGCTCTTCCTTGGTGAACGGGTTGATGCCCTTGCGCTTCGGCTTGGCCGGCACATTGACGGTGGTGATCTTCAGCAGGCCCGGCAGGGTGAACGAGCCAGCGCCCTTCTTGTGCACCGAGGAGGCGACGGCGCTTTCCAGCGAGGCCAGCACAGCGCGGACGTCCTTGGCGACGACGCCGGAGGCTTCAGCGATGTGTGCAACCAGGCCGGACTTGGTCAGCACTTCCTTGATCGGCTTCGGAGCGGCCGGCTTGGCGGCTGCCTTCGTCGCGACTTTCTTCACTGCCTTCTTCGGGGCAGCCTTCTTAGCGGTCTTTGCCATGGTTTCCTGTTCCGTGAACGGTTGGTTGTTTGGTCGGCGCCGAACCCCGTCGGCAAGCGCAATGTAGGGCAACTCTTGGGCGCCGCCAATAGCCCGAAGCGCGGAAAGTGCATGTTTTTTCATATCCAGGCCGATCCAGTACATGGCCGGCGGTGGGGGCTGGGGGCGTGTAAGCGTGCTCGAAGCCCGCCGCCTGCCCATTGGTGCACTGCGCGAAACCACTGAAAACAAGAGGAAAATGCGTTGCGCGCTGGCGAGGAAGTGTCCATCTTCCGGGGGCGGGGGCGACGTGGGGCGTGCGGCGGAGCGACGCAGGGCTAACGCGTGGCATGCGAGGGTGGCCGTTCATCACCGCCACGCAGGAGCAGCACAATGGGAATCTCGCGACACGCCACCGCGCACTGGGAAGGCGATCTGAAGTCGGGCAAGGGGCAGCTGAGCACGCCGCAGAGTGGACTGCTGGACAAGACCCGCTACGGCTTCAACAGCCGCTTCGGCGACGAAAAGGGCACCAATCCGGAAGAGCTGATTGCCGCCGCACATGCCGGCTGTTTCACCATGGCGCTGTCGGCCAAGCTCGGCGAGGCTGGCTTTACCCCGACCTCGCTGGACACCGAAGCCAAGGTCGACCTGTCGATGGAAGGCGGCCCGCAGCTGTCGCAGATCCGGCTGAAGGTAAAGGCGGTGGTGCCTGGCATCGACGCGACGCAGTTCCGCGCCATTGCCGATGACGCCAAGCAGAACTGCCCGGTGTCCAAGGCGCTCAGTGCGGTGCCGATCAGCCTGGAAGCCGAACTGGGCTGAGCCGACGCATCTGTAGAGCCGAGCCCATGCTCGGCTTCTGCAGCTCCCGTGATCTGGCCGGAGAGCAGCCGAGCGCGGGCTCGGCTCTACAGTGTCCCTTTACCAATCGATGGTGCCGGTGATGACGGTCTGCACCTGGCCGCCTGACCATACCTCGCCATCCTCATCGACCAGCAGGGTCAGGCGCGCGTCATGGCCGACTTCGCGGCCTTGGCTGACTTCGAACGGCGTCCGCCCACGCGGCAGCGCGTCGCGCAGGTCCAGCCATGCGGCAAGCACCGCATTGGCCGCACCCGAGGCGGCGTCCTCGAAGCGGCGACCGTTGCCGACGAAGGCACGCACGACCAGATCGAATCCCTCACCGCCATCGCTGAAGGCATAGGCGAACACGCCCATGCTGTCGGTGGACTCGGCCAGTGCGGCCACCGCATCCCAGTCGGGCTGCAGGGCGCGCAACGCGGCTTCATCGGCCACCTGCACCACCCACCAGCTACGCCCGCCCTGCATGCGCGCCGGCGGCAACGAACCCAGCGGCCAGCCCCTCAGTGCAGCCTGCAGGCGTGGATCGCAGGCCTCGGCAGTTTCGGCCAGCTGCGCGCGCGGGGTGCGGATGGCGATGCGCTGTTGCGTACCCTCACCGCTGACGCGCAGCGGCAGCGCGCCGGCAATGCCGTCCTGCACCAGCACACCGTCAACCGCTCCGGCCAGGCCCACCTGCAGCACCGCATGCGCGGTGCCGACGCTGGGGTGGCCGGCGAACGGCACTTCCTTCTGCGGGCTGAACATGCGCAGCCGGTAGCTGGCACCGGCTGCCTGGGGCGGGAACACGAAGGTGGTCTCGGGCAGACGCGTCCAGCGCGCGATCGCCTGCATGCTGGCGTCGTCCAGGCCCTCGGCATCGAGCACCACGGCCAGCGGGTTGCCAGCGCCGGCGCGCGGGGAGAACACATCCAGCTGCAGGAAACGGCGGGTGGTCATCGGGGCGAAACTCCAGGATCGGTTGGCGCGCAGCTTAACGCGCGGTTGTAGAGCCGAGCCCATGCTCGGCTGTGTCGGGGTGTGAGAAGAAGCAGCCGAGCGTGGGCTCGGCTCTACAGCCAACGGATCTGGCCGTCGATGACCGGCTGCACCTGGCCGCCGATCCACACCGTGCCCTGCGCGTCGACCTGCACCTGCACGCGGCCATCGCGGCCCACTTCGCGGCCCTGGCTGGCCACGTAGCGGCCCTCGCGGCCGGGCAGAGCATTCCGCTGCCGCAGCCAGGCGCCTATCAGCGCATTGGCACTGCCGGTCACTGGATCCTCGGGCACGGCGGGCGCATCAGCGGGGCAGAAGGCACGCACCACGCGGGTGTGGTCGGAGCTGGCCTCGTCGGCGAAGACGGCCAAGCCTGTAGCGTCGGTGGCGAGACTCCAGGCGGCCAGCGCGGCCATGTCCGGTGCCAGCCCGCGTACGGCGGCGGCGTCGCGTAGCGGCAACAGCCACCAGCGCGCGCCGTTGTCCCAGAGTTCGGGCACGTGCCCGTTGGCGGCGAGGGCCAGCAGTGTTTCGGGTGCTCCGTCCGCGGCCGTGTCCAGTTGCCGTGCCGGCGGGCTGGCCAGCTGGATCTCCAGTGCCTCGGCCGGGCCGCTCACCCGTACTGGCAGCAACCCTGCCACGCATTGCTGCAGCAGGGCGCCGTCGCGAGGCTGGGCCAAGCCGCAGCTCACCGCCGCCCAGGCCGCGCCGACGCTGGGGTGGCCGGCAAACGCCAGCTCGCGGGTCGGGGTGAAGATGCGGATGTGGTAATCGGCGCCGGGCGCGGTGGGGCGCAGGAAGAACACCGTCTCGGAGAGGTTCAGCCAGGTAGCCAGGGCCTGCATCTGGCGGCTGGAGAGCCCGTCGGCGTCCAGGATGGCGCCCAGCGGGTTGCCGGTGCCGGGGCGGGCGGCGAAGACATCGAGCTGCAGGTAACGGAGGACGGCCATCTACGGGGATATTGCGCTTAGAATCAAAGGTTCCGCCCCCGAGGGCGGCTTCCCCACATTCTACATAGCCAATCCATGTCAGCTTCCCCCCTTGTCGATCGTTGGATCGTACTGAAGTTCGGCGGCACTTCGGTGTCGCGTCGTCACCGCTGGGACACGATCGGGAAGCTGGCGAAAAAACGCGCGGAAGAGACCGGCTCGCGCGTGCTGGTGGTGGTATCGGCGCTGTCCGGGGTCACCAACGAACTGACCGCGATTGCCGACGGCGCGCCCGATAGCCGGGACCGCGTGGCAGCGCTGGTCGAACGCCATGAAGGCTTCCTGGCCGAACTCGGCCTGGGTCGCGAGGTGCTGGCCGAACGGCTGGCCGCGCTGCAGGGCCTGCTCGACGATGCGCGTGCAGCCACCCGTCCGCTCGACTGGCAGGCCGAAGTGCTGGGCCAGGGCGAGCTGCTGTCCTCCACCCTGGGCGCGGCCTACCTGCGCGCCTCGGGCCTGGACATGGGCTGGATGGATGCCCGCCAGTGGCTGGACGCGATGCCGCCGCAGCCGAACCAGAGCGACTGGTCGCAGCGCCTGTCGGTGAACTGCCAGTGGCGCGCCGACGCGGAATGGGTGCAGCGCTTCCGCGCGCAGCCGACCCGCCTGCTGATCACCCAGGGCTTCATTTCGCGGCACGCCGATGGCGGTACCGCCATCCTCGGCCGCGGTGGCTCGGATACCTCGGCGGCGTACTTCGGTGCGCTGCTCGGTGCCAGCCGCGTGGAGATCTGGACCGATGTGCCGGGCATGTTCAGTGCCAACCCGAAGGATGTGCCGGACGCGCGCCTGCTGACCCGCCTGGACTATTACGAGGCGCAGGAAATCGCCACCACCGGCGCCAAGGTGCTTCACCCGCGCTCGATCAAGCCGTGCCGCGATGCCGGCGTGCCGATGGCCATCCTCGATACCGAGCGCCCGGAACTGCCGGGCACCAGCATCGATGGCAGCGCCGCACCGGTGCCGGGGGTGAAGGCGATCAGCCGCCGCAACGGCATCGTGCTGGTGTCGATGGAAGGCATCGGCATGTGGCAGCAGGTCGGCTTCCTGGCCGATGTGTTCAACCTGTTCAAGAAGCACGGCCTGTCGGTGGACCTGATCGGTTCGGCCGAGACCAACGTCACCGTGTCGCTGGACCCGTCCGAGAACCTGGTCAACACCGATGTGCTGGCCGCGCTGTCGGCCGACCTGTCGCAGATCTGCAAGGTGAAGGTGATCGTGCCGTGCGCGGCGATCACCCTGGTGGGCCGCGGCATGCGCTCGCTGCTGCACAAGCTGTCGGACGTGTGGGCCACCTTCGGCCGCGAGCGCGTGCACATGATCTCGCAGTCGTCCAACGACCTGAACCTGACCTTCGTCATCGACGAGGCCGATGCCGATGGCCTGCTGCCGATCCTGCACGCCGAGCTGATCGACAGCGGCGCGATGCCGGTGGAGGAGACCGAAGTGTTCGGCCCGCGCTGGCGCGAGATTGCCGGCACCGTGCGCCCGCGCGGCACGCCGTGGTGGCGCGGCCAGCGTGCGCACCTGCTGCAGCTGGCCGATGCCGGTACGCCGCGCTACGTCTATCACCTGCCGACGGTGCGCGCCCGCGCCCGTGCACTGGCCGCAATCAAGCCGATCGACCAGCGCTACTACGCGATCAAGGCCAACAGCCACCCGGCCATCCTGCAGCTGCTGGAAGCCGAAGGCTTCGGCCTGGAGTGCGTGTCGCACGGCGAGCTGAAGCATGTGTTCCAGCACCTGCCGGAACTGTCGCCCAGGCGCGTGCTGTTCACCCCCAGCTTCTGCCCGCGCAGCGAGTACGAGGCGGCGTTCGCGCTGGGCGTGACCGTGACCGTCGACAACGTGGAAGCGCTGCAGCGCTGGCCGGACCTGTTCCGCAACCGCGAGCTGTGGCTGCGCGTCGATCTGGGCCGGGGCGAGGGCCACCACGCCAAGGTCCGTACCGGTGGCAAGGAGTCCAAGTTCGGCCTGCCGATCGCCCGCGTCGACGAGTTCGTGCGCGCGGCCACCGAACTGGGCAGCCGCGTGGTGGGCCTGCATGCGCACCTGGGCAGCGGCGTGGAAACCGCGCAGCACTGGCGCCTGATGTGCGATGAGCTGGCCGGTTTCGCCCGCCGCATCGGCAGCGTGCAGACCATCGATATCGGTGGCGGCCTGCCAATTCCGTACAGCGACGAAGACGAACCCTTCGACCTGGACGCCTGGGCCGAGGGCCTGGCCGAGGTCAAGGCGCTGCACCCGGCATTCCGCCTGGCGATCGAGCCGGGCCGCTACCTGGTGGCCGAATCGGGCGTGCTGCTGACCCATGCCACCCAGGTGGTGGAAAAGGACGGCGTGCGCCGTGTCGGCCTGGACGCCGGCATGAACGCACTGATGCGCCCGGCGCTGTACGACGCCTGGCATGACATCGAGAACCTCAGCCGCCAGGGCGGTTATGCCGAAGCGGCGTTCGATGTGGTCGGCCCGATCTGCGAATCCAGCGATGTGTTCGGCAAGCGCCGCAAGCTGCCGGTGTCCACCGCGCCGGACGACGTGATGCTGATCGCAGATGCCGGTGCCTACGGCTATGTGATGGCCAACACCTACAACCAGCGGATGTTGCCGCGCGAAGACGTGATCGAATGATCACCATGCGCGCCCTGCACCCGCCCACCGACACGCCCCGCGCCCTCGCGCGGGCCCGTGCCTGACCGGATACACCATGACTGCTTTCGACAAACACCAGGTTTCCCGCTTCCGCTTCGTCCGCTGCGACTTCGCAGCGGATACGGGCGTGGCCCGGCTGGTCTACGCCTTCGACGACGGCCCGGAGATGGTGGAAACCATCACCGTGCCCGGTGCCCCGTTCGCGCTGGACGAGGCGCGCGCCGCCGCCGTGCAGCGTGCGCTGCAGCTGCTGCACCTGATTGCCGGCGTCAGCTACTACAAGGCCGGCGTACCGGATACGGTCAGCATCGACAGTTACAGCATCGATGCCGATACCGCCGCACTGGTGGAGACCATTTACCTCAATGGCCTGGGCGAATTCGCCTACCGCAACGGCCTGAACCTGCGCGGCCGCTTCCGGTTGCCGGTGCAGGGCGAGGCCGTGCAGGCGCCGGCGCTGGGTCTGCGGTCGCACGCGCTGGTGGCCATCGGCGGCGGCAAGGATTCGCTGGTGAGCATCGAAGCGCTGCGCCGTGCCGGCGTGGACGAGACCGTGACCTGGATCGGTGGCTCGCAGCTGATCCGTGCGTGCGCCGAGCGCACCGGCCTGCCGACATTGAACCTGGGCCGCACGCTGGCGCCGGAACTGTTCGAGTTGAACCGCCAGGGCGCCTGGAACGGCCATATCCCGGTGACGGTGGTGAACTCGGCAATCATGGTGCTGGCCGCGTTGCTGCACGGCGTGGACCAGGTCGTGTTCTCCAACGAGCGTTCGGCCAGCTATGGCAGCCAGATTCCGGGCACCGGCGAAGTGAATCACCAGTGGTCCAAGGGCTGGGCCTGCGAGCAGGCGTTCGGCAGCCATGTGCGCAAGTACGTGGCGGCGGACCTGCAGTACTACTCGCTGCTGCGCCCGATGTCCGAGCTGGCGGTGGCCCGCCAGTTCGCCAAGACCGATTTCTACGACGCGCACTTCTCCAGCTGCAACCGCAATTTCCACATCCTCGGCGAGCGCCCGGTGAACCGCTGGTGCGGCGTCTGCCCGAAGTGCCATTTCGTCTTCCTGGCGCTGGCCCCGTTCATGCCCAAGACGCGCCTGGTGCGCATCTTTGGCCGCAACCTGCTGGACGATGCCGAACAGGCCGGTGGCTTCGACGCGCTGCTGGAATTCCAGGACCACAAGCCGTTCGAGTGCGTGGGCGAAGGCCGCGAATCGCGTGCGGCGATGGCGACCTTGGCGCAGCGCCCGGAATGGAAGGAAGACCTGTTGGTGAAGCGCTTCTGCAACGAGATCCAGCCGCAGCTGGATGCCGCCGAACTGGAACTGGTACCTCTGCTGCAGTTGCAGGGCGAGCACCGCGTTCCGGCTGCGCTGTGGGAACGGGTGCGTGAAGATTTCGAAGCTTGAAGGAAAGCGCGTCGCGCTGTGGGGCTGGGGCCGTGAGGGCCGCGCCGCGTTTGCGGTGCTGCGTGAGCGCCTGCCAACGCTTGGCCTGAGCCTGTTCTGCCCGGCCGCTGAAGCCGAAGCCGCGCGTGCGGAAACGCAGGGCGCGCTGCAGGTACTTGGCGAACCCTCGGCCGAAGCGCTGGCCGCGTTCGATGTGGTGATCAAGTCGCCCGGCATCAGCCCTTACCAGCCGATCGCGCTGGCGGCGGCAGAGCAGGGCACCACCTTCATCGGCGGCACCGCGCTGTGGTTCGCCGAACACGCGGCCGACGATGGCATCGTGCACGACACCGTGTGCGTGACCGGCACCAAGGGCAAGAGCACCACCACCGCGCTGGTCGCGCACCTGTTGCGCGCGGTCGGGCATCGCACCGGACTGGGCGGCAACATCGGCCTGCCGCTGCTGGAAGTGCTGGATCCGCAGCCCGCGCCCGAGTACTGGGCCGTCGAGCTGTCCAGCTACCAGACCGGTGAAGTGGCGCGCAGTGGCGCTCATCCGCAGGTGGCGGTGGTACTGAACCTGTTCCCGGAACACCTGGACTGGCACGGCAGCGAACAGCGTTACATCGAGGACAAGCTGCGGCTGGTGACTGAAGCTGCGCCGCGCATCTCCGTGCTCAATGCCGCAGATCCGCACCTGGCGGCACTGTCGCTGCCCGAGAGTGAGGTGGTCTGGTTCAACCAGCCGCAGGGCTGGCACATGCGGGGCGACATCGTGCATCGCGGTGAGCAGGCCGTGTTCGATACCCGCAACACGCCGCTGCCGGGCCGTCACAACCGCGGCAACCTGTGCGCGGTGCTGGCCGCGCTGGAAGCGCTGGGCCTGGATGCGGTGGCGCTGGCACCGGCGGTGCAGGATTTCCGCCCGCTGCCGAACCGCCTGCAGCGCATCGGCGTGGCCGATGGCCTGACCTACGTCAACGATTCGATCAGCACCACGCCGCACGCCAGCCTGGCCGCGCTGGAGTGCTTCGCCGGGCAGCGCATCGCGCTGCTGGTGGGCGGGCACGACCGTGGCCTGGACTGGACCGATTTCATGCAGCACATGGCCCACGACGTGCCACCGGTGGAGATCGTGACCATGGGCAGCAACGGCCCGCGCATCCATGCCATGCTGCAGCCGCTGGCCGATGCCGGCCGCTTCGGTCTGCACGCGGCGTCGGATCTGCCCGAGGCGATGGCCTTGGCGCGCGCCGCGCTGGGGGCGCAGGGCGGGGTGGTGCTGCTGTCGCCGGGCGCGCCAAGCTTTGGTGCCTACCGCGATTACGTGGCGCGTGGCCGCCATTTCGCCGAACTGGCCGGGTTTGACCCGGACAGCATCAGCGCGATTCCGGGGTTGGGCATCGCCTGATCCACCGGCCCGGGGTCGGATCCCTTTCCGCAGGAAAGGGCTCTGACCCCAGCGAGTTACCATCGGCGCATCCCCGGACGGACCCGGATACCCGCATGTGCACCTTCGTCACCCTGTTCCTGCCCACCTCGTGTGCGAACGTGAAAGCCGCCACGATCATGGAGCGGAGCGGCCGGCGCCTGTTCGTACAGGATTCGCCCAGCCTGCAGGCCGCGGTCGGGCCCGGCTGGCAGCCGTGGCTGAGCGCCGCGCACTGCGATTGCGGCACGGCGCTGGCCTCGTCGCGGGCCGAGCGGGAGTGGAAGGGCGATGCCGAGCGCTGGCGGAAGAAGGGCTGGAGCGAAGCCAAGATCGCCCGCGCGCTGGCCGAGCAGCGAGCGCGCCATGAACAGGATCAGCAGGTACGTCGCGATGAAGCTCTGGGGGATGCCGGCCAGTGGTTGCAGCGCATCGATGCCCTGCTGGCCGCAGGCGCGGCACGCGTCGGACTGCTGGTACGCGACTACGACGGTTCGGTCGGTGCCCGGCAGCCGAAGCCGCCGGAACGTCACTGGCCGCGGGGCCAGCTGGCCGCAGCGGATCTGCTGGCGTTCGAGCCGGGCACATTGAATTGGATCGAAGGCGGGTGAGGCCGTCATCCACGCATGGCGTGGATCTACTGTAGAGCCGAGCCCATGCTCGGCTGGATTTCAGTCCTCGTGCCGGATGAACGCGTAATCGCGATCAATCAGCTGCTGCAGGTACGCATCGAAGCTGGGTGCGATGATTATGTAGCTGTCCGGATCGTGCAGATAGCGCACCACCTGGCCGACGGTACCGCCCGGTGCCGGATCGAAATCCAGATACAGCATCGAGGTGCCACCGTTGTTCATGCAGTGCGAGAAACACAGCCGGCGGCTCATCGGCAGATCCGCATCGATGCCCTCGCCGAGAATCTCCGGCTCGTCATCCAGCCACTCTTCGTAGATGGAACGGATGCTGTCGTCCCACCGCTGCTGGTCCTCGAAGATCTGCGCGACCGATCGCAGGTAGTACGGATAGCCGCCGTCCTCGACATCCGAGCCGAGCATCAGCACGCAGACCTTGCCCGCGGGGTACTCCCGGTAGTGGGTGCCATCCACGCGCGACAGCAGTTCCACCAGGCTGCCCGGCACCTGCGGCCACTGCACATGCAGGCGCTGCAGGTCCTCGGCGCTGGCGCCCTGGACATGTGCCCACTGCGGGGCATCCTCGGCAGGCAAACGCGGGATCAGGCCAGACAGAAAGCGATCAACAAGATTCATGCGAAAAAAGGGGACGGAGGGGATTAAGTCGTATCCAACCACACCTGCGTCACGCCGCCAATGCAGAATGCGACGCGGGAGGGGCGTTTACGGCTTAATCCCCTCCGTCCCCTTTTTCTTGCGGAGCAGGCGCATGAATCGTTGGCGATGCGGTGTGGCGGTGATCCTGGGGCTGGCGGCGATGCCGGCGTGGGCGGCGATGAAGACGCAGCCGGTGGAGTGGAAACACCAGGGCACGACCTTCAGTGGCGTGCTGGTCTATGACGATGGCGAGCATGACCAGCGCCCCGGCCTGGTGATGGTGCCGAACTGGAAGGGTGTGAACGAGTCGGCAGTCGAGAAGGCCAAGCAACTGGCCGGCGACGACTACGTGGTGCTGGTGGCCGATGTCTATGGCAAGGACGTGCGGCCGAAGACCGATGCGGAGGCGGGGCCGGTGGCCAGCAAGCTGCGCAACGACCGGCCGCTGCTGCGCGCGCGTGCACTGGAAGCGGTGAACGTGCTCAAGGCGCAGGCCGGCAAGGTACCGCTGGATGCCAGCCGGATCGGTGCGGTCGGTTTCTGTTTCGGTGGCACCACGGTGCTGGAGCTGGCTCGTGCGGGCGCACCGTTGGCCGCTGTGGTCAGCCTGCACGGCGGGCTGGGTTCACCGCTGCCGGCGCAGGCCGGTGGCAGCCATCCGTCGGTGCTGGTGCTCAACGGCGCCGACGACAGGAGCGTGACCGCCGAGGACATCGCTGGCTTCCAGAAGGAAATGGACGCGGCCAAGGTCGATTGGGAGTTCACCAACTACAGCGGTGCGGTGCACTGCTTCGCCGAGCGCGACGCCAACAGCCCGCCGGGGTGCCAGTACAACGAGCGGGCGGCCAAGCGCGCATGGAAGGCGCTGGATGAGTTCTTCGAGGAGCGCTTCGAGAAACGTTGATTCGTGCAGCGGTAGTGCCGGCCGCTGGCCGGCAACCTCATGATGCTGCGGATGTCATCGGGAATGCCGGCCAGCGGCCGGCACTACCGATGCTTCAGTGCCGACCAACGGTCGGCACCTACCGATGCTTCAATGCCGGCCAGCGGCCGGCACCTACCGAGGCTTCAATGCCGGCCAGCGGCCGGCACTACCAGATGCGGTCAATGCGACCGTTTCAGTGCCGACCAACGGTCGGCACCCACCGGAATGCCGGTTTGGTACGTGCCGACCGTTGGTCGGCACTACCGGTCAATGCGAGCGCTGCACCGCGTAGCGGGCCAGGCCACGCAGGGCGGCCACGGCATCGTTGTCGCCCAGGCCATCGAGCGCGCGCTCGGCGGCTTCGGCATATTCCTCGGCACGCGCGCGGCTGTACTCCAGGCCGCCGGTGGCACGGATCGCGGCCAGCACTTCCGGCATCGCCGAGGCGTCGCCGTCCTGCACGATGGTGCGCAGGCGTTCGCGGGTAGCGTCGTCGGAGTGGGCCATCGCGTGGATCAGCGGCAGCGTGGCCTTGCCCTCGGCGAGGTCGTCGCCCAGGTTCTTGCCCAGCTCCTCGGCGTTGGCCGAGTAGTCCAGCACGTCGTCGGCAATCTGGAACGCGTAGCCCAGATGCATGCCGTAGTCGAACAGGGCCTGCTGGGTGGCTTCATCCACGCCGCTGGCCAGCGCGCCCAGGCGGGTACCGGCGGCGAACAGCACCGCGGTCTTGCGCTCGATCACGCGCAGGTAGGCGGCTTCGTCGGTATCCGGGTTGTGCACGTGCAGCAGCTGCAGCACCTCACCCTCGGCGATGCGGTTGGTGGCATCGGCCAGGATCTGCATCACCGACATGCGCTCCAGCTCGACCATCAGCTGGAAGCTGCGCGAGTACAGGAAGTCGCCGACCAGCACGCTCGGCGCGTTGCCCCACAGCGCGTTGGCGGTGCTGCGGCCGCGGCGCAGGCTGGATTCGTCCACCACGTCATCGTGCAGCAGGGTGGAGGTGTGGATGAACTCGATGATCGCCGCCAGCTGGTGGTGTTCCGGGCCGGCCTGGCCCACCGCGTGGCCGGCCAGCATCACCAGCATCGGGCGCAGGCGTTTGCCGCCGGCGGAAATGATGTGGTCGGCGATCTGGTTGATCAGCACGACGTCCGAAGACAGCCGGCGCCGGATCAGGGCGTCGACGGCGGCCATGTCGGCCGCGGCAAGCGACTGGATCTGGGGCAGGCCCAGGGCGGGACGGGTGTCTTCGGTGATGGTCATGCGATCAGGCTTTCAGGCTCACCACTGATTATAGGCGCTGGCCGTGAATTCGGGCGCAAACCGGTCCGCGCGGCAATTCCAGCCCGGCCTGCGCGGCCCTCCGCGTGAATACGTATGCAGGTTGCGCCATGCCCCGGAGGCCACCGCTAAGCTTGCCGGAACAGGATTTCGGCCCGCTTCCGGTGGGCCCTGCATGCCCGGAGGGGGGCTGTCGATGTCGCACTATCCATGGTGGCGCGGAGCCGTCATCTACCAGATCTACCCGCGCAGTTTCCTCGATGCCAACGGCGATGGGGTGGGCGACCTGCCGGGCATCATCGAGCGCCTGGACCACATTGCCGCGCTGGGCGTGGATGCGATCTGGATCTCGCCGTTCTTCAAGTCGCCGATGGCCGACTTCGGCTACGACATCGCCGACTACCGCGACGTCGACCCGCTGTTCGGCAGCCTGGACGACTTCGACCGCCTGCTGGCCAAGGCCCATGGCCTGGGCCTGAAGGTGATGATCGACCAGGTGCTGAGCCATACCTCGATCGAGCATGCCTGGTTCCGTGAGAGCCGCCAGGACCGCAGCAATCCGAAGGCGGACTGGTACGTCTGGGCCGACCCGCGCGAGGACGGCACCCCGCCCAACAACTGGCTGTCGCTGTTCGGCGGCTGTGCCTGGCAGTGGGAGCCGCGCCGCGAGCAGTACTACCTGCACAACTTCCTGGTCGACCAGCCGGACCTGAACTTCCACCACCCGGACGTGCAGCAGGCCACCCTGGACAACGTGCGCTTCTGGCTGGACCGCGGCGTGGACGGCTTCCGCCTGGACGCCATCAATTTCTGCTTCCACGATGCGCAGCTGCGTGACAACCCGCCCAAGCCGGCGGAGAAGCGGGTGGGGCGCGGCTTCAGCCCGGACAACCCGTACGCTTACCAGTACCACTACTACAACAACACCCAGCCAGAGAACCTGCCGTTCCTGGAGCGCCTGCGCGCGCTGTTGGATCAGTACCCGGGCGCGGTCAGCCTGGGCGAGATCTCCTCGGAGGACTCGCTGGCGACCACCGCCGAGTACACCCGCGAAGGCCGCCTGCACATGGGCTACAGCTTCGAGCTGCTGGTGGATGACTACAGCGCGGCCTACATCCGCGACACGGTCTCGCGGCTGGAAGCGGCGATGACCGAAGGCTGGCCGTGCTGGGCGGTTTCGAATCACGACGTGGAGCGGGCGGTCAGCCGTTGGGGCGGGCACCCGGCCGACCCGCGGCTGGCGCGGATGCTGGTGGCGCTGCTGTGCTCGCTGCGCGGCTCGGTGTGCCTGTACCAGGGCGAGGAGCTGGGCCTGGCCGAGGCCGAGGTGCCGTTCGAGGCCCTGCAGGACCCCTACGGCATCACCTTCTGGCCGAACTTCAAGGGCCGTGATGGCTGCCGCACGCCGATGCCGTGGACCGATGCGCCATTAGCCGGTTTCACCACCGGGCAGCCCTGGCTGCCGATCCCGGCCGAGCACCGCGCGGCGGCGGTGGCCGTGCAGGAGCGCGACCCGCATTCGGTGCTGGCGGCGTTCCGCGCGTTCCTGGCCTGGCGGCATACCCAGCCGGCGCTCCTGCACGGCAGCATCAGATTCCTTGAAAGCGCCGAGCCTGTGCTGCTGTTCGAGCGTATGCTTGCAGATGAAACCCTCCTGCTGGCCTTCAACCTGTCGGCCGAGGCGGTGACCCATCCGCTGCCGCCGGGGAACTGGCAGCAGGCGGCGGTACCGGGCCCGGATGCGGGCACGGTGCAGGGCAACGAACTCCAGCTGCCGCCGCGCGCGGTGTATTGCGCCCGACGCAGCTGACCGTTTTCTCCGGTGGCGGTACTTGCGGGGACGGGGCCGAAGCGCCCCGTCCCTTTTTTATGAGCGGCATGGCCGGGCGCCGGTCGGTGGCATGCCGGTGACCGGGCGAAAGAAAACCCGCTGCCTGCGCAGCGGGTTTCCGGTCCTGCTCCTGGCTTCCGTCGCCGGGCATGGCCCGGCGCTACCGATGGGGTGGTTGCCGGCCAGCGGCCGGCACTACCCGGCTGTGGTCAGAACTTGTAGTTCACGCCCAGCATGTAGGTGCGGCCCCATTCGATGTACTCCAGCGGGCGGTCCTTGCTGCCGGCGTAGGTGCGGTACGGCTCGTTGGTCAGGTTGCTGCCCTGCAGCAGCAGGGTCAGGCCACGCAGGGCGCTGCTGTCGCTGAAGGTGTAGCTGACCTGCGCATCGGTCACGTTTTCGCCGACGACATAGCGCAGGCTGCGGTTGCCGTTGAAGTTGCCGATCTCACCGATGAAGTCCGATCGGCGGCGCTGGCTGACGCGTGCTTCAAAACCGCTGCGCTCGTAATAGGCAGTGAAGTTGTACACGCGCTTGGACAGGCCCGGCAGGCTGATCGGGTCACTGCCCACGCTGGAGGCGCTCTCCGGATCCAGGATGGTGATGTCGCTCTTGTTGAAGGTCGCGCTGGCCTGCACGCCGAAGCCACGCAGGCTGTCGGTCAGCATCTCCAGCGGGAACGATGCGGTCAGCTCCAGGCCCTTCAGCGTGCCGCCCTTGCCGTTCTGCGGCGCGGAGAAGGTGCCGGTGGTCAGCACCGGTGCGGTCATGCCCGGCGGCGGCACGTAGCTGCCCAGCAGCGCGGTGAAGTCGTAGTTATCGACCGACTGGGTGTAGACGTAGCTCTTCAGGTCCTTGTAGAAGATCGCGGCGGCCACGTAGGCCTTCTCGCCGAAGTACTTCTCATAGGACAGGTCCAGCGCGGTGGCACGCCATGGGTCCAGCAGCGGATTGCCGCCGCTGCCGCCGGGGCGGCCGGTGCCGGTGTCCACGCCGAACTCCAGGCCGGCGCGCATCTGGTCCACACGTGGGCGTGCGACCTGCTTGGCGACGGCGAAGCGCAGCGTCTGCTGGTGCGGGAACAGGAAGGCCAGGTTCAGGCTCGGCAGCCAATCGTTGTAGGTGCGGCCGTTCGAGTACGGCTGCACGTTGTTGCCGGCCGACTGCGAGCTGTCCCAGTAGCGCGAATCCGAGCTCTGGTCGGTGTGCTGCATCTGCACGCCGATGTTGCCGCGCACGCCGACGTCGCCGATGTCGGCGTTGATGTTCAGGCGCGCCCAGGCGGTGGTGATCTTCTCCTGCACCGTCCACGACTTGGGAATCAGGTAGTCCAGGTTGTCGACCGGGTTGAAGGTCATGTAGCGGCCGACCGCGGCCGGGACGTTCCAGGCCGGGATGGTGCCGAGGCCGGCGAAGCCGAGGTTGACCGGGCGATACTGCAGGTCCGAGGCGATGTTGGCATCGCCCTGCGCACCCAGCAGGATGTTGCCTTCGGACTGGGTCTTCACCTTGCGGCGGTCGGCGTAGTTCACGCCGATGTCGATGTCCGGCGCCCACGACGCGATGGCATCGGGCAGCGCGATGGTGGCGGCCAGCTTGCCACCCTTCAGGCGGTCTTCCACCTGCGGCACCTTGCCGTAGCCGGAGCCGTAGATGGTGTTGGTCAGGAACAGCGCATCGGGATTGGAGTAGTTCAGGCCCGGGCTGATCTGCGAGAAGCCGTTCTGGCGGATCGACACGCCGACCGTATCCAGCTGTGGCATCGGGGTCAGCTGCAGGTTGTTTTCCAGGTTCAGCTCATCGCGCGTGGCCTTGGAGTAGTTCAGGTCGGCGACCAGCTTGACGCCGCCGAAGTTGAACTCGTTGTTCCAGCCGAACGCATCGATCTTGTCCTTGCGCTTGTTGTACATGCCGCGCACCAGCGGATACACGCCGCTGGCGGTGCCGCCGGTGAACGAACCATTGGCGTTGACCTGCGGGTTGCTGACCAGCAGGCCAGGGGTGTAGTTGCCGTTGTAGTTGCTGAGGTTCAGCTCGAACTGGTTGGCGGTGTCGATCTGCTCGGCTTCGGTGTGGAACGCATCGAAGGTGCTGGTCCAGCTGTTGTTCGGCCGGAACTGGATCGTGGCCATCACGCCGTCGCGCTTGTTGTTGCCGGTGCGGCGCAGCGCCTTGATGCCATCGGAGAAGTAGGTGCCGGCACCCACGCCCGGACGGTCGCCCTTGTCGGTGTGCTCGGTGGTCCACGGTTCGTACAGGCCGACCTGGTTCTCCTGGATCGGCATGTCGCTGTGCGCATAGCCGATGGCGATGCCCAGGGTCTTGTCCAGGAACTGGTCGATGTAGCTGGCGCTGAAGCGGTTGCCGTACGGATCGGTGTTGGCGGCGCGGCCCAGGGAGCTCTTCTGGTAGCGGCCGCTGACCGCGATCACGCGCTCGCCGAAGCTGAGCGGGCGTGCGGTCTGCATGTCGATGGTGCCCGACAGGCCCTGGCCGACCAGCGCCGCGTCCGGGGTCTTGTACACCGTCACGCCGTTGACCAGCTCGGACGGGTACTGGTCGAACTCGACGCCGCGGTTGTCGCCGGTGCTGACCACTTCGCGGCCGTTGAGCAGGGTGGTGGCGAAGTCCGGCGACAGGCCGCGCACGCTGATCACTTGCGCACGGCCCGCCACGCGCTGCGCGGCCAGGCCGGGCAGGCGCGAGATGGACTCGGCGATGCTGACGTCGGGCAGCTTGCCGATGTCTTCGGCGGAGATCGCTTCGACCACCGAGGTGGCGTCCTGCTTGACCGCGATCGCGCTCTCGATGCCGCGGCGGATGCCGGTGACCTGCACCGTATCCAGGTTGGTGGCGGCGGTGCCGGCCGGCGTGGTGGTGCTCTGCGTGGACTGTGCCGACGCCAGCGTCGGCGCCAGGACAACGGCCAGCGCGATGCTCAGCGCGCTGCGCTTGTGGTTCAACATTTTCCCCTCCCAGGCAATGTTGCAGATCGATTTGTGAGCGTTCCGGCGGGGCCGTGAACGTGCGACGCGGTGGCCGCTGTCGTCGCCGCTATGGTAGGCAGCGCGTTCTTCGCGGGAATCACCCTGCATACGTATTCAATGGCGTCTGCAGGGATGTAATCGCTTTCAAGTGTCTCGTTCTGTAGAGCCGAGCCCATGCTCGGCTGCATTTCGGTGCTACGCACCGCCGCCCGAGCGTGGGCTCGGGCGCTACGGGGGCGCAGGCAGGAAAACGTTCAGCGGATCGGCGTGAAGCGAATGGCCTGGCCACCGCCGGGTGCCAGCACCAGCGTCAGTGCATCGGCGCTGGTCACTTCGCGGGTTTCGCGTGCGAACGCGAATGGATTGCTGCGGAAATCCGCGCCCTCGCCATCACGGTAGATCTCGGCGCGATAGCGCACGCCCGGCTCAAGGAAGCCCAGCGATACCGGCAGCATGCGGCCGTGCTCATCGGTGATGCTGCCGAGGAACCAGTCGCGGCTGTTGCGGTCGCGGCGCACGATCGTCACGTAGTCGCCCACTTCACCATCGAGCACGCGGCTCTGCTCCCAGTCCACCGCCACGTCCTCGATGAAACGGAACGCCTCGCGATGCTGCAGGTAGTGCTCGGGCAGGTCGGCGGCCATCTGGATCGGGCTGTACAGCACCACGTACAGCGCCAGCTGGCGCGCCAGCGTGCTGGGAATGGCCTGGCCGTGGCGGCCCTTCAGGCTGAGAATGCCGGGGGTGTAATCCATCGGCCCGGCCAGCATGCGGGTGAACACCAGGTTGACCTCGTGCTCCGGCGGGTTCGGTGGTTGGCCCCAGGCGTTGTACTCCATGCCGCGTGCGCCTTCGCGCGAGATCCAGTTGGGGTAGGTGCGGCGCAGGCCGGTGTCCTTGATCGGCTCATGCGGGTTCACCGACAGGTGCCGGCGCGCGGCTTCCTGCACCACCTTCAGATGGTGGCGGGCCATGAACTGCCCGTCGTGCCACTCGCGCCACAGCGGTCCCCCTGCCGGATTGCGGCGGTCGACCTGGCCGTCGTCACAGACGTAGCCGGTCTTGAACTGGTCCACGCCCAGCCGTGCATACAGGTCCAGCGCGGCGCCCAGCTGGTCCTCGTAGTGCTCGATGGCGCAGCCGGTTTCATGGTGGCCGATCAGGTGTACGCCCTTCTTCAGGCCATATGCCGACAGCGCTTCAATGTCGAAATCGGGCGTGGCCCGGGTGAAATCGAAGTCATAACCATTGCCCACCCACATGCCGTCCCAGCCCGGGTTCCAGCCTTCCACCAGCACGCCACGGAAGCCGTGCGCGGCGGCGAAGTCGATGACTTTTTTCGTCTTGGCGGTGGTAGCCGCATGCTTCCGCCCGGTCGCCCAGCTCTCGTTGTCCAGGTGCATCGACCACCACACGCCCAGGTACTTGGCTGGCTTCACCCAGCTCACATCGCCCAGCGCGTTGGGTTCGTTGAGGTTGAGGATCAGGTCCGATTCGACCAGACCACCGGCACGGTCGGCGATCTGCAGCGTGCGCCACGGCGTGGCGAAGGGCAGGGCGCGGCGTACCTTCCAGCCTTCGGCCGAGGGCGAGAGCTGCGCGCGCAGGCGCTGCCCCTCGGTGCGCCGCAGCCACATGCCGGCATAGTCCACCAGCGCCGCCTCGTGGATCGCCAGATGCAGGCCATCGCGGCTGCGCAGGGTCATCGGCGTATGCACCAGCGGTACTTCGCGTAGCGGCGTGCGCTGGTAGAGGTATTCGTAGTGGATCGGTTCGCCGGCGGGGATCCACCAAGCGGTGGATTCAGGCGCGATGGCAAACTCGGTCAGTTCGTCATCGATGATCGCCTCGCGCAGGTTCGGTTGCTCAGGGAACACATAGCGGAAGCCGAGACCATCGTCGTAGACGCGGAACACCACATCCAGCCGTCGCTTGCTGCCGGTGGTTTCGGCCAGCTGCACGGTCAGCTCGTTGAAGTGGTTGCGGGTGAGCCGGCGCTCGCCCCACGGCTGCTCCCAGCTGTCGTCGACGCTGCGCTGCTGCTGGCCAAGCAGGGCGAAATCGCGGTCCAGGCGGCCGTCGCGCAGGGCAAAGCCAAGCTTCGAATCCTCCACCACGGGTTCGCCGAAACGCTCGACGCGGTAGCGCGCGGTGCCGCCGTCCAGCACCAGGCTGACCTTCAGCACCTTGCCCGGCGATTCGACGCTGGCCACCTGGGGCGTGGCGTGTACCAGCGTGGCCCATCCCATCAGGGCCAGGCCGAGCATGTGCGCGAATAGCGCGCGTACAGCAGTGGATGACATCGGCAATTCCCCTCCCAAGGCGCCGTTGGCAGACCCGGACCATAAGCCAGCGCGGCGGGCGCGCTACCGCGTGACGCCATGAATACGTATGCAACTGGACGCAGTCGACAGCCCCGCGTCTACCATGGGGCCCAGGCACCTTGAGGGAGGGGCCGCGCCCGCCCGCCTGCAACGACGGTGCGGACCTACAACGCGTGCAGAGAGGGAGGGAGGCCGACGGGCGCAAGCCGGTCCGCCGCTTCGATGCTGAAGATCATTTGCCTGACCGCTGCCCTGGGGGCAGCGCTGGGGACGACCGCGCAGGCGGTCGACCTGCAATTCGACGGCCGCCATGCGCGCGCCGAAGCCGCTGCCAATGGCAGCTTCGTGCTGCATGCGCCGAAGGGCGCAGTGCAGATCGCAGCCGCACCGATGCGCAGCCAGACCGGCAGCGTGATGTTCGATGCACTGTTCGCGCTGGCCCAGCAGGAGATGGACCAGGACCGCGTGGATGCGATCCGCGATCCGGCCTTCGACGAGGGCCGGCCGGTGCCGTGCGAGTGCTTCCAGACCGGCGCGCGCTGGCCCTATGTGTGGACCCGCGATGTCAGCTTCGCCGCCGATCTGGCGCTGGCGCGGCTGGACCCGCAACGCACCCGGCAGTCGCTGCAGTTCAAGCTGTCGGCGGCGCGCGACGGGCACACGCCCGGCCTGTTCGTGGCGCAGGACACCGGTTCCGGCGGCAGCTGGCCGATCAGCAGCGACCGCGTGGTGTGGTTCCTGGCGGCACGCCACCTGCTGGAGGACCGAGCGTTTGCCGATCAGGTCTGGCAGGCGCTGCAGGGCACGCTGGCGCAGGACCGCGCGATGGTGTTCGACGCGCAGATGGGCCTGTACCGCGGCGAGACCTCGTTCCTGGACTGGCGCGAGCAGACCTATCCGGACTGGACCCGCGAGGACGTGCGCTTCATCGGTGATTCCTACGCACTGTCCACCAACGTGCTGCACTACCAGGCACTGCGCCTGGCCGAACGCCTGGCCGGGCAGCACGGCGATGCCCGCGCGGCCGAGTACAAGGCGTGGGCCGATGCGTTGGCGCAGCAGATCGATACGCGCTTCTGGCGCGAAGACATCGGCCAGTACATGAGTTACATCGGTGAAGCCGCGCACCCGGTGCCGTACGCCAAGGTGGATCTGCTCGGCCTTTCGCTGGGCATCCTGGCCGGGGTGCTGCCGCCGGAGCGCGCGCGGCGTGCGCTGGCGGCGTATCCGATGGGCCCGGCCGGCAGCCCGGTGGTGTGGCCGCAGGAGGCGCAGCAGCCGATCTACCACAATCGCGCGATCTGGCCGTTCGTCAGTGCGTACTCGCTGCGCGCGGCGCGGCAGCTGGATGATGCGCCGCGCATCGCCGCCGAAATCCGCTCGTTGATGCAGGGCGCCGCGCTGGCCGGCTCCAACATGGAAAACTACGAGCTGGTCAGCCAGGCCGTGCATGTCGAGGAAGGCGCACTGAGCGGCCCGGTGGTCAATTCCGAACGCCAGCTGTGGTCGGTGGCCGGCTATCTGTCGATGGTGGTCGAAGGCGTATTCGGCGTGCAGGACGATGGCCGCGTGCAGCCCAAGCTGCCGGCCGTGCTGGTGCCCGAACTGTTCGGCACGCAACGCCGCATCTCCCTGGAGGCCAACGGTAAGCGTTATGTGCTGGAGCGGCCGAAGCAGCTGGCCGATGGATTGCTGGTAGCGGGCAAGGTGAAGATGCGTGGTGCCACCACCACCGTGCAGCTGGTCCCCGCAGCAGCGGCGCCGCGCAGCGTAGCAATGACGGCCGACGCCAATGCGCGCGCACCGGCCACGCCGGCCGCACCGCAGGCGCGGCGCAAGGGCAGGGGCTGGAACGTCGAGGTCGCTGCCGGCCAGGTGCTGTGGCAGGACGGTCGCGCGCTCACCGCCAGCAACGGCCAGGCGCACATCAGTGACGATGGCCTGCAGCATTGCCTCAGCCTGACCCGGCGCGACAACGCATTGGAATCGCTGCACAGCCCGACGGTCTGCGTCGGTCCGCAGCAGGTGCTGAAGGGCGAGGATCGCTGGCAGTTCACCTCGGCCAAGGCCGGGCAGGTGCGTCTTCGCCTGCAGTACCGCAACCCGAACGGGCCGATCAACACCGGCGTCACCGCTGCGGTGAAGCAGCTGGTGCTGCAGTGCCCGGGCCAGCCGTTGCAGCGGCACACGGTTACGCTGCCGCACAGCGTGGCGGTGCAGGACTCGACTTCGGCAACGTTCGTTGTGGCCAAGGGGCAGTGCACCGTCGCGCTCGAAGAAGGCTTCAACATGAGCGCGCTTGAACATTTCGCGCACTACACCGGGGGCAAGGGTGGCCGCGAAGGCGTGCTCAACCAGGCCCAGGTGCAGGCGCTGACGGTGGCGCCGGTGGCGATGGAAGAGGGTGCACGATGAATCGCACGGCAAAACCGCAGCTATCGTTCTGGCAGATCTGGAACATGTGTTTCGGCTTCCTCGGCATCCAGTTCGGATTCGCCCTGCAGAACGCCAATGCCAGCCGCATCTTCGAGACGCTGGGCGCGGATATCGACGCGGTACCAGGGCTGTGGATTGCCGCGCCGCTGACCGGCCTGCTGGTGCAGCCGGTAATCGGCTACCTGTCCGACCGCACCTGGACGCGCTGGGGGCGCCGTCGTCCGTACTTCATGATCGGTGCGGTGTTGACCACGCTGGCGCTGCTGGTGATGCCGAACTCGCCGACGCTGTGGATCGCGGCCGGCACGCTGTGGGTACTGGATGCCTCGATCAACGTATCGATGGAGCCGTTCCGTGCCTTCGTCGGTGACCAGCTGGCGCCACGCCAGCGTCCGGCCGGCTATGCCATGCAGAGCTTCTTCATCGGCGTGGGTGCCATCGTCGCCAGCTTTCTGCCGTTCATCCTGGCCCACTTCGGCGTTGCCAACACCGCGTCCGCCGGGGAAGTGCCCGACACTGTGCGCTATGCGTTCTACTTCGGCGCGGTGGTGCTGCTGGCGGCGATCACCTGGACGGTGGTCAGCACCCGCGAATATTCACCGGCGGAGCTGGCCGGGTTCGATGATGCCGAGCCACCGGAACATCACGCGGCGGCCGCGATCAACGGCCCGGCTTCATGGACGCGGGTGACCCTGTGGCTTGGGCTGGGTGTGCTGTTGGCGCTGCTGATCGCCTGGCGGCAAGGCGACCGGATGCTGTACGTGCTGGCCGGCCTGTGCGCCGGCTACGGCCTGCTGCTGGCGGCCGCGCGCGCGCTGCCGGCCACGCATATGCTGGCCGCCATCGTCGGCGACCTGCGCGCGATGCCGGTCACCATGCGCCGCCTGGCGTGGGTGCAGTTCTTCTCGTGGTTCGCGCTGTTCGCCATGTGGATCTACACCACCGCTGCGGTGGCCGGTACCCACTTCGGTTCGACCGATCCACAGTCGGCCGCCTACAACGAAGGTGCCAACTGGGTGGGCGTGCTGTTTGGCGCCTACAACGGCTTCGCTGCGCTGGCGGCGGTGCTGATTCCGCCGATGGTGCGTGCGATCGGCCTGCGCTGGAGCCACCTGGTCAACCTGTGGCTGGGCGGCGCCGGCTTGGTCTCGCTGATGTTCATCCGCGACCCGCACTGGCTGCTGCTGTCGATGGTCGGCGTCGGCTTTGCCTGGGCCTCGATCCTGTCGTTGCCGTATGCACTGCTGTCCGACAGCGTGCCGGCGTCGAAGATGGGCGTGTACATGGGCATCTTCAATTTCTTCATCGTGATCCCGCAGCTGGTGGCGGCCAGTGCGCTCGGCTTTGCCCTGCGCGCATGGCTGGGTGGCCAGCCGATGCATGTGCTGGTGCTGGGCGGCTGCAGCCTGTTCCTGGCCGGCCTGTGCGTGCTGCGGGTTCCGTCCCGTCCGGAGGTGGTGTGATGCGTGGTGTCCTGGCTGTTGCTGTTTCCCTTGCCCTGTTCGCCGGCCAGGCCGTGGCCACGCCGCGCCCGGACTACGTCGGCACCACCGAGCCGTTCGCCAGCGATGCGGTGTACTTCGTGGTCACCGACCGCTTCGTCAACGGTGACCCGGCCAATGACCATCGTGACCAGGGTGGCGCGCACCGCACCTTCGACATCCCAGTGCCGTGCCCGGACAAGGTGGACGGCAACATCGGCTACCTCGGTGGTGATTTCCGCGGTGTGCTCGACAACGCGCAGTACATCCGCAACCTCGGTTTCGGCGCGGTATGGATCACGCCCATCGTCGACAACCCGGACGAGGCGTTCACCGGCAGCAAGCCGATCAGCTGCACCAGCACGCTGACTGATCGCGGCAAGACCGGCTACCACGGGTACTGGGGCATCAACTTCTACAAGCTCGATGAGCACCTGCCCAGCAAGAACCTGGATTTCGCCGGGTTGACCAAGGGCCTGCACGGTGCTGGCTTGAAGGTGGTGCTGGATATCGTGGGCAACCACGGCTCGCCGGCCTGGACCATGCCGACGCGACAGCCGCAGTTCGGCCAGATCTTCGACAAGGACGGAAAACTGATCGCCGACCACCAGAACCTGCCGCCGCAGAAACTGGATCCGAAGCACAACCCGCTGCACGCGTTCTACAACAACATTGGACCGGTCGACAACAAGGATGGCTCGATCTTCGATGGCAACCTGGCTGAGCTGTCCGACTTCAACCAGGACAATCCGGCGGTGATGGACTACCTGGTCGGTGCCTACCTGCAATGGACCGCGCAGGGCGTGGACGCATTGCGCATCGACACCATCGGCTGGCTGCCGCACCCGTGGTGGCATGCCTTCGTCAAGCGCATCCGTGCCGAGCACCCGGGCATGTTCATGTTTGGCGAAGCCTTCGACTACAACGCGGCGACCATTGCCGAGCACACCTGGCCATCCAATGCCAACGTGAGCGTGCTCGATTTCCCGTTGCGCGGGGCACTGGAGCAGACCTTCGGCACCGCCAACAAGGGCTTCGAGACCCTGGCTGAGCCACTGCACCTGAGCGGTGGCCCGTATGCCAATCCGTACGAGCTGATGAGCTTCTACGACAACCACGACATGCCGCGCCTTCAGGCCAGCGACACCGGCTTCATCGACGCGCACAACTGGCTGTTCACCGCGCGCGGCATTCCGGTGGTCTATTACGGTTCGGAGACCGGCTTCATGCGCGGCCGCGCCGAGCACGCCGGCAACCGTGCCTACTTCGGCCAGCCGCGCGTGGACGCTGCACCGCAGAGCCCGATCTTCGCGCCGCTGCAGCGCATTGCCAAGCTGCGCGAGGCCACCCCGGCCCTGCAGCGCGGCCTGCAGGTGAACGAACGCCTGCAGGGCGATGAGGCGGTGTTCTTCCGCGTGCTGCAGCACGGTGACGTGGCGCAGACCGCGCTGGTGCTGCTGAACAAGGGCGACCAGGCCAGGACGCTCACCGTGGCGCGTTACGTCCAGTCCGGCCGCTGGCGCGATGCACTGGACGGCGGTTCGTTGCAGGTGGATGCCTCCCTGGAGGCCGAAGTGCCCGCACACGGCGTGAAGGTGTATGTGCTGGATGCCGCCGTGCAGCAGCCAGCGCTGCAGGCCGAGCTGGACAAGGCGATGACCGACCAGAAGGCTCGGGACCAGCGTCTGGGACGGTGAGGGCGCCGCCGGGCATGGCCCGGCGCTACCGCTCTGGTGGGTGCCAACCTCGGTTGGCACGCTCTTCGAGCAGTCGAGCAGGCTCGACCCTACAATAGGCCCCCCCTCACGCCCCGCCGTACCGCCATGACCGACCTCGCCCCGCAGACCCCGATCGAAACCCTGCTGAAGGCGGCGATGGACGGGGCGGTGCCGATCCGCGCCTTCATGGAGGCCTTCGTCGCTTCCGAGGTGGTACTGCTGACCGGCAGCCTGGTGACCCCCGATGGCAGCGGCTTCGACCCGCTGCTGTTCGACAAGCAGGGCACCCTGCACGTGGCCGTGTTCACCGATCCGTCGCGGGTGGGCATCTACAGCCAGCAGGCCGAACACCAGATCCGCTGGCGGATGCTGGACGTGCTGCGCCGCGTGCCGGGTGGCTACGGCGTGGTGATCAACCCGGGCACTTCGCTGGGCTTCGAGATCTCGCCCAGCGGCGTCGGCGAGATCCTGAAGGACTTCGCCCAGGGTTGATTGTCATGTAGAGCCGAGCCCATGCTCGGCTGCCGTTCGCGCAATGCCGGATCAGTCGAGCACGGCGCGACTCTACAGAAGGCTTCCCTTCGAGCGCCGTCCGTGATCCTCTTGGGCAATATCGGGATCAAGGCATTGCCATGGAATTCAGGGTATTACCCGCTGGCGCACCGGAACGGCAGCAACTGGCCGAGTGGTACCACGCACAATGGGGCCAGGACGCGGGCCTGTCGCTGGAACAGGAACTGCAGCGGCTCAATCCGCCGCAGGACGCCGGAGGTTTCCCGCACCTGATCGCCGCCTTCGATGGAGACCAGTTGGTTGGTGCCGTGCAGCTCAAGCGCAGGGAGATGCAGGCATTCCCGCAGTATGAACACTGGCTGGGCAGCGTGTTCGTGGCCGACAGCCATCGGGGCCGCAGGCTGGCCAGTGGGCTGGTCCAGCAGGCAGCGGCGCAGGCGGTTCGGATGGGCGTTTCCGAGTTGTATCTACAGACCGAAGCGCTGGATGGCGGCCTGTACGCTCGGCTGGGCTGGAAGCCGCTGCAGGAAGCCGACAACCGCAGCTATCGCGTGCTGGTGATGGTGCGCAGGTTGGCCGCATGAGCGCATCCACATCACGCCATTCCCGCTCTGCGCTGATCTTCCTGATCGCGGCGATCGTTGCCGCGCTGGTGTCCATGCCCTTGCTGCGCGCGGTGGGCATGGTGCTGTGGCCGGTGTTCGTGGTTGCCTGGCTGATCAACCTGGGCGCGGCCTGGCATCTGGCCCAGTGGGCACGCCAGCAGGGCCGTTCGGCGTGGGCGTTCGGGTTACCGGCGGTGCTCGGCACCGTCGCCTCGGTCGTGGTCTTCGTGCTGCTGGCGTTGCTGGGGCCGAAGGCCGCGGTGCACTGAATTTTCGCGGCTGCCGTAGACAATGTGCCGAGCATGGCTCGGCACTACAGGAGGGCCAAGCCAAACAGCAAAGCCGAGCCAAGCCCGCACGTGCTGCGTGGAACGCTGGCGCACAGGCCGGCGCCCCGTTGCCTCACATCGTCACCTTGCGCCGATTGTCATCGCTCACCCGGTCGATCAGCTTGTTGTAGGGATCGAAGCCTGCTTCGTCCGGCTTTTCATCCACCGTCACCGTGATCTTCGGCGCGGCGCTGGTGATGTGGTGGCGCTGCAGGTACAGCACCTTCTGGTCGCGCTCCTTGCCCGACGGCCCATTGGCGAACACGCCGATCTCCACCCAGTCATCCATCTTGCCGGCGGTCTCCTTGCCCTTGCCATCGGCATACTGCTTGCTGGCATGCAGGTCCAGGGTCACGTCGTAACGACCGTCATCGCGCTTTCGGGCGCTGGCGGCCATCACGCGGTTGTCGTAGAAGCTGATCTTCTCGAACAGGTCAGTGACCAGCTGCTGGCGGTCGGCCGGGGTCTCGGCACGGATGTAGCTCAGCAGTTCGCGTGAGGTGGTGTACGGCGGCTGCTGGTAGCCCTTGTCCTGCAGGAAGCGCTTCAACGCGCGGTTCAGGGCCACTTCGCCGATCTCTTCACGCAGCCGGTAGAACACCAGCGAACCCTTCTGGTAGTGGATGTACTGCTGGTTCTCCACGCGCTCCAGCGGCTGTTCCTCGATGGCCTCGCCGCCGCGGCCGGACAGGTAACCGTCCAGTTCGCGCTTGAGGAACTGACGCATGTGCTGGCGGCCGTACTCCTGCTCCATCACCATCAGTGCCGAATACTGCGACAACGATTCGGACAGCACCGTGGCGCCCTGCACGTTGGCACCGATCACCTGGTGCGCCCACCACTGGTGTGCGATTTCGTGCGCGGTCACGTAGAACACGTAGTCCACCTTGTCCGGGTCACGCAGGTCGGCGATGAAACCGATGGCTTCGGAGTAGGGGATGGTGTTGGCGAACGACTGCGCGAAGCGGGCATAACCCGGGAACTCGATGATGCGCACCTGGCGATGCTGGTACGGGGTGAAGTTCGCCTCGTAGTAGGCCAGCGATTTCTGCACCGCTTCGATCATCCGCTCCACGTTGTAGCCGTGCGCCGGGTCGAAGTAGACCTCGATCGGTATGTCCTTGTACTTTGCCTTGCGCACCTCCCAGCGCGCCGACAGATAGGCGTAGAAGTTCAGCATCGGTCGATCCATGGCATAGCTGAAGCAGCGCCAGCCATTGACCGTGCTCTCATGCTGCAGATAGCCCGGGGCCAGCGCCACCTGGTCCGGTGCCGTGCAGATCGTGGTGCGGAAGTCGAGCCAGTCGGCATCGTTGGCTATGTACGTGTTGGCACGCGCGGCTTCGTCTTCCAGCTTGGGCATGCGCCGCGGCTCACCCAGGTCGCGCTTGCGCCGCTCGTTGCGGTCGGTGATCTCCGCGCCCTCGTTGTAGCCGAACGACGGCAACACGCGGCTGTTGAAGAACGTGCCGTTGTCCACGATGTTGCTCGGCGCCTGGCCGGCGGTGATGCCATTGGGCTTCTGCACCACCCGGAAATGGACACGGCGGCTTTCGCCCGGTTGCAGAGGCTTGTCCAGCCGATAGATGCGATACCCCAGGTCCTTGGCATGGAAGGCCATCGTCTGTCCGCCAAGATCGGCGGCTACCAGCTGTTTGTCATCGCCCATCGAGACATGCAGTTCCGGGATCGGCTGCGCGTGGAGATTGCGGATCGTCCAGTTCGCATCGATCACCATCGACTGCGATTCGGGGGACAGGTCCACGCGGTTGTCCACCGCCACGATGCGGGGCTGCGGCAGGTTGCGGTACTTCGACAGCTCGCGCTCGTAGCGGGCCTGCAGATCCAGCTGCTGGTCCGGAGAAAGGAACTCGTTGCGGATGTTGGTGCTCCAGTACAGCCAGCCCCCCACGCCGACGAACGCCACTGCTGCCAGCGCTGCAAAGGCGCCGGTCGGGCCGCGCAGGCGGCGGCCGGCCAGAGCCAGGCGCTGGCGCAGGCCCTGGCTGACACCCCGTACCCAGAAGGCCGACGCCAAGCACATCAGCGTCAGCAGGAACAACGCCCAGTAGCCCTGGAACGCCAGTTGCCCGGTCAGGAAGTGGCCGTAGCCGTTCATGTCCGAATAGGGCGCGTTGGGCCAGCTGCCGAAGTTGTACAGGTTCTGCGTGTAGTCGAGCAGGCCGAGCACGCCCTGGCCGATCATCACCACGATCAGCAATGCGTATCCGACGAACTTGTTGTTGGTGAGCACCTGCAGCACCAGCGCCAGGCCCCCCATCAGGATGTAGACCACCGAATCCAGCGCGAGGCTGCGCAGGTACAGCAGCGGCTCCAGATGCGTGTAGCCCTTGGCCAGCTGCACGCCCATCGCGGCCAGCGCGCCGGCGGCCTGGAAGCAGATGATCACGGCCAGCAGTGCGGTGAACTTGGCCAGCAGAGGCACCCAGTTCGGCACCGGCATGGCATCGGTCACTTCATTGATGCGCGCACTGCGTTCCTTCCAGACCAGCTCACCGGCGAAGAACAGCACGATGATCACCAGCAGCCAGCTGAAGGCCCCCTGCAGGCCCATGATCATCTGCGAGGTGACCGGCCAGATCGAGGTGCCGTACAGGGTCTGCCGGAACAGCGCGCTGGGCAGGAAGTTGGCCAGGCCCAGTACCAGCAGCACGATGAACGGCACGCTGCGCAGGACACCGCGTGTATCGAAGCGGACTTGGCGCAGGAACTGCTGCCACGCCGTGCTGGCAGTGAACGCCGGTATCACGCGCGGCAGTGTCGCGCGGGTGGGACGGACCACGCTGGCTTCGGAAGCCGGTTGCGCCTGCCTGCGGCCCCAGCGCCGACGGCCACTGCCGCTGCGTTCGGTGCGGAACAGCGCGAAGGTGGCGGCAAACAGCGCGGCAGCCACGCCCAACCACAGGGCGCGATTGGCCAGCAGGTAGCCGGCCAGCTCGGGAACCCCGCTGTTGCGTTCGGCGGTGGACCAGTAGCGGATGGTACGGCCGAGTGCGCGCATGCCCAGCGGTTCGCTCAGCACCGCGATCCACGTATTGTCGATGTCGCGCAGCAGGGCCGCGCTGGCGCCGTACAAGACCAGGTAGGCCACCAGGCCGATGTAGACCCAGAGGATCGAGCGGGTCAGCGCTGCCAGCAGCGACAGCAGCGCGGTGGTGAACAACAGGTTCGGAATGACGACGACCGCGAACGTCCAGGCATAGCCCTGCCAGCTGATCGGGCCCATGCGCTCGGGATCGACCCACGGCATGAACGGCGCCAGCCACAGGCCGAATGCGATCAGGATGTAGACCAGCAGCCCGGCCGCCAGGGCGGCAGCGATGCGCCCGGCCAGGTAATCGCGGCGCTTCACCGGGCTGGCGAAGATCAGTTCGGCAGTGCCGAGTTCGAAGTCACGCAACAGCGCGTTGCTGACGAACAGGGCGGTGACCAGCATGCCGAGCAGGGTGAAGATGCCCAGCATCTGTGCGATCACGGTGGGCGCGTTGCTGTGCACGTTGCCGGTGCCGCCACCGATCTGCACGGCGTCGCTGGACGCGGCGGCAAAGGCAAGCAGGGCGAACAGCCCGGCCAGCAGCCACAGCAGCGGGGATCGCAGCTGCTCGCGCAGCTCGAAGCGGAAGAAGTTGAGGATCATGGCGTGCTCCGCTCAGGCTGCGACGCGGCTACGGGCCTGAAGGCGCAGGCGCTGGAAGTACACGTCCTCGAGGTCGGGAGCCACGGCCGCGAAGCCGTCGCCAGGGTCGTTGGCGCTGTGCACGTGGATCACCGGGCGGCCACCGACCAGGCGGGTGGACAGCACCACGTAGCGTGCCTCGTGGTCGGCCAGTTCCGAAGGATCAACCTGCTTGCGCCAGACCTGCTGCTGCAGGGCGTCGATGGCATCGGCCGGGCGCCCGGTCAGCAGCACCTGGCCTTTGTTCATGATCGCCATCGTCGGGCACAGATCGGTCACGTCCTCGACGATGTGGGTGGAGAGGATCACCGCCACGTTCTCGCCGATCGCCGCCAACAGGTTGAGGAAGCGGTTGCGCTCTTCCGGGTCGAGGCCGGCGGTGGGTTCATCGACGATCACCAACCGCGGGTCACCCAGCAGCGCCTGGGCAATGCCGAAGCGCTGGCGCATGCCGCCGGAGTAGGTGCCCAGCTTGCGCTTGCGCGCGTCCCACAGGTTCACCTGCTGCAGCAGCCCATCGACCACCTCGCGGCGCTGCGCGCGCTGCGTCAGGCCCTTGAGCACCGCGAAATGCTCCAGCAGGTCCAGCGCGCTGACTTTCGGGTACACGCCGAAATCCTGCGGCAGGTAGCCCAGCCGGCGGCGCACCGCGTCCTTGTCGCGCAGTACGTCGATCGGCGCCTCGCCTGGAATGGTGAGGGTGGCCGTGCCGCTGTCGGCTTCCTGCAGGGTGGACAGCGTGCGCATCAGCGACGACTTGCCGGCGCCGTTCGGACCGAGCAGGCCGAACATGCCGCGCGGGATGTCCAGGGTGACGTTGTTGAGGGCATGCACGCCGTTGGCGTACGTCTTGGACAGCGAATCGATCTTCAGCATGCGACGTACACCTTTCCATGGGCGATGTCTGCGCGTTATCCGCGCATCGGCTTCCGTGCGCATCCGCCGTTGGTCATGGGGGGAGAATTCCGCCGTCGCACGTTGGGGCGTGGCGGGAGGTCTGGCGGCGCTTACCGGCGCAGCGACGATTCCCGCACCACCAGCTTCACCGGGATGCTCTGGCTCTGCACCGGCTGTCGGCCGATCAACGCCAGCAGGCGCTCCACCAGCAGCTGGCCGGCCTGCTTGGTGTCCTGCTGGACCGTGGTCAGCGCCGGGGACACCGAGGCCGCCAGCGGGATGTCGTCGAAGCCGGTCACCGCCACGTCCTGCGGCACCCGGAGCCCGGCCTCGCGCAGGGCGCGCATCGCACCGATGGCGATCAGGTCGCTGGCGGCGCAGATCGCATCGATCGGCTCGCCACGCGCCAGCAGCGCCTGGCAGGCCTCCTGGCCGGAAGCCTCGGTGGTGATCGCATCGTGCTGCAGCGCCGGTTCGGCGGCCAGGCCGTGGTCCTGCAGGGCCGCGACGTGGCCGCGGTAGCGTTCCTGGAATTCGGGGTAATGGCTGGAGGCATGGCCGAGGAAGGCGATGCGGCGGCAGCCCTGCTGCAGCAGGTGGGTGGTGATGTCATGCCCGCCCTGGAAGTTGTCGCTGCCGATCGACACGCCCGGCTGGCCGGGCAGGGCGGCGCCCCAGCGCACGAAGTGCGTGCCCTGTTCGACCAGCCGCTGCAGGCGGTCGCGCGATTCGTGGTAGTCGCCGTAGCCGAGCAGGATGATGCCGTCGGCCTTGTTGCTGTCCTCGTAATCGGCCTGCCAGTCGGTGGACAGCTGCTGGAACGAGACCAGCAGGTCCTGCCCGTGCAGCGCGCAGGCGCGGGTGATCGAGCCCAGCATCGAATGGAAGAACGGATTGATCAGCGAATCGTCGTTGGTCGGGTCTTCGAAGAACAGCAGGGCCAGCGTGCCGGCGTTGCGCAGGCGCAGGCTGGAGGCGTTCTTGTCGACCTTGTAGTTCAGCTCGCGGGCGATGCGCAGGATGCGCTCGCGGGTCTCGGCGTTGACCATCGGGCTGCCGCGCAGGGCCCGCGACACGGTTGGCTGGGAGACCCCGGCCAGATGGGCGATGTCCAGGGAGGTGGCTTTGCCTTTGATCGTCATGGGAACGCGGGAGGGGGCAGGGGGAAGGGTGCCCGGGCATGATGCCATGGGGTGGCTGCCGGCCGTCCTGGCCGTCACTGCTTGTGGCCACGGTCGCGGTCGTGCGACGGTCAACACCATAGCCTGATGGAGCCAAGCGGTGACCTTTCGCCTGTACCCGGGTGTCCCCGACGATTTCGAGGCGCGGATCCGCATCCTTGCGCCAGAGGAGGGTGGGCGTCGCAGCCCGGCCCGGAACGGTATCCGCTGGGACTTCGCCTACGCCGATGACGCCGGGGCGCCAGAGCTGTTCATGATCTGGCCCGACTTCCGTCACGCCGAGGGCGACAGCTGTGCGACCGAGCTGCCGGTGGGCGAGCCCCTGTTGGCCGGCCTGACCGTGGTCAATGAGGTGCTCAGGGCGGGGCTGCACCGGGAGCGTATCCGGCCCGGCGTGCGCTTCCACTGCCATGAAGGGCCCAGGGTGGTGGCGGTGGGGGAGCTCACACGGGTCACCGGCTTGCTGCTGGATCGCACCCTGCTTCGTTGAGGTCGGTTCCGACCCGGATCGGCCGGATTCCCGACGGGCCGGGGGCGAAGGGAATGGTAAGATGCCTCGTTCCGATATCCCCCCATTCGCAACCGCGGGAGGTCCAGCGTATCGGCACCCCGTCGGGTGTGCTATCACTGGTCCAGCCCCGGACAACGGAAGAATCCATCTATGGCGCGCGGCATCAACAAAGTCATCCTGGTCGGCAATCTCGGCAACGACCCGGACGTGAAGTACACCCAGAGCGGCATGGCGATCACCCGCATCAGCCTGGCCACCACCAGCGTCCGCAAGGACAAGGATGGCAACCAGCAGGAGCGCACCGAATGGCACCGCGTGGTGTTCTTCGGCAAGCTCGGCGAGATCGCCGGCGAGTACCTGCGCAAGGGCAGCTCGGTCTACGTCGAAGGCAGCCTGCGCTACGACAAGTACACCGGCCAGGACGGCGTGGAGAAGTACTCCACGGACATCATCGCCGATGAAATGCAGATGCTGGGCGGCCGCGGTGAAGGTGGCGGTGGTGGCAACTACGGCGGCGATCGTCCGCAGCGCCAGCAGGCGCCGCGCCAGGAGTACGGCGGCGGCGGTGGCCAGCGTGGCGGCCAGGGCGGCAACCAGGGCGGCGGTTACGGCAACCAGGGCGGCAACCAGCGCCCGCAGCCGCAGCAGGCGCCGCCGATGGACGACTTCGCTGACGACGATATCCCGTTCTGATCGGACGCTCGCCTGCAGCAGAAAAGAAAGCCCCGCTCATGCGGGGCTTTTCTTTGTCCGCGATTGCTACGGAGTTGTGCCCCGCAGCATTGAATTTTCGTGCACCGCAACTTGCAAGCATCCAATTTCCTCCCCTATGGTGCAATCGATTGCATTGCTGTGAATCGTTGCGTTTGATACCGGTTGGGAGGCCGGAAGGTGGATGTCCATCCATTCGATCAGACCGGCTCCTTCGAGGGGGCTCACGCGGCGCGATGCGCTGCGCATGGCGGTTGCTGGAGGCGTAGCTCTGGGTACTGCGGGAGCGTTGCCTGCATTCGCCACCACTGCACCGCTGAAGGGCAACCTGAAGCAGGCCGTGGCCCGCTGGACCTTCCCGCAGCTGTCAGTTGCCCAGCTCTGCGCGACGGTGAAGGACATCGGCTTTGCCGCGATCGACCTGGTCGGCCCCGAAGACTGGCCCACGCTGAAGGCCCATGGCGTCTACAGCTCGATGTGCAACGGCGCGGAGCTGGGCCTTACCAAGGGCTTTGCCGGCCGTGAGTTCCACGACCAGCTGGTAGAGCGCTACACGCGGCACATCGATCTGGTGGCCGATGCCGGTTACCGGAATCTCATCTGCTTCTCCGGCAACCGCAACGGTATGGACCCGCATGACGGCATGGCCAATGCCGAGGCTGGCCTCAAGCGCATCCTCGGGCATGCCGAGAAGCGCGGTGTGGTGCTGGTGATGGAGCTGCTCAACTCCAAGGTCGATCACCGCGACTACCTGTGCGACCACTCGGCCTGGGGCGTGGAGCTGTGCCAGCGGCTCGGCTCGGACAACTTCGGCCTGCTGTACGACATCTACCACATGCAGATCATGGAGGGCGACATCATCGCCACCATCGGCAAGCATCACGCCTGCTTCAAGCACTACCACACCGCAGGCGTGCCTGGCCGGCATGAGATCGGAGACCAGCAGGAGCTGAACTATGCAGCGATCTGCCGCGCGATCCGCGACACCGGTTTCAAGGGGTATCTGGCGCAGGAGTTCACGCCTGCCGCGCCCGATCCCGTTGCCTCATTGCGCGAGGCGATCCGCCTCTGCGACGTCTGAAACGATATCCACCCAGGTGAGAGACCCATGGCAGATAATCACTACGACGCCATTGTTGTTGGCTCGGGAATCAGTGGCGGCTGGGCAGCGAAGGAGCTGACCGAGAAGGGCCTGAAGGTCCTGATGCTGGAACGCGGGCGCAACATCGAGCACGTCAAGGACTACGTCAACGCGATGAAGGAGGCGTGGGATTTCCCGCACCGCAACCGGCCAACGCAGGCAATGAAGGCCGCGTTCCCGGTGCTGATGCGCGACTACGGGCTGGCTGAGAACCTGGAAGGGATGTGGGCCAACGAGCAGGACTCGCCCTACATCGAGACCAAGCGCTTCGACTGGTTCCGTGGCTACCACGTCGGTGGTCGTTCCTTGATGTGGGGGCGGCAGAGCTATCGCTTCTCCGATCTGGATTTCGAGGCCAACCTCAAGGACGGCATCGCCACCGATTGGCCAATCCGCTATGCCGACATCGCGCCGTGGTACGACCATGTAGAGAGGTTCGCCGGCATTGCGGGCACGCGCGAAGGACTGGACGTGTTGCCGGACGGCGAATTCCTGCCGCCGATTCCCTTGAACATCGTCGAGAAGGATGTGGCCGCGCGGATCAAGAAGGCCTTCGGCGGCACGCGGCACATGATCCACTCGCGCACTGCCAACATTACCCAGCCGATGCCCGAGCAGGGCCGCGTGAACTGCCAGTACCGCAACAAGTGCATCCTGGGCTGTCCCTTCGGTGCCTATTTCTCGACCCAGTCGGCGACGCTGCCGGCGGCGATGAAGACCGGCAACCTGACGCTGCGGCCGTTCTCGATCGTCAAGGAAGTGCTCTACGACAAGGACCGCAAGCGTGCGCGTGGCGTGGAGGTGATCGACGCCGAAACCGGGCAGACCTACCAGTACACCGCCAAGGTCATCTTCCTCAACGCGTCGTCGTTCAACTCCACCTGGCTGCTGATGAATTCGGCGACCGACGTCTGGGACGGGGGACTGGGTTCTTCGTCGGGTGAGCTGGGGCACAACGTGATGGACCATCATTTCGGTGCGGGCGCCTCGGGCCGGGTCGAGGGCTACGAAGACAAGTACTACTTCGGCCGCCGGCCCTGCGGCTTCTACATTCCGCGTTTCCGCAATGTCGCGTCCGACAAGCGCGGCTACCTGCGCGGGTTCGGTTACCAGGGCGGTGCCAGCCGCACCGGCTGGTCGCGCGAGATCGCCGAGCTGAACATCGGTGCCGACCTGAAGGAGGCGCTGACCGTGCCGGGCGACTGGCGCATCGGCATGACCGGGTTCGGTGAAATGCTGCCGCACCACGACAATGCGATCCGCCTGGACCGCAACCGCAAGGACAAGTGGGGGCTGCCGGTGCTGGCGATGGATGTGTCCATGCGTGCCAACGAACTGGCGATGCGCAAGGACATGGCCGCCGATGCCGCCGAGATGCTGGAGGCGGCCGGGGTCAAGGACGTGAAGATGCACGACAACGACTATGCCCCGGGCAAGGGCATCCATGAGATGGGGACCGCGCGCATGGGACGTGATCGGAAGAGCTCGGTGTTGAATGCACACAACCAGGTCTGGGATGCGCCCAATGTCTATGTGACCGACGGTGCCTGCATGACTTCCAGCGCCTGCGTGAATCCCTCGCTGACGTACATGGCGTTGACGGCCCGTGCGGCCGACCATGCGGTGCGCGAACTGAAAGCGGGGAACTTCTGATGGATCGCCGCGAACTGCTGAAGATGATCGTCGCCGCCACCGGTGCGGCCATGGTTGGCCTGCCGGCGCTGGTGCAAGGGCAGGCGCCGGCCGCGGGGGCGATGCCCGCGTTCACCGATGCCGATATCGGCACGCTGGACGAGATCGCCGAGACCATCCTGCCGCGGACCCGGACACCCGGGGCGAAGGACGCGGGCGCCGGTGCCTTTATGGCGACGTTCGTCAGCGACTGCTACACCGCTCGCCAGCAGGCGGTGTTCCGTGCCGGCCTGGCCGACATCGACAAGCGTGCCGGTGGCCGCTTCCTGTCGCTCACGCCGGAGGCACGCACCGCGTTGCTGCGTACCCTGGATGCCGAAGCCAAGGCGCGCAATGCCGATGTGACCGAGACCGGTACGCCAGAAGAAGGCGAGGCGATGCCGCATTACTTCACGATGATCAAGCAACTGGCCATCTTCGGCTTCTTCACCTCCAAGGTCGGTGCGACCGGGGTGCTGCAATACGTCGCTGTGCCGGGACGTTACGACGGCGACCTTGCCTACGTTCCCGGTACGCCTGCATGGGGGACCAGCTGATGGACGACACCTGGATGATCCGCGCTCTGCTGGGCACCGCCGGCCTGCTTGCCGCTGCGACGGCATTCGCACAGGACGGTGCCGATGCTGCGCGTGACCCGAAAAAGACCGAGGTGTGGACGCCGGTGCCTGCGGTGGTGGCCACGCCACCGGGCAAGGCACCGTCGGACGCCATCGTGCTGTTCGATGGCAAGGATGTCTCGGCCTGGGAGGCGGAGCAGGGAGGGCGTGTACCCTGGAAGGTTGCCGATGGCGCCATGACCGTCGTTCCGGGCAGCAAGGGCATCCGCACCAGGCAACGCTTCTGCGATATCCAGCTGCATGTCGAATGGCGTACCCCCACCGAGACGAAAGGCTTCGACGGCCAGAACCGGGGCAACAGCGGCATCTTCCTGCAGGAACTGTATGAGTTGCAGGTGCTCGACAGCTACCACAACCCGACGTATGCCAACGGCCAGGCGGGGTCGATCTACAAGCAGGCGATGCCGTTGGTGAACGCCTCGCGCGCACCGGGGCAGTGGCAGGCCTACGACATCATCTGGAAGGGACCGCGCTTCTCTCCGGGCGGTGGGCTGCTCTCGCCGGCGCGCATCACGGTGCTGCACAACGGTGTTCTGGTGCAGGACGATACGGCTGTGGCGGGCAGGACCGAGTACATCGGTCCTCCCTCCTACTCACCGCACGGATGTGCGCCGCTCTATCTGCAGGAGCATGACTCCAGGGTCAGCTACCGCAACATCTGGGTGCGCGAACTGTAGCGGCACGCGGCCGGCGTGGTCGCCGGCCGCCTACTTCGCCAGATAGCTGGCGAGGTCGTCGATCTCCTGCTGCGACAGCTGGGCAAAGGGCGGCATCAATCCTCCGCCCTTCCTGATCTTGTCCTTGACCTGGGCGGGCTGAAGCCGCTTGCCGACGTCGGTAAGCGCCGGGAAGGTCGGCGGTACGCCGGCGCGTTCAGCACCGTGGCAGGCAGTGCAGTGCTGGGCGTAGAGCTTCGCGCCGGCGGCCGGGTCGTCCTTGGCCCACGTTGCCGTCGCAACGCTCATGCCGCCCAGGGCGACGGCCACTGCCAGGATCATTTTCATGTGGGGCTCCTTCACGCGTCAGTGCTGTGCACGGGCGGGCACGTTGGCCGGCAGGTGTTCACGCAGGTAGTCCGCGCCGGCCTGGATGACCTTGGCCGGATCGCGTGGCTGGTCGTGTTCGACGATGTACCACTGCACGCCAGCGGTGGCGGCGGCCGGCAGGATCGCGTTCCAGTCCAGCACGCCCTGGCCGACCGCAGCGAAACCACCTTCGTCTTCGGCCTGGCCCTTGGGTGCATTGTCCTTGGCGTGTACCGCAAAAACGTGACCGCGGAACTTGCCAAGCATCACCGCCGGGTCCAGTCCCGCTCGCGCGACCCAGGCCAGGTCCAGTTCGGTCTTCAGATCGGGTCCGGCCGCTGCGAAAAGCAGCTCCAGCCCGGTCTGACCGTCGAAGTCGGCCAGCTCGAAATCGTGGTTGTGATAGGCCAGCTGCATGCCCTTGACGCGCACCTGTCTGGCGATCCGGCCCAGCTCCTGGCCCAATGCGGTCCAGCCGGCGGCATCGCGCGGACGGTCCTTCTGGTCCAGGTAGGGCACCACCAGTGTGGTGTTGCCGATCGAGCGGTTGAAGGCCACCACGCCATCGAGGTTGTCGCGCAGCTCGGCCAGCTGCACGTGCGACGAAACCGCCCTGATCGAGTACCCGTCCAGCAGTCGCTTCAGTTCCGGAGCGCTGACGTTCTGCGTTCCGACGGTCTCCACCGCACGCACGCCCGCGTCGTGGACGATTTTCAGCTGCTGGTCGAGCGAGCCTGCATTGCGCAGGGTGTACATCTGCACCGCGATCGGCTTCTGCGTGGTGGCCGCTTCGTCTGCGAAGGCGGGCAGGGCAGCGAGCAGCAGGATGAGACCTGTACTTCTACGGAAAAGAGCTTTCATCAACAGTTCCTCCCGGGATTCAACCGATGGCGGTCCAGGCGCGTGACCTGGCCGATGCAATGACGCGATCGACGATCCGCGCCGAGCGCAGGCCGTCTTCGAAGGTGGGCAGGCCTTCGAAGCGCTCGCCGTCAACGGCACGATAGGTGTCGGCGACGAACGCTTCGAAGCAGTGGCCGTAGCCCTGGGCATGCCCCGCTGGCAGCGGCGACAACCGGCGCTGTTCGGCACTGCCGGCACCCGGGCCGCGCACGAAGATTTCCTCGCGCTGCTCGGGCCGGCCGATCCACAGCCGCTCGGCATCCTCCTGGTTGAACGCCACGCTCGCATTGGCGCCATCGATCTCGAACCAGAGCCGGTTGTGGCGTCCGGCCGAGACCTGGCTGACCGTCAATGACGCCAGCGTGCCGGCGCCGGTCCTGAACATCGCTGCGGCCACGTCCTCGCTCTCGACCGCCTGCCTTGCGCCGCCTGTCGCCGGCGTGCTGAAGCTCTGGCCAGTGGTGGCGCTGCGCTCGGCGATGACCGTGGCGAACGCCGCGCTCGCTTCGGTGAAGCGTTCGCCACTGACCCATTCCACCAGGTCACACCAGTGCGAGCCGATGTCGGCGAACACGCGCGACGCGCCGCCCAGCGCCGGGTCAACCCGCCAGTTGTTGCTGGCCGGGTCCAGCAGCCAGTCCTGCAGGTAGCTGCCATGGATCAGGTGCAACGGCCCAAGTTCACCCTGCGCGATGCGTGCACGCGCCTCGCGGACCACCGGGTGGTAGCGGTAGACGAAGGGGACGGTGGCAACCAATCCGGTCGAGGCAGCCAGCGCCGCGAGCGCCCGTGCATCGTCCACCGTCGTCGCCAACGGTTTCTCGCAGATCACGTGCTTGCCGGCTTCCAGCGCGGCCTGCGCCATCACGCGGTGCAGGTGGTTGGGCGTGCAGATGTGCACGACCTGCACCTGGGGGTCAGCGACGACGTCATCGATATCGCGATAGGCGTGCGGGACATTCCACGCGTGTGCCACCTCGCTCGCGCGCTGCGGCGACGAGGCCAGTACGCCGCGTACCGCGGCGCCCGCCAGCAGTGCCGCGCGGCGATGCACCGCGCCGATCATGCCGGTACCAACGATGGCGATTCCAAGGTGGGGCATCGTCCGGTCTCCTCAGGGTGTGTACGGCGCTGCAGCAGCTGCCGGGCGGTCGCGGAACAGCAGCAGGAAGGCGATCAGCACCACCAGTGCAACACCGGCCGGGAACAACCAGATCTGTTGCCAGTCCGGGCCTGCTGCGGTGGTGAAGTGCTCCACTACGGCACCGGACAGGAAGGTGCCGATCAGCATGCCCACGCCGTAGGTGGCCAGGGTGATGAAGCCCTGTGCGCTGCTGCGCGCGGCGGGGCCGGCATGGGCGTCGGTGTAGATCTGGCCGGTGACGAAGAAGAAGTCGTAGCAGATGCCGTGCAGCACGATGCCGATCACCAGCAGCGGGAAGCCGCTGCCCGCATCGCCGAAGGCGAACAGGGCGTAGCGCACCACCCAGGCGGCCATGCCGACCGCCAGCATGGTCTTCACCCCCAGCCGCACGAACAGGAAGGGCATGGCCAGCATCAGCAGCACTTCGGACACCTGGCCCAGCGACTGCAGGCCGGCGGCGCCCTGCACACCCAGATCGTTGAGATACGGATTGGTGAAGTTGTAGTAGAACGACAGCGGAATGCAGATGGCGATGGAGGCCAGGAAGAACACCAGATAGGCACGCGATTTCAGCAGCCGCAACGAATCCAGCCCCAGGATCTGTCCCAGCCCGGCCTCGCGCTGCTGCGCCAGTGGTGGCGTGTGCGGCAGGGTGAACGCATACAGGCCCAGCACCAGCGATGCCGCAGCCGCCATCCGGAACGTCAGTTCAAGCCGATGCGCCTGTTCCCAGCCCAGCCAGCCGATCAGCACGCCTGCGACGATCCAGCCGACGCTGCCGGCCACGCGTACCAGCGGGAACTGCTTCTCCGGCGATTGCATGTGCCGCATCGCCACGCTGTTGGCCAGGGCCAGCGTCGGCATGAACAGCAGCATGTAGCCCATGACGCACGCGGAAAACACGCTGAAACTGGTGGCGGTGGAAGCCAGCCACATCAGCACCGCGCCAGCCAGGTGCAGTACTGCCAGGATGCGCTGCGCCGCGAAATAGCGGTCCGCGATCAGGCCGACCAGGAAGGGTGCCACGATGGCGCCGATGGACTGGCTGAGGAACGCGGTTGCCACTTGGCTCGCGCTGGCCTGCAAGGGGCCCTGCACAAGGTACGTCCCCAGGGTGACGAACCACGCCCCCCAGATGAAGAACTGCAGAAACATCATCGCGCCCAGGCGCGACATCGCGTGCGTCATGGCTTGCCCTCCCGGGGCGGAAATGGTTCAGATTCCCAGCATGCGGTGAAGTGATTCCAGATCCGTGCCGCTCCCGGCAAAATCGTCGAAGGCGCGTTCGGTTACATGGATGATGTGATCGCGGATGAAGGCGGCGCCCTCGCGTGCACCGTCTTCCGGGTGCTTCAGGCAGCACTCCCATTCCAGTACCGCCCAGCCCGGGAAGTCGTACTGCGCGAATCTGGAGAAGATCGCCTTGAAGTCGATCTGGCCATCACCGAGTGAACGGAACCGGCCCGGGCGATCGATCCAGTCCTGGTAGCCGCCATACACGCCGCTGCGCGCGCTGGGCCGGTACTCCGCGTCCTTCACGTGGAAGACGCCGATGCGCGCGTGGTAGCGATCGATGAAACCGAGGTAGTCCATCTGCTGCAGCAGCAGGTGGCTGGGGTCGTACAGGATCTTCGCGCGCGGGTGGTGATCGACCACGTCAAGGAAGCGCTCGAAGGTTGCGCCATCGTGCAGGTCCTCGCCCGGGTGGAGCTCGAAGCACAGGTCCACGCCACAGGTGTCGAAGACATCCAGGATCGGTCGCCAGCGGCGGCCGAGTTCGGCGAAGGCTTCTTCCACCAGGCCCGGCGGGCGCTGCGGCCACGGATAGAAATAGGGCCAGGCCAGTGCGCCGGAGAAGGTGGCATGCGCGGCCAGCCCCAGGCGCTGGCTGGCCTGAGCCGCCAGCCGCAGCTGCTCCACCGCCCACGCCTGGCGCGCCGGCGGGTTGCCGCGCACGTTCGCCGGGGCGAATCCGTCGAACAGGCTGTCGTAGGCAGGATGGACCGCGACCAGCTGCCCCTGCAGATGGGTAGACAATTCGGTGATCTGAAGGCCGTAACCGGCCAGCATGCCGGCAATATCGTCGCAGTACGCCTGGCTGCGTGCCGCCTCGGCCAGATCGAACAGGCGGGGCGCGGAGGTGGGAACTTGTACGCCAGAATAGCCCAGACCCGCGGCCCATCCGGCCAGCGTGTCCAGCCGATCAAAAGGAGCTGTGTCGCCGATGAACTGCGCCAGGAACAGCGCTGGACCCTTGAGCGTCTTCAACGTGATTCGCCCTCGATGCAATCGATTGCATTATCCTAGCAGGGGCGCACGCAGGACCTGTTGTGCACTGCACAGCGGACGGGAGAACTAACGCCATGGCCACCATCTACGACATCGCAAAGCACGTCGGCGTCTCCGCCGGCACGGTGTCGCGGGCACTGTCCCGGCCGGACAAGGTCCTGCCGGCCACCCGTGCGCGCATCGAGCAGGCGGCCGCCGCGCTGGGCTATGTGCCCAACACGGTGGCGCGCACGCTCAAGACCCACCGCAGCGGCAAGATCCTGGTCACCGTCCCGGACATTGCCAATCCGTTCTTCGCCCAGATCCTGCAGGGCGCGGAGGACGCAGCGCAGGCGGTCGGCTACGCGGTCCTGCTGGGGGATACCCAGCATCAACCGGACCGCGAGGAGCGCTACGCGCAGATGCTCCGGCGCAACGAGGCCGACGGCATGATCGTGCTGGGGCATCGCCTGCCACCTACGGCGCGTGACATCGTTGAGCAAAGCGGTTCCGCCGCGCCGGTGGTCAACGGCTGTGAATTCGATCCCGCACTGGGGATTCCCAGCGTCCACATCGACAATGCCGCCGCCGCGCGCACGGTGATGGAACACCTGTATGGACTGGGACACGAACGGATCGCGGTGGTGGGAGGACCCCCCGACAATCCGCTGCACCAGCAACGGATGGAAGGGGTCCGGGCGGCGGGCAAGGCGCGTGGGCGCCTGCGCCAGCTGAACATCATGCCGGGTGACTTTTCGGTGGAGTCCGGCCATGCAGCTGCGATGTCGATGTTGGCCGTCGCGCCGGTGCCGACTGCGGTCTTCTGTTTCAGCGACCAGATGGCGTTGGGCACTCTCGCTGCCTGCCGGGAGCTGGGCATCCGCGTGCCGGAGGACCTGTCCATCGTCGGCTTTGACGACCTGGCCTCCTCGCGCTACCTCACGCCGCCGCTGACGACGATCAGGCAGCCGATGCGGCAGATTGGCGAGCGCGCGGTCAACCTGCTGCTCGCCATCATCGAACAGGTCGATGTGCCGCTGCAGCAGACGCTGGAGTTCAGCTTCATGCTGCGCGGTTCCACGGCGGCCCCCAGGGGCGGGTGAACACGGCGCCACGGGGCGCCGCCTTGATCCCGAATTGACGCGAACCTGTCAGACTCACCGGCAGCCAGCCCGGCAAGGGCCGTAGCAGCAGGTGCGATCGCGCAGGAGGGGGCAATGCCATTCTTCACCGATTCGGCGGAAGGCGCGGTCGAAGGCATTGGCGCGGCACGTCGCATCGGCTGGATGCGTTTTGTCGGCAATGGACTGGGGGCGATCCCCATCGCGTCGATCATCCTCGAACGGCAGAATGGCGGATGGGCGTGGGTCCTGCTGCTGCTCAACGCGCTGGCGTGGCCCGCGCTGGCGCTGCTGCTGACCCGGCGCTCCCGCCAGCCGGCGCGCGTCCAGTTCCGCTGCATGGTGGCCGATTCCCTGTTCGGCGGCGGCTGGATCGCATTCATGGCGCTCAGTGCCGTGCCCAGCGCGCTGTTTGCCGCGCTGCTGGTGGCCGACAAGATCGCAGCCGGTGGCGTGCGCCTGGCGACGCGCGCCACGTTGGCGCTGCTGCTGGGCTTCGCACTCACCTGGTGGGCGCTCGGCTTCCCATTCCAGCCGGTGACCTCGCAACGCACGATCATGCTGAGCATCCCGTTCCTGTTCGTGTATGGCATCGGGCTGAGCATTCTCAGCTGGCAGCTGGCCCGTCGGGTGAAATCGCAGAACCGCCAGTTGAAGCGGCTGAGCCGGATGGACCCGCTGGTGGAGCTGGCCAACCGCGGCTTCCTGATCGTCCGCGCTCAGCAGGCACTGGACAAGGCGCAGGGTCAGGGTGGTTTCGCCTGCCTGCTGATGCTTGATGTGGATGACTTCAAGCGCATCAATGACTCGCATGGTCATCGTGCCGGGGACGAAGTGCTGCGCCATATCGCGTCCACCTTGCGCGCCTTCGCCCGGCCCGGTGATACCCCTGCGCGGCTGGGAGGCGACGAGTTCGTGGTGCTGCTGCACGACTGTGCGCCCATCGATGCGATGCAGGTGGCCGAGCGGGTCCGCCTGCACCTGCTGGAAGCAGCACGGCAGGCAACACCGGGCATCGAGTTCAGCGTCAGCATCGGCATCGCGGCAACGCCGCGCGGTGGCAGCGTCGAGGACTGGCTGGCACTGGCCGACCGTGCGCTCTACCACGCCAAGCGCCAGGGCAAGAACAACGCCAGCTATGGCGAATAGTGGGCCGGGGGCGGTGGGCATACCGCAGAACGAGGGCGTAGCGCTCGTCCATGCTGTACCCGGAATCATCGCCACCAATCCTCTACCATGGGCCACCCCGCCCGGACGCACCGCCCATGCAAGACGCCCTCGTTGCACAGCCCAAGCCCCCCGTTGCGCGGATCGCGGCGTGGTTGATGATGTTGCTGGGCATGTGGCTGGCGTTGAAGCTGGGCCTGGTGGTGACCCTGCTGTCGGGGCTGCTGGTGTTCCAGCTGACCCACGTGCTGGCCTCCACCGTGGAAGGCAAGCTGCCGCCGGGACGAGCGCGGGCGATCGCGGTGATCGTATTGTCGGCCATCATCATCAGCGCGCTGGTGCTGGCCGGGATCGGCGTGGCCTCGTTCTTCCGCAATGAGACCGGCGGCCCGGACGCGCTGCTGGCGCGCCTGATGGAGATCCTCAATACCTCGCGGCACCAGGTGCCGGCGCTGCTGCAACCCTACATTCCCGAAGACATGCCGGCGCTGCGCGCGGCGCTGAACGACTGGGCCGCCGAGCACCAGCGCCAGCTGGGCGTGGCCGGTACCTCGGTGGTGCAGGTGGGCGTGCGCGTACTGATCGGCATGGTGCTGGGGGCGATGATCGCGCTGTACGACGAACTTCCCGTGCCCAAGATGGGGCCGTTGGCGCAGGAGCTGATCGGGCGCACCAGCCGCCTGGCCACCTCATTCCGCCAGGTGGTGTTCGCACAGGTGAAGATCTCGCTGCTCAACACCGTGTTCACCGCGATCTTCCTGCTGGGCGTGCTGCCGCTGTTCGGTGTGCACCTGCCGCTGTCCAAGACCCTGGTGTTGATCACCTTCGTCGCCGGCCTGCTGCCGGTGGTGGGCAACATCATTTCCAACACGATCATCACCATCGTTGCGCTGTCTGTCTCGTTCTACGTGGCAGTGGCGGCGCTGCTGTACCTGATCGTGATCCACAAGCTGGAGTACTTCCTCAATGCGCGCATCGTCGGCGGTGAAATCCAGGCCCGCGCCTGGGAGCTGCTGCTGGCCATGCTGGTGATGGAGGCGGCGTTCGGCCTGCCCGGCCTGGTGGCGGCGCCGGTGTTCTATGCCTACGTGAAGCGCGAACTGGTCGACCAGCGCTGGATCTGACCCGGCGTAACCTGTCGCATCTGATCGGCTGGCGTCGGGGCGCCGGCATTGTCGGCGCGTTCGCGCGCGCTGCGCTATATCGCCCCTCGCGGATCGGGCGGCACTGGCTTGGCGCCGCCGGAGCCGGTCGCTACAGTGAGCCGCACTTCAGGGGAATTCTGCATGGCCGGCAAGGTATCGCCCATCAGGTTGCGGACCTGGGTCTGGATCCTGGCTGGGCTGTTTGTCGTGTGCACATTGCCGTTGATGGCCATCGCCCTGGTCCAAGGAACACTGCGCTACACCGACGCCGAAGGCAACCTGGCCAGCCTGCGGCAGCTGCGGCAGACCTTCGATCTTGCCAACCTGGCTTCGGCCGAGCGAGGCCCGGCCAACAGCCTGCTGGGGGCTGACCCGGCCGATGCCGCCGAACAGGCACGGCTGGCTGCGCAGCTGGCCGTCGCACGCCAGCGGGTCGACACTGCCCTGCTGCAGCTGGAGACCGTGTTCAAGGATGACCCGGGCGTGTACGACGAGCATCGGCTGCTGGCCAGCGCGCAGCGTCGCCTGAAGTCGGCGCGGGCTGCGGTCGATCATGTCGCGGCGCAACCGCATGACGCACGCCGTGTGGAGGAGGTGGAGCGTGCGATCAGCGGCATGTTCGCGGTGGTTGATCGCCTGCATCTGCTGACCTCGGCGCAGATCAACGCGCTGGTCAGTGCCGACCGTGAGGCGGCGATTCCGGCAATGCAGGGCCAGCTGTTGTTCGATCTTCGCGAGCATGGTGGCCGCCTGGCCTCGAACGTGATGGCGCCGGTGGCGGTACCGGGGGCGTGGCGCGAGGAACAGGTGCGCGCTGCGCTGCAGACCGAGGGCCGCCTGCTGGAGCTGTGGCGGTTGGCGAGCAGCCACGAGTCGGTGTTCCGCAGCGACCCGGAATTGTCCTGGCACTGGGACATGGCGCGGCGGCAGCTCTTCGGTGAGTCACTGCCGATGATCGAGCAGCTGATCGAGGATGGCCGCCGTGGCGTGCCGCCGTCGTGGACCGCCGCCGCGTTCACCAATCGCTACGTGCCGACCCTGCAGTCGCTGGAGGCGCTGCGCGATGGCTACCTGAGCGTGTCCATCGCCCGCTTCGAACGCAGTCGCAACCGTGAGGCCATGCGTCTGGCCGTGCTGGTGGCGACCGCGCTGGGCACGCTGGTGGTGCTGGGCATGGCCCTGCGCATTGCCCACCTGCAGATCCTGCAGCCACTGCTGCAGGCGCAGCAGCAGGTGATCCAGCTTGCCTCGGATACCCCCGGTCCGGAGGAGAATGTCACCCACCCGCTGGCCGAGATGCAGCGCCTGTTCGATGCCATCGAAGTGCTGCGCGAGAAATCGCGCGAGCGTTCGGCGTTGACCAGCGAGCTGCGCCAGCTGGCCGGTACCGACCAACTGACCGGGCTGTTGAATCGGCGCGCGCTGGATGAGGTGGTGCAGCGGAGACATGCGGGGGGCGAGGCAAGCGCCGTGGTGATCCTGCTGGACGTGGATCGCTTCAAGGCCATCAACGATGGCCATGGCCATGAAGCCGGCGACGAAGTGCTGGTGCAGGTGGCGCAGTTGCTGCGGCACCACCTGCGGCGCAGCGACAACATCGCCCGCTATGGTGGCGAGGAGTTCCTGGTGCTGCTGGCCGACGGTGATCTGGCCGGCGGGCGCCAGCTGGCTGAAACATTGCGATTGGCGCTTCGGCAGATGGACATCGCGCTGGCCGGGGGCATCGTGCTGCGCGTGACCGCCAGTTTCGGGGTGGCCAAGGGCGGCACCGATGCGCTGGGCTGGCGCAGCCTGCTGCGTGCCGCCGATGCGGCCATGTACCAGGCCAAGGCACAGGGGCGTGACCGGGTACGGGTGGCGGGGGACGGTCGCATCACGCGCTGATGGCACGCGTCAGCCAATGCGTGCATGCACCCGTCGCAGCGTCTGCAGGATCGCCCGACGCGCGATGGGGCGTGCAGCTGCTGCAAGCGCAGGTGGTGTGGTGAGCATCGCGTCACGCACGCGCCACGCGCCCTATCTCGTTTTCTGTGAAGAAGTCGCCATGGACCTTCCACGCTTCGGTCACCGCTCTGGGCAGACGCTGGGATTCCACTTGATGAAGGACGACACCATGACCCAGCTCACCCTGCCCGAACTGGCCAGGAAGATGGCCGACATCGATTTCACCATGCTGCAGACCCGCGCCGGCGGAGAAATTGCCGGTCGTCCGATGAGCAACAACGGTGACGTGGACTACGACGGTGACAGCTGGTTCTTCACCACGGAAGACACCGACATGGTGCACGAGATTGAGGCTGACCCCGCCGTTGCGCTGGGTTTTTCCGGCAGCAAGTCGCTGCTGGGCAAGCCGCCGTTGTTCGTGCACGTGCAGGGAAGGGCGGCGCTGGTGCGCGATCGCGCTGTGATGCGCGAGCACTGGGTGAAGGATCTTGAGCGCTGGTTCGAGCAGGGCGTGGATACACCGGGGCTGGTGCTGATTCACGTGCGCGCCAGCCGCATCCACTATTGGGATGGCGAGGACCAGGGCGAAATGGCCGTCTGACCCGGCAGCGGGAGGCTGGCGGCCATCGCGGCCATTGCGCGGCGCGCCAGGCCTTTGCCATCCTCCCCGCTGTTTTCCGTAGCGTGGAATCCCGATGCGTCCTGCGTTCTTCTGGCTGGCTTTGGCCCTGCTGCCCACACTGGTGGTGGCGCAACCCGCGCGTGCGCCCAAGGCCAAGGCCCCGGCGCAGGATCCCTTCAGCGAGCTGTTCGATACCGCCTGCATGCAGCACATCGGGGCCCCGGCGCGGTTGCAGTCGCTGATGGAATCCAATGGGCTGTCGCCGCTGCAGCCGGCCGAAGCCGCCACGCTGTTGCAGGGGCAATCGGGCGTGGCGTGGATGGTGCCGCTGGCCAGTGGCCGCTATGCGGTGAGCTGGGCTGACGATGGAACGTGTACGGTCTACGCCGAGAAGGCCGACGCGGCGGTGGTGCAGAAGGGGTTTGCCCGGTTGGTGCAGGCCGCACCGAAGCCGTTGCAGGTACGGTCGCTGCCAGGGCGTGGGCCACTGTCGGCCGATCAGGTGGCCATCCAGTACGGCTGGGCTGCGCCGGGGCAGGGCAAACTGCAGGTGCGCTTCCGCCTGGTCACGCGGCAGGCGGCCGAAGCCGGGGTGCAGGCCATGGCCTCGGCCGCCCCTGGCGAAGCGATGCAGGCACAGGGCGCACCTGGGCCCTGACAGGGGCGACGCTCGCGATTCAGCCTTTCACGCGGCATGTGATATATCGTTTATCGATAAATCCACCCCGGGGCGGCGAGGCCACCCCAATGCCGGAGGCCGCTTGACCGCTCGTCCCGCCCGCGCCAGACCCGCGCGAGGCTTGTTCACCCTGGCCCTGGCGGCCGTACAGGCCGTCAGGGCGATGTGCTGGCTGGGCATCCTGGCCGCGCTGCTGGCCGTGCCGCTGGTCGCCCACGACCGCCGTTGGCTGCTCGACAGCGTGCATGACGCTGCGGCTGTCGCCGCGCATGGCAATGACCTGTTCCTGCATTTCTGCCTGGGCCTGGGCGCGATCGTCGCGCTGCTGGTGCTGTGCCTGATGTTCCTGCGCCACCTGCTGCGGCTGCTGAAGTCGGCGGCGCGCGAGCGGCCGTTCACCCACGCCAACGCACAGCGCCTGCAGCGCATGGCCTGGCTGATGCTGGCGATGGAGCTGCTGTCGATCCTGATCGGCGCCTACGCGGCCTGGATGGGCCCGGATTTCGCCTGGATGGAGGTCGGCGGTGGCATGTCGATCACTGGCTTGGTGGCCGTGCTGATGCTGTTCGTGCTGGCGCGCGTCTTCGCCGTGGGCGCAGCGATGCGCGATGACCTCGACGGTGTCATCTGATGGCAATCGTCATCACCCTGGACCGCATGCTGCAGGAAAGGGGCATGACCCTGTCCGAGCTGGCCGGGCGCATCGACATCACCCTGGCCAACCTGTCGATCCTGAAGACCGGCAAGGCGCGCGCCATCCGCTTTTCCACCCTTGATGCGATCTGCCGCGAGCTGCAGTGCACGCCCGGTGACCTGCTCGGGCACGACCCGGCGCAGGCACAGGACGCTGACTGAGCGGTCGCTCTTTTCCCTTGCCTACTGACGAAACGGACCTGAAATGGAATGGTTGGCTGACCCCTCGATCTGGATGGGCCTTGCAACCCTGGTCGTGCTGGAGATCGTTCTCGGCATCGACAACCTGGTGTTCATCGCGATCCTTGCCGACAAGCTACCGCCGCACCAGCGTGACCGCGCGCGGGTGATCGGCCTGGCGCTGGCCTTGCTGATGCGGCTGGTGCTGTTGGCCGCACTGGCCTGGATCATGAAACTGACCGCGCCGCTGCTGACGCTGTTCGACCACAGCTTTTCCGGGCGTGACCTGATCCTGCTTGGCGGTGGCCTGTTCCTGCTGTTCAAGGGCACCATGGAACTGCACGAACGGCTGGAAGGCCGCGAACACCACGAGGACGGCAAGAAGGTCTACGCCAGCTTCGCAATGGTGGTGGCGCAGATCGTGGTGCTCGACGCGGTGTTCTCGCTGGACTCGGTGATCACCGCGGTCGGCATGGTCGACAACCTCGGCGTGATGTATGCGGCCGTGACGATCGCCATGGCGCTGATGCTGCTGGCCAGCAAGCCGCTGACCCGCTTCGTCAACAAACATCCTACCGTGGTGGTGCTGTGCCTGGGCTTCCTGCTGATGATCGGCTTCAGCCTGGTGGCCGAAGGACTGGGCTACAAGATCCCCAAGGGCTACCTGTACGCGGCGATCGCCTTCTCGATCCTGGTCGAGGCGTTCAACCAGTGGGTGCGTTTCAACCGCGAGCGCAACGAGCGCCGCCTGCCGTTCCGCCAGCGCACCGCCGATGCCGTGCTGCGCATGCTGGGCGCGCGCCCGGCCAATGGTCACGACGATGAAGGGGGGGACGGGCAGGTGGACGCTGCAGAGCGCTTGCAGCCGGCCGAACACGAGATGATCCGCAGCGTGCTGGGCCTGGCCGATCGCCCGGTGTCGAGCGTGATGACGGTGCGTGCCGACGTGCAGTGGATCGACCTGGCGCGTGGGCAGGAGGATGTGGTGGCACGCTTGGTGGCGTCGCCGCACACCCGCCTGCTGGTGGGTGAGGGTGACCTGGACAGCCTGCGTGGCGTGGTGCAGAGCCGCGACCTGCTGGCCGACCTGCTGCAGGGCAGGCCGCTGCAGTTGGAGGGCAACCTGCGCGAGCCGCAGTACGTGCTGTCCAGTGCCAGCGCGCTGCAGGCGCTGGAACTGATCCGCCAGCACCCGGTGCCGTTGGCGGTGGCGGTGGACGAGTACGGCAGCGTGGAAGGCCTGGTGACCGCCAACGACCTGCTGGCGGCCATTGCCGGTGACCTGGTCGATACCCAGGACGAGCGCTATGGCGTGGTCGCGCAGGGCGAGGACCAATGGGAGGCCGACGGTGCGCTGACTCTGGACGACCTGCAGCGGCTGGCCGGCGTATCGCTGCCGCGCAGTGCCGACTACATGACCATCTCCGGGCTGGTGCTGGAGCAGTTGGGTCGGCTGCCGGACATCGGCGATGTGGTGGAGGTGGCGGGTGTGCGCATCACCGTGCTGGCGATGGAGAAGCGCCGCATCGCCCGCCTGCGGTTGGAGCGCCTCGACGGAATGGCCTGACCCACCTGTTGATGTAGAGCCGAGCCCATGCTCGGCTGCATGTTGAGCAGCCGAGCATGGGCTCGGCGCTACACAACGCCGCCCGCAGCCGTCACCATGGCGGCCCCCACTTTCCCTCCCGGATGGTTGCAGTGCTGAGTACGATCGGTTTGTTGATGGGCCTGTATGTGGCCTGGCGCCTGTTCTGGCCACTGCGCATGCCCCCCTGGCAGAAGGTCGTGCTGTCGCTGCTGCTGGTGGGCGTAGCCGTGCAGCTGCGTATCGTCGCCACGTTCTGGGGCACGATGGCCTCGCCCGAGATTCCGAAACTGGCCATCGCCACGCTGGCTACCGGCTCCACGGCGGTGTTGCTGTTGGCGTTGCTGATGCTGGCGATGGATGCGGGCCTGCTCGCGTCCCGCCTGCTGCGCTGGCCACGTGCGGTAGCCGCATTGCGCACGCGGCGCTTGCGGCCGGCGGCCGGCGTGCTGGCGCTGCTGGTCAGTGGTTATGGTGTCAGCCAGGGCATGGCGGTGCCTCATGCCCGGCAGATCGAGGTGAGCATTGCCGGGCTGCCAGCGGCGTTCGACGGCTATCGCGTGCTGCAGCTGACCGACATCCATGCCAGCCGTCTGCTGACCGGCGACTGGGTGCGTAGAGTGGTGGCCGAGAGCAACGCGCTGAAGCCGGACCTGATCGTGATCACCGGCGATCTGATCGATGGCAGCGTCGAGGCCCGTCGCGACGACGCGCGTCCGTTGGCCGATCTGCAGGCGCCGGACGGCGTCATCGCCATCACCGGCAACCACGAGTACTACGCGCAGTACCAGGCATGGATGCAGGCGTTCCGCGCGCTGCACATGCAGGTGCTGGAGAACAGCCACCTGCAGGTGCGACGCGGTGATGCGGCGCTGACCATCGCTGGTGTCACCGACCCGGTGGCGGCGCGTTATGGCCTGCCGCTGCCGGATCTGGACGCCGCCTTGGCCGGCGCCGATCCCACCGCGCCCGTGATCCTGCTCGATCACCGCCCGCGTAATGCACGCGCGGCAGCAGCGCGCGGCGTCAAACTGCAGCTGTCCGGGCATACCCACGGCGGGCAGATCATCGGCATGGACCAATTGGTGAAGCGGGCCAATGGTGGCTTCGTCTCCGGCCGCTACGACGTGGATGGGATGACCCTGTACGTGAGCAATGGCGCTGGCCTGTGGGCCGGATTCCCCGCGTGCATCGGGGTGTCCTCGGAAATCACCCTGATCACGCTGCGCCGCGCCCCGTGACCTGAAGTGGGGCATATCCCTTTCCGCAGGGAATTCGCTGCCTATCGTGCTGGGATCCCTCTGTAGAGCCGAGCCCATGCTCGGCTGAGCCAGGGGCAGCCGAGCATGGGCTCGGCTCTACAGGTAACCGCCTCCTCAAGAACTCCGCAGCGGTGGCCGCGCATGCGCATTGCGCCGCAGCGACTGCGCCCGCTTGGCGATCGCACGCACCACGACAGCGGTGAAGAGCAACGCGGAGGGCACCGCGTACCAGAAGTTGCCGGGCACGCGCTTGAAGTACGAATAGGTGAACACTGCGGCGATGATCCACATGCCGGTCACGTGCAGGCGACGCCACACGGTGGGGCCCATGCGGCGGGCGATGCCACGATGCGAGGTGATGGCCAGGGCGAGGATGGCTACATAGCCGATCGTGCCCGGCAGGTTGGCCAGGGCCGAGCGTGCCGGCCAGAACGCGGGGTTGAGGATGCCGAAGGCGGTGATCGCCACCGCATGCAGCAGGTGCGAGAACGCGAATGACAGGCCGATGATGCGCCGCTCGCGTAACATGTGCTGGGTGAACGGGCCGGGCAGCAGGCTGGCGAACGACGATGCGGTGAACGCGGCCAGGAACAGCAGGAACGACGTGCGTGCAGTGACCCGGATCGCCGCGCGGCTGCCCTCGACCACGTCGGGCTGCAGGGTGAACGCCGCCAGTGCGACGGCGATCGGGACCACAGCCATGGTCACGAAAAGGCGCCAGCCGTGCAGGAAGGAAGTGTTGGAAGCAGCCATGATCAAACCTCGAATCAGACAGGGGTAGTGCCGGCCGCTGGCCGGCAGTCGCAGAACCCGGCCAGCGTGACCAGCACGCCGGCCGCGCATAGTTCGCCCAGCAAGGGCATGGCCACCACGCGCAGTTCGTCGGCGGCCACGCCATGCGCATCGGCCAGTGCGTTCAGCGCGTCATCCACGTGGGTACCGTCATCAGCGAAGGCCGACAGCAGCGCATACGCCAGTGGTGCCAGTTCCTCGACCTGCAGCTGGTAGTCCGCCAGGCGGCGCAGCAGCAGAAGCGTCGGCTCGCTGGCGGCGGCATCGTCCAGCGCGGCGTCCTCATGCACCGGCCACCGGTAGCCCAATACCCGCACCAGCGGCGACAGCGCCAGCACATCGCTGCCCGCCGGCATGGACTGCAATGAATGCCCGGCATCACGTGCCTCGATGTGCAGCGTCTGCTGCATGCTTTCGTAGTGCGCCAGTTCCGCCGCCCAGCCGGGCAGCGCGAACGCATACTGCACAGCCAGCCACGCAGCGAACTCGCTGGCGATCTGCGGGAACAACGGGGTATGGCAGACGTGATGTGCGTAGTAGTGCTCGACCAGACCGCGCCAGCGCGCTTCGCCCAGCTGTTCCAGCAGTTGCGGCAGGCTGCCTGCCAAAAGGGTGTCCAGGCTGTCGATGCACAGGCGGCGGTAGACCGCCATCCGCCGTGCCTCGACGCCATCGGGCGCAGGCATCGACGGGTCCCGTACATGATCGGCCCAGCGCCGTTGCACGATGGCCAGCGACTCAGCCATGGGCCACCTCCTGCCAACGTGCCTCAACCTGCGCCTGGCGGATGTGCGCAACCTCGGCCAGCAACTCCGCCAGCGGCGGAAAGTTGAAGTCGCGTTCGAGCAGCGTGGGGCGCACGCCCAACCGCGCATAGGCCTCGCGCAGGAGCGCCCAGACCACGCCTTTCACCGGCGCCCCGTGGGTATCGATCTTGAAGCCGTCGTCTTCATCGAAGTGGCCCGCTACGTGCAGCGAGGCGACACGGTGGGACGGCACGCGAGCCAGGAATTCGAAGGCGTCGTAACCGTTGTTGCAGGCATTGACGAAGACGTTGTTGACGTCCAGCAGGAGGTCGCAGTCGGCTTCGGCGAGCACGGCGTTGATGAAGTCGATCTCGCTCATGTCCGCGCCGGCAACGGCGTAGCAGGAAATGTTCTCCACGGCGATGCGTCGGCCCAGCATGTCCTGCACCTGGGCGATACGGCCGGCGACATGGTGAACGGCCTCGGCGGTGAACGGCAGTGGCAGCAGGTCGTAGACATGGCCACCGGCGGCGCAGTAGCTCAGGTGTTCGCTGTACAGCTGCACCTGGTGCAGGTCGAGGAAGGTACGGGTCTGTGCCAGCAGGGTGCGATCCAGTGGATCAGGACCGCCCAGCGACAGCGACAGGCCGTGGCAGGTCAAAGGGTGGCGCTCGCTGAGTTGGCGCAGCGCGGCGCCGTGTGCACCGCCGACGCCGATCCAGTTGTCGGGGGAAACTTCGAGGAAGTCGATGGCACTGGCCGGCATGGCCAGCAGTTCATCGATCAGGCCACGACGCAGGCCAAGACCGGCGGCATGGGTGGGCAGGGGCAGGGACATGGCGGATGCTCCACAGAGAGCGCCGCCTTGAAGGCGGCGCCGGTTGAACGTCGATCAATCGGCAACGCGGGAGAACAGGCCCTTCGGCATCGGCTTGCCGTTGGCGGTGTAGACGCTGCGCAGGTAGTCGTGCGCTTCCTGCTCGCTGATGTAACCGTCGTGGTCGGTGTCGATGCGGTCGAACTCGGCGGCACGCTTGGCGGCCACAGCGTTGAATTCGGCACGCGAGACCTTGCCGTCGTGGTCGCGATCAGTGCGGGCAAACGAGGCGTCGCCGCACTTGCCTTCGCCACACTGGCCCTCGGCCACCTTGGCCTTGCCGGCGGGCTTGCCGGTGGTGGCCTTGTTGGCCCCGCACTTGCCTTCACCGCACTTGCCTTCGGCGGCGGCGCTCATGGCCACCGCGCTGATCGCCAGCGGCTGGATCGCCGCGGCCTGGCCGGCCAGCAGCAGGCCACCGGCCAGGGCGATGCCGATGGCACCGATGCGCGGCAGGCGAGAGGAAGAGGTGTTCTTGGTCGAGATGGACATGGTGGTGACTCCTTGGGAAAGCACGCGGGGCGTGCGGGATGGACGCCGCCGAAGAGGCGACGGAAAGCGAAACGCGCGGGAACAGGGGAGTCGGCTCAGGCGGCGCGGCGACAGCGCAGCAGATGGCCCAGCAGCAGCACACCGCCGAGCAGGGCACCGCCGAAGCCGATGCCGGGCAGCAGCGCGGCAACCGGCAGCAGCAGGGCGATCAGGCTGACGCCCCAACCCAGGCCGTCATTGCCTGCCGTGGCGCGGCCGGGGCCGGCCAGCAGCCGGTCCACGCTGAGTGCGCCACCGCCGTTGAGGATCAACGGCAGCAGCATGGCCAGGAACAGCAGCGGCAGCTTGAAGTTGCCATAGCCCTGGTCGGTGATCGCATAGCCCTGCCAGAGTTCACCCAGGCCGTTCCATTGGTCGGGCCAGTGCACGGCGGCGATGGCAACGATGGTGAGTACCCAGAACACGTAGGCCACCGAGCGCGTGGCCAGGCCGAGCAGCAGCATCACTGCACCCACCAGTTCCAGCCACGTGGCCAACTGCCAGTTCAGCGACGCGGGCAGGGTGGAGAACGGGAACGGGAAGCGGCCTTCCAGGTCGGCGAACCAGTTCTGGCCGCCCAGCTTCTCGCGGCCGGATTCAAAGAACTCCCAGGCCAGCAGGGTGCGCAGCGCCAACGGCGAGAGCCAGCGGCCGACGGCGTCCAGGCGGGGCGTATACACGGAAGAAGCGGTGCTGATCATGGTGGAGTCCTGCGCGCCAGTGGTCGATGGAGGCCATTTCAGGCGGCGCAGGTATCGGCAACATGTGCCGTTGCCCGGGGTTTTGTCAGCGACTGTGGCCGCGCCCTGGTTTCGTACAGTCAGATACAAAGACGATGCGCTGATGCGCATCGGGACGTTGCGCGCCCGCGTGCGGGCAGCGATATCCACCCGAAAGCGCCCGGCCAGGACCGGCGCGCGAATGTATCCCACTGTAGAAACCCGCCTGCGCCCTACAGTCCGGTACAACTCCGCGCTGCGGAGAAACAGCGCCGATACACCGGCAGGCGGAAATGGCCACTCCCAACTCCGGAGTGCCCCCCATGATCCGTACCTGCTTGCTGGCCGCCGCTCTCGCCCTCGCCGCCGCCCCTGCCTTCGCTGCCCAGGCCGATACCGCTGCACCGCCCACCGTCATCCTGGTGCACGGCGCGTTCGCTGATGGCTCCAGCTGGAGCAAGGTCATCAGCACCCTGCATGACTGGAAGCTGCCGGCGGTGGCCGTGCAGAATCCGCTCACCTCGTTGGCCGACGACGTCGCCGCCACCCGTCGTGCGATTGCCGCTGCGCCTGGCAAGGTGGTGCTGGTCGGCCACAGCTGGGGTGGCACGGTCATCACCGAAGCGGGCAATGACCCGAAAGTGCAGGCGCTGGTGTACGTGGCCGCTTTCGCGCCGGACGCAGGGCAGTCTTCGGCGCAACAGGGCGAGGGTTTCCCGGTTGGCCCGGGCCTGGCCCGACTGCAGGAAAGGGATGGCTACCTGACGCTGCCGGCTGATGCCGTCGCCCAGGACTTCGCGCCGGACGTGATGAAGAAGTCGGCCGCACTGCTGTACAGCACGCAGGTCCCGTTGAAGGCCAGCGCGCTGGGCGAAGTAGTGAACGTTGCGGCGTGGCGCAGCAAGCCGAGCTGGTACGTGCTCAGCCGCGATGACCGCATGCTGTCGCCGCAGCTGCAGGCCGCCACCGCCAAGCGCATCGGTGCACAGCTGCAATCGATCGGCAGCAGCCATGTGTCGCTGCTTTCGCATCCGGCGCAGGTGGCCGACAGCATCCTGGAAGCGGCGGGAGTGAAGCCGGCCGAATTGCCGCTGGCCGAGCAGGGGGGCTGAACGATGGCCGCCCTGCGTGTGTATGCGCTGCCGTTGCTGCTGAGCCTGCTGGGTGGGGCTGCGCTGTTGATGGCCTGGCCCAGCCCGGAGGCCGACGCGCAGCCGGCACAGGCCGTTCCCGCCGCCGGGCTCGACGGTGGCGGGCCCTGGCACAACAGCCCACCGCTCACACTGAAGCAGTTGCGGGGGCAGGTGGTGCTGGTCGAGTTCTGGACCTACACCTGCAGCAACTGCCTCAACGTGGCGCCGTATGTTCACCGGTGGCATGCACGCTACGCGCCGCAGGGTCTGAGGGTGATCGGCGTGCATACGCCGGAGTTTGCCCATGAAGGGCTGCCCGGCAACGTGCGCAAGGCCATCGCACGGTTGGACATCACCTGGCCGGTGGTGCAGGACAACCAATACCGGATCTGGAACGCCTGGCGCAACCGCTTCTGGCCCGCACTGTACCTGCTCGACCGGCAGGGGCAGGTGGTCTACCGCCATTACGGCGAGGGCGACTACGCACGTACCGAAAGCGAGATCCAGCGCCTGCTGGCCAGCCCCTGAGCCGCGCTACCATGGCCGCGCAGCGCGGCCCTGACCTCCGTCTTCATCGAGAACGCAATGAACCATGTACCGCACATCCTGGTCGTCGACGATGACAGCGAGATCCGCCAGATGCTGGCCGACTACCTCCAGCGCAACGGCCTGCGCGTGAGCCAGGCCGACGGTGGCCGGGCCATGCGGGCGCTGATGGATACCCATGCCGTGGATCTGGTGGTGCTGGACGTGATGATGCCGGGCGAGGACGGACTGAGCCTGTGCCGCAACCTGCGCGCCGGCAAGCATCGGGCGGTACCGGTGGTGCTGCTGACCGCGCGCGACGACGAGACCGACCGCATCATCGGCCTTGAAATGGGCGCCGACGACTACGTGACCAAGCCCTTTTCTTCGCGCGAGCTGCTGGCACGCATCAATGCGGTGATCCGTCGCACGCAGATGCTGCCGCCGAACCTGCAGGTAAGCGAAGCCGGCCGCCAGTTGGCCTTCGGCGAGTGGCGCCTGGATACCACCGCCCGCCACCTGCTGGATGCACAGGGCACCGCGTATCCGCTCAGCGGCGCCGAGTTCCGCCTGTTGCGCGTGTTCCTCGATCACGCCAATCGGGTGCTCAGCCGCGACCAGCTGCTCAGCCTCACCCAGGGCCGTGATGCCGAACTGTTTGATCGCTCGATCGACCTGCTGGTCAGCCGCGTGCGCCAGCGCCTGGGTGATGACGCGCGCGAGCCGACCTACATCAAGACCGTGCGCAGCGAAGGGTATGTGTTCAGCCTGCCGGTGCAATTGCTGGGGCCGGACGAATGAACACCGCCGCACGTCGTCCACGCTGGCCACGCACGCTGTCGGCGCGTCTGCTGCTGGTGCTGCTGGGCGGACTGTCCCTGGCCCACGCACTGTCCTTCGGCCTGCTGTTCTTCGAACGCTACCAGTCCACCCGCAGCATGATGCTGCGCAACCTCGACGAGGATGTGGCAGTGAGCGTCGCGCTGCTGGAACATTTGCCTGCGGAGCAGCGTGAGGCCTGGGTGCCGCGGCTGGAGCGGCGCACCTACCGCTATCTGCTGCGCCCGGCCGCGGCCGGACCAGGGCTGCAGACCGATCGTGCACGCCAGGTCACGGCGATCATCGACGACAGCCTGCAGCACCGCTATCCGTTGCAGGCGCGCCAGGTGGCTCGCCTGCCGGAGCGGTTCGAGGTGGAACTGCGCCTGCACGACGGCACACCCTTGACCATTGAAGTCACCCCGTCGGGCCTGCCGCTGGCACGTTGGCTGCCCGCCGTGCTGCTGCTGCAGCTGGCGCTGCTGCTGGTGTGCGCGTGGCTGGCGGTGCGTCTGGCCATGCGCCCGCTGCAGCAGTTGTCGCATGCGGTGGAGCATCTGCAGCCGGGCAAGGACGGGCCTGCACTGCCTGAAGATGGCCCTGCGGAAGTAGGCGGCGCAGCAGCCGCACTCAATGCCCTGCAGGCACGCATTCGTGGCCATGTCAGTGAACGCCTGCAGATCCTGGCCGCGATCTCGCATGACCTGCAGACCCCCATCACGCGCATGAAGCTTCGGGTGGAGACCCTGCCTGAAGACAGCACCCAGCAGCGCCTGCTGGCCGACCTCGATCACCTTGGGCAGCTGGTGCGTGAGGGCGTGGCCTATGCGCGCAGCAGCCACGTTGCCGCTGGCGCGCCGGTGTCGATGGACCTGGGCGCGTTCCTCGCCAGTGTGGTCGGCGACTACGAGGACATGGGCAAGCCGGTCACTGGCGGTGCGCCCGCTGGACTGGTCGTGCAGACCTGGCCGCAGCCGCTGCGCCGCGTGGTCGGCAATCTGGTCGACAACGCATTGCGCTACGCCGGCGCCGCCGAGATCGAGGCGGTCCGCGATACGGCCGGAAGGGTGTGGATCAGCATTTCCGACCGTGGCCCCGGCATTCCCGAGGACCAGCTGCAGGCAGTGCTGGCACCGTTCCACCGGCTGGAGAGCTCGCGCAACCGCGATACCGGAGGGACCGGTCTGGGACTGGCCATCGCGGGGCAGCTGGCGCAGTCGCTGGGTGGTTCGCTGAGGTTGCACAACCGCGAGGGTGGAGGGCTGCGGGCGGAACTGCAGCTGCCGGGCTGAGTTGCCCGGCCTTGTGTTCCAGCAAGGATGCTTCTGCTTCGGCCCTGGCGGTGAGCGCTTCACCGGTCATGAAACCCAGTGCATGCACGCAGTCGACAGCCGATGACCGGCATTTCACCCCGTCCATGCCACGCTGCGCGGAACCTGCCCAACCGGGACCGAGGCTGTTGAAGGCGAACACGCAATGACTGCGGCGCGGCAGCGCTCGATGTGGGTGGCGGGCCTGTCCACGGTGGTGGAGTGGTACGACTTCACCCTGTACCTGTACTTCGCCACGGTGCTGTCGCGGGTGTTCTTCGGCGGTGGCGAGCAGGCGTTGCTGGTGACCTTGGCTGGCTTCGCGGTGTCCTACCTGATGCGTCCGCTGGGCGCGCTGTGCTTCGGCCACCTGGGCGACCGCCTGGGCCGGCGCTGGATGCTGCTGGCTTCGATGGCGTTGATGGCAGCGGCGATGCTGGCCACTGCACTGCTGCCGACAGCGGCCACGGCCGGTACGATGGCTGGCGTGCTGCTGCTGATCCTGCGCTGCGTGATGGCGTTTTCGGTGGGCGGTGAGTACACCGGGGTGGTGGCGTACCTGCTGGAAAGCGCACCGGCGCGACGACGTGGCCTGGTGACCTCGCTGGCCTCGGCCGCCAGCGAAGTGGGCGCCCTGCTGGCGGTAGCGATCTCTGCACTTACCGTCGCGCTGCTGCCCACACCGCAGCTGGACAGCTGGGGCTGGCGGATTCCGTTCTTCGTTGGGGCTGCGCTCGCGCTGGTGATCCTGGTTGCGCGTTCGGGCATGCACGAGTCGCCGGAGTTCGAGCGCCAGCGGCGCGAGGGCAGCATCCCGGCCACGCCACTTCGGCACGTGCTGCGCCACCACCCGCTGGCGGTGGCGCGCACCTTTGCGATCTCCGCCTTGGGCTCGATCACCTACTACGTGGGCATCACCTATGTACCGGCGTTCCTGCACGCACGGGGGCATGATGAAGGCGATGCGCTGTGGTTGTCGACGATCGCGGCGGTGGCGGTCATTGCGATCACGCCGCTGTGCGGCGCGTTGTCCGACCGCTTCGGACGGCGGCCGATGCTGTTGGGTTTGACCGTGCTGGCAGCGCTGCTGCCGCTGTCCCTGTTCGCGTGGATGGCGCAGGCGACGGCGCTGGGCATCGCGCTGGCGGCGGTAGTGCTGGCCTGCGTGGCCGGTGGCATCAGCGCGGTGGCGGCGCCGGCCACGGCCGAGCAGTTCCCCGGCGAAGGCAGGGTCAGCGGGCTGGCACTGGGGGTAACCATGGCCACTGCATTCTTCGGTGGCGCAACGCCGTGGCTGGCGCAATGGTGGGTGGAGCGCAGCGGCTGGGCGGCGGCGCCGGGCGCGATGATCGCGCTGGTGGCGGTGCTGGTGCTGCCGGTGCTGTGGACCCTGCCCGAGACGGTCCCGGGCAGGGCCAGACGCTAGCCGGTCAGACCTTCAGGGTCTGCTCGATGTCGGCCAGTACCGCGGCCGCATCCACACCGATGGCGATCGACTGCACCACGTGGCCGTCCCACACGCTGGGGCCGAATGCCAGGCCTTCCGGCTTGGGAATGGTCATGCCGCGGGCGACGCCGTCGGTGGCCACGCGCACGCTGGCGCGCTCGAACTGGAACAGTTCCGGGCGGGTCAGCGCGATGCACGCGCAGCAGTCATGCACGACCATGCCCTTGTGGCCGGCCTGCAGGTAGAAGTCCACGTAATCCTGCGACAGCGCACGGACCAGCTCGGCGTCGGCACCGCCGATGGTGGCCAGCTTATCCAGGCCGTCACGGTCCATTTCCACGCGGGTGGTCACGTCCAGGCCGATCGCGGTGACTGGCCAGCTGGCGGTGAACACCACGTCGGCGGCTTCGGCATCGCCCCAGATATTGGCCTCGGCGGCCGGGGTGATGTTGCCGTTGACGTGGAAGGCGCCGCCCATGATCACCACGCCGCGTACCAGGCCGGCGATGTCCGGGGCCTGCTGCAGGGCCAGGGCCAGGTTGGTCATGCGGCCGACCGCGACCAGGGTCACTTCGCCCGGATGGGCGCGGACCAGATCGATGATCAGCTGATGGGCCGGGCGGGCATCGGCGGCCACGTCCAGGCTGGCCGGCACCGGGTGGTTGCCCAGGCCGTTGTGGCCGTGGATGTGCACCGGCCACGCTTCCGGGGTGGCTTCCGGCTGCAGCGGGCCACCGGCGCCGCGCGCGACCGGGGCGGCAAAGCCCCAGGCCTGCTTCAGGTACAGCGCATTGTGCGTGGTCGACTCCACCGAGGCATTGCCGAAGGTGGTGGTGACACCGATCAGGTCGATCTGGGCGTGCTTGTGCAGGTACAGCAGGGCCAGGGCGTCGTCGACGCCCGGGTCGGTATCGAAAATGACTTTCAGCATGTTGTTGTTCTTCTTCTTCCGTGTGGTGCGAGGGGCGCCGGCGGCCACGGGGCAGGCCGGCGCGCCCCCACATTGTCCCATCTTCATGACAGCCAGGGCCATTGCCGGGGTGGCAGGCCATAATGCCTCCAGTCCAGGCATGGAGTCGCCGAATGCTGATCGTTGCCCTTCTGCTGATCCTGCTGGTGCTGGGCCCGAACGTGGTGGCCACCGTGGTGATCGTCAGGCGTGATGGCCTGTCGGCGGGCGGCCGGACGGTGCAGCTGCTGATGGTCTGGCTGCTTCCCCTGGTCGGGGCCATCGTGTGCCTGGCGGTGGCCACGGCCGACGGCTCCGGGATCCGGGGCGACAACAGTCCCGGCAGTGGCTACGATCATCCGGGCGGCCATTCCGGCGACAGCTACAGCCATCACAGCCACAGCAGCTTCGACTGCAGCAGCGACGGTGGCAGCGGTGACGGTGGCAGCTGCGGTGGTGGCGATTGACGAGATGTTCCGGGACGCCGGCCAAGGTCACGTCCTGGTAGTGCCGGCCGCTGGCCGGCAACTCATCCGCTCAACCGCCGCCTTCGGTCGGCAAGGGCGCCGGCACGTTCAACAGCCCGCCCGCTGCCACATAGGCGGCCAATGCCTGGCCCTGGCTGAGCAGATGGCGCTCCATGGTGCGTTCGGCAGCCTGCGCATCGCGGCGGCGGAAGCACTCCATCAGCTCGCGGTGTTCGGCCAGCGATTGCGCGGTGCGCCCCGGGGTCAGCAGCTGGCGGCCGCGATGCATCTTCAGGATGCGGTGCAGGTCGTGGGTGATGCGGATCAGCCACGGGTTGCCGGCGTAATGCTGCACGGTTTCGTGGATCAGGTAGTTGTTGCGGTAGTACTCGGCGATGTTGCCCTCGGCCGCCGCCGCTTCCATCGCTGCATGCAGGGCCTCCAGTTGTTGCACGCCGGCATCGTCGATGTGCCTGACCGCCTCGTGTGCGCAACGGCCTTCCAGCATGGCCATCACCGGGAACAGCTGGTTGAGGTCTTCCAGCGTCAGCCGGGTGACCCGGCTGCCACGACCGGCATCGATCTGCACCAGGCCTTCGGCGGCCAGCAGCTTCAGCGCCTCGCGCAGGGGCGTACGGCTGATGCCCAGTTCTTCGCACAGCGCGGGCTCGTCGATCCACCCGCCCGGCGGCAACCGGTAGTCATAGATGCGCTCGCGCACGTGTTCGGCCACCTCTTCGTACAGAGGCGCGCGCTTCTTCGGGGACCGTGGAGCAGGGGCGATGGCCATGGTGGAAAGTGTACTGCCTCCATGCGTGGGACCTGCAATGCGGGTGGAAGACGAGGGGGAATGGCTCGGTGGAGCAGCTGGGTGGAGTCGACTGTTAGTCGACTTTCGCGCGCAGCGCGGGGTTTTTCGCCGTCGGAACGGAGAGCAGTCGACTGACAGTCGACACTACCTCGTCGGCCATGTCCCGCGGGAAGGGCGCCGAAATCCCCGGCGCCCCTGCGCAGTCACATCCAGCCTGGCACCACGAACACCAACCACGCCAGCAGCGGCCCCAGCGCCACCACCAGACCGCTGTAGACCAGGAAGCGGCGGAACAGGGTCTCCCGTTCTTCCTTGGCGGCCGAGGCGACGACCAGCGCGCCATTGGTCGAGAACGGGCTGACATCGACGATGGTGGACGACACCGCCAGCGCGCAGATCACGCCGGCCGCGCCGAGATGGCCCTGCATCAGGAACGGCACCGCCAGCGGAATGGTCGCGCCCAGCACTGCGGCCGACGAGGCGAACGCGGAGACGATGCCACCCACGTAGCAGACCAGCAGCGCACCGAGCAGCGGGATGCCGATGTTGGACACGCCGTTGCCGATGAAATCCACCGCGCCGGCATGTTCCAGCACGCCGATGTAGGTCACCACGCCACAGATCAGCAGCACGGTGGACCAGCTGATGCCATCAACCGCGCCCTTCTGGCTCTGCGGCGACAGCAGCGCCAGCGCCACCGCCACGGTGATCGAGACCAGGCCGACGTTGAGGTTGTAGATCAGCGCAGCAACACCCAGGCCCAGCAGGCCGATCAGAGTGAACAGCCGCTCGCGGGTCAGGTTCACCGCATCCAGAGCGGCGGGATCATTGGACAGGGTGCCCCCGCCAGCGGCTACCAGCGCGCCGTGGCCTTCGATGGCGAACTGGCGTGAGGATGCCTGCGGGCCACCGGCCATTGCCAGTTCAGCATTGCCGATCATTCCGGCCGCGGTGCCCGAACCACGCCGCAGCAGGGCGATGCCGCCGAAGGCGAAGAAGCAGATCGTGGCCATCATGAAGTTGAAGCCGAGACTGGTCAGGAACACCGCCATTTCAGTCACGTCCAGCCCGGCTTTCTGCACCACGCCGTTGGTGATGCTGCCGTACACGCTGATGGGCGAGAAGCCGCCGGCCTGCGCGCCATGGATGACCAGCAGGCCCATCATCAGCGGGTTGATGTTGTACTGCTTGGCAAAGCGCAGCGCGACCGGGCCGATGATCGCGACCGCCGCCGGGCCCAGCGCACCGAACGCGGTGAGCACCGCGGTGATCACGAACATCACCCACGGAATGGCCACGATATGGCCGCGCACGGCTTTCACAGCCCAGTGCACCAGCAGGTCGATGGTGCCGTTCTTCTGCGCGATGGCGAACAGGTAGGTGATGCCGACCAGGGTCAGGAACAGATCGCCGGGAAAGCCGGCCAGGACCTCCTTGCCGCCCATGTCGACCCACAGCCCACCGATGATGAAGGCCAACGCGAAGGCGACCGCGCCCATGTTGATCGGCATCGCCGTGGCGACGATGAACATGATCACCAGACCGATGATCGTTGCGATTTGTGGACTCATGCGCCCTCCCAGACACGTGACTCACGTACAGCGCGGATGGAGACCCGCCATCCCCGGGGTAAGGCGACGTACTGCGTGATGCGTGATACGTACTGCTCGAACCCGTTACTGCAGCCGCTCCAGCGCACTGCGGACCCACGCTGCGGCGCCTTCCAGGCTCTGGAACTCTTCCACCGCGCGCACTTCGCAGCACGGATAGGCCGGTGCGACCATGCGCGCCAGCGCGTTGCCCGGGCCCAGCTGCAGGAAAACCCGCGCGCCGCGCTCGAAGGCCTGGCGCATCACCTGCGCCCACTCGATGGTCTGCGCCAGTTGCAACGACAGCGTGTGGACCGCCGTTGCGCGATCCCGCACCGGACGCGCATCGATGCCGGCCAGCAGCGGCAGGCGTGGGCCCTGCAGCGCCGAGGCATCGAGTGCGGCGGCGAACGGTGCGACAGCAGAGCGGAGCAGCGGCGTATGCGCGGGCACATGCACCGGCAGCGGGCGGATCTCCGCACCCTGCGCGCGAGCGTCATCGGCCAGCGCCTGCAGAGCGGTCTGCGTGCCGCCGACGATGAAGTGATCGCGGCCGTTGGCGATGGCCACATGTGCGCCGTGTGCATCACACAGCGGCTGCAGGGTATGGCGCTCCAGCCCCAGCACGGCCTGCATGCCTGCATCGGCAGGGCTGGCGGCATCCATCAGCCGCGCGCGCTGCGCGGCCAGGCTCAGGCAGGTGCTCGCATCAACGCTGCCAGCAACCACATGCGCCGCCAGTTCACCGATGCTGTAGCCGGCCACCAGCACCGGTGCTGGCACTGCTTCGCGAAGTCCCTGCCAGTGCGCGAGGCTGGCTGCACACAGCAGGGGCTGCGCGAGTGCATTGCCGAAGCGCGATTCGTCAGCGGCCGCCGCGAACACATCGCGTCCAAGCACTGCGCTGGCGGTCTCCAGTACGTGGCGCGCGGCCTGCAGATCGCGCACGCGGTCGAACATCGCCGCATGCTGCGCACCTTGCCCGGGGCAGAGCAGGGCAAGGCTCATGCGCCCTCCTGCAGCAGCAGGAACCAGCTGCAGGCCAGCAGGTCGGCGCTGCCACCCGGGCTCAGGCGGCGCGCGACGAAGCCCTCGCCGATGTCGTGCAGGTGTGCCTGCCAGCCAGGCGCGAAGGCACCGCCCGCCTCGATGAAGCGGCGCGCCTGCTGCTGCGCCCAGGCCAGGCCGTCGGCGCCACCACGGTGCAGCAGGTTGAGATCGTCCACGTGCGCGACCAACTGCATCAGGGTCTGGCACATCGCTGCATCACGCGGTAATCCACTGTGCAGGGCATGGCGCAGGGTCGGTACGGCCAAGTCGCGCAACACGGGGTAACCGGCGGCGGCCTGTTCGCGCACGCCCGGTACGCCGTGGCGCACGCGCGCGCGCTGGCCGGGGCTGGAGGCATCCAGCGGTGCCGTGGCGAACGCATCAGCCCAGTGCTGCACGGCCAGACAGACCTGCGCGGCCGGCGCGGCGTGGCCCTGCTGGCGACGGCAGCGTGCGGCAGCGGCCACCAGCAGGCCCAGGCTGAAGATGGCACCGCGATGGGTATTGATGCCGGCAGTGGCACGCAGCATCGCGTGCTCGGCAGCAATGCCTTGCGCGCGCAGGATGGCGAACGGCGCGTCAGCGGCACCGGCGTCGGCAATCGCGGTGAAGAAGTGGCGCAGCGCGAACAGGCTGCGCAGGAACGTACCGGCGTCCATGTCGTCATGGCTGCCGGTATCGAAGGGGGTGACCAGCCCTGGCTTGGGCGCGCAGGCCAGTTCGGCATGCAGGCTGGTGATGGCCAAGCGGCCCAGACGCGCGCTGTCGATCGCGTTTGCATCCTGCAGCCGGGACTGGAAGACCGCGCTCACGCCGCCGCTCCGGCAGTCTCGAACAGGCGCTCGCGGACGTCCAGTGCAGCACCCTCCAGGCGCTTCACCAGCACCTGGCGGCTGTCACCGGCAAACTCGCGCCAGTTCACCGCGCCGCCATCAGGCAGGCACAGTTCACCATCGACCCGACGGGCATGCGCGTGCTCCCAGGCGTTCAGGCGTGCGGCAAGCGCATCGGCCTGCGTACGGCTCTCAACCTGCCACAGCAGGTCGATGTCCGAGCATGCGTGCACATAGGGCAGGCCGCTGAGGTGCTGCCAGGCGAAGGCGCCGAACACGCGTGCCGGTGCAACGCTCGCCAGTGCGTGCAGGGCCCGCTGCCAGTCGGTTGGCACGCCCCGGGTGAGTACCGCGTCCAGTGCGGGCGGCAATTGCAGGCGCTGCACATCCTGCTGCGGCACGCGCAGCGCAAGGCGCAGCTTGCCTTCGCCCGGTGGCAGCGGCACGCCCAAGCGCAGGCGCGGGTCGGGGTCATCCGCGGCGCGGCGCGCCACCATGGCCGGCAGACCCTGCGCGAACCACGCTGCCAGGCGCGGTTCCTGCGCAGCCACGTCGGCCCGCCAGTCGGCGTGGGCCGACAGCCAGACCAGCATGTGGCGTGCGGGCTGATCAGGCATCGCTGCGGGCCACCGCATCTGCAACATCCGCCGCCAGTGCACGACCGCCGCGCTGTGCAGCCAGCGCCGCGCGTGCATCGCCGTCGCTGGGTGTGCGCAGGGCCCGCAGCAGGTGCTGGGCAAGATCGCCATCCCACAGCGATTCCACCGCACCCATCGCCACGTAGTTGGCCACGCCCGGCGCGAACACCGGCGAGCTCTGGCTGAGTGCCTGCAGCTTCTCCAGCGGTTGCTTGGTTACCCGGGCCATCGCGCGCAGGTCCATCACCCGTACCTGTGCATCGGGCAGGGCATGGATGTGGTCGGCCATCAGGCCGAAGGACAGGAATCCGCCGCTCACCGATTCGCCGTAGACCAGGGTGACCAGACGCGCGCCACGGCGGCGGGCCAGATCGAGAGCCTGCGCGAGATGCGCGAAGTAGCCGTTGATGCCCAGCAGCTCATCGCGCCGCGCTAGGCGCTGGCCGGCAGTGTCCGCCAGCATCACGATCGACCGCTGCGGGTGTGCGGCGGTGCTGGCAAGCACGGTCCCGGCCAGCGCCAATGCATGGTCGACGCCAACCTCGATGCGATCGGTGGTGCCGATCACGGTCACCTCGCCATCGTCGGTGGTGGCGGTACCGGTCAGCACCGAATCCTGGATGTCGATACGATGGCCACGCGGGAACAAGGCATCGAGCAGAGACTGCAGCGGTGCGCTCATGGCAGCCTCCGGGCGGCGGTGGCGGCAAGGAAGGCGTCGGTGTCCAGCAACGGCAGTCGTTCGGGTTCGGCGATGCCTTGGCGGGCCCAGATTTCCAGCCCATCGCGGCAGTCGCCCCAGGCCTGCATTCGGGCTTTCAACGCCGCATGGCGTTCCTGCAGCGCGGCCAGCGCAGCATCGGTATCCGTGCTGGTGGCATCGGGTTGCAGCGCATTGCTTGCGGCCTGCGCGAAGGCTTCGATGGCGTCGGGTACCAGCACCTGTGCCTGGTCGATCAGATAGCGGTGCTTGCCGCCGGTCACGCGCCAGACCAGTGCACGGTCGCGCGAGTCGAACTCTTCGACGCCGCGTACCGTCTCGATCACTTCCGGTCCGGACAACGACAGCCGGCCTTCCTCGGACATGATCACCGTGGTGCAGCAGCGGGCGACGATGCCCATGCCGCCGAACGCACCGTTGCCGCTGCCGATCAGCGCGATGACCGGCACGCCCGCTGCACGCGCGTCCAGGGTGGCGCGCATGATTTCGGAGATCGCAATCAGGCCCGCATTGGCTTCGTGAAGCCGCACGCCGCCGGTATCGAGCAGCAGCAGCACGCCGTCAGGGCGGGTGTGCGCCGCACGGCGCAGCAGTCCGGTCAGCTTGGCGCCATGCACTTCGCCCACGCCACCGCCCATGAACTGCCCCTGCTGCGCGGCCAGCAGTACGTGCTTGCCGCGCAGCGTGGCCTCGCCGACGACGATGCCATCGTCGAACGCGGCCGGCTGGTCCAGCTGGGCCAGGTGCGGGCTCATCATCCGCCGCGCCGGGCCAAGGAACTCGCGGAACGAGCCGGCGTCAACCAGCCCGGCGATGCGTTCGCGCGCATCGGCTTCGTAGTAGCTGTGGCGCTGTACGTGGCTCATGGCGTGCCTCCGGCCAGCAGGGTTTCGACGGCCTGGTCGAGGCGCAGGCTGACCACGGCCGGGGTCGCACCGGCGTCGTTGATCGAGACGCGCACATCGCGCAGCGGATGACGCTTTGCGAAGTCGTTGATCACCGCCTGCCAGATGCTGCCGAAGCCCTGCGCGGCGGTGATGACGCGCACCGTCATCGCGCCCTGCTGCGCCACCGGTTCCAGCAGGATTTCCAGGTTGCCCGACGCCAGCACGCCCACCAGCACCGCATCGCGCGGGAACTGCACGGCGGTGCGGCCGTCGAATCGATAGTCGAGGGTTTCCATGCTCTGTCCTTACCAGTTGCGGAAGCGCTTGGGCGGGTCGTAGAGGCCACCGGACCAGCGCACCAGGTCCTTCACCGAGCGTGCGGCCAGCAGATCGCGGCTGGCGTCGCGGGGCGAAATACCCAGGTCGTCCGGGCGACGGATCACGCCGCGGTCGCGCAGGTTCTCCACCATCGCGCGGTCGCGGCCAAGACCGACGGCGGTGTAGCCGGATACGCCGCGGATCGCCTGTTCGCGTTCCTCCGGCGTGCGGCACAGCAGCAGGTTGGCGATGCCTTCCTCGGTCAGCACATGGCTGACGTCATCGCCGTAGATCATCACCGGCGGCAAAGGCATCTGTGCGCGCTCGGCCAGGTCCCAGGCATCGAGGCGCTCGACGAAGGCCGGGGCCATGTGCTCGCGGAAGGTTTCCACCATCTGCACCACCAGCTTGCGCCCGCGTGGCATCTCGCCCGGACGTGCGGCCTGCTGGCCGGCCTTGATCCAGGCCTCGCTGGCGTGGCGGCGGCCACGTGCGTCCGAGCCCATGTTCGGTGCGCCACCGAAGCCGGCGATACGGTCGCGGGTGGCAGTGGAACTGTTGCCCTGCAGGTCGATCTGCAGGGTGGAACCGATGAACATGTCGCAGGCATACAGGCCTGCGGTCTGCGAGAACGCGCGGTTGGAACGCATCGAGCCGTCGGCTCCGGTGAAAAACACATCGCCGCGCGCGGCAATGTATTTCTCCATGCCCAGTTCCGAACCGAACGAATGCACCGACTTTACGAAGCCCGATTCGATCGCCGGAATCAGTGCCGGGTGCGGGTTCAGTGCCCAGTGCTGGCAGATCTTTCCCTTCAGCCCGAGCGATTCGGCATAGGTGGGGAGCAGCAGTTCGATGGCGGCGGTATCGAAGCCGATGCCGTGATTCAAACGATTCACGCCGTACGCGGCGTAGATGCCCTTGATGGCCATCATTGCCATCAGCACCTGGATCTCGGAAATCTGCGCCGGGTCGCGGGTGAAGAGCGGCTCGATATGGTTCGGCTTCGGCGCCTGCACCACGAAGTTGACCCAGTCCGCAGGAATATCGACGCGGGGGAGGCTGTCGACGATCTCGTTGACCTGGGCGATGACGATCCCGCCCCGGAACGCAGTGGCTTCGACGATCACCGGCGTGTCTTCGGTGTTCGGGCCAGTGTAGAGGTTGCCGTGGCGGTCGGCGGCCTGCGCGGTGACCAGCGCCACCCGTGGGGTCAGGTCGATGAAGTAGCGGCCGAACAGTTCCAGGTAGGTGTGGATGGCACCGATCTGGATGCGGCCCTCGGCGACCAGGTTGGCCAGCCGCACCGACTGGGGGCCGGAGAAGGAGAAGTCGAGCCGGGAAGCGATGCCGCGCTCGAACACATCCAGATGCGAGGGCAGTGACAGCACCGATTGCACCATGTGCAGGTCGTGCACTCGTGCCGGATCGAGGCCGGCCAGCACCTGTGCCAGGAAGTCGGCCTGCTTCTGGTTGTTGCCTTCCAGGCAGACCTTGTCGCCGGGCTCCAGCAGCGCGTGCAGCAGTTCACCCACGTCCCCGGCGGCGACCTGGTGGCCGCGCGCCCACGGCGCGGCCCGCTCCAGGCGCGCCTGGCGGCTGCGCTCCAACGTATCCCAACTCGGGTTCATCGACGGGCTTCCGACTGGCGTTGAAATAATTACGACATAATTACGGAGCGGAGTGCAACCCGCAATGCAGCAAAAAAGGCCCGCGCGGAGGCGGGCCCATTCAGGTAGGCCACGACGGTGGGTCGTGGCGGAGAGGGCGTGCCGACCAACGGTCGGCACCCACCAGGCACCCACCGGTTCGCGGGTTGCTCAGAACTTCCAGCGCAGGCTGGCCGACACGAAGCGCGGCTCGCCGTAGTTGTTGTAGTCCAGGTTCGCCCAGTAGCTCTTGTCCAGCGCGTTGCGCACGCTCAGCGTCGCCGTCCAGTTGTCGCTGATGCGGTAGTTGGCGTTGAACTTCACCAGCATGTAGGCCGGCTGGTTCACCGTGACCGTGCCGCCCAGCGGGTAGGCAATGTTGTAGCCCTGCACCTTGCTCTGCCACTGCAGGCCGCCGCCAACGCTCAGGCGTTCCAGCGCGCCGCGCAGCTGCAGTTGGGTGTTGAGCTGCAACAGATCCTTCGGCGGGTTGGCGTACAGCAGGTCAGTGGCCGCGCGGGTGACCTTGACGTGGGTGTAGCCGGCATTGACCGTCCAGCCCGGCAGGATCTCGCCGTTGACGTCCATCTCCCAGCCGCGCGCCTTGGTGCCGTTGACGCCGATGTAGGCCGAGGTGCCATCGCTGAGCGAACCCTCCGGCACGCCCATGTCGCGCACCGCATAGTTGTCCTGCTTGGCCTCGAACACCGCCGCATTGGCGGTCAGGCGGCCATCGAACCACTGCGTCTTGATGCCCGCTTCCAGGTTGGAGCCCTGTACCGGCGCCAGCAGGTTCTCGTTGCGGTCCTTGTAGTTCTGTGGATTGAAGATCTCGGTGTAGCTGGCATAGGCCGACACGTTCGGGGTGATCTCGTAGACCAGGCCCACGTACGGAGTGACTTCATCGCTCACCTTGTACGCACCGCTGGTGCCGGTATAGGCGCCGGCAGCGTTGTACGAGCGGCTGAGCGTTTCCCACCGGCTCAGGCGTGCACCGGCGATCAGCGACAGCGGATCGGCCAGGTGCACGCGGGTAGCCAGATAGACGCCGCTCTGCGTGGTCTTCGCTACACGGCGTGCGCCGGTGCGGGTGTAGGTCACCTCGGAAATGTCGCCGTTCCAGGAGTACACATTGGGGATGTAGTAGCAGCGCTCACGCCCGCAGGTGGCCCAGTCGCCCGGGAAGTTCAGCGCGACGGTGTTCGTGGTCCCTTCCAGATCCGACCACTGGGCGCCGACCGTGAGGTCGTGGTCGCGGCCGAACAGCGGGAAGCTGCCGGTCAGGTAAGCATCGACATTGCGTCGGGTGTCTTTCGAATCACCGGCGGCGGCACGCAGGTAGATGCCCGATCCGGTCACCGGGTCCGGGTTGCCGGTGCCGTACAGGCGCACGTTCTGCACGTTGCCGCGGGTGTAGGCCGTGTTGATCTTCAACAGCCAGTTGTCGCCGAAACGCTGTTCCAGGTTGGCGAAGGCGGTGTTGCTCTCGCGCTTCCAGTAGCTCCATTTCGGCGACAGGTTGGTCGAGCGCGGCAGGTGCGCGAAATTGCCCTGGCTGTCGAAGAACGGCACGGTGCCCCAGGTCGAACCGGTCGGGTTGTTGTCCTGGGTCTGGTAGCCGAGGGTGAGCGTGGTGCTGTCGCTGACATCGCCTTCAAGCACCGCCATGCCGGCCATCTTGTTCTCGTCGTAGCGGTCGTAGTACAGGCCACGATCGGTATAGGCGGCGACCACGCGGCTGCGGAAGCGGCCGTCATCGGTCAGCGGCGCGGTCACGTCCGCTTCCATGCGGCGATAGTCCCAGCTGCCCGTGCTGACCGCGAACGAGGCATCGAATTCCCTGCCCGGACGCTTGCGCAGCAGATTGACCGTGGCCGACGGCACACCCGCACCACTGAGCAGGCCGTTGGCACCGCGGATCACTTCGATGCGGTCGTAGAAGGCGGTGTCGTATTCCTGGTTGGTGGACCCGCTGTAAGTGGGGATGCCGTCGACCTGGAAGTCGGTGATGGCGAAGCCGCGCGCGTAGTACAGCGGGCGCTGCGTGTCATAGAAGGACACGCTGACGCCGGTCACGTTGCGCATCACGTCATTGATGCTGAACAGCGATTCGTCCTGCAGGCGCTGCAGGCTGATCGCAGTGGCCGACTGCGGGGTTTCCTGCAGGGTGATCGGCAGGCGCGTGGTGCTGGCCGGCGGAGCGGACTGCTCGGCTCGCACGCTGACCCGGTCCAGGGTCTTGGCATCGGCTGAGCCGTCGGCGGCAGCAAACGCGCTGGGCGCCGCCAGCAGGGTCAACGACGAAAGCAGGGCAGCCGGCAGCAGCGCGCGGCGGGGCAGGCGGTTACGCAGGGTCAAGGACATGGTGGGCTCGAGGCTTGGAAGCGGGAAGGGTGGCGACAGTCGTCCAGTACCCGGGGCGGCGGCTTCGGGCACATCAGGTCCATCTGGGAGGGCGCGGTCACTGTGCAGGGCGCAAATGTAAATAATTCTTAACAACATTACAATTCGTGTCATCGTGCATCGGCTTTCCGGCACCAGGCATCGCCTTCTGTAGAGCCGAGCCCATGCTCGGCTGCTTTTTGCTGGAGCCGAGCTTGGGCTCGGCTCCACAGCAGGGAGCCGCCCAAAAGCGAACGGCCACCCGAAGGTGGCCGTCCGTCTGCATCGAAAGGAACGTGCGGGCTTACAGCGCCTGCAGTTCCTCATTGGCGTTGCGCTTTTCCTTGGCCTGCGCAGGCACCGTGGCCGCAGCGGGCGATGCCGCGTTCGCATTCACCGGCACCTCCAGATACGGCAGGTGCAGGGTCTGGCTGGTCAGCGTACGGATCTCGTTGACCAGCGCCGGGCTGTCGTTGAGCTTGCGCCCATACGACGGCACGATCTCGCGCAGGCGGGTTTCCCAGCCGGCCTTCATCTGCTCCGGGAAGGCCTTGGCCATCAGGTCCAGCATGATCGGCGGCGAGGTCGATGCACCCGGCGAGGCGCCGAGCAGGGCCGCAATGGTGTGGTCCTTGTCGGTCACGATCTCGGTACCGAACTGCAGCACCGCGCCCTTCAGCGGATCGCGCTTGATGATCTGCACGCGCTGGCCGGCGGTGATCAGCTTCCAGTCACCCGGCTTGGCACTGGGGAAGTACTTGACCAGCTCGGCCTGGCGGTCGGCATCGTTCAGGCGTGCCTGGCCCATCAGGTACTGCACCAGGTCCAGGTTGTCCTTGCCCACTTCCAGCATCGGGCCGACGTTGTTGTGGGTGACCGAGGAATACAGGTCCCACCACGAGCCGTGCTTGAGGAACTTGGTGCTGTACAGCGCGAACGGCCCGAACAGGACCACCGGCTTGCCGTCCAGCTTGCGTGCATCCAGGTGCGGCACCGACATCGGCGGCGAACCGGTCTCGGCCATGCCGTAGGCCTTCACCCCATGGCGCGAGGTCACGTCCTGGCCCTGGAAGGCGAGGAACTGGCCACCGACCGGGAAGCCGGCATAGTCCTTCGATTCCGGAATGCCGGACATCTGCAGCAGCTTGAGCGCGGCGCCACCGGCGCCGATAAACACGAACCGGGCGTGGGTGGTGGTCTCGGTGCCGGCCTTGAGATCCTTCACCGTCACGTTCCAGCTCTTGTCGGCGTTCTGCCGCAGCGCGGTCACTTCATGGTTCAGGTGCAGGCTGAAGTTCGGGCTGCGCTGCAGGCCGGCGGTCAGCTGGCGGGTGATCACGCCGAAATTGACGTCGGTGCCCAGCGGCATCCAGGTCGCGGCAACCTTCTGCTTCGGGTCACGGCCTTCCATCAGCAGCGGGGCCCACTGTTTGATCTGCGCCGGATCCTCGGAGTACTGCATGCCGTAGAACAGCGGATTCTTGACCAGGGCCTGCTGGCGCTTGTGCAGGTAGGCGATGTTGTCATCGCCCCAGACGAAGCTCATGTGCGGCGTCGGGTTGATGAAGTCGCTGGGCTGGTTCAGCCGGCCTTCCTTCACCTGGTGCGACCAGAACTGGCGCGAGACTTCGAACGACTCGGCGATGCCGACCGCGCGCTTGGTCTCGATGCTGCCATCGGGCAGCTCCGGGGTGTAGTTCAGTTCGGCGAAGGCCGAATGGCCGGTGCCGGCGTTGTTCCAGCCATCGGAGCTTTCACTGGCGACGCCATCGAGGCGTTCGTAGACCTGGATGTTCCAGTCCGGCTGCAGTTCCTGCAGGTAGGTGGCCAGGGTGATGCTCATGATGCCGGCGCCGACCAGCACAACATCGACGGGCTTGTCGTTGCTGGCGGCGGGCACCGAGCGCTGGGTCAGCGGCCAGTACAGGAACAGCGCGGCGGCCAGCAACAGCAGCACGAGCAGGGCGAGAAGAGCCTTGCCAAATTTCTTCATGGGGGCGGGATCGTTGGCGGAGGGGAAGGGGTCAGGATGCGCGTGGGGCAGGGAAAGGGCGTGAAGAAACAACGCCTTGCAGCATCCATCCGCGATTCTAACCGGATCCGGTCCTTTTTTGATGCAACGCAGCATCCGACGTTTCGCGGCGCTGTCACATGGACGGCAGGCGACGCCCGGCAACGGTGGGATCAGACCAGCTCAAGGATCTCGTCGCCGGCCTCATCGACCCCGCCGGTCGGGCGCCAGCCCAGGCGGCGGTAGAAGCCATGCGAGCGCGAACGCGGGTCGGCGGAGCAGGCCAGGAACAGCCGCTGGTGGCCGGCATCGCGGGTCAGGCTGACCACGTTCTGCAGCAGCTGGCGGCCAATGCCGCGGCCCTCGTAGTCCGGCAGCAGGGCCAGCACCAGCACCTCGCCGCTGTCACGGTCGGCGAAGCAGTAGCCGGCCATGCGCTCGCCGTCCCAGGCGATGCGGCCGATCGAATCGCCCTGGGCGATGCCGGCCGCCCAGCTGTCCACCGTGATGCCCCGTTCCGCAAGCTGGGCCGCGCTGAAGGCGTTCTCGCGGGTGCGCCCGCGCAGGTCGATGCAGGCGGCGGCATCTTCGGGGCGGGCGTCGCGGAAGAATACAGGCATGCAGGGCATCCTTGCGGTGATCGGCCGCTCAGTATCTGCATGGCGCATGGAATCGATGTGTAGGGTTGATGGAGATTGGATGGAGGCCCCGCAGCAGCAGGGGATAGGGGGATCGGTGCCGCTGATGCAGATGTCGCCCGGCGGCGTGGCAGTGAAAGGCTTTCAGCAGGTGCTTGCACCCCGGTCAGTCACTGCCGACGGTGAAGTACTCCACGGCGAAGTAGCCGATCTGGTAAGCCAGCGTTGCCAGCACCAGGCGCAGCTGTGTGCGTTGGCTGCGCAGTCGCCAGCCGAGCACCGCCACCGCCAGCATCAACACGGCATGCAACGGGTACGCGGCTCCCAGCAGCTTCCAGCGGCTGCTGCCCTTGATGGCGGTATCGACCAGGTCGAGCAGGGTCAGTGCAGCCACCACGCTGAAGATCCAGCGCCGACGCTGCATGAGATAGTTCCCGTAGCTGCCGTATTCACGCAGGTCGTCGGGAAACAGCAGCGCGCACAGCAGGAACCAGGTCGCGCAGTACACAATCACGAACAGGTAGGTTTCAAACGTCCAGCGGTGCACCTCGATGAGGCGGAACTCCCACCACCAGAAGGTCACCAGCGATATCAGCGTCCACGCCACCCAGCCCAGGTGCAGGGCCGAGCAGCCGCGGCGCTGCGGATGCTCGATGATCTGCGCCAGGCCCTTGAGCACGGTGGTGATCGACAGGCCGAGGATGATGCCCATCACCACCCGGATGTGCAGGAACAGCGGATCGGTCTGCATCGCGGCGCTCCGTGTCGGGTGCTGCGATGCTGGCACAACCGGGCGCCCCTGAACGGACCCCGGTCACGCACAGAAGAGCGGAGAAAAAAGGGACGGAGGGGATTAAGTCGCTCTCGCCCTGATTCGTCCATGGCTGAGGACTGGCCACGTCCTGGCGACCAGGCGCGGTATTCTCAGCGCTTGGCCGGCTTGGTGGTATCAGGGCGAAGTAAGGCCCTGCTGTCGCAGCAGGGCAATATACTTCCCGCCTTCATCGTCAGCGTCGAATATGTCCTCGCCGTCCAGTGCATACGCCCTGAGCAGGTATTCAAGGGCCCGATCCCGCTGCCCCAGAAGTTCGTTGCATTGGCCAGCGCGATACAGAATGAAGGGATTGGCACGCCCGTCCGGACCATTCAATGCATCCATGAAGTACTTCAGGGCGGCCACTACGTCACCGGAAAGAAAGCTCGCGTCTCCAAGTGAAGCACAGAGCCAAGTGTAGGCCTCCCAATCCTTGGCAGGAGCTGGCAACGCTTCTAAAGCCTGCAGCCAGCACCGAGTCGCACCAGCATGGTCATCGGCATCCATGAGGACGTTTCCCTGCTCTGAGAGGTCAGTGACCTGCTCATAGATTTCGTCAGGAAGTTCCATTCGGTTTGACTCACAGATGACAAGCCTTCCAGCCTACGTAAAAAAAGTGCACCTGTCGGCTGGCAAGTGCGCTATCTGGTGTCGCGATCGTCTCGCATTTTGACCCCGTGAGCCGAAAGCGCCTGTCAACCAAGATCTACACCCCCTGAGAAGCCAACTCAGCGCTTGCGCCGGATCAGCGCCGAGGAGGCATCCAGTACCGCGCGGGTGAGCAGGGCCATGGTCTGCACGTCGCCCTTCCAGTGCTGCCAGTACAGCGGCACGTCTTCCCACGCGCGCTGGCGCACGTAGACCAGGCGGCCGGCGTCCAGGTGCCGCTTGACCAGTGGCAGCGGGTTCATGGTCCAGCCCAGTCCGCCGAGGTTGGCCTGCACGAAGGCGCGCGTGGACGGAATCCACCAGGTCGGTGCAGTGCTGGGCAGGTCGTCGCCGGCCATGCGCCGGGCGAAGCGCGACTGCATGTCGTCCTTGCGGTTGAATACCAGCACCGGTGCCTGTGCCAGCGCCTGCGCGGTCACGCCCTTGGCGAAGTGGCGTTCGCGAAATTCGGGGGTGCACGTCGCTGCGTAGCGGATGCTGCCCAGCGCATGGATCTGGCAGCCCTGCACCGGCTCGTCCAGCGTGGTCACTGCGCCCAGCACCGTGCCCTGGCGCAGCAGCTCCACGGTGTGGTCCTGGTCTTCCACACGCAGGTCCAGGGTGGTGCCGGTGGTCTGCGCGAACTGGTAGGCGGCCTGCGGAAACCAGGTTTCCAGGCTGTCGTGGTTCACCGCCACCGGGATGCTGGCCTGGGGCAGATCCTCATCGGCCAGGCCCATCCGGTGCAGCGCATCGTGTTCGAGCAGGGCGGTCTGCTCGGCCAGCTGAACGAGCAGCTGCCCCTCGGCGGTGGCGGTGGCAGGCGTGCCGCGCTTGACCAGCAGGCGGCCGATCCGGTCCTCCAGTGCCTTGACCCGCTGCGAGATGGCCGAGGGCGTGACATTCAGCGACTGTGCGGCGCGGTCGAAGCTGCCTTCGCGGATCACCGCGGCCAAGGCGCGCAGCTGGGCATGATCGATACGCATCGAATTAAGCTCCGCTAATGTTGGTTTAGGAAGTTTAGCTCGTCTTTTTCATGTTGCGGCGCGACAATGGCGCCCGTTCCGGTGCTGTCCGCCTTCGCGAGGCACCGTCCCCCCAAGCAAGTTAAGGCAGTGAATCCCATGTTCTCGGTCATCTCCGCCAGCACCGGCCTCGGTGCCTGGTTCTCTGGTGCAGCTACCGGCATCGGCCTGTTCGCCGTGGTCGGCGCCCAGAGCGCCTTCATTCTGCGCCAAGGCATCCTGCGCAAGCACATCGTGCCGGTGGTTGCCACCTGTGCGGCCATCGATGCGATCTTCATTTTCGCCAGCGTTGCCGGCCTGCGCACGCTCACCTCGGCGCTGCCGTGGCTGACCAGCGCCGTGCTGTGGACCGGCGTGGCATTCCTGGCCTGGTACGCGATGAAGTCGGCACGCCGTGCGATCGCCGGTGGCGGCGGCATGGGTGAGGCTGACAGCGATGACGGCAGCCGCCGCGCGGTGCTGATGGCCGCAGTCGGCTTTTCGCTGATCAACCCGCACTTCTGGCTGGACATGATGGTGATCGGCTCGATCGCCGAGAACTTCGGCAACGCCCGCATGGCCTTCGCCGCCGGCGTGGTGACCGCCAGCTGCCTTTGGCTGACCGCGCAGGGACTGGGCGCACGCCTGCTGGCGCCGCTGTTCACCAAGCCCAGCACCTGGCGTGTGCTTGACGGCACCATCGCCGTGATCCTCAGCATCCTGGCCCTAACGTTGGCGGTGCGCGGGGTCCACTGACCCGGCGCATGCCCCCCGAACCCACGTCCTGACTCTCTCTCCAAGGTAGTGGTAACGACGGCACCGGCAACGGTGCCGTCGTTTTTTCTGCCGATGTGGCGCGGCAAACGGTCACGTGCCTAGAATCGTGCATCCGGACAGGGTGTCCGGTTTTCCATGGGGGAAGGATGCGCAGGATTGTGCTTGCTGTACTGCTGGGAGCGGTTGTGGGCGGAGCATCGGCGGCGACGCTGGACCTGGATCGCTATCTGCGGCAGGAGTCGTTTACCGACATCAAGATTTCACCGGGGGGCGAGTACATCGCCGCGACGGTTCCGCTGGAGGCCGGGACCGCATTGGCGATCTACCGCATTGCCGACATGAAGATGGTGGGCAGCTTCCGCCCGCCCCGCAACGATCACGCCCACACCTTCGACTGGGTCAGCAACGAGCGGCTTCTGGTCGGCATGGCACAGAAGTTCGGGGTGCTGGAGCGGCCGACGCCGACTGGCGAATTGTTCGGCATCAATGCCAATGGCAAGGGCGGCGAGCTGCTGGTGGGTTACCGGGTTGCCGACCAGAGCCTGGGTACCAACATCAAGGTCAAGCCGGCGGGCCTGGTGGCCGCGTACCTCAGTGATGAACTCAAGGACGACGACCGCAACGCACTGGTGACGGTAATCCCGCTGGTCGGCAGTTCGCATGCACAGGTCGAGCGCATGGACGTGATCACCGGTCGCCGCAATGCGGTGGCACGGGCTCCCATTCCCGATGCGGACTTCACGACCGATGAGCAGGGCGAGGTGCGGTTCGCGCGCGCTGTCGTTACCGACGGCACGCAGAAGCTCTATTACCGCACGGGCAGCAACAGCGACTGGATCCTGCTCAACGATGAATCCCTGAGCAAGCGCATCGAGCTGCCGCTCGGCTTTTCGGCCGATGGTCGCCTGGCGTACCTGCAGGTCGAGCAGGCAGACGGGCCTGACGCCATTGTGAGCTGGGATCCGCACAGCAATGAGCGACGCACCGTGCTGCGCGATGGGACGGCCGACCCTGCGCGCATCATCCGGCGCCCCGGCAGCCGCGTACCGGTCGGGGCGCTGTTCCTTGGCAGTGCACCGCGAACGGCATTCTTCGATGATGCCTCGGACGAAGCCCGCCTTTACCGCAGCCTCGAAGCGGGCCTGGGCGGAGCGGTCTACATCACCTCCAGCACGCGCGATGGCAGGACGGTGCTGGTGGAAACCTGGTCAGGCAGCAACCCAGGCGATTTCTATCTCTATGACACGGTGGCCAAGAGTGCTCGGCACCTGATCAGCCGCAGCGACTGGATCGACCCTGCGCTGGCCGCGCAGGTGCGTCCAATCAGCCTGAAGGCGCGTGACGGGCGTCCGCTGCATGGTTTCCTTACCGTCCCGCATGGCCACGAGGCCGGTGCGCTGCCGATGGTAGTGGTGCCGCACGGAGGCCCGATCGGCGTTGCCGACGACGGCACCTACGACACCGAGGCACAGATGCTGGCGGCGGCAGGCTATGCGGTGTTGCAGGTGAATTTCCGCGGATCTTCCGGCTATGGCCGGGCCCACATGCAGGCTGCGCGCAAGCAATGGGGGCTGTCGATGCAGGATGACGTCACCGATGCCACGCGGTGGGCGATCGACCAGGGCGTGGCCGACAAGAACCGCATCTGCATCTACGGGGCCAGTTACGGTGCCTATGCGGCGATGATGGGGGCGGTGCGCGAACCAGGCCTCTACCAGTGCGTGGCCGGCTACGTCGGCATCTACGATCTGCCGTTGATGTACGCCCGCGGAGATATCCAGAGTGATGAGTCAGGCCTGGCCTACCTGCGCAACTGGCTGGGATCGCCCAAGGATCTGGCAGAGCGTTCCCCGGTGAATCTGGCTGCGCAGGTACGGGTGCCGGTATTCCTGGCCGCAGGTGGCCAGGACCAGCGTGCGCCGATCGTGCACAGCGAACGCATGGAAGCGGCATTGAAGAAGGCGGGTTCGCCGGTGGAAACCCTGTACGTCAGGAACGAAGGGCATGGCTTCTATTCGCCTGCCAACCAACGCACGTACTACAGCAGGTTGCTGGCCTTCCTCTCGCGCAGCCTGGGGGGACAGGTGGCCGCGCAGGCCGCGCCTGCGGAAAAGAGCAGCGCACCCTGAGCACGCCGGGAGCGGCGGATGATCGATCCGCCGCCCCGGATTTCGCCTGCACCGGGCTTACTTGACCCCGTGCATCATCTTCTTCAGCAGCGGCGCGGCAATGAAGGCGGCCAGCGCACAGCCCAAGCCGATCCACATCAGCAGCCAGAACAGGTGCGCATAGGCACCGGCAGCGGCCACCATGTCCAGCGCTTCGCCTTCGGGCACCTCGATCGCCGCCAGCTTGCCGAACAGCGCGGCCAGCGTTTCCGAAAACGCGGTGGCCAGGAACCAGGTGCCCATCATCAGGCTCATCACCCGCGGTACGGCCAGCTGGGTCACCGCCGACAGGCCGACCGGCGACAGGCACATTTCGCCGCTGGCCAGCAGGAAGTAGGCCAGCACCAGCCACCACACGCTGGCCATCTCACCGGTGGCGCCCACCTGCTGCGCGGCCAGCGCCAGCGGTACGAACGACAGCGCGCCGATTACCAGGCCCCAGGCCGATTTCACCGGCTTGCCCGGCTCCCAGCCGCGGCGGTCCATCCAGGTCCATAGCGCGGCGAAGGCCGGCGCCAGCAGCACCAGGAACAGGCCACCCAGGTAGGTCAGCGAGCCTGCGGTCTGCGGGATCACCAGGCAGTCGCGCACCAGCAGCACCAGCATCAGCACGACGATGGCGGCGAAGAACGTGCGCGGCGCAGCCGAGCCCGGGCGCCGTTCCGACAGGCGCGCGCTGACCACGAAGCCGAGCGGTGCCAGCAGCAGCGAGAGAATCGACCACGGCAGCGGCGTGCCGCCGGTGATCACCAGCGAGGGCACGATGTCCTTGGTCAGCAGGCGGTCGGTGAAGGTCACCCACGAGCCGTAGGACTGCTCGTACATCGTGAAGAACACCAGCGCCATGAAGATCAGCACCATCAGCGCGATCATCTGCTGACGCTGCACCGGCGTGCATTTCGTACCGGTGAACCAGGCGAACCAGACCAGCACGCCGCCCAGCACCACCAGCATCAGCATCAGCGCCAGGCTGATTTCACCGCCCAGCGCGAACGCGCCATTGCCGGCGGCCCACATCAGCCAGGCGACCGGCAGCACACCGAGCATCGCGCACAGGTAGATCAGCCATTCGCGCGGCAGGCCCAGCACCTTCTGTTTCAGCGCTGCCGGCTGCGGCGGTTCGGCGTGGCCCTGCAGGTATTTCTGGCCCCACAGGAACATTGCCAGGCCGGCCAGCATGCCGACGCCGGCCGCACCGAATCCATACTTCCAGCCGTAGGCCTCACCAAGGAAGCCGCACACCAGCGATGAGAACAGCGCACCGAGGTTGATGCCGGCGTAGAACAGCGAGAAGCCCGAATCGCGGCGCGGATCGTCCTTGGCGTACAGCTTGCCGACGATGGTGGAGATGTTCGGCTTGAGGAAGCCGACGCCCATGATGATCAGCGCCAGCGACAGGTAGGTCACCGCCAGTGCCGAGGTGTCGCGCACCACTTCGCCGTTCACCCGGTAGGCTGCATGGCCCTCGAAGGCCATGCCGAGGTGGCCGAGCACCAGCAGGATGCCGCCGAACAGCACCGCCCGGCGCATGCCCAGCCAGCGGTCGGCCAGCATGCCGCCGAACACCGGGATGCAGTACACCAGGCCGCCGTAGGCGCCGAGCAGGTCCAGGCCGGCCTTGTCGCCGAACAGGTGGTATTTGGTCAGGTACAGCAGCAGCAGCGCCTTCATGCCGTAGAAGGAGAAGCGCTCCCACATTTCAGTGAAGAAGCAGACGTAGACGCCCTTGGGGTGGCCCAGGAAATCGTCGGAAGCGATAGCGGTGGAATTCATCGCGGAATTATAGGCCTGTGGCCCGATCCGCTTTCAGTGGATCCACGCCATGCGTGGATTGCCGGACTGGTCTGGGCGATCACAGGTATCGCAACCACGGCAGATCGCGCCTTCGCGCTTTGAACCGCGCGAAGGCCCGCGTCGGCGGGTACAGCACCACCGCCAGCGCACAGGCCACCAGCAGCAGGCCGGTCACCGAATCCAGTGCGTACAGGTCACCGTGCGTCGGTCCCCAGATCGCCAGCGCGGCCAGGTACAGCCCCTTCAGCACATACAGGTGCAGCAGGTAGAAGAACATCGGCGCGGCGCCGATATCGGCCAGCGGGCGCAGCGCAAGCGCCAGGGGCGGCCATTCGTATAGGCGCAGCAACAGCAGGCCCACGCCCAGGGTCAGCAGCAGGAACTGCAATGACGGCGGGTACTTGGTGATGTTGAGGATGCTCAGCCAGGTGCGCAGCGTGGTGGTCTGGTACTGCCACGGTGCATCCCCGTACTGGTTGGCGAACCGCAGCAGTGCGAACAGGGCCAGCGCGCCGATGCCTGCCCACAGCAGCCAGCGCTGGCGCTGCTCTGGCGCGCGCTCGCGACCGAACCACGGCCCCATCAGGTAGCCCAGTGCGATCACCCCGATCCACGGCAGCAGCGGATAGGACGTGCGCAGGCGCAGCGCACCGGCCTCGATCCAGTCGCGCTGGTGCAGCACTTTCCACAGCACCGCCAGCAGGCCATTGCCTTGCACCCGTAAGCCGTCGAACAGGTTGTGCCCGGCCACCACCGCGATTGCCAGCACCAGCAGGGCCGGGAGTGGCAGCCAAAGCAGCCCGGCCAGCGCGATCATGCTCAGCCCGATGGCCCAGATCACCTGCAGGTACAGCGTGTCCGGCGGCAGCTGGAAGGTCCAGGCGAAGTTCACCAGGGTCAGTTCCAGCACGACCAGGAACAGCCCGCGCTTGAGCAGGAAGGCTGCGGTGGCCCGGCGCGGATCCGCCTGGCGCTGGCCGTACAGCCAGGCCGACAGGCCGGTCAACAGGACGAACACGGGCGCACACAGGTGCGCCAGCAGACGGCAGGTGAACAGCGCAGGGGAGACCGTCCCCGCGTCCATCGGGTCGCTTACCTGGTGCTGCAGGAAGAAGGTCTCGCGCACGTGGTCGAGCAACATCAACAGCATCACGGTGCCGCGCAGCTGGTCGATGGAGGCAAGGCGGAGGGAGGGGGAAGAGGCCACGTGGGATGTTCGACCGGCGTGACAGGATATAACATAACGTTCTGCTGCGTAGCCCGTCAGGGTTGGCAGACAGCTGCGCTCCAACCCGTCCGCTTGTCGTACCTGATGGGGATCACCCGAGTCGATCCGTCAGGCGCAGCTTTCAGGCAGAACTTCGCCGTGTAGCCCCTGATTGGGCCATTGGTGGGAGCGTTGAGGTAGACCTCGTACAAGGTTGCAGGAATCAATGGCTGTGGAGAAGTGCGCAGCGTGGCCGAGGCTGGCAGATCGCCGTAGACGATGCACTGGCCCGGTGCCAAAGGCTCTACGGGAGTCAGGTCGTACATGAACGACCATGCCTTCACCGTGTCGTGGTGATACACGATCACCGCTTGCAGGATACGGGGCGATCGGACCCATTCCAGTGCCCGCGGCGGCAGGCCGAAACAAGGTATTCCTTCCCGATCCTCGATCACCGCGGTGCCGAACCCGCTGTAGGCGTTGACGTTGCCTATACCCAGCAGCAGGCACAGCATCGCGCCCGCTGCAACGAGGAGGGCACGCATCATCGTGATCAATGGTGCGTCTGCCATGCGGTCTCCTTGCCGACGTTGTGTTGGTGGCAGTGCACGGTGTTGGATTCCGGGAATCGACTCAAGCAGGTGCTGAATCGCAAACCCCCCCGCCTGGCGCGCATCGCCCGATGGGCCGGGGGCGTCGGGGGATTGGGGTCAAGGGCCCCCCCGCTCCGACGCACCGGTGCCCTGTGCACAACTTGGTCAAACACGACACATCTGAAGGGGCCAGGGGCCTGCTAGGGCGCAGCGCTGGGCGAGGGCTTGCCAGCCGGTACCAACCGCACTGGACTTGCCGCCCCCTGAACGCTAGCGTGGCAGGGATTTTTTGCCAGCAGGGGCTTCCATGAACCACGACGCTGCGCCCAAGCAGCTCACCTTCCGCGCAGTGGCCCTGGCCATCGTGCTGGCGGTGGTGCTGTCGGCCGCAAACGCCTACCTCGGCCTGTTCGCAGGCCTGACCATCGCCACCGCCATTCCCGCCGCGGTGATTTCCATGGGCGTGCTGCGCCTGCTGGGCGGTGGCTCCATCCTTGAAAACAACATCGTGCAGACCGGCGCTTCGGCCGGTTCGTCGATCGCCGCCGGCGTGATCTTCACCATCCCCGCGCTGGTGATCATGGGCTACTGGCCGGACTTCAAGTACTGGTGGGTGCTGGGCATCGCCGGCCTCGGCGGCCTGCTGGGCGTGCTGTTCTCGGTGCCGCTGCGCCGTTCGATGATCGTCGAAGATCCGCTGCCGTTCCCGGAAGGCAAGGCGGCGGCCGAAGTGCTCAAGGCCGGCGAGAACCCGGGCCCGGGCCTGAAGATCCTCGGCCTGTCGGCGGTGATCGGCGCCTTCGTCAAGCTGGCCGCGGAAAGCGGGATGCGCCTGATTCCAGATGCCTGGGCCACCTCGGCCTATGTCGGCAGCTCCAAGGTCACCGCCTTCATCGGTACCAACCTGTCACCGGCGTTGCTGGGCGTGGGCTACATCGTCGGCCTCAACGTCGGCATCGTGGTGGTGTCCGGTTCGATCCTGACCTGGCACATCGCCATCCCGATCTACCAGGCGTTCTTCATGAACACCGATCCGGCGCTGGCCGCGTCGGTTGCCGCGGCTTCGTCCACCGAGGCGGCGTTCGCCATCTGGGGCGCGAAGATGCGCTACCTGGGTGTCGGCGCGATGCTGATCGGTGGCATCTGGACCCTGATCTCGCTGCGCAAGTCGCTGCTCAACGGCGTCAAGAGCGGCTTTGCCGCCGCCCGCAAGAGCGGTGGCCCGGTGCTGGCGCATACCGAGCGCGACCTGCCGATGAAGTGGATGCTGGTTGCCCTGGTGGCGTTCGTGCTGCCGCTGCTGGCCCTGTACCAGGCCATCGTCGGCCAGTGGCACGTGTCGATCCCGATGACCCTCATCATGATCGTCGCCGGCTTCCTGTTCGTGTCGGTCTCGGCCTACCTGGCCGGCCTGATCGGTTCGTCCAACAACCCGGTCTCGGGCATCACCATCTCCACCATCCTGTTCGCCTCGGCCGTGCTGGTCGTGCTGCTGGGCGCTGACGGCCTCAAGCCGGTCGGTGCCGGCGGGGCGCCGCTGGGCGCGGTGGCCGCGATCATGATCGGTGCGGTGGTGTGCTGTGCCGCTGCGGTCGGTGGTGACAACCTGCAGGACCTCAAGGCCGGTTACATCGTCGGTGCCACCCCGTGGAAGCAGCAGCTGATGCTGGGCATCGGTGCGTTCTCGTGCGCGCTGATCATGGCCCCGGTACTGAACCTGCTGGCCACTGCCTACGGCATCGGCGTGAAGTCCGAGCTGCACCCGAACGCGCTGGCTGCGCCGCAGGCCAACCTGATGGCCTCGGTGGCCAAGGGCCTGTTCGGTGGTGAACTGCCGTGGACCTTCATCGGCATCGGTGCTGTGGTCGGCGCTGCCATCATCGCCTTCGACAGCTGGCTGAAGTCCCGCAACGCGCGCTTCCGCGTGCCGGTGCTGGCCGCCGCCATCGGCATCTACCTGCCGCTGGAACTGATGGTGCCGATCTTCCTCGGCGGCCTGATCGCCCATCTGGTCGAGCGCTTCCACAGGGTGCGCGCCGATGACGAAGAAGGCCGCGACCGCGTGCACAAGCCGGGCGTGCTGTTTGCCGCCGGCCTGATCACCGGTGAGGCACTGATGGGCATCGCCATCGCGATTCCGATCGTGGTCAGCAGCCGCGCCGATGTGCTGGCAGTGCCGTTCCACCTGCCGGGCGCACAGTGGATCGGCCTGGCCGTGCTGTTCCTGGTCGGCTGGCTGATCTACCGCACCGGCAAGTACGCCAAGGCGTAAGGGACGGGTAGTGCCGACCGCTGGCCGGCAATCCCGGAATCCCGTGATACCCCTGGTTGCCGGCCAGCGGCCGGCAGTACCGCAAACCCCGCTTCGGCGGGGTTTGCTGTTTATGGCGATTGCCCGCCTGCAGCCATGACCGATGGCCTTGGCAGCCCCGGCCATGCGGGCCTACCATCGGTTTTTTGCCGTCCTGCGGAGACCCCGATGAAACTGCGTCATGCCCTGCTGCCACTGAGCCTGCTGGCCGCCCTGCCCAGTGTTGCCGCTGCCCGTGGCCTGGAAGTCCGCGACATGGTGGCGATGGACCGCGTTTCCGCGCCGGTGCTGACCGCAGACGGTGGCACCGTGGTGTTCGCCAAGCGCAGCGTGGACGCCAACCTGAAGGCCTCCACCGCGCTGTTCGCGCGCAACCTGCGCACCCGCGACGCAGCGCCGCCGAAGCAGATCACCCCGGCCGGCTGGAACGTCAATTCCGCCTCGCTGTCGGCCGATGGCCAGACGGTGTATTTCCTGAGCGCCAAAAACGGCAGCCAGCAGCTGTACGCGCAGCCTATCAACGGCGGTACTCCGCGCCAGCTGACCGACTTCCCGGTCGACGTGGACAGCTACCACGTGTCGCCGCAGGACGACCGCGTGTTGTTCAGCGCCGGCGTGTTCCAGGCCTGCGCCTCGGACCTGGCCTGCACCGAGAAGAAGCTGAAGGAAAAGAAGGACGCCAAGGCCAGCGGCCAGGTATGGGATTCGCTGTTCGTGCGCCACTGGGACACCTGGAACGACGGCCGCCGCAACACCCTGTTCGTCGCTCCGCTGCCTGCGGCCAAAGCCGGTGCAGTCAAGGGCGCCTCGGCACTGAGCGCGACCATCGATGGTGATGCGCCGTCCAAGCCGTTCGGCGGCAATGATGACTTCGCGTGGTCGCCGGATGGCGCCAACGTAGTGGCCAGCATCCGTGTGGCCGGCAAGCAGGAACCGTGGTCGACCAACTTCGATCTGTACCGCTTCGACGCCGCGGGCAAGCAGGCGCCGGTCAACCTGACCGCCTCCAACCCGGCCTGGGATGCCGGCCCGGTGTTCAGCGCCGACGGCAAGACGCTGTTCTATCGTGCGATGAAGCGCCCGGGCTTCGAGGCCGACCGCTTCGGCCTGATGGCGATGGACCTGGCCAGCGGCAAGACCCGCGAGATCGCGCCGCAGTGGGACCGTTCGGCGGGCGGCATCACCCTGTCCGCCGACGGCGCCAGCATCTACACCACCGCCGACGACCTCGGCGAGCATCCGCTGTTCCAGATCGACGTGGCCAGCGGCAAGGCCACCAAGCTGGTTGGCGACGGCAGCGTGACCTCGGTCGATGTGGCCGGCAACAGCGTGGCGATCACCCGCAACAGCCTGAAGAGCAACGACCAGGTGCTGGTCGGACTGCTGCCGGCCGCAGGCCAGCCGATCGGCGAACTGCGCGCGCTGACCCCGGCTGCTGGCGACGTACTCAAGGACGTGTCCTTCGGCGACTACGAACAGTTCGAGTTCAAGGGCTGGAACAACGACACCGTGCATGGCTACGTGGTCAAGCCGCACAACTATCAGGAAGGCAAGTCCTACCCGGTGGCGTTCCTGATCCATGGCGGCCCGCAGGGCAGCTTCGGCAATGGCTGGAGCTACCGCTGGAATCCGCAGACCTATGCGGGCCAGGGCTACGCGGTGGTGATGATCGACTTCCACGGCTCCACCGGCTACGGCCAGGCGTTCACCGATGCGATCAGCCAGCACTGGGGCGACCGCCCGCTGGAAGACCTGCAGAAGGGCTGGGATGCGGCGCTGAAGAAGTATTCCTTCCTCAACGGTGACAAGGCCTGTGCGCTGGGCGCCAGCTACGGCGGCTTCATGGTCAACTGGATCGCCGGCAACTGGAACAGCCCGTTCAAGTGCCTGGTCAACCACGACGGCGTGTTCGACCAGCGCATGATGGGCTACGCCACCGAAGAACTGTGGTTCACCGAGTGGGAGCAGGGCGGCACGCCGTACCAGAAGGCCGCGAACTACGAGAAGTTCAACCCGGTCAACCACGTGGCGGACTGGAAGAAGCCGATCCTGGTCATCCACGGCCAGCAGGACTTCCGCATCCCGGTCGAGCAGGGCCTGGCCGCGTTCACCGCCGCCCAGCGCCAGGGCATCGAATCGAAATTCCTGTACTTCCCGGATGAAAACCACTGGGTGCTCAAGCCGAACAACAGCATCCTGTGGCATGACACCGTCAATGCCTGGCTGAAGCAGCACATCGGCAACTGATGGTTGCGGCGCCGCTCTCCGGGGCGGCGCTTCTGTTTCACCATCTGCTTTACCGGTGGGTGCCGACCGTTGGTCGGCACACCTTATCTGCCGCCAACAGCAGCCGGCCAGCGGCCGGCTCTACCAGAGCGCCTGCATGCCTTCGACTGCCCTGATCCAGAACGACATCGTCGTCTTCGGTTTGATCGCCGCCACGCTCGGCGCCGTTTTCTGGACCGCCTCGCGCGAGCAGGGCCTGTGGAAACGCTTCTACACCTTCGTGCCGGCGCTGCTGCTGTGCTACCTGATTCCCGGCATCTACAACACCGTCGGCCTGATCGACGGGCAGAGCACCCGGCTCTACAACCCGATCGCACGCGACATCCTGCTGCCGGCGGCGCTGATCCTGCTGACCCTGGCGGTGGACATCAAGGGCATCCTGCGGCTGGGCCCGAAGCTGGTGCTGATGTACCTGGGGGCATCGGCCAGCATCATGCTCGGGGCGGTCGTGGCCTTCCTGCTGATGCGCGCCGTGCATCCGGAAACCGTGGCCGGTGACACCTGGGCCGGCATGGCTGCGTTGGCCGGCAGCTGGATCGGTGGTGGCGCCAACATGCTGGCGATGCGCGAAGTGTTCGACGTCAACGCGACCACCTTCGGCCAGTTCGCCGTGGTCGACGTGGGTGTCGGTTATGTGTGGATGGCGGCGCTGATCTTCCTCGCCGGTCGTGCGGCGAAGATCGATGCACGCAGTGGCGCCGATACCTCGGCCATCGATGAACTGAAGGAGCGCATCGCGCGCTTCCAGGCCGAGCATGAGCGCATTCCCAGCCTCACCGATCTGATGCTGATCGTGGCCGTGGCCTTCGGTGGCGTCGGACTGGCACACGCGATCGGTGCGCCCTTGGCGGCGTGGTTCAAGGCAAATGTCAGCTGGGCCGCGCAGTTCAGCCTGGACGCACCGTTCGTGTGGGTGGTGGTGCTGTCGACCACGCTGGGCCTGAGCCTGAGTTTCACCCGCGCACGCAACCTGGAAGGCGCGGGTGCCTCGCGTCTGGGTTCGTTGCTGCTGTACTTCCTGATCGCCTGCATCGGCATGCAGATGGATCTGCTGGCGTTGCTGGACCGCCCGTGGCTGTTCCTGCTCGGCCTGATCTGGATCGCCGTGCACATCGTGCTGCTGTGGTGCCTGGGCAAGCTGCTGAAGGTGCCGTTCTTCTATTTCGCCATCGGTTCGCAGTCGAACATCGGTGGCCCGGCCTCGGCGCCGGTGGTGGCCGCCGCGTTCCATCCGGCGCTGGCGCCGGTGGGCGTGCTGCTGGGCACGATGGGCTATGCCACCGGCACCTACCTGGCCTACATCGTCGGTATTACCCTGCGCGCGCTGGCCGGGCAGGGCTGATGGGGTGGTGCCGGCCGCTGGCCGGCAACCTCATGAACCCGTGAAGCATCACCTGGTTGCCGGCCAGCGGCCGGCACTACCGAGCGTTACGCCACCGGCAACCCGCGTTCGATCAACCACGCCTTCGCGTCTTCGGCGTCCTGTTCGAACCATGCCTGTGTAGACCCCAGCCGATACGTGTACCCCCAAGCGTCCATGTCGGCCATCAACCGCGCGCTGCCAACACCCGGCAGCTGCCCGGCCAGCACGATCTGCAGGTAGCAGGTGGCATCTTCCTCGGCCACCGAGTCGGTGGCGTCGGTATGCACCTGCGCACGCCGCTCCGGCGGCAGCACGATCAGGTGGCAGGCTTCGTGCAGCATCGAATGCACGGGCGTGTCGTCGCGCACGTACACGTTGCTGGCGATGATGCCGGCCTCTGGCTCGCCCCAGTAACTGCCGGGAATCGGTTCGCCGGGCGCCACGTGGTGCAGCCGCAGGCCATGCGCGGCGAGCAGGCGCTGCGCGTCGGCGAAGGCGATGTCGCCCACGCAGGTGATGCCCACGGTGGTTGTCGTATCGGTCATGCAGGTCACGCAGCCCCGCCCATGCAGGCACGGGCGGGGCGGGGGATCAGGGTTTGTCCGGGCCTTCAGGCAGCGCCACGGAGATGTCCAGCACGTCGTGCTGGCCATCCTTCACCAGGTCGACCTTCACCGCATCGACGTCGATGTTCACGTACTTCTTGATCACTTCCAGCAACTCGCGCTGCAGCAGGGGCAGGTAGTCCGGGCCACCGCGGTGGCTGCGTTCCTGCGCGATGATGATCTGCAGGCGGTTCTTTGCGGTTTCGGCGGTGGTCTTCTTCGCTTTGAGGAAATCGAACAGGCCCATGCTTACCCTCCGAACAGCTTGCTGAAGAAGCCCTTCTTCTCCACGGTGGTGAAGCGCATCGGCCGCTCCTCGCCAAGGATGCGCGCGACAGCGTCCTCATAGGCCTGGCCGGCTGCGGATTCGACATCCAGGATGACCGGCTCGCCCTTGTTGGAGGCATTGAGCACGTCACCCGACTCGGGGATCACGCCGATCGCCTTCAGCCCCAGCACTTCCTCGACGTCGGCAATGCTGAGCATCTCGCCGGTTTCCACGCGCAGCGGGGTATAGCGGGTCAGCAGCAGGAACGCGGGCACGTTCTGCCCGGATTCGGCCTTGTGGGTCTTCGAATCCAGCAGCCCGATGATGCGGTCGGAGTCGCGCACGGAGGACACTTCCGGGTTCACCACCACCACGGCGCGGTCGGCGAAGTACATCGCCAGGAAGGCACCCTTTTCGATACCCGCCGGCGAGTCGCAGATGATGTAGTCGAAGCCGTCGGCGGCCAGGTCCTTCAGAACCTTGCCCACGCCTTCCTGGGTCAGTGCGTCCTTGTCGCGGGTCTGCGAGGCGGCCAGCACGTACAGGTTGTCGAAGCGCTTGTCCTTGATCAGGGCCTGTTTGAGGGTGGCTTCGCCGTGCACGACGTTGACGAAGTCGTACACCACGCGGCGTTCGCAGCCCATGATCAGGTCGAGGTTGCGCAGGCCGACGTCGAAGTCGATCACCGCCACCTTCTTGCCGCGCCTCGCCAGGCCACAGGCCAGGCTCGCGCTGGAAGTGGTCTTGCCCACGCCGCCCTTGCCGGAGGTGACTACGATGATTTCAGCCAAAGGACTTCTCCTGGTTCTGCATTAGTTTGGAGCTGCGTCAGTCCAGCGCAGCGATCTTGACCTGGTCCTGTTCCAGCCATACCTGCACGGCCTTGCCGCGCAGGTTGTCCGGGACATCGTCCAGTACCTTGTAGTGGCCTGCAATGGCCACCAGTTCCGCATGGAAATCACGGCAGAAGATGCGTGCCGCGGTGTTGCCCTGGGCCCCTGCCAGCGCGCGGCCGCGCAGGGTGCCGTAGATATGGATGCTGCCGTCGGCGATGACTTCGGCGCCGGCGCCGACGGTAGCCATCACGGTGAGGTCGCAGTTTTCAGCGTACAGCTGCTGGCCCGAGCGTACGTTGCCCAGCTGCATGCGGCCCGGCTGCGGTGCCGCAGCGCCGGCAACCCTGGCTGTCGGCGCGGCCGGCGCCGGCTTCGGTTCGGCGCGCGCTGCGCGGCGCGGTTCCGGAGCGGGCGGGGGCGGCTCGGCCTCGGCTCGCTCGTACTGGGCGCGGAACTTGGCCAGCAGCGGCAGTCCGAGCTGCTGCGAGAGCAGGTCGACCGCGCTGGTGCCATAGGCCAGCGCCACCGGCAGCACGCCGGCGCTGCGCAGGCCATCGACCAGCGCTTGCGCCGTGGCCACGTCCGGTACCTGGCTCAGGCCGCCGAAGTCGAGGATCACCGCGGCGCGGCCGAACAGCTTCGGCGCCCGGGTAACGCGTTCGCGCATTTCCTGCACGAGGCGTTCGACGTCAAGCGTACGGATGCGCAGGTTGGCGATGCCCACCTGGCCGATCTTCAGTTCACCGGCCTGTTCGTAATCGAAATTCACCGCCACGCTCAGGTCCCCGTCGGCCGCTGTGCCTGCGCCGGCAGCTGCCGGGCACGTGTCCATGCAACATCCGGCAGCTTGCCGCCGTAGGTCTCCTTCACCCACGGGTAGCTGCACAGTTCCTTGGCCAGCATGCTGGCGCGCACATCGACCTGCGGCATGGTGTTCTGGCCCAGCTCGCGGAAGCCGAAGCTGCCGTGGAAGAGCAGGGCGGCATCGGCGCCATGGTCGAGGAAGACCTCGCAGGTCATCTGCGGGTAGCGCAGCTCGGCGAAGCTCTGCGCATCGGCATAGAACGCGCGACCGACGCCACCACCACGGCGGCGGCTGGCAACCACGATGCGGTCGATATAGAAGAACGGGGCGTCCAGCTGCTGCTTGAACCAGGCAAAGTTGCTGCTGTCGTGCTGGCTGTCGCTGCCGAAGCCGATCAGGAAGCCGGCAAGGTTGCCGTCGCGCTCGGCGACGCGGAAATACTCAGCGGTTTCATAGAACAGGCGCAGGCGGGCCGCATCCAGGGGAAGGATGGCCAGGCCAGCGTTGTTGTTCAAAGCCAGGACGGAATCGAGCTCGTGCTCGCGCACGTCGCGGATGACAATCGACATTGTGACTCCGTGGGGTAACGCGGTTGGTCCGTCAGGGGACCCTGCGCACGATTATTGCATGCCCGGGGTGGGCTGCGGCATGAACAGGGGGGCGCGGATGCATGACTTCCGTGGGAGTGCGCGACGCAGGCCGGGCCCGTAGAGTGCTGGCATGTTGGGAGTCCTCAGCCATACCCGCGTTCTCCGTCTGGCCGGCCTGTTCACCTGGGTCATGGTCGGCCTGCCATTGGCGTATTCGCAGTTCGAGAACCTGCACAGCCGCAGCGATATGGGCGGCTGGGCGATCCTGCTGTTTGTCGCCTACCTGTCCTTCGGCGCGGCGTACTATTGGCTGACCCGCCTGCTGCGCAGCGACAGCGGCAGCCACACCAGCTGGCTGGACCGCGGCCTGCTGCTGCTGCTGACGGTCTCGGCGCTGGGCGTCAGTTTCCTCAGCGGCTCGGGCCTTGGCAGCATCCTGATGATGGTGGCTGCCGGCGTCATTCCGTGGATGCTTTCGGTACGCCTGTGCGTGCTGTGGCTGCTGGTCAGCCAGCTGGCGGTGGCGCCGGTCTATTACCTGCTGCTGCGCTTCCCGCTGTTCGAAGCGGTGATGCAGTCGTTGCTGTATGGCGGCTTTTCCATGTTCATCTTCGTGACCAGCCTTGTTGCGAGACAGCAGACCGAGGCCCGCGACGAACAGCGCAGGCTCAATTCAGAGCTGCGCGCCACCCGTGCCCTCCTGGCCGAGAGCGCCCGCGTCAACGAGCGCACCCGTATTTCGCGGGAGCTGCATGACCTTCTGGGGCATCAGCTGACCGCGCTGACCCTGAACCTGGAAGTGGCAGGCCACCTGGCCGAAGGCCAGGCGCTGGACCACGTGAAGCGCTCGCATGCCCTGGCCAAGCTGCTGCTGGGCAACGTGCGCGAGGTGGTCAGCCAGCTGCGCGAGACCGGTGCCATCGATCTGGCCGCGGCGCTGCGCCCGCTGACCGAGAACGTGCCCTCGCTGGACATCCAGCTGGACATCGAGGATCCACTGAACGTGGAGGACCCGCAGCGGGCCCACGTGCTGCTGCGGTGTACCCAGGAGATCATCACCAACGCGGTGCGCCATGCCGGTGCCCGCCACCTGTGGATCAAGGTGTACCGTGAAGCCCCCGACCAGGTGGTGGTGGAGGCCCGCGACGACGGCGTCGGCGCGGATACGGTCAATGTGGGCAATGGCTTGCGCGGCATGCGCGAGCGACTGCAACAATGTGGCGGCCAGCTGCAGGTCGAGACCCGGCCCGGTGAAGGCTTCCGGCTGCGGGCGACGGTACCGGCAACGGTGCTGGTGGCCGCCCTTACCAAGGTTCCTGAAGGAGTGCGTTGATGATTCGCGTCTGCCTGGTCGACGACCAAACCCTGGTGCGGCAGGGAATCCGCTCCCTGCTGGCGCTCGACGACGGCATCGAGGTGGTGGCCGAGGCCGGCGACGGCCGCCAGGCGGTGGAGCTGATACCGCAGGTGCGACCGGACGTGGTGCTGATGGACATGCGCATGCCGGTGATGTCCGGGCTGGAGGCGCTGCAGGTCCTGTCGCGTCAGGACCTGCTGCCGCCGACCATCATCCTCACCACTTTCGACGATGACCAGCTGGTGCTGGCCGGGCTTAAGGCCGGCGCCAAGGGTTACCTGCTCAAGGACGTGACCCTGGCACAGCTGGTCGGTGCCATCCGCACCGTGGCCGACGGCGGTTCGCTGGTGCAGCCGGCCGTGACCCAGCGGCTGCTGTCCGGCCTGGAGCACATGCGCAACGAGTTTGTCAGCCTGGACCGTCCGGACCCGTTGACCGACCGCGAGACCGAGATCCTGCGCCTCATGGCCAGCGGCTTCTCCAACAAGGAGATTGCCAATTCGCTGGGGGTGGCCGAAGGCACCATCAAGAACCACGTGTCCAACATCCTTTCCAAGCTGGGCGTGCGCGACCGTACCCGCGCCGTATTGAAGGCGTTCGAGCTGCAGCTGGTGTGAAGAAATTCTTTTCAGGACAATGACTTGAGGTCCATTCATGGCCCTCCGGCGGGGTTGCCCCCTACTTCAGGGGCGTCGGTATGCGGTACCCTTCGATTTCTTTGTCCATACAAATACGCAGCCGGCACGGAAACCGGTGCGCCAATCCCGATAAACAATGCCCGCGAAGCCTGCTAGGATTGGCGCTTCGCTTCAATCAACCCGGCCGTGGGATCGGCCCCGGAGACTCTCTGAATGACCCGTATTATCGAGTTCCTGATCGCCTTGGGGATCGTGGCTGGCCTGTTCGTCATCATTGGCGTATGTCTGCCGGGCGAGCGTCACATCACCGAAAGCATCGAGACCAACCGCAAGATGACGATCGTGTACGACACGGTCAGCAGCCTGCGCCGCTTCAAGGACTGGAACCCGCTGGTACTGCGCGATCCCGCCGTTGAACTGAAGCTGTCCGGCCCGGCCTCCGGCGTCGGTGCCACCCTCGACTTCACCTCCAAGGACCTGGGCACCGGTTCCTGGAAGATCACCGAAGCCGAAGAGAACAAGCGTGTTGCGATCGCCATCGATGACGCCACCAAGGGTCACGACAAGATCACCACCTTCACCCTGGAGCCGACCGGCAAGGGTGGCCGTAACGTCAAGATCACCCAGGACTACTCGGTGAAGTACGGCTTCGACCTGTTCGGCCGTTATGCCGGCCTGTATGTCAGCCGCCAGATCGGCGACGACATCAAGATGGGCCTGTCGCGCATGGCCAACATGCTGGCCACCGTCCCGAACGTCGACTACCGCACGCCGGAAGCCCCGCTGACCGATCTGGGCATCGTCGATGTGCCGGCTGAGGACCTGCTGGTCGTCAACGCCGGTAACGTGGACCGCGGTCAGGACACGATCACCAAGTCCATCAAGGACAACCAGGAGTGGATCAAGCGCGTGATGGAGGCCAATGGCCTTGAAGCCGCCGGTCCGTTCCGCATCATCACCACCGACTTCGGCCAGGAGAAGTACGCCTTCGACATCGCCCAGCCGGTGAAGAAGAAGGGTGCTGAAGGTGCCACCGCTGAAGAGCTGACCGTCAAGATCGACGGCGGCGCGCCGGTCAAGTACGTGCATGTGGCTCCGCACCGTTCGGCGCATGCGGCCTACACCGGCCACATGGCGGGTCTTGACGTGGCCCGCAACGGCCTGCGTGCCTGGGCGGTGACCTCCGGCAACGAAGTGATCGACCGTCCGTACGAAACCTGGAAGGACGGCATCGACAAGTCGTTCACCCCGGAAGGTACCTACGACATCTACTGGGCCGTCAAGTAAGCTTCGGCTGACCCATGTAGTGCTGGACACGAAAACGCGCCGCTCATTGCGGCGCGTTTTTTTTTCATCTGGCGCCCGGCAAGGGCGCTGCGCAAGGAGCCCACATGTTCAATCTCGAACGTCGCGCACGTAAGCCTTCGCTGCTGGCCTGCCTGGGGGCACTGCTGGCCGCCGCCTCGATCGGCCTGTCCGCCTATGCATCGCATGGCGTGGCTGATCCGCTGGCGCAGCAGCATCTGAACATGGCGGCGCTGTATGCGTTCGCGCACGGTGCGGTGCTGGTGGCGCTGGGGCCGCGCGCGCAGGGAGCGATCGCGCACCTTGCGCTGTACGTGCTGCTGCTGGGTGTGCTGTTGTTTTCCGGCAGCCTGGTGGGTGGTGCGCTGTGGCAGTGGCCGACGCGGATGGCACCGATCGGTGGCACCAGCATGATGGCCGGATGGGTGTTGCTGGCGATCAATGCGTTGAGGCGGTGACGGCAGCGGAGATCGGCCAAGCACGACACCGCTGCGCCGTCAGCTTCTGTAGAGCCGAGCCATGCTCGGCTTCGAGCGAAGCGACCCGCTTTTGTCTTTGCTCTCTTGTTCCATCCTGCGGCCATGCACTGATTGCCCACAGGCTTTCGCCACGAGGGGCTCAGTCGTTGGCCGGTCTCCAGCACCAGTGCCAGGGTTCGTAGACGATGCCGTGCGGGTTGTCGCGTGGGTAACTCAGATGGAAGCCATGCCCGCCGGCATGCACCTGCAGCCAGGCGAACGCGTCGGTGGCTTCGAACGATTCTTCGGCCGGCGCATCGCCAGGTGTGCCGATGTCCAGCGCGTAGCCGCTGTGGTGTTCGCTGAAACCCGGGGCGGCATTGACCTTCAGGATCTCTGCCACGCTCAAGCCGCGCGCCAGCTTCCGCTCGAAGATGCCCAACTGGTAGGCATGGCTGCGGAAGCCGGAGATGGCGTCCAGCGCAATTCCATCCTGTGCCGCGTGCAGTCGCATCCGCCGCCAGCCCTGCGCGGCGGCACAGTGCAGCCACAACGGGCGGGCGAAGCGGTCGCGGCCGGCGAAGTGCAGCAGGCAGGGTTCGGGTTCGAGCGGCAGCCCGCTGTCGCCGGCATAGCGCTGTGCATCCAGGCCAAGCTGCTGCAGGCGCTGCTGCAGGCCTGCCAGTGGCAACCACTGATCCTCCAGCACGGCGCCGAACGGACGCGCCGCTGCTGCATCCAGCAGCGCCAATGCGTCCTCCACCCCTGGCTCGCGTGCCAGGCGCGGCACCATGGCATGAACCCCGCGCGCCAGTACCGCCGCGAGGTAGCGGCCATCGCGCTTGCGCCGCAGCACCCAGTGTGCCTGCGACAGCAGGCGTGCATCCAGGTTGCTGCGTGCACGCAGCAGGTGCGCGGGCCACAGCTCGATGGCCTCGGTGTTGATCAGCAGGGGGGCGCGTCGTTGCATCTCAGCAGCTTACTGCCGTGGCGCCGACGCGGCCACTTTGTGCAGCGCATCGAGCAGCGCCTGCGGCCGGTCCACGCTGAGCAGCAGCGTGCTGCCGTCACTGACCGGCAGGGCGAGGACACGCGCACGATCGGTGACCAGAGCGAAGCCCTTGCCGCCCCCGTGCAGGCGGAAGTGGCCGGAATAGAAGCCTGGCACTGAATAGCCATTGGTTTTGACACGGATGCCATAGCGGCGGTCACGCTGCAGGTCGACCACCTCGGCCTGGTCCAGCCGCAGCTGCGCCACCGGGACGCGGCGGCGGTACATCGTCGAGCGCACATCCAGCACGTTGTCGTCCAGTTCCACCCGGCGACGGAAGAATGCTGCGCCCAACCCGATGCCGAGTACCGCGATCACCAGCAGACTCCAGGCGGCACTGCCACCCATCCGGAACCAGGGCGGCGACAGCGCTACTTCGATCCAAGGGGCACTGGCCGGCGCCTTGTACAGCTGTGCGTACACGCACGCCACGAAGGCAGCCAGCAGCGGAAGCACGATCCAGAGCACGCGCAACGGCGAGCTCTCGGCCACTTCAAACGTCTTCGGGTCGCTGCCGCCCATGCGTCAGGCCTCCTTCTTGAACACCAGCATCGCCGGGCGCATCGGCGCCGGGATGATGATGTTGACCAGTTCCCAGCCCAGTTGGCCCTGGCGGCTGAGTTCGGCCTGGATGTCCTCGGCCTTGAGCAGGCCCATCATGGACGTCTTGACCTCGATGGTCTGGTAGCTCCAACGCTTGCTCATTCCTTGTCCTCCGACGATGGCGCGGGTTTCGGCAGGCGTCCCGCCTTGCGCAGGGCGTCGCGCAGCACGTATTCGATCTGCGCGTTGAGGCTGCGCAGTTCGTCATCAGCCCAGCGCTGCGCAGCAGCCAGGACGTCGGCATTGATGCGCAGCGGGTAGGCTTTCTTCTCACTCATGGGGGCTCCTGGCGGGGCGGTGGGGCACCCCGTTGCGAGTGTGGCTCAATACAGCGAGCCGGCATTGACGATCGGCTGGGTGCCGCGGTCCGAGCACAGCACGGTGAGCAGGTTGCTGACCATGTGCGCCTTGCGTTCCTCGTCCAGCTGCACCACGCCGTTCTTCTGCAGTTCGGCCAAGGCCATCTCGACCATGCCCACCGCACCAGCAACAATACGCGTGCGCGCGGCGATCACCGCGTTGGCCTGCTGGCGTTGCAGCATCGCCTGGGCGATTTCGGCGGCGTAGGCCAGGTGGCTGATGCGCGCGTCGATCACCTGTACACCGGCATCGGCCAGGCGCTCGGCCAGCTCGTTCTTCAGGTGCTGGGAGATCTCGCTGGCGTGGCTGCGCAGGGCCAGCTGTCCATCCTCGTGCTGGTCGTAGGGATAGCTGGTGGCCATCGCCCGCAGTGCCGATTCGGACTGGATGTGCACGAAGCTCTCGTAGTCGTCCACGTTGTAGACGGCCTCGGAGGCATCGACCACCTGCCAGACAATCACCGCGGCGATCTCGATCGGGCTGCCGTCCAGCTCGTTGACCTTCAGCTTGCCGCTCTCGAAGTTGCGCACGCGCTGGCTGACCCGGCGCTTGGCATAGAAAGGGTTGTTCCAGCGCAGGCCGTTGTCCTTCACCGTGCCCACGTACTTGCCGAACAGGCTCAGCACCGCCGCCTGGTTGGGCTGGATGGTGTACAGGCCGGCCAGCGTGAACACGCCCAGGACTTCCAGCAACGCCCCCAGCAGCATCAGCAGCAGGTTGGGCGAGCCGACGCTGGCCTTGGCGGCCACACCCAGTACGAACAGGGCGGCGCCAGCGAGGGCGACGAGCAGGGCGACGGCCAGCGTGCCGAGGCCGTTGAGCGAAGACAGCGACTTCTCTTTCATGGCGGTACGTCCTTGAGGGTTCGAACGGAAGATATCAAAGTGATATCATTTTCAGGCTACCGTTCGTCGGATGGCATGGCCAGAGGGCGCGGCCAGCTAGAATGCCCATCCGCCTTCACATTGCTGCTGGAACCGCCATGGCCAAGCTTGGAACTCCGTTGTCCCCCTCCGCCACCCGCGTGCTGCTGCTGGGCTCGGGCGAACTCGGCAAGGAGGTGGCCATCGAGCTGCAGCGGCTGGGCGTGGAGGTGATCGCCGCCGATCGCTACGCCGATGCGCCGGCCATGCAGGTCGCGCACCGCTCGCACGTGATCGACATGCTCGATGCGATGGCGCTGCGCGCTCTGATCGCCGAGGAGCAGCCGCACCTGGTGGTGCCGGAGATCGAGGCCATCCACACCGAGACCCTGGTCCAGCTGGAACAGGAGCAGGGCCTGCGGGTGATCCCGACCGCGCGTGCTGCACGCCTGACCATGGACCGCGAAGGCATTCGCCGCCTCGCCGCCGAAACCCTGGGCCTGCCGACCTCGCCGTACCGCTTCGTCGATACCGAGGCCGAGTACCGTGCTGCGGTGGCCGCCATTGGCCTGCCGTGCGTGGTCAAACCGGTGATGTCGTCCTCGGGCAAGGGCCAGAGCACCCTGCGCAGCGAGGCGGACATCGCTCCGGCCTGGGAGTACGCACAGACCGGTGGCCGTGCCGGTGCCGGCCGCTGCATCGTCGAAGGCTTCATCGATTTCGACTACGAGATCACCCTGTTGACCGTGCGCCATGCCGGCGGCACCTCATTCTGTGCGCCGATCGGCCACCTGCAGAAGGATGGCGATTACCGCGAAAGCTGGCAGCCGCAGCCGATGTCGAGCGCGGCACTGGCGCGTGCCGAAGAGATTTCGCGTGCGATCACCGACGACCTTGGCGGCTGGGGCCTGTTCGGCGTCGAGCTGTTCGTGAAGGGCGACGAAGTATGGTTCAGCGAAGTGTCGCCGCGCCCGCACGACACCGGCCTGGTGACGCTGGTATCGCAGGAACTGAGTGAGTTCGCGCTGCATGCGCGCGCCATCCTCGGCCTGCCGATCCCGCTGATCCGCCAGAGCGGCCCGTCGGCATCGTGCGCGCTGTTGGCCCACGGCGAGGGCGTGCCGTACTTCAACAACGTCGCCGCCGCACTGCAGGTGCCTGACACCGCCGTGCGCCTGTTCGGCAAGCCGAGCGTGCACGGCCACCGCCGCGTGGGCGTGACCCTGGCGCGCGCGGAAACCATCGACGAAGCACGCGCCATCGCGCGTGATGCCGCCGACGCCATCGGCGTCGAACTGCGTCCGTAAAGCAAAAAGGGGACGAAGCAAAAAGGGGACGGAGGGGATTAAGTCGTTTGTGGCACAAACGGCTTAATCCCCTCCGTCCCCTTTTTGAAAGGCCGCCGGGCATGGCCCGGCGCTACCGGGTTATTTCACGTCCACCCACACCAGGTGGTGGTCGCTGCCGTCGGCGATCTTCGCTTCCGGGCTTTCATTGGCCGGCCAGAAGATGCCGCTGCCCACGTATTCGAAACCGGTCGAGGGCAGCACGTAGTCCAGGCGCATCGTGCCGGACTTCGGACCGAAGTCGCCGGTGGCGTGGAACGGTGCGCCCTTGCGCTCGATGCCCTTGGCCGCATAGGCCAGGCTGGTCTGCTCGCCGCCGACGCTGCGCGGGGTGGGGTAGCGCAGCACGCGGGCGTTCTCGATCAGCTCGACGATTGCTTCATGGCGGCCATCGCCATCGGCCGGGTCATTGTTGAGGTCGCCAAGGATCACGAAGCGCGCGTCCTGGGCCAGGCCGCCGCACTGGCCCTTGTCGTCGCACAGCCACGACTTGTCGCCCTTGGACAGGTATTCCTGCCACAGGCGCAGTTCGTCGTGGTTGCGCGCGGCGTTGCGCTTTTCCGGGCCGTCGAACACCGGCGGGGTCGGGTGCGAGACCAGCGCGTGCACCACGCCGCCCGGGGTCTTCACCGGCACGTCCCAATGCGACTTCGAGGACAGGCGCAGCTGCGACCACACGTGGTCGTTGTAGAAGCTCTTGCCGGTGCGCGGATCGACCGGACGGATCGCGCCGGGCATCGCGCTCCACTTCAGCAGCTGGAAGCTGCGCACCTTGGCTTCGTCGATCGGGTAGCGCGACAGCACCAGCATGCCGTACTGGCCGGGGTGCAGGCCGTAGCCCCACGCGTCATTGCCACGGCTGCGGCCTTCGCCGCCGACCACGCCGTTGTTGTCCAGGTCCAGGCCGCTGGGCACGCCGGTGTTGACCGGGGCCAGGTAGCGATAGGCGAAATGCAGCGGGTTGCCGCCACCGGGCTGGGCGACTTCCAGATAGCGCTTCTGGAACAGGTCGGCGGCGCGATGGGCGTCGTCGAAATCGAATTCGTTCAGCAGCACCAGATCCGGGCGCACCTGCTGCAGCACCGCGGCGATCTTGCGTGCGTGCTCGCTGTCGCCTTCCAGTTCCTTGATGAGGCCACCGGCGTCATCGGAGTACAGCGACGTGTTGTAGGTCGCCAGGCGCAGCGCAGCGGACGGCTTTTCGGTCATCGCGGGGGACGTGGCGAAGGCGGGGGCGGTGGCGCCGCAGAGCAGGGCCAGGGCGAGGATCAGGGGATGGCGGCGGGTCATGTTCATGGGCCGTATTGTGCACCCGGCCCGGTGTCAGCGGTTTGTCAGCGCCCGTCCAGATCATTGTCGAAATCGTGCCAGCGGCGGCCATCGTAGGCTTCCAACGGATGGAAGCGGCGCTTGTAATCCATCTTCTGGTGCCCGCGGATCCAGTAGCCCAGGTACACGTGGGGCAGCCCCTCGCGGCGCGCCCACTCGATCTGCTGCAGGATCGCGAAGGTACCCAGCCCGCGTGCGGCGTGGTCCGGGTCGAAGAAGGTGTAGACCGCCGACAGGCCATGCTCGGTGACGTCGGTCACTGCCACCCCCAGCAGCTGGCTGGGCTGGCCGTCGTGGCCGGGCAGGCGCATCTCCATGAAGCGGGTGTGCGACCAGTTGCCGATCAGGAACTGCTCGAATTCGTGCGGGCCGTGGTCGTCCATGCCGCCATTGGCGTGGCGGTGGGTGAGGTAGCGGTGATACAGCGCGAACAGGTCGTCGCGGGCGGTGGCGGCGGTGATCCGCACCTCCAGGTCGGCATTGCGGGCGGCGCAGCGGCGCTGGCTGCGGTCCGGAGCGAAGCGCGCCACCGGGATGCGCACCGCCACGCAGGCCTGGCAGTGCGCGCAATGCGGCCGGTAGACCAGGTCGCCGCTGCGGCGGAAGCCCCAGCTCAGTGCCAGCGGATAGAGCGCACCGAGGCGGCGGTCGTTCGGGTCCAGCACCAGGTCGCGTGCCACCCGGTCCGACCAGTACCCGCAGGGGTGCTCGCCGGTCTGGAAAAGTCGCAGTTCGTCGTCTCTGTCGCCATGTATCGCCATGGGCACAGCATAGCCCCAGGTTGTCGCAGTGGCGGCGACTGTCCGCCGGATGAATGGAATCGGCAGTAGCGTCAACCGACGTCGCGCCCGGGCGTTGTTGTCCCCCGAGGGTGAAGTGATCACCCCGACGCTGTTCCCATCCCCAGGAGTGACCTCATGATCCGTACCCCCCTGCTGCTGGCCCTGCTGCTGGGCACCTCTGCTTCCGGAATCGCGCTGGCCGCCGACACCCCGGCCACGCCGGCACCGCGCCCGGCCAAGCTGGACACCAACGGTGACGGCGTGATCGACCGCAGCGAGGCGGCCGCCAACCCGCACCTGGCTGCGAAATTCGACGAGCTGGACAAGAACAAGGACGGCAAGCTCTCGCGCGACGAACTGCCGCGCTGGCAGCATGGCCGCCGCGGCCATGGCGGTGAGCGCTGGGCCACGCTGGACGTCAACAAGGACGGCCGCCTCAGCCGCGAGGAAGCCAAGGCCGATCCGCGCCTGGCCGCGCGTTTTGACCAGCTTGATCTGAACAAGGATGGCTACCTGGACAAGGCCGACCGCGAGCTGCGCATGAAGCAGCATCGTGATGCCTGGTTTGCCGCCGCCGACACCAACAAGGACGGCCAGCTGAGCAAGGCCGAGTTCGACGCGGCCAAGGGTCCGATGCACGGCGGCCCGCGCCACGGTGGCCCGCGTGATGGCAGCGCGCCGAAGCCGCAGCGCTGAGTTTCAATGCAGTGATTGACGACAACGCCGGCGCATCGCCGGCGTTGTCCGTTACAGCCGGCCGCTCCGCACCAGCGAATACAGCACAAGCGCGATGACCATCAGGTTCATGGCGATGATGCCGGTGCGGCCGTACATGGCCTCGTACTTCCAGTTGGTTCCGGTGAGCCCGCGCTGCAGCGAGTCACGCGCGATCATCGGCGCCATCAGCCGCTGCAGCGGTACCAGGCACTGGTAGTTGACTACGGCCAGGCCCGCGACCTGCACCAGCAGGACGGCCCAGAGCGGCGCCTGCAGCAGCACTGCCATCAGGATCGTCAGGCACCAGAGCATGCAGGTGCCGATGTTGAGATAGAGGAAACGGCGGACGTCGGCGCGCTCGGCCTCGCTGCGGGTGTACGACATCAGGAAGCGTCCACCGAAGTAGCTGCCGACCGTGCCGCCGACCACGCCACCGATGACCGCTCCCCAGCTTTCAGCCGGCATCATGTGCAGTTGCCCCAGTGCGGCGGTCAGCGAGCCCATCGCGGTACCGCCGGCGGCACTGGCGCCACCGAGGCTGAGCTTGCTGCCACCGATGCCGACACCGGTGCCGAGCAGGATTGCGGCACTGGCGGTGCCGGGCGCGGCCACCAGGACCATCGACACCACCGCGGTGGCGAAGGCGGCGCTCGGCGCGCTGCTACGCGCGAACTCACCGAAGCGCTGCAGCAGGCCGTCGCGCACCAGCGCGCGGGCGCGCGACAGGCGCTTGCGCACCGCAGCGTCGCTGAGCCCGAGCAGGTCGGCCACCTGTTGCGAGCGCTGGCCCTCGCGGTAGTACAGCAGCAGCACTTCGCGGCTGTCTGCGGGCAGGGCAGAGATGATCTCCTCGGCGGCGATCTCCTCTTCCACCCGCTGCAGGCGGTCGGCAGCACCCGGGGCGGGGTCGGCGGCCATGCCCATCGCCACCTCGGCCGCCTCGCCAGTCAGCGGGCGCCCGCGCTGGGCGCGCAGCCAGTCGCGGGCCAGGTTGCGGGTGATCTGCCGCAGCCACGGCAGGAAGCTGGTCGAACTGCGCAGCTGGTGCAGCTGCTGCCAGCCCTTGACGAAGGCCTCCTGGGCGATGTCCTCGCTGGCCTGGCGGTCGCGGGTGATGGCCAGCGCGATGGCGGTGACCGTGTTCTGGCAGGCCAGCACGATGCGCCCGTAGGCGTGCTGGCAACCGCTTGCGGCGGCGGGCAGTTCGCGTTCCAGGGTCTGGTCGATCGATGCGGCGAACGTCGTCATGGCGGCAGCTCTCCTGCTGGGATTGTGTCCCATGACGGAGCCGCGCGCGAAGTGTGACCGCAGATGCTGATGCATCTTCGGTCCGCGCATTCCACCTCATCCCCGCGCCGTTGGCGCGCCCCCTTGAACAACAAGGGGGGGGCCAATCCTGACGGGTTACGGTGAAGTCGCGGCCCTGCTGACAGGCCGCTGCGCTCGCCGGGCATGGCCCGGCGCTACCGCCTCTTACTTGGAGGGCTGGATGCGGACCCGCACTTCTTCCTCTGCCGGCGCGGCCTGCGGTGCCGGCTGTGCCTGCTGCGGCTGGGCCTGCGGGGCAGGGGCCGGCGCGACCGGTGCCGGGGCACCACGATGGCGCAGGCCGATGACCAACGCCACGCCAGCAATCACCACCAGCAGGGCGATGCGGATGCGCCAGGCCCAGCTGCGGCCGCCGCTGCCCGGTTCCGCCGTGTCGCGGAAGGCGAATTCGGCGGTGGGGTGGTCGCGGCGGGTAGTGTCGAGCAGGCGCGCCTCGCGCAGGATTTCGCGCGCGCGCGGCTGGTCGTCGGCACGCACGATCCATACCGCCGGATAGGCGTTGGCGTTGCCCAGGTCGGTATAGCTGAACTGGCCGCGGCGACGGGTCTTGTAGGAGCGCCCGTTGGTCACCTTGACCTCGATGCCATGCCCGCGCAGGAGCTCGGCCACGCCTTCGACGGTTTCCACGCGCTGGCTGCTGAAGATCTGGCGCATCGGTTTACTCCTTGGCCGGCACGGCGGCGGCCGCGGCCTGGTCCGGAACGACGCGGATCAGGCCTTCCTGCGCGGTGCTGGCCACCAGTACGCCGTTGCGGGTAAAGAACTGGCCACGGGCCAGCCCGCGTGAATCCTGCGCGCTGGGGCTGTCCAGCGAGTACAGCAGCCAGTCGTCGGCGCGGAATGGGCGGTGGAACCAGATCGCATGGTCGAGCGAGGCCATCTGCACGTGCGGGTGGTAGTAGCTGATGCCGTGCGGGAAGGTCGCCGTGCCCAGCAGGTGGAAGTCGGACGCGTACGCCAGCAGTGCCTGGTGCAGCTCCGGGGCATCGCCGACCGGCTCGCTCAGGCGCAGCCAGACCTGGTGGTAGGGCGGACGCTTGGGCGGGTTCAGTTCGTCGCGCGGATAGACGTGGCGGAACTCGAACGGGCCACCGCGCGACAGCCAGCGCTGCACCTTGATCGGCAGGCGTTCGAGCACTTCCGCCGGCAGCGGCCGGTTCGGTTCGATGTCTTCCGGCTGCGGCACCTCGGGCATCTTGTGCTGGTGCTCGGCGCCGGTCTCGGCCTGCTGGAAAGAGGCCGCGCAGAAGAAGATCACCTTGCCGTGCTGGATCGCGGTAACCCGTCGCACCGAGAAGCTGCCGCCATCGCGGGTGCGGTCCACGTCGTAGACGATCGGGTGGTCGATGTTGCCGGCGCGCAGGAAATAGGCGTGCAGCGAGTGCACGTGGCGGCCATTGTCGACCGTGGCCTGCGCTGCGGCCAGCGCCTGGCCCAGCACCTGCCCGCCGAACACGTACTTGGTGCCGATGTCGCGGCTCTGCCCGCGGAACAGGTTGTCCTCCAGCCGCTCCAGCGTGAGCAGGTCGATCAGCTCGGAGACGACGGGTTCGGGCATGTCGTTCAAGGGGGCGGCCACAGCAGTGAAGAGGCCCCGATTATACCGGTGCAGGCCGGCTGCCCGATCTTCGGTAGTGCCGGCCGCTGGCCGGCAACCTCATGATCCTCTTGGACTGCCTGTGGCTGCCGGCCAGCGGCCGGCACTACCGTTATTTGCCGAGGCGGGCCACCAGCGCCTGCAGCGCGTTCTGTGCATCCGGGGCGAACCAGGCCTCGACGAAGCGGTCGAGCTGGATCAGGTCCGGGTGCAGCGCCTCGTGCAGGTCGGCGCGGGCGATGGCGCGGGTCAGCAACATCGGCTGGCGCGGCTGCTTGAGCAGGTTCTGCAGCCAGGCCACGGCACGTGCCACCACCAGGTCACCCTCGGCCAGCTCATCGACCAGCCCGATCTGCAGTGCCTGTTCGGCCGGCACCAGCGAACCGGTGGTGAGCAGCACGCCGGCACGGTGCACACCCACCGCACGCCGCAGCAGCCGCTGGATGCCCTCCGGCGCGATCAGGCCGACCTGCACTTCGTTCAGGCCGATGGCATACGGGCGCGACGGATCGGCGCTGCGCGCCATCACCCGGTAGTCGCAGCACAGCGCCAGCACGCAGCCACCGGCCGGCGCGTGGCCGGTGATCGCGGCCACCACCGGGATACGGCTCTCGGCCAGCGTGCGCACCGCGCCGAAGAAGGCGTTCCAGGTGTCCAGCAGCCTGTGCTTGTCATCGCCGTGCGAGAGCAGGTGCGGCACGTCCATGCCTCCGGTGAAGATGCGCTCGCTGCCCGACAGCACGATGCCGTGCGCGTCTTCGGCCATGGCCAGCTCGATGGCGTGGATCAACTGCCGGCACAGGTCGGTGTCCAGTGCATTGACCGGCGGCCGGGCCAGGCGCAGCTCGCGGATGGGGCCGTGGTTGATCACCTCGATGAGCGTCGTCATGCTGCGGTCTCGTTGCGAAGAAGGAACCTGGGCGATGATAACCAAACCATTCGTTGGCGTACTGTGGGTTCTGTGTGCGGCCGCAGCATCGGCTTCAGCGGCCGAACCGGCCTGCGTCACGGTGGAGCAGGGCTGGGCGCGGTTGCCACCGAATCCGGCGATGCCGATGACCGCTGGTTACGGCGTGATCCACAACGGCTGCAGCAAGGCGGTGGCAATCACTGGCGCAGCCAGCAGCAGCTTCGATGATGTGTCACTGCACGAGACCACGATTGTCGATGGCGTCAGCCGGATGCGCGCGATCGAACGCCTGCCGCTGGCGCCGGGCGCGCGTGCCGAGCTCAAGCCCGGCGGCCTGCACCTGATGCTGATGCAGGGCAAGGGCGCGTTGAAGGAAGGCCAGGCGTTGCCGTTGCGGCTGCAGCTGGAAGGCGGCGGCGAAGCGAGTGCGACGTTGACCGTGCACAAGGCTGCGAAATGAGGCTCGGGTAGTGCCGGCCGCTGGCCGGCAGGACAGGAAATGCCGGCCAGCGGCCGGCACTACCGCAGGGTCTTACGACCAATCGTACGAGAACAGCACCGTGCGGCTCACCGGCTCATACAGCATCACTATCGCGTCGGCGCCGGTGGCGCACCAGTTGTAGCCAGCGACTTCGGCCACTGCGAAGAACTTGTGGCCACCGTGGCGGATGATCGCCAGTTCGGCATCATCTGGAGCATGCCGGTCGTTGGCGGCGTCGGTGAATTCCAGGGTGAAGGCGGCCGGAATATCGGCTGTTTCGATCCAGTTGCCACAAGAAATCCGTCCACCCAGCGTATCCAGGTAATCGCGCTCGCTGGGCTCGTCCTTGCCATAGCGCGAGTAGCAGGCCAGGCGGCCGTGCGTGGCATGGTAGTCACGCGCCTTGGCATAGCTCTCGCGCATCTGCGCGATGTGTTTCCGCGCGTGCTTGTCATCCACCCGATCGCCGATGAAATAGCCCTCGTTGCCGAGGAAGCGCATCTGGTTGCCGGCGGTCAGCTCGAAGGCGATCCAGTTGGTGCTGGTGAAGTCGTTGTGGTGTTCTTCGGTGGTCTCGCCGATGCAGCCGTCGTACGGCTCGATCGGGCACAGCATCGTTGCCACCTGGCCGGCCAGTTCAGGGCGCAGCACACCGAGGTCGATCTTCAGCAGCGGCAGCAGATGCTGGGCGAGCCACGCCTGGTCAGCGGGGAAGACATCGGTAGGGAAGGGGACCATGCCGGGCAGCAGGTCGCGCAGTTCAGTCTGGTGGATCATCTCAGTCCTTTGAATGGGATCGGTAGTGCCGGCCGCTGGCCGGCATGCGCGAAGCATCTGGAGGTTGCCGGCCAGCGGCCGGCACTACCTTCAGGTGGAAGCGCTGCGGATCGCCTCCGGCAGCGGTGCGCTCCTGCCGGTCTGCGTATCCATCCAGACCACCACCACGTTGCCATCCGAGTACAGCTTCGAGTCGTCCTGCTGGTCGACGATGCGGTGGCCGATGGTCACGCTGCTGTTGCCCAGGCGCTCGACGAACAGCTCGACCAGGATGTCGTTGGGCCACACGATCGGCAGGCGGTAGTTGACGTTGGTCGCGGCCACCACCGGTGCGATGCGGTCGGTCATCGACACGCCTTCCACGCCCAGCATCCAGCGCACGCGCGCTTCCTCCAGGTAGGAAATGTACTTGGCATTGTTGACGTGGCCCATGCTGTCCATGTCACGCCAGCGCACGCTGATCGGGATGCGGGCCAGGATCTTGTGTTCGCTGCTCATCAGGCGTCCTCCTTCTTGCGGGTCGTCGCGGTCTTGCTGGTCTTGCCGGTGCTCCTGGCAGCCACCGCCTTCTTCGCCGGCTTCTCAGGCTTCAGCTTGCGTGGCGGACGGGCGTCGGGCTTGTTGGCCACCGCAGCCGGTTGCTCCGGGCGCGCGCTGGTGGAGGGCAGCATGCGGGCCAGGAACTGGCCGGTGTACGACTGCGGGCAGGCCGCCACATCCTCCGGCGTGCCGGTGACCAGGATGGTGCCACCGCGATGGCCGCCTTCCGGGCCCAGATCCACGATCCAGTCGGCGGTCTTGATCACGTCCAGGTTGTGCTCGATCACCACCACCGTGTTGCCTTCGTCGCGCAGCTTGTGCAGCACGCCCAGCAGCGCTTCGATGTCGTGGAAGTGCAGGCCGGTGGTCGGCTCGTCGAGGATGTACAGGGTGCGGCCGGTATCGCGGCGCGACAGTTCCTTGGACAGCTTCACGCGCTGGGCTTCACCACCGGACAGCGTGGTCGCGCTCTGGCCCAGCTTGATGTAGCTCAGGCCCACGTCCACCAGCGTTTCCAGCTTGCGCGCGATCGACGGCACCGGCTCGAACAGCTTCAGCGCATCCTCGACGGTCATTTCCAGCACGTCGTTGATGTTGAAGCCCTTGTAAAGGATCTCCAGCGTTTCGCGGTTGTAGCGCTTGCCGTGGCAGACATCGCAGGGCACGTACACGTCCGGCAGGAAGTGCATCTCCACCTTGATCAGGCCGTCGCCCTGGCAGGCCTCGCAGCGGCCGCCGCGCACGTTGAAGCTGAAACGGCCCGGCGAATAGCCGCGCGCACGCGCCTCCGGCACCTGTGCGAACAACTCGCGCAGCGGCGTGAACAGGCCGGTGTAGGTGGCCGGGTTCGATCGCGGGGTGCGGCCGATCGGCGACTGGTCGATGTCCACCACCTTGTCGAACAGATCCAGGCCATCAATCTCCCTGTACGGCGCAACCGGGTGCGAGGCACCGTTGATCTCGTTGGCAGCCAGCGAGAACAGGGTATCGTTGATCAGGGTCGACTTGCCCGAGCCGGACACGCCCGTCACGCAGGTCAGCAGGCCCGCCGGAATCGCCAGGTCCACGCCCTTGAGGTTGTTGCCGCTGGCACCGCGCAGGTGCAGCGTCATCTTCGGGTTCGGCGTGTGCCGGCGAGCAGGAATCTCGATTGCGCGCTTGCCGGACAGGTACTGGCCGGTCAGCGAGCGCGGGGCCTCCAGAATGTCCTGCAGGGTGCCCTGGCCGACGATCTCGCCGCCATGCACACCCGCGCCCGGGCCGATGTCCAGCACGTAGTCGGCCAGGCGGATCGCGTCCTCGTCATGCTCGACCACGATCACCGTGTTGCCCAGGTCGCGCAGGCGGGTGAGGGTGCCCAACAGGCGTTCATTGTCGCGCTGGTGCAGACCGATCGACGGTTCGTCGAGCACGTACATCACGCCCACCAGGCCGGCGCCGATCTGGCTGGCCAGGCGGATGCGCTGCGCCTCGCCACCGGACAGGGTGTCGGCCTTGCGTTCCAGGGTCAGGTAATCCAGGCCCACATCGACCAGGAAGCCGAGGCGCTCACCGATTTCCTTGACGATCTTCGCGGCGATCTCGCCACGCCAGCCCGGCAGGCTCAGCTCGCTGAAGAACTTCAGCGCCTCGTCGATCGGCAACACCACCAGCTCCGGCAGTGGGCGGTCGGCCACGAACACGTTGCGTGCCGCCTTGTTCAGGCGCGCGCCGTTGCACTCCGGGCACGGGCGTTCGCTGATGTACTTGGACAGCTCCTCGCGTACCGCCGGCGATTCGGTCTCCTTGTAGCGGCGTTCGAGGTTGGGAATGATGCCTTCGAAGCGGTGCTTGCGCTGGGTGCGGCCGCCGGCTTCGGTGAAGTAGGTGAAGGTGATCGTTTCATCGCCGCTGCCGTACAGCACGGCCTGCTGCACCTTGGCTGACAGGGAGTTCCACGCAGCGTCCACGTCGAACCTGTAGTGCTTGGCCAGCGAGGCGATCAGCTGGAAGTAGTAGGCGTTGCGACGGTCCCAGCCTCGCACCGCACCGGCGGCCAGCGACAGCTCCGGATGCACCACCACCCGCGACGGATCGAAGAACTCGGCCATGCCCAGGCCATCGCAGCCGGGGCACGCACCCATCGGTGCATTGAACGAGAACAGGCGCGGTTCCAGCTCCGGCAGCGAGTAGTCGCAGACCGGGCAGGAGTACTTGGAGGAGAACAGCGTGGGCGAAGCATCGGCGCTGTCCAGGCTCTGCACCGAGGCCATGCCATCGCCCAGCTTGAGCGCCGTTTCAAAGCTCTCGGCCAGGCGCTGCTTGATGTCCTCGCGCGGGCGGAAGCGGTCGATCACCGCCTCGATGGTGTGTTTCTGGCGCAGCGCCAGCGGCGGCACCGCATCGATTTCGTGCAGCTCGCCGTCCACGCGCACACGCACGAAGCCCTGCGCGCGCAGCTGGTCGAAGACCTGTGCGTGTTCGCCCTTGCGGTCACGGATGACCGGGGCCAGCAGCATGTAGCGCTGCTCCGGGTCCAGGGTCAGCACCTGGTCGACCATCTGGCTGACCGTCTGCGCCTCCAGTGGGTAGCCGTGGTCCGGGCAGCGCGGGGTGCCCACGCGTGCGTACAGCAGGCGCAGGTAGTCGTAGATCTCGGTGATGGTGCCGACCGTCGAACGCGGGTTGTGCGAGGTCGACTTCTGCTCGATCGAGATGGCAGGGGACAGGCCTTCGATGTGGTCCAGGTCCGGCTTTTCCATCACGCTCAGGAACTGGCGCGCATAGGCCGACAGCGACTCGACGTAGCGGCGCTGGCCTTCTGCATAGATGGTGTCGAACGCCAGCGAGGACTTGCCCGAACCGGACAGGCCGGTGATCACGATCAGCTTGTCGCGGGGCAGGTCGAGGTCGAGGTTCTTCAGGTTGTGCGTCCGCGCGCCGCGGATGCGGATGAAATCCATCGCCATGGGGGATCCGGTTGTGGGGGCGTTGGCTGGGTGCCGGGCCAGCAGGGAACGGCAATCGGTCAGCCTACCGAGGTGACCAGATGGGGGCAATGGGCGACAATGCCACCCCGGCGTCTCACGTTGTGAGACCGGCCGACAGCTTTGTGTAGGGTCGGGCCATGTGCAGCGGCCTGGACCGCGAACCGTTCAGCCGTGCATGGCTCGGCCTGCAGGTCCGGGCCCGTGGGTCGTTCAGGGGTTGACTTGACCCGCGCCCGCTGATCTGCGTACAATCCCGCTCCTGTTCGCCCTCGATGGCGGCAGTTCAGACCACAATAACTACAGAGGAAGGCCTGGTCATGTACGCAGTACTGGTCACCGGCGGTAAGCAATACCGCGTGGCGCAGGGCGAAAAGCTCCGCATTGAAAAGCTCGAAGTCGAAGTCGGCAGCGAGATCAAGTTCGACAACATCCTGATGCTGGGTGACAGCGATGGCGTGAAGCTGGGCGATGCGCTGAAGGGCGCTGCCGTCACCGCCAAGGTCCTGTCCCAGGGTCGTGCTGACAAGGTGCGGATCATCAAGTTCCGTCGCCGCAAGCACCACATGAAGCGTCAGGGTCACCGTCAGTACTACACCGAAATCGAGATCACCGGCATCGCCGGCTAAGTATCAGGAGAAGCAGTCATGGCACATAAAAAGGGCGTAGGCTCCTCGCGCAACGGTCGCGACTCCAACCCGAAGTACCTGGGCGTCAAGATCTTCGGCGGCCAGGCCATCGAAGCCGGCAACATCATCGTGCGTCAGCGCGGCACCCAGTTCCATCCGGGCACCGGCGTTGGCCTGGGCCGTGACCACACCCTGTTCGCCCTCGTGGACGGCAAGGTGGAGTTCTCGGTCAAGGGCGCCAAGAAGCGCCGCACCGTCAGCATCGTCTCGGCCGACGCCTGATCCAGGCATCGCCGGCACCCGTGCCCCGGCATGGGAGTGCTGCATGAAGAGCCCCGCTTCGGCGGGGCTTTTCGTTAGAGTTGAAGCAAGACCGGCTGGGCCGGGTTACCGGCCCGCGGCCGGCATGACATTCAAGGTGGCGGCCAGCAGGCCGCGCCCATCGCAGGCATCGAAACAATGAAACTGGTAGACGAAGCAGAAATCGAAGTGTTCGCCGGCAACGGCGGCAACGGCTGCATTGGCTTCCGTCGCGAGAAGTTCATTCCGCTCGGCGGCCCGGACGGCGGCGACGGCGGTGCGGGCGGCAGCGTTTACATCCGCGCCGACGAAAACCTGAACACCCTGGTCGACTTCCGCCATGAGCGCATCTTCAAGGCGCAGCGTGGCGAGAACGGCATGGGCCGCCAGGCCTACGGCAAGGGCGGCGAAGACCTGACCATCACCGTGCCGGTCGGCACCGTGGTCATCAACGTTGCCACCGATGAAGTCATCGGCGACCTGACCCGGCACGGCGACCGCCTGCTGGTGGCCAAGGGCGGCCGCGGTGGCCTGGGCAACATGCACTTCAAGAGCTCGACCAATCGCTCGCCGCGCCAGGCGCTGCCGGGCGAGCCGGGTGAGGAGCGCACGCTGAAGCTGGAGCTGAAGCTGCTGGCCGACGTCGGCCTGCTGGGCTTCCCCAATGCCGGCAAGAGCACCCTGATCCGTGCCGTTTCGGCTGCAACGCCGAAGGTGGCCGATTACCCGTTCACCACGCTGTACCCGAACCTGGGTGTGGTGAAGGTGGAAAACCACCGCAGCTTCGTGATCGCTGATATTCCGGGCCTGATCGAAGGCGCGGCGGATGGTGCCGGCCTGGGTGCGCAGTTCCTGCGCCACCTGCAGCGCACCCGCCTGCTGCTGCACCTGGTGGACATCTCGCCGATGGAAGGCGGCGTGGAGGGGATTTCGCCGGTGGAGCAGGTGCGTGCGATCGAACGCGAGCTGGAGAAGCACGATCCGGAGCTGCTGAACAAGCCGCGCTGGCTGGTGCTGAACAAGGCTGACCTGATGTTCGAAGACGAGGCGCAGGCCGCGGCCGAGCAGATCGTCGCCGAACTGGGCTGGAAGGAGCCGTGGTTCCTGGTCTCCGCGCTGGGCCGCGAAGGTACTTTCCCGATCATGAGCCGGATCATGGCCTTCTTCGATCGCCAGAAGGAAGAAGAGCAGGAAGCCCGCAACGCGCAGTAATGCCGTTGTGGTTCCATGCGAAAAACCCGGCTTCGGCCGGGTTTTTCATTTGGTAGTGCCGGCCGCGCGGCTCCGCGGATCGCCCGGACCGCAGGCAACAAAAAACCCGGCCGGGGCCGGGCTTTTGCCTGCAGCCCAACCCCGAAGGGCAGGGCGGCAACGCCGGATCAGGCGGCCTTGAGGGCCTTGATGCGGTCGTTCAGGCGGCTCTTGTGGCGAGCAGCCTTGTTCTTGTGGATCAGGCCACGCGCGCTGAAGCGATCCAGGATCGGCTGGGCAACGGCGAAGGCGGCTTCGGCGCCGGCGGCATCGTTGGCGTCCAGCGCCTTGATCACTTTCTTGACAGCGGTGCGCAGCATCGAGCGCTGAGCCACGTTGCGCGCGTTGCGCACGACGGTCTGCTTGGCGCGCTTCTTGGCGGACTTGATATTGGCCACGGTGGTGGTTTCCTGAAAAATCGGTGTTATGGGAACAGCAAGCTAGCTAGTATGATGGCGTAAGAAATGCACGTCAAGTCGATTGTCAAGAGGGACGCTGAGTGAGTTCACCCAAGTTGTTGCGGGGCCTGCTGTCGTTCAGCAGCATGACCATGGTCTCGCGCGTTCTCGGACTTGTCCGGGACTTCGTGGTGACCACCACGTTCGGCACCAACGCCATCACTGATGCTTTCTGGGTCGCCTTCAGGGTACCCAATTTCCTGCGGCGTTTGTTCGCCGAGGGCTCGTTTGCCACCGCTTTCGTGCCCGTGTTCACGGAAGTGAAGGAAACCCGCAGCCACGCCGAACTGCGCGAACTGATGGCGCGCACCGCCGGCACCCTGGGCGGGGTGCTGATGCTGGTCACCGCACTGGCGCTGATCTTCGCGCCGCAGCTGGCCTCGGTCTTCTCCAGTGGCGTTGATACCGACCCGGTCAAGCAGGGCCTGCTGGTCGACCTGTTCCGCCTGACCTTCCCGTTCCTGCTGTTCGTCTCGCTGACCGCACTGGCCGGCGGTGCGCTGAACAGCTTCCAGCGCTTCGCGATGCCGGCGCTGACCCCGGTCATTCTCAACCTGTGCATGATCGCCGGTGCGCTGTGGCTGGCGCCGCGGCTGGGCGGCACGCCAGAAAAGCAGATCCTGGCGCTGGGCTGGGCGGTGCTGGCGGCCGGCATCCTGCAGTTGCTGTTCCAGCTGCCCTCGCTGAAGGGCATCAACCTGCTGACCCTGCCGCGCTGGGGCTGGAGCCATCCGGGCGTGCGCAAGGTGATGACGCTGATGGTGCCGACCCTGTTCGGTTCCTCTGTGGCGCAGATCAACCTGCTGCTGGACACGGTGATCGCGGCCAAGCTGACCGATGGCTCGCAGTCCTGGCTGTCGCTGGCCGACCGCTTCCTGGAGCTGCCGCTGGGCGTGTTCGGCGTGGCGCTGGGCACGGTGATCCTGCCGGCGCTGGCCCGCCATCACGTCAGTACCGACCGCGAGGGCTTCTCGCGCTCGTTGGACTGGGGCCTGCGCATGACCCTGCTGATCTCGGTGCCGGCCATGCTGGGCCTGCTGCTGCTGGCCGAGCCGCTGATCGCGACCATCTTCCAGCACGGCCAGTTCAGTGCCTTCGATACCCGCATGACCGCGTTGTCGGTGTACGGCCTGAGCTTCGGCCTGCCGGCATTCGCCCTGCTGAAGGTGGTACTGCCGGCTTTCTACGCCCGCCAGGACACCAAGACGCCGGTGCGCGCGGGTGTGGCCGCGCTGGTGGCCAACATGGTGTTCAACTTCGCCCTTCTGGCGGTGTTGTACCAGGTGATGGTGCCGGACGAGCTGAAGGCGCAGGGCGTGATGGCGGCCATCGGCAAGCAGCCGGGCCTGCACCTGGCGCTGGGCATTGCCAGTGCGCTGTCCAGTTACCTGAACCTGGGCCTGCTCTGGTACTGGCTGGGCAAGACCGATGTCTACCGCCGCCGGCCGGGCTGGGCTGGCTATCTGCTGCGGCTGCTGCTGGCCTGCGCGGCCATGGTCGGGGTGCTGCTGGCCCTGCTGCACTGGCTGCCAGGCTTCTCGGCGATGACTGTGTGGGAGCGGATCGGCGCCCTGGCGCTGCTGGTCGGTGGCGGTGGCGCGACCTACGCGGTTGCCATGGTGGCGATGGGCTTCCGCCCGCGCGACCTGCGTGGGCATTGATCGTGCGCCGTGACGGCTATACTTCAGGGTTACACCATTGAAGCGGCGGCCCCGGTCGGGCCGGAACGAGAGTTGATGAGCAGGCTGTTCAGAAGCGTGGAGGGCGGGGCGCTGTTCCCCAACGGAAGCGTGGTCTGTATCGGTGCATTTGACGGCCTCCACCTAGGCCATCGTGCGCTGGTGCGCCACGCGGTTGCCCGCGCGCGCGCCTTGGGCGTGGCCGCAGTGGCCGTGGCATTCGAGCCGCTGCCGCGTGAATTCTTTTCCCAGGGCACGCCGCCACCGCGGCTGACCCTGGCGCGCAGCAAGGTCGAGATCCTGCGCGAGCTCGGTGTGGATGCGATCGGACTGTTGCGTTTCGACGCGGCGATGGCAGCGATGCCGGCCGAGGATTTCGTCCACCGGCTGCTGGCCCACCGCCTGGGCGCACGCGAAGTGTGGATCGGCCCGGAGTTCTGCTTCGGCAACCGCCGCCGTGGCGACCTGGCCCTGCTGCAGAAGATGGGCGCTGCACTGGGCTTCACCGCGGGCGAGATCGAAGCGGTGGATCTGCATGGCGAGCGCATTTCCAGCACCCGCATCCGCCAGCTGCTGCAGCAGGGCGACTTCGCCCGTGCCAACGACCTGCTGGGCCGTCCCTACGCGATCAGCGGCCGGGTGGTGCGCGGTCGACAGCTTGGCCGTACGCTGGGTTTCCCCACTGCCAACCTGCGTTTCCCGAAGACGCCGGCGCTGTCGGGTATCTACGCGACCTGGGTGCATGGTGTGTTCGACCAACCGTGGCCATCGGTGTCCAGCTTCGGCACGCGGCCGACGGTGGAGGGCGTGGAGCCGCTGCTGGAAGCCCACCTGTTCGATTTCCAGGGTGACCTGTACGGTCGCCACATCGACGTGGAATTCGTCGCCAAGCTGCGCGACGAAGAGAAGTTCAATGATCTGGCGGCGCTGACCGACCAGATGCACCGCGACGCCGAACAGGCGCGCGCCATCCTTTCCGAACATAGATTGCGAGCCACTGCGTGAGCCAGGACTACAAGACCACCCTGAACCTGCCAGCCACCGAATTCCCGATGCGCGGCGACCTGCCCAAGCGCGAGCCGGGCATTCTGGCGCGGTGGGAAGCGCAGGGGCTCTACCAGCAGCTGCGCGACAACGCCGCCGGCCGCCCGCTGTTCGTGCTGCACGACGGCCCCCCGTACGCCAACGGCCGCATCCACCTGGGCCACGCGGTCAACAAGATCCTGAAGGACATCATCGTCAAGTCGCGCTACCTGGCCGGCTTCGATGCGCCCTATGTGCCGGGCTGGGACTGCCATGGCCTGCCGATCGAGATTGCGGTGGAAAAGAAGTGGGGCAAGGTCGGCACCAAGCTCGACGCCGTCGAATTCCGCCAGAAGTGCCGCGAGTTCGCCGAAGAGCAGATCAACATCCAGCGCGTGGACTTCAAGCGCCTGGGCGTGACCGGTGACTGGGACAACCCGTACAAGACCCTGAGCTTCGACTTCGAAGCCAACGAGATCCGCGCGCTGTCCAAGGTCGTGGCCAACGGTCACCTGGTGCGCGGCGCCAAGCCGGTGTACTGGTGCTTCGACTGTGGCTCGGCGCTGGCCGAGGCCGAGATCGAGTACCAGGAAAAGGAATCGCCGGCGATCGACGTGGCCTACGCCGCGCGCGATGCCCAGGCCATCGGCCAGGCGTTCGGCGTGAGCGTGCCGGCCGACGTGGAAGTGGCCGTACCGATCTGGACCACCACCCCGTGGACGCTGCCGGCCTCGCTGGCGGTGTCGCTGGGCGCGGAGATCCGCTACGTGCTGGCCGAAGGCCCGGCGCACAACGGCAAGCGCCGTTGGCTGGTGCTGGCTGCGGCGCTGGCCGAGCGCGCGCTGCAGCGCTATGGCGTCGAAAACGTGGTGCTGCACGGTGAAACCACCGGTGCGGCGCTGGAGAACCAGCTGCTGGCGCACCCGTTCTACCCGGAGCGCGAGATCCTGGTGCTCAACGGCGACCACGTCTCCGACGAGGACGGTACCGGTGCGGTGCACACCGCCCCCGGCCACGGCCAGGAAGACTTCGTGGTCAGCCAGAAGTACGGCCTGCTGGACAAGTACAACGCTGGCCAGGTGACCCCGATCGACGGTCGTGGCGTGTACCTGGAATCGACCCCGCCGGCCGGTGACGTGGTGCTGGCCGGCCAGCACCTGTGGAAGGCGCAGGAGGCCATCGTCGGCGTGCTGCGCGAGAACGGTTCGCTGCTGGCGTTCCATCCGATCCGCCACAGCTACCCGCACTGCTGGCGCCACAAGACGCCGGTGGTGTTCCGCGCCACCCCGCAGTGGTTCATCTCGATGGACAAGGCCAACCTGCGCAACGATGCGCTGGCCGCCATCGACACCGTCGGCTGGTTCCCGACCTGGGGGAAGGCGCGCATCCAGAGCATGGTCGACGGCCGCCCGGACTGGACCATCTCGCGCCAGCGCACCTGGGGCGTGCCGATCGCACTGTTCACCCACCGGCAGACCGGCGAGATCCATCCGCGTTCGGTGGAGCTGATGCAGCAGGTCGCCGACCGCGTCGAAGCCGAGGGCATCGACGTGTGGTACTCGCTGGATGCCGCCGAACTGCTGGGCGCTGAAGCCGCCGACTACGAGAAGGTCACCGACATCCTCGACGTCTGGTTCGATTCGGGTGTGACCCATGAAGGCGTGCTCGCCGCGCGTGGCTTCGGCAAGCCGGCCGACCTGTACCTGGAAGGTTCCGACCAGCACCGCGGCTGGTTCCAGTCCTCGCTGCTTACCGGCGTGGCGATCGACAAGCGCGCCCCGTACAAGCAGTGCCTGACCCACGGCTTCACCGTGGATGAGCACGGCCGCAAGATGTCCAAGTCGCTGGGCAACGGCATCGAGCCGCAGGACATCATGAACAAGCTGGGCGCGGACATCCTGCGCCTGTGGATCGCCTCGGCCGACTACAGCAACGAGATGTCGCTGTCGCAGGAGATCCTGAAGCGCAATGCCGATGCCTACCGCCGCCTGCGCAACACCGCACGCTTCCTGCTCGGCAACCTGGACGGCTTCGACCCGGCGCTGCACCTGCAGCCGCTCGAGCAGATGGTCGCGCTGGACCGCTGGATCGTGCATCGCGCGTGGGAGCTGCAGGAGAAGATCAAGGCGGCCTACGACGGCTATAACATGGCCGAGATCGTGCAGCTGCTGCTGAACTTCTGCAGCGTGGACCTGGGCTCGCTGTACCTGGACGTGACCAAGGATCGCCTGTACACGATGCCGACCGATTCGCACGGTCGCCGTTCGGCACAGAGCGCGATGTACCACATCGCCGAAGCGTTCACCCGCTGGGTCGCGCCGATCCTGACCTTCACCGCCGACGAGCTGTGGGGCTACCTGCCGGGCGAGCATGCTGGCCATGTGCTGTTCACCACCTGGTACGACGGCCTGGCGCCGCTGCCGGCCGATGCCCAGCTCAACGCCGCCGACTTCGACCAGCTGCTGGCCGTGCGCGAACAGGTGGCCAAGGTGCTCGAGCCGATGCGGGCAAACGGCGCGATCGGTGCCGCACTGGAAGCGGAGATCACCATTGCCGCCAGCGAGGAGCAGGCCGCGCGCTGGCAGCCGCTGGCCGATGAACTGCGTTTCCTGTTCATCAGTGGCGACGTGCAGGTGCGCCCGGCGAGCACCGACGAGGTGTTTGTCAGTGCCCAGCCGACCAGCAAGGCCAAGTGCGTGCGCTGCTGGCACCACCGCGCCGACGTCGGCAGCAACGCCGACCATCCGGAACTGTGCGGCCGCTGCGTGAATAACGTGACCGGCGCCGGCGAAGTGCGGAGCTGGTTCTGATGGCCGCGCCCCGTCCGCATCCGAACGCGCTGGTCTGGCTGCTGCTGTCGGTGGCCATCATCGGCCTGGACCAGTGGTCCAAGGCCTGGGTGCTGTCCAGCCTCCCGGAGTTCCAGCCGGTGGTGGTCATCGACGGCTTCTGGAACTGGTACCGCACCTATAACACCGGCGCGGCATTCAGTTTCCTGAGCGACGCCGGTGGCTGGCAGAAGTACTTCTTCACTGCACTGGCTATCGCCATCAGCGGCCTGATGGCCTGGTGGCTGCGCGGCACCGCCCGTGGCAACTGGAAGGCCGCGGTGCCGTATGCACTGATCATCGGCGGCGCCATCGGCAACGTGATCGACCGCCAGGTGCACGGTCACGTGGTCGACTTCATCCAGTGGTACGTGGGCAGCTACACCTGGCCCTCGTTCAACATCGCCGACTCGGCCATCGTGGTGGGTGCCATCGGCATCGCCCTGTTTGGCCTGTTCGACGGCAAGTCCGCCAAAAAGGCGGATAATGCCAACCCGAAACCGTAAGCCGGCCGCTGCCGGGAGATTGAACTGATGGATGTGCTGCTCGCCAACCCGCGTGGTTTCTGTGCCGGTGTCGATCGTGCGATCGAGATCGTCAAGCGCGCGATCGAAACGCTGGGCGCGCCCATCTATGTCCGCCATGAAGTGGTGCACAACCGCTTCGTGGTCGACGATCTGAAGCAGCGCGGCGCGATCTTCGTCGAGGAGCTCGATGAAGTGCCGGACAACAATACGGTGATCTTCAGTGCCCATGGCGTGTCCCAGGCGGTGCGCCAGGAAGCCGAGCGTCGTGGCCTGAAGGTGTTCGACGCCACCTGCCCGCTGGTGACCAAGGTCCACTTCGAAGTCGCCCGCCACTGCCGTGCCGGCCGTGACGTGGTGTTGATCGGCCACGCCGGTCACCCGGAGGTGGAAGGCACCATGGGCCAGTGGAACCGCGAAGCCGGCACCGGCCAGATCTACCTGGTGGAAGACGTGGAGCAGGTTGCCACGCTGCAGATCAACCAGCCGGACAACTTCGCCTACACCACCCAGACCACGCTGTCGGTGGATGACACGCGCGGCATCATCGATGCGCTGCGCGAGCGGTTCCCGGCGATGCAGGGCCCGAAGAACGACGACATCTGCTACGCCACGCAGAACCGCCAGGATGCCGTGCGCGATCTGGCCAAGCGCTGCGACCTGGTGCTGGTGGTCGGTTCGCCGAACAGCTCCAACTCCAACCGCCTGAGCGAGCTGGCCCGCCGTGAAGGCGTGGAGTCGTACCTGATCGATGGCGCGCACGAGATCGACCCGGCGTGGGTGGCGGGCAAGCAGCACATCGGCGTGACCGCTGGCGCCTCGGCGCCGCAGGTGCTGGTCGACGGCGTGCTGGCACGCCTGGCCGAGCTGGGTGCCAGTGGCGTGTCCGAGCTGGACGGCGAGCCGGAATCGATGGTGTTCGCGCTGCCGAAGGAACTGCGCCTGCGCCTGGTCGACTGACCGGGAAAGGCCTCATCCACGCATGGCGTGGATAAGCACATCCATGACCTTTGGCCATGGGGCCGGCCATCGCACAGGCCTAGCATCGGAGGATTCTCCGATGCTGGAAGTTGCCGATGAAGACCCGTGCCCTGGCGATGTCGTTGCTGTTCGCGCTGGCCGCCACGCCCGCGCTGGCGCAGGCCTCGCCATCGGGTGATGCCGCAGCCCCAGGCCTGCTGCGCATCGATGTGGATGCACGTGACCTTGCCCGTCGCATCTTCAAGGTGACCGCCACCGTGCCGGTCAAGCCCGGTCCGGTCACCCTGCTGTACCCGCAGTGGATTCCCGGCAACCATTCGCCCACCGGCCCGATCGACAAGCTGGCCGGCCTGCGCGTGACCGCCAACGGCAAGCCGCTGGCCTGGCAGCGCGACCAGTACAACGTCTATGCGTTCAAGGTGGACGTGCCCGAGGGCGTCAGCGAGATCGTCGCCCACTTCGATTTCCTGTCCTCGCAGGGCGGCAGCCAGGGGCGGGTGGTGATGACCCCGGAAATGCTCAACCTGCAGTGGAACGCCAATTCGCTGTATCCGGCCGGCGTAGATGCGCGCAACCTGCAGGCGCAGGCCAGCGTGACCCTGCCCAAGGGCTGGTCGTTTGCCACGGCGCTGGAAACCGCGCACCGCGACGGCGATAACGTGGTGTTCAAGCCGATCTCGTATGACCATCTGGTCGATTCGCCGTTGTTTGCCGGCGAGCACTACCAGCGCATCGATCTCGATCCGGGCGCGAAGGTGCCGGTGCACCTCAATGTGTTTGCCGACGAAGCCAAGTCGCTGAAGCCGAGCGAGGCACAGATCACCCTGCACCGCGCGCTGGTGCAGCAGGCCGACAAGCTCTTCGGTGCGCGTCACTACAACCGCTATGAATTCCTGCTGGCCTTGACCGACCGTCTTGGTGGCATCGGCCTGGAGCACCACCGTTCCAGCGAGAACAGCGCCGACCCGGGTTACTTCACCGAGTGGGACAGCAACGCCTGGATGCGCGATCTGCTGCCGCATGAGTACACCCATTCCTGGAACGGCAAGTACCGTCGCGGCGCGGATCTTGCCACCGCCAACTTCAACACGCCGATGGGCGACAGCCTGCTGTGGGTGTACGAAGGGCAGACCCAGTTCTGGGGGCAGGTGCTGGCGGCACGCTCGGGGTTGTGGTCGGCTGCGCAGGCGCGCGACATGCTGGCCAATGTGGCCGCGACCTATGACCGTGGCCGCCCGGGCCTGGCCTGGCGTCCGCTGCAGGACACCACCAACGACCCGACCATCGCCCAGCGCCGCACGTTGCCGTACCGCAACTACCAGATGAGCGAAGACTATTACTCCGGCGGCCAGATGCTGTGGCTGGAAGTGGAAGGCAAGCTGCGCGAACTGAGTGGCAACCGCCGCAGCCTGGATGACTTCGCGCGCGCCTTCTTCGGCGTCGGCAATGGCGACTGGGACGTCAACCCGTACACCTTCGACGACGTGGTCGCGACCTTGAACGACATCGCGCCGTACGACTGGGCGACGTTCCTGCGCGGGCGCCTGGACGGCCACGGCGCGTTGACCGGTGGCCTGGAGCTGGCGGGCTGGAAGCTGGTCTACCGCGATACGCCGAACGATGCCTACAAGGCGCAGGAGAAGCGCGCCAAGGCCGCATTGCTGGCGTACTCGCTGGGTGCGACGGTGCTCGACAACGGTACGGTCGGCGACGTGATCTGGGACAGCTCGGCCTTCAACGCTGGCCTGGCGCCTGGCATGAAGGTGATTGCCGTTGGCGGCCGCGAGTACAGCAGCCAGCGCTTGAAGGACGCGGTGGCTGCGGCGGCGAAGGACAAGGCGCCGATCGTGCTGCTGGTGAAGCAGTTCGATCGGATCGACACGATGAACATCGACTACCACGGTGGCCTGCAGTACCCGGTGCTGGAGCGCATTGCCGGAAAGCCTGACCGCCTTGCGGAGCTGTGGAAGCCACGATGAAGCCGCGCGCCGGCGATGGCGTGATCCTGCTGATGGCGATCCTCGCCATCATCGGTGCGTTCCTGGACGGTGACGGGCGCTGGCTGCATTGGCTGGCGAAGCCGGCGACCACGCTGCTGATCGCGGCCATCGCCTGGCGGGTGCGTGATCCTGCGCAGCCGACCTACCGGCGCGCGGTGCTGGCCGGCATGCTGCTGTCGTGCGTGGGTGACATCGCGCTGATGCTGCCGATGGACGCGTTCGTACCGGGGCTGGTGGCGTTCCTGCTGGCGCACCTCTGCTACATCGTGGCCTTTCGCGATGGCCTGCGTGCCGGACGCGGCCTGCTCGCCGCCAGCGTCCTGCTGGCGGCCTTTGCCGTACTCAATGTGCTTGGCCTGTGGCCGCACCTGCCGGTGCCGATGCGTGTGCCGGTGCTGGCATACGTGGTGGTGCTGGCATCGATGGCAGCGCTGGCCCTGGCACGGCAGTGGCGCAGCCCGCAGCCCGCTGCCGTGGAAGCCCGAAGCGCCCGCTGGGCCGCGGCAGGTGCGTTGCTGTTCGTCGCCAGCGATTCCCTGCTGGCCTGGGACCGCTTCACCGGCGGCCTGCCGCTGGCCAGCGTGCTGGTGTTGTCCACGTACTATGGCGCGCAGTACGCCATAGCCCGTTCAGTTTTGCCTGGTCATCGCTAGCCTGGCCTCGTTATGATTTTCTGATGGCTAGGGGAATCAACGCGCTGTTTGCAGTTATCGATGCCATCCGGGCGGAGTGGTCAAAGCCTCGGGTCGCCATGCATCAGCATGGGGCGTGTCCTTTCCTGCTTCGATCCTTCTTCGTAGAACGTGGTGCTGCAATATCAGAAGACCGGCGATTACAGGGCTGCCCGGCGCAGTTGCTCGCATTCTGGAAGGTGTACGCTTCGGCGGAATTGTTCAAGGACGAGCAATTCGGTCAATGGGGCATGGAGATGCTCAGCGTCGAGGATGCACACGTTCAGACGACCTTCCTCGCTGGTTCGCGTCCGTTGGATTTCCGGAGCGGCGATGTCGTATTTGGCCGCTTCTACGGCGACTCAGATCTACTGGTGATGAACGCCTTTGGTACGGTGCTGGTCTGCCTGCCTTTGGACGAGCGAAAAGATTGGCCTGAAGCATCGGACTCGCTTGCAGGCTTCCTATCCCGGCTGCATGAAACCCAAGGTTCCAAGTACTGGGAGTTGTGATCCATCGAGGGTATCCGCATTGGCTGCCGGCTGGTTCAAGTCTTCTCGTCAGCGAACAAATGGCCTTGCTCTACCTGCTGGAGTAACGGCTGCCAGAGCTGGATGGGTCGCGTTGCCTACTGACGGCTTACGCCGCGGGCGTTGCCCTGTGCGTCGAACTGCAGGCGTACGGATTCGCGGTCACCGGCCACTTCGTCCGGCAGCCACACCAGCTTGCCGCCCTTGCGCACGATCACATACACGTGGCCGACTTCGGATGCGGGGTTCTGCAGGGCATTGCGTTGTTCCTGCAATGCCTGCGCCACGCGCGGCACGGCCTCGAAATCGATGCTGGCCAGGGATGTGCTGCTGCGCTGCAGGCTGATGGTCGGCGCGAACTGCTGCGGGTTCACTGGATTGCCCTTGCGCCATTGGCCACGCTCGAAGTGGTAGCTGTCGACGTGGGTCGGCTGCTGCGGGTCGACCAGGTCCAGGTTGATGCGGCCATCGTCGTAGAAGTGGATGCTGTGGAACACCGTCAACCGGTGCCCGGACAGTGCAGGCATCTGTTCCAGTGCCTGGCGGGCGGCCAGCAGGTAGTCCGCATCGAACAACCGGTTGCTGCGTTCGGGAACCGGCATTGATCGCGGTTCGGGAATCGGGGCGAGCGAAGCGGGCCTCTCGCGCGATGGCGGCATGGTGATCGGCGCGGTCGCGCGGTCAGCCTGCACCGAATGCCCCAGTGTTTCGCCTATCGTCTGCAGCGCACCACCGGCAACGGCGGCGCCGGCCAGCACCAGCAGCACGGCGGAAAATACCACGGGTGTGGAAGGCGGCCGCTTCATACAGCCTCCAGGCGCACATTGCTGCGGTCATCCGGGTCGTACAGCAGCGTGACCTGCTCGCGTGGAACGTTGGCCAGCTCGATCAACGGGATGAAGCGGCGCACGCTCACCTGCTGTATGCCACCTTCGCGGTCGGTGTATTCCAGCTGGAACTCCACCTGCGGCTGTTCGTTGAGGTAGGTGCCGGTCTGGCGCACCTTCAATACCCGGGCCTCCACACCGATGCCGCGGTACTTCAGCGCGTCTCCGCGGGCATCGGCGTGCAGCAGGCGGCCGAGCAGGCGCAGGACCAGGGCGTAGCCGCACAACACCAGCGGGCACACCAGCAGAGGGTGGCCGAAGGTCAGGAAGGTCCAGCCCAGGCCCTCGCTCTGCAGCCGGTAGGCCAACACATAGGCAGCGGCAACGGTTCCGATGCCGAGTGCTGCACCGATGCCACGCCGCCACAGGCTGGCGACATTCAGTTCGGGCTGGGCGCCGTCCAGTACCACGTTCGGGAACGCGCCCGGCACCCGGCTCAGGCGTGCATCGACGTGCCTGCCGACGCCGAAGCGCTGCAGTTGCGGCTTGCTGTCGACTACCAGCAGCAGTTCGCGGATCGGCGTGCCGGACAGGTTCTTGAAGGACAGCTGCAGTTTCCATTGCGCGAAGCCACGCACCTGCACGCCGGTCTGTTCAGCGTTTTCGATCAGCGCATCGCGTGGTTCGCCATCGGCGAGGATCGAGCGAACGCGATGCAGGGCGCGTGGTGGGCCGAGCAGCAGGAAATGCAGGAACGCGAACAGCAGAGCGAGCCATGCAGCGAGCGACAGTGCCAGCAGCAACAGTGCCAGCCACGGTGCACTGCGATCAGCCAGCGCCACCGGCCACGAGGTGCCGAAATAGAGAATGCAGGGGAAGGGCAACGCGAAGAACAGCAGGAACGCGCCCCAGAACCAGAGATAGGCCTTCATGGGGGGAGGTGGCAGACCGGTGGAACAGGCCGCGTAGGTTACTACGCTCAGCGGAACTGCAGGGTAAGCAGGTAGTAGCGGCCGAGCGGATCATCCAGCCCCGGCATCTGCCCGCCATTGCCGACCAGGTAGTTCACCGGTTGCGTGTCGAGCACGTTGTGCACGTCCAGCGCCGCGACGACGCGCGGGCCGAGGCGGCGTGCCAGGTGCAGGTTCCAGCGCAACTGGCGCGGATTCATGCAGTGGTTCTGTTCGGCCTGATCCTGCGGGCATTCGGCCCCCGGCAGCCAGGCACGGGTGCGACCGACCTGGTTGCCGCGCAGGGCGACGTCCCAGTTGCTGTTCTGCCATTGCGCGTTCAACACCGCAGCCAGTTCGGGTGTCACATGGCCGCGCAGGTCCACGGCGGCCCCGTGGTCACGGCGCCGACGCAGTTCCTGCTGCTTCAGCGCATCGAGTGAGAACAACCATTGGCCGTTGCTGCCGCTGTCGATGCGGTATTCGCCACGCAGGACCCAGTTGCGGGAGGTGGTGCGGCCGATGTTGTCGAACGACAGGCGCAGGCTGCTCAGGTAGCCGTCGTCATCCAGCTCCCAGGTACTGCGATTCCACACCGCATCGCTTGGCTGCAGGGCGAGGATCTCGTTGCGCAGTTCCACGATGTTGTGGGTCAGCGACAGCGAAAACGTGTCGTTGGGTGTCCATGTGGCGGCCAGCGAATGGCTGCGCGATCGCTCGGCCTTCAGTGCATCGTTCTCAACCACGTTGGCCGTGACGCTGCAGCCGCCACTGGCCGTGGCCATTGCACATTCAGGAAGGGCACTGGACACCGGAAGCGTGATCGACCCGAAGTAGCCCGGGGGGCGCCGTTGCTCGAACAGGCTCGGCGCACGGTAGCCGCGTCCGCTGGCCAGCAGGAACGACCAGTGAGGCGTCGGGGTCCAGCGCAGTCCGGCACGTGGCGAGAACGCCATGAAGCCGTCGTCGCGGTCCCAGCGTGCGGCCAGGTCCGCGCGCAGCGTGGGTGCCAGTGGCAGGCCCAGCTCGGTATAGACACCGCTGCTTTGCCGCGACAGGCGGCGTTGCTGCTGCGGCAAACCCAATGCAAGGTCGCCCTGGCTCAGCAGCGCATCCGGATGCGAGGTCCAGCGCTCATGGCGCAGGTCGATGCCGGTCGCCAGTTGCGCATTGCCCCCAGCCATCGCCATCAGCTCACGCTGCACGCCCCACCAGCCCTGCCACTGTGCAGTGCTGCCGCGGTTGCGGATGGATGGGAACAGCGCGTCCATATCGGCTGCCGGCGGTGCGTCGAAGCCGGGAATGAACCTGCGTGCCTGCGTTGCTTCAAGCAGCAGCGCCGTGCGCACCGTGCCTGCCGTGGACAAGGTGACTTCGCTGCGCTGCGCACTGATGCCGGCTTCCCAGCTGCGCCGGCCCTGGTCACGTCCGATGCCGAAGGTGACGTCCGTATCGGTGGCGCGGACCTTGGGACGCACGTTGCCGGCCTCACGCAGCACACTGTTGAAGGTGATGCCCCGCGACACCACCGCAACGGCGGTCGGGCCCAGGTCGAAGCGCTGGCGGTTGTGACTGGCCCGCACCTCGGCATAGGCATAGCGTCCCTCACCCCGTTCGTGCCGGTAGCGCAGGTAGGCCGACGCGGTATCCGAGGCCGGTTGCAGCGAACGCGGCCGGGCGCTGTCGAACCAGCAGCCGTCCTCGCGCCGCTCCAGGGGCGGCTCGCAGCGCCGCGCGGGCACGTACCAGTTGCCGAGGATCGCGCCGATCGGATACAGCGAGGTTTCCGCATGCCAGTCACGTTGGTCACCGGCGACATGCTCGACACGGTGCAGATCGAGACCGGCAAACCAGCGGTCTCCGTTGCCACGTGCGCCGCCCGTGGCGGCCTGCAGGCGGTACTGGCCCGCGTCGCCACGGCTGCTGAGTCCGGTCTGCAGCATGGCTTCGGGCCCATCGGCCTGGTCGCGCAGGATGATGTTGACCACGCCGGACATGGCATCGGCGCCATAGATGGCCGAGGCACCGCCGCGTACCAGTTCGATGCGGTCGACGAAGCTCAGCGGAATGCCGCCGAGGTCGGTCAGCCCACCCTGTTCCAGCGACACCATCGGATAGCGCGGCAGGCGCCGGCCATTGACCAGGAACAGCGTCGCCCGCGGTCCCATGCCATCGAGGCTGGTGGTGGCCGCTGCACCCACCGGCAGGTACTGCGAATCGCCGCCGCGCGAGGTGCTCATGGCAGGATGGCCGTTCATGCCGGGCAGGTGCCGCAGCAGGTCGAACAGGTTGCCGTAGCCACTGCGCAGGATATCGTCACGATCAATGGTGGTGACCGGCAGCGTGGTCTGCACCGAAGAGCGCGGCAGCCGGCTGCCGGTGACGTGGATGGGAGCCAGTTCCACCTCGTGCGGCGTGTCGGCGGACCTGGGAGGCAGGCGCGGCAGACGCGGGGCGGTGAACGCTGCCGGCGGCTTGGCAGGCTCGGCATGGACCCGCCGCACGACAAAAGCACCCGAGGACGTGCGCAGGATGTTCACCGGCAGGCCGGCAACCAGTTGCTTCAGCGAAGCCCCGGTATCGCGCTGGCCACGGGTGCCATCGGTGCGCAGACCCTCCAGTTCACGTGCGTCGAACAGCAGGGCGGTGCCACTCTGCCGGGCCCATTGCTGCAGTGCCGGTACCAGTGGGCCGGCGCCCACGTCGATCGCCAGCGTGCCTGCGGGCGTGCCGGCATCGGCCATCGGTACTGCGGCAACGCCCAGGGCAAGGCATAGCAGGGCCCGGAGCAGCCCCCACTGCAGCGCACCCGGACCTGCCTTCACTGCCGGTCTCCTCAGTATGTGCGGCGCAGTTCCAGCGCGCCATCCGGACGCGTCTGGCCAGCCACGGACCACCCCAGTTCCAGCGCCGACAGCAGTTCCTGCGCATCGCCGGCACGGAAGGTACCGCTCACGGCCAGGCTGGCGATCTCAGGATCGGCGATCACCAGCGGCGTGCGGCCGTAACGGTTCATGCGTTCGACCACGATCGACAGGGGGGTGGCATCGAACACCAGTTGCCCCTGCAGCCAGCCTTCAGCGGCGGCAGTGGAGGAGAGGGCAGGGCCTGGCTGGATACGGCCGGAAGGCAGAACCTGCAGCTGCTGGCCGGGCGCCAGCGTGTGCTGCGCTGCGCCGCTGCTGACTTCGACGGCACCTTCCAGCAGCGCGACCTCGACCAGGCCGTCGCGCAGGCGTTCCACCTGGAAGGTCGTGCCGATGTCGCGGATCGTACTGTCGCCGGCGCGCAGTTGCAGCGCCTTGTTCGACGGTGCGACCTGCAGTTGCAGCCGGCCCTGCTCCAGCACCAGCTCACGATGGCGCCAGCCGAAGCGGGCGCGGAGAGTGGTGCCGGCATCCAGCATGGCGACGCTGCCATCGGCCAGTGTCTGCTGCTGTGGCTGGTGCGAATCATTGGCGTAGACCTGTGGCGTCGGGTTGCCGTCGACGGCAGCCATCCAGCCGATGCCGATCGCCATGCAGACACCGGCAGCAGCGGCCACGCCCGGCAACCAGCGCCGGCGCGGCGGACGCGCCGCGCGTGCCGCAGCGGTCCGCAGCCAAGGGTCAGCCGCAAGCCCAGCGCCCTGCTGGAACAGGGTTTCGGCCTGCACCCAGGCTTTGACGTGGGCCGGATCTTCGGCCAGCCAGTCCTCGAACGCTTCGCGTTCGGCCGACGTGCAGTCCGGGGCTTCCAGGCGGGCTACCCAGGCGCTGGCGCGTTCAAACAGCTGTGCATCATCCCTGTGCGGGGTGCCACTCATTGGCCGTCCCTGTCGTTGTGCAGCGGATCCGATCCCAACTCCTGACGCAGGCCCTGCAGGGCGCGGGCGATATGTTTTTCCACGGTCTTGGCAGTAATTCCACAATGCCGCGCGATCTGCGTGTAGCTCATGCCGGTGATGCGGTTGAGCAGATAGACCTCGCGTGCGCGTTCGGGCAGCTTGAACAGGGCCTGCCGCAGCAGGGACAGCATCTGCCCTGACTCGGCCTGGCGCAATGGATCGGGCGAGGAACTGGACGGTTCGTCGCTGCCATCGTGTTCGGCCAGCGGCAGATGCGGCCGCGACAGCGGTGAGCGGCCGCGGTCTGCCAGGCGGTTGCGGGCGATACGATACAGCAGCAGGCGCAGTTCGTCCGGGCCCTGTGCGCGGTAGCGGATCAGCCGCTCCATGCAGTCCTGCGCGATATCCTCCGCATCCTCAGGCCCAACCCCCCGCGTGCGCAGGAACGCGCACAGCGGTGCGCGCTCTTCGCGCACGAACGCGATGAAGGCATCCGCAGGTGCGGGTAGCTCTGGCGCGCGATGGAGCAGGGGAGACGGGGTGGACAGGGCTGGCCTCGACGGTGGGTGGCGAATGCGTCGTCGAGTTTTACGCGACGATGAGCGGATGGGGAAGAGTGTGCATCGATCGAATTCCCATTGTGAATGTATTCATTTTCCAGGATCCGTTCCACTGGGGGAGATCATCCCGCTGCGGCGTTGATCGCTCCATCCGCGTGTTGCGGGTGGAGAGAGAACACATGAAGTACTCGACGTTGAGCCTGGCCCTGGCCGGGCTGATGGGCGTTGCCGCCATAGCCGTGGTGGATGACGTCATGGCAACGAATTAATCACGTGCAGGGCGATCGCATCTTCCTGAGTGGAGATGTGACCTACGCCGACGCGGTGTCCCTGCCGGCATTGCTGGCCAAGGCACAGGCCGAAGGCCGGCCGGTCCGTGAGGTGGTGCTGCGTACGTCCAATGGTGGCGCGTTGATCGCCGGGGAGTGGCTGCAGGGCATCATCCGCACCTCCGGGCTGAACACCATCGTGTCCGGCAATTGCATCTCATCCTGCTCGATCATGCAGTCCGGCGGCGTCGAGCGCTATCTGGCCGGCGATCTGCCGCTCATCGACTCGGTGCAGATCCACGCAGCCAGCAGCGGCGGCAAGGTGATCTACACGCCGTCGCCGCGCATGACCCAGATCTATAGCGGCAACTACGGTGGTGGCATGGATGCCGGGCTGCTGCACAAGGCCATGTATGAAGTGGTGAAGCCGAACGGCCTGCTGGTGTTGCGCGTTCCGGCACGCGGCACCGGTCCCTCGGTCACCTTCGACCCCGATGGCAGTGGCAGCAAGCTGGAGTCGTTCCCCGGCCAGGACATCTACAGCAACAGGATCATCACCGCATACGGGTACCGCGATCCGGGCGACACCCTGAACGTCACCGCCAACGTGACCGGTGACATCAATCCCGGCTACCTGCGCACCGGACGCCAGCTGCAGGCGTTCGTCGATGATGATTTCGCGCGCTGGAATACCGACTGGCGATCCACCTACATCAATGTCGCACAGAGCATCTACACCGCATCCAGCCGCGGCCCGCAGGGCATCGGTGCGCTCTCGGTGCAGGGTTACCTCAGTGACCCGGACATCCAGGACCTGTTGCTGTCCAAGCTGCGGCTGGCTGATCTGGATGTCTCCACGCTGGACAACGCCAAGGCCAGCGATGGCTCTGGTTTCACCGGAGATGTGCGCGCGCTGGACGTGGGCGGCTACCTCGATGCGACGTACGCGCGCGGCTATCTGTCGGCGGCCGTGCGCTACACCGATCTGCGGCATGACACCCGTCGCAGTATCGGCGGTATCGATGGCCTGCAGCAGCCCCTGCGCGCGAAGTACAGCAACGATGCGATCTCCGCACGTGTTGAACATGCGTTCTCGTTCACCACCGGCAAGGGCCTGGTGATCCAGCCGTTGCTGCCGGTGGTGGACTACGCGCGCACTTCGGCCACCCGCTTCAACGAAGGGCAGGGCGCCGGTGCGCTGGTTGGCCGCAGTGGCAGCCTGGAGAGCATCCGCGTGGGTGCGGGCCTGCAGCTGTTCAAGACCTTCGAAGGCAACAACGGTGAGCGCATCACCCCGCGCGCCCGGGTGGTCTGGCAGAAGGAGCTGGGCGATTCGCAGGCCCGCTACAGCACCGGCTTCGCCGCAGCTCCGGATCTGGTGTTCGGCGCCAGCAGCCAGGCGGTGGGCGAGCAGGTGCTGGCCTGGAACCTGGGTGTGACCCGCCGTGCCAGCGAGCGGCTGTCGATCATGGCCGATTACGTGGGCGAGCGCCGCGACGGGCAGATCCAGAACGGCGTGATGCTGGGCCTGGGCTACAGGTTCTAAGTGGCACCCGGCACCGGCGATGACGGCATCGCCGGTGCCATCCCAACGCGGGCGCTGCTGCGGTATGGTCGGTATGGCATTCCACCCAGGCCCATCCATGCAGATCGCCGTCTTCAGTGCCCGTCCCTACGACCGCCGTTTCCTTGATGAGGCGAACCAGCGCGATGCGGCTGGGGACGGCTTTGCGTTCGTGTACTTCGATGTGGCGCTGGACGTGCACACGGCGGCGCTGGCGCAGGATTGCGCAGCCGTATGCGTGTTCGTCAACGACCGCCTGGATGCGCCGGTACTGCACGCCCTGCATGCGGTGGGGGTGCGGGCCGTGCTGCTGCGATGCGCAGGTTTCAACAACGTGGATCTGGCGGTTGCAAAAGCGCTGGATCTGTTCGTCGCACGCGTACCGGCCTATTCGCCTGAAGCCGTGGCCGAGCATGCGCTGGCGCTGGTGATGACCCTCAACCGGCAGACCCATCGCGCCTACAACCGGGTGCGCGAAGGCAACTTCATGCTCGATGGCCTGCTCGGGCGCACCCTGCATGGCCGCACCGTGGGCATCGTCGGTACCGGCAAGATCGGCCTGGCCACTGCGCGCATCTTCAAGGGCATGGGCTGCATCGTGCTGGGACACGACCCGTATCCGTCGCCGGCCTTTGCCGCGGTGGGCGACATGGTGGGGGTGGACGAACTGCTGGCGCGCGCCGACATCGTGTCGCTGCATTGCCCGCTGACGCCTGAGACCCAGCACCTGATCAACGACGCGTCGCTGGCGCGGATGAAGCCAGGCGCGATGCTGGTCAACACCTCGCGTGGGGCACTGGTCGATACCCATGCGGTGATCCGCGCGCTGAAGTCGCGGCGGCTCGGCCACCTGGCCATCGACGTCTACGAGCAGGAAAGCGCGCTGTTCTTCCAGGACCTTTCCGGCGAGATCATCGACGACGAGGCCTTCCAGCGCCTGATGACCTTCCCCAACGTGCTGGTGACCGGCCACCAGGGCTTCTTCACCGTGGAGGCGCTGCAGGAGATCTCGGCGATCACGCTGGGGAACCTGAGGGACTTTGCCGAGGGGCGGGTGTGTGCGAACCGGGTGTAGCGGGCTGAGCCGGGTGGATTGACCGCCGGGGCGCCCAGCCCGTAAAATCGCGGGCTCCGCCGGAATAGCTCAGTTGGTAGAGCGGCGCATTCGTAATGCGTAGGTCGCAGGTTCGACTCCTGTTTCCGGCACCAGTTGCAATGAAAAAGCCCCGGCCTTTGGCCGGGGCTTTTTGTGCTCCGGTAGTGCCGGCCGCTGGCCGGCAAGCAGTAGTGCCAGCCCATGGCTGGCAGCCCAGGATTTCCGAGTCTTGCGGTCTACTAGCCCGTCCGGCTTCCCTGGCGCTTAGCTCCTTGCACAGTTCCTGACCTGGCACCGCAGCCGGTCATTCCTGTGCTATGAATACCCGGCCTTGCTCCAAGGTTCTTTCAGGGATTGGAGGGATGCGCAGATTCGGGGGAACCGCAGGCGGCGTGTCGACCCGCTTGAGGGCATTTGAGGGACGATTTCGGAAGCTGGGGGCATTGGGCTCTTGGCTGTGCTGCGTGCTGCTGATCGGCTTTGGCTTGTCGCCAGCCGCAATCGCCCAGGAGACGGTCACCTACATTCACACGGACGCCTTGGGCTCGGTCGTAGCCGAGAGCGATGCCAACGGCAACGTGATCAAGCGCTATGACTACGAGCCTTACGGTGCTGTGGTGGGCGGCCAGGTCACGGACGGACCGGGGTACACCGGGCATGTGAGCGACTCGGCTACCGGGCTGAGTTACATGCAGCAGCGGTACATGGATCCGCAGTTGGGAGTGTTCCTGTCGGTGGATCCGGTGACAGCGTATGAGCAGCCGGTTGGGCAGTTCAATCGGTATCGGTATGCGAACGGGAATCCCTACAAGTTCACGGATCCGGATGGGCGGAATGCCTTACTCGCTGCGCCGCTGGTGGTTGTTCCGATCGTTGTTGGCGTGACCTACTATGCAACCACGACAGCCGAGCAGCGAACGAATATCGGCAACAAGCTGGACGGGGCAGTAAAAGGCCTGCTTCAGAAGTCTGAGGAATCACCGAGACTGCCTGCACTGCAAAGTGACGGGTCAATTGCCAGAGATAAGCAGTCTCCGAAAAGCGAATCGAGCGCGGGAGAGAAGAAGGCAACTGGCACGATCTATGTCGATTCCAAGGGGAATGCGATTCCGACACCGCCGGGTGGCAAAATTGAAGGATCACCCGATGGCCGATTTGTTCAGGCAAAAGGGCCTGACGGTCAACCCACTGGGGTTCGAATAGATGGCGGGCACAAGCCATCAACTCATCCTGATCCCCGCGCCCAGCAACCGCATGGTCACGTTCCCGGTGTAAGCAATGCCGACGGAACCCCATGGCTTCCGATAAAACAATGAGTTGGAGTGACGTAAATCATGGAAACTGAAGCTGCGATCATTGAGATGACGAAGCTTGTAGGAGCGTTTGCGTTGGGCTCCGTTGATGCCCAGACTTTCATTGAGAAGTACTCGAATTTCTACTATTACGAATCGCTGGACGGACATGAAGCTTCAAGTGCGCTGCGCCCCGAGAGCATGACGAAGCTCGGACCCGCTATCGAGCTCCATCGCCGCGTTCAAGAAGATGTGGTGAACAAGATCTCGTTCGATGCGGGGTTTTCAACTGAAGCGATGAGGATGGCTGGGCGGCTCTCCCCGGCGGAGGCTCGGGAGCAAGCGTTGAGAATATGTGCAGATGTTGGGATTGAAGTCGTTCTGTCGGCGATCAATGCCGCATGAAGCCGTCCGGCGATCGGATCAACAAGGTTGACGTCGAAGAGCTGACCATTGGGATATTTGACTACGACAACCCGAGCTTCCTCAAGGAAATTTCACTGAACGAGGGTTCGCACGTTCGACTCGGAGGAATGGTCTTTGCTGCTGCCTTTCTAGGCCAAAGTTCGTGACTGGGAATTACTGTATCGGATCACTCTACAAGAGAAGTGATTCCTCCAGGGTCACGTCAGAGCGTAGGCGCGTGCACTTCTCGGATGAGTTTGATGCCGGGGGTATTCACTCGCGCGGAGTGTTGAGGGGGTAGTGCCCTAAGAAGACTGCTCTTGTGCTACCTGAGCGAGTATTCGATCCCAAGGCTCCCACCAAATCGTTGATGCTATCGAAGGCCGATATTGCTGCGATGGTCAATGCTAGCGCAGCACCGCTTAGCGACATGGAACTCTCAGGTTTTCTGCCTACGCTGGTGCACCTGAGAAAAATGATTGATGAGGCAGTGTACCTTTCCGGAAATTTCTAGGGATGCTCTGAACAAATATCAAGCTGGTAGAGGCTTAGATGGCACTTGCGGCCTTTCGGGTCGCTTCCGGTCACTTTCGGGAACTGCTTTTTGGACAGTTGGAACTCAGATCCCGCGCAGTGTGCCATTGGCGACGGTCCTTGCCGGTCCGCTCCGCGCGAGTAGTGCTTATCCTGTCGGTTGCTAGCCGCTTTGTTTGCTCGCGTGACTTATCGGCCGAGTTCGTAATGCGTAGGTCGCAGGTTCGACTCCTGTTTCCGGCACCAGTTGCAATGAAAAAGCCCCGGCCTTTGGCCGGGGCTTTTTGTTTGACCGATTAGCGGCGCGACGCCATCAACGTCGCGCCATCCCCGCATCCTTCGCCAGCCACCACGCCAGCTGCCGGAGATAACCACCCGCTGCTCCCGCCAATGCGCCGATCAGCAGGCGTGCGAGCACTCTGGTCCCGCGGCTGGCCCGCTCGCGTACCCATGGCAGCACCGCGACCACCTGCGCACCCAGCAACAGCATCAGTACGTCCAGTCCCGACGCATCCACCAGCGGCAACAACGGCAGCAGATCCGGATTGCAGGCCAGCACGATCACCAGCGTAGCCCCAAGCACGGCCATCAGCCGGCGCCCGGCGGGCAGGGTGGTCCAGCGCAGCAGTCGTTCGATCATGCGCATGACGTTCCTCGGGTCATGCGCGAGAACCCTCGTCAGGCCCAACCGTCCGCACCGGTTGCCGCAGCACGGTCTTCAATCTCGCCGCGTCGGTCTTTCGCGGATCACTCAGGTAGATCTCATGGTGGGGGCCGGCGAAGGTGTAGCCCAGCGAAGGCATCAGCTCGTCGTGCAGATGAGCCAGGATCGGGCCTTCGTCATCGTAGGCGCCCACATGCAGGGTCTGCAGGCAGAGGCCTTCCTCAAGCACCCTATGACGAAGGCCAGCCGGTGTCTCGCCCAGCTTCTTCGTCGCCTTGGCGATGGCGGTCTCCAGTTGCCCTGGGCTGATCCCATCCGGCGTACGGATCATCACCGTCCACGACCACTCGTCCTTGCGGCGTGCCACAAAGCTCGCCGGGTCGTCGGCGGTCCAAAGCGCTTCCAGCGGCGGCACTACGTAGTCCCGGCCCTCGGCCTTCAGCGCGAACTTCAGTGCATAGCTCACTGCATACAGCCACTGCACCGACTGCAGGTAAGCCGGGGCGGTATTCGGGTCGCCGCGGCCGTCGATCATCAGGTAGGGCAACGGTGGCACCTCCACTTGGACGAACCGGCCTGCCGGGGGCTGGTACAGCGCCCGGTCGCGCTTCTTGAAGTCGATCTTGTCCATGGCGTCCCTCCTGCCTGGAGCATCCCATGTTCCTGTCTGTCCGCGCACCTGAATCTGTTCAGGCGACTTTGCCGAGCGCGGCGGATCACCGGCCGATGCCATCGTGCGTGCGCGGTGCGACAACGTGTCGCAGCCAGAATCGGGCCTTTCCTGCGCTCGATCAATGTCAATGCCTTTCTTAAATGATGGGTGACGGCCTAAAATTGAAAGGCTGACTCGACCCCACCTGCCTGCCTGTCTTCCGGACCGGTGGGACCGGCTTTGGCCGGAACAGGCAGGGACGGGGAACGGCATTCCCTCGCAATTGGATCGACCGATGATTCCGTTGAAAACCCTTGGGCGCTGGTTGCGCCCGGGCCTGCTGCTGTCGTTGCTGGTGATGCTCACCGGCTGCGATGCCGTGGCCATCCTCAGTCCGAAGGGCCAGATCGGCCAGGATGAGAAGACCCTGCTGATCACGGCCACCGTGCTCATGCTGCTGGTCGTCATCCCGGTCATCATCATGACCCTGACGTTCGCGTGGAAGTATCGCGCCTCCAACACCAAGGCCCGCTACGAGCCGAAGTGGTCCCACTCGACGGCGATCGAGGTGGTGGTGTGGTCGATCCCGTGCATGATCGTGCTGGTCCTGGCGGTCCTGACCTGGCGCTCGTCGCACGCACTGGATCCGTACCGTCCGCTGGATTCGGACGTCAAGCCGGTCACCATCGAGGCGATCTCGCTGGACTGGAAGTGGCTGTTCATCTATCCGGAAGAGAAGGTGGCGGTCGTCAACGAAATCAAGTTCCCGGTCAACACGCCGCTGAACTTCAAGATCACGTCCGATTCGGTGATGAATGCGTTCTTCATCCCGCACCTGGGCAGCATGATCTACTCGATGGCTGCGATGGAGACCAAGCTCCACCTGATCGCCAACGAGACCGGTGAATTCCCGGGCATGTCTTCGCACTACAGCGGCGCGGGCTTCGCCAAGATGCACTTCACCGCCTACTCGGTCACCGATGCCGAATACCGCCAGTGGCTGGACCAGGTCCGCGCCGGCGAGCAGACCCTGGACAAGGCCTCGTTCAAGGCCCTGGGCGAAGCACGCAACGCCGAGTGGTATCCGGTCACCTACTTCGGCAAGACCGAAGAAGGCCTGTTCGACTGGGTCATCGCCAAGCACATGGGCGACAACAAGCATTACGGCATGAAGCACTCGCATGCCGGTGCCGCCGCTGCCGACGCCGCCACCCATGAAGCGCACGAGGGCCACGCCCCCAGTGATGCGCATGATTCCAAGGAATCGGGTGAAAACCTGGATGCCAACGAACACGAACACGCAGGCCATGCCGGCCACGCGGGTTCGGGAGAATGAACATGTTGGGAAAACTCTCTCTTGAGTCGATCCCCCACGATCCGATCGTGCTGACCACCCTGGTCGGCGCGGTGCTGGGTGGCCTGGGCGTCGTCGCCCTGATCACCAAGTTCAAGCTGTGGGGCTATCTGTGGAAGGAGTGGTTCACCTCGGTGGACCACAAGAAGATCGGCGTGATGTACCTCATCGTCGCCTTCGTCATGCTGCTGCGCGGCTTCTCCGACGCCATCATGATGCGCACCCAGCAGGCGCTCGCCGTCGGCGGGTCCGAGGGCTACCTGCCGCCGCACCACTACGACCAGATCTTCACCGCCCACGGCGTGATCATGATCTTCTTCGTGGCGATGCCGCTGATCACCGGCCTGATGAACCTGGCCGTGCCGCTGCAGATCGGTGCGCGTGACGTTGCGTTCCCGTTCGTCAACTCGCTCAGCTTCTGGCTGTTCGTGGCGGGCGCGGTGCTGATCATGCTGTCGCTGTGGATCGGTGAGTTCGCCGCCACCGGCTGGCTGGCGTTCCCGCCGTTGTCGGGTATCGAATACAGTCCAAGCGTCGGCATGGACTACTACATCTGGGGCCTGCAGGTGGCGGGTTTGGGTACCACGCTGAGTGGTATCAACTTCTTCATCACCATCCTGAAGATGCGTACCCCCAGCATGAAGCTGATGCAGATGCCGGTGTTCACCTGGACTGCCCTGGTGACCAACGTGCTGATCGTCGCTGCCTTCCCGGTGCTGACCATCACCCTGGTGCTGCTGACCCTGGATCGTTACCTGGGTACGCACTTCTTCACCAATGATGGTGGCGGCAACGCCATGCTGTACATCAACCTGATCTGGATCTGGGGTCACCCGGAGGTGTACATCCTGGTCCTGCCGGCGTTCGGTGTGTTCTCCGAAGTCATCGCCACGTTCTCGCGCAAGGCGCTGTTCGGCTACAAGGGCATGGTCTACGCCACCGCCTGCATCGGCGTGCTGTCGTTCATCGTGTGGCTGCACCACTTCTTCACCATGGGCTCGGGTGCCAACGTCAATGCCTTCTTCGGCATCACGACGATGATCATCTCGATCCCGACCGGCGTGAAGATCTTCAACTGGCTGTTCACCATGTTCCGCGGTCGCGTGCACTTCACCACCCCGGTGCTGTGGACCATCGGCTTCATGGTCACCTTCGTCATCGGCGGCATGACCGGCGTGATGCTGGCGATCCCGGCCATCGACTTCGTGCTGCACAACAGCCTGTTCCTGATCGCCCACTTCCACAACGTCATCATCGGCGGCGTGGTGTTCGGCATGTTCGCCGGCATCACTTACTGGTGGCCGAAGATGTTCGGCTTCCGCCTCAATGAGTTCTGGGGCAAGTGCGCGTTCTGGTGCTGGTTCATCGGCTTCTACGTGACCTTCATGCCGATGTACGTGCTGGGCTTCATGGGCATGACCCGTCGCCTGCAGAGCACCGTCAACCCGGCCTACGAGCCGCTGCTGCTGGTTGCTGCCTGCGGTGCGTTCATCGTCGGCGCCGGCATCCTGTGCCAGATCATCCAGGTGGCCGTGTCGATCCGCGACCGCAAGAAGACCGTGGACCTGACCGGTGACCCGTGGGATGCCCGTACGCTGGAGTGGGAAACCTCCTCGCCGCCGGCCTTCTACAACTTCGCGACCCTGCCGGACGTCACCGAACTGGACGATTTCTGGGAACGCAAGCAGCGTGGTGAAGCCTGGCCGAAGCCGGCTAAGTACACCGACATCCACATGCCGCGCAACACCGGCACGGGCGTTGTCATCGGTGCCTTCAGCCTGGTGTTCGGCTTCGCGATGATCTGGCACATCTGGTGGCTGGCCATCGTCGGCTTCGTCGGCATGATCGCCACGTTCATCTACCGCACCTTCGACCAGGACGTGGACTACTGGGTCCCGGCCGCCGAGGTGGAACGCATCGAGAACGCACACCGCAAGCACCTGGAAGCCCAGGGCCTGGTGAAGTCGGAGCTGAAGGCATGAGCACCAATACCTCGACCCTGAGCCACGGGCACGCCGCACACGCGGCGGCCCATGGCCATGACGACCACGAGCACCACGACACCGGCGGCAACACCGTCTTCGGTTTCTGGGTGTACCTGATGAGCGACTGCCTCATCTTCGCCTCGCTGTTCGCCACCTACGTGGTGCTGGCAGGCGGTACCGATGGTGGCCCCACCGCGAAGGACTTGTTTGAGCTGCCGTTCGTGGCGTGGGAAACCGCGCTGCTGCTGACCTCGTCGCTGACCTTCGGCCTGGGCATGATTGCCATGCACCGCAAGCAGATGGGCCAGATGTACCTGTGGCTGGGCATCACCTGGCTGCTGGGCTTCGGCTTCATGTGCATGGAAGTGTGGGAGTTCCAGCATCTGATCCATCAGGGCTACGGTCCGGACCGCAGTGCCTTCCTGTCGGCGTTCTTCGCCCTGGTCGGTACCCACGGCCTGCACGTCAGCGCGGGCCTGCTGTGGCTGCTGGTGATGTTCGTGCAGCTGAAAAAGTACGGCCTGACCGCGACCAACAAGACCCGCATGGCGTGCCTGAGCCTGTTCTGGCACTTCCTGGACCTGATCTGGATCGGCGTGTTCTCCGTCGTCTACCTCAATGGAGCGCTGTAATGGCACATGACAACCATGCACACGACCACGGCACCGGCGGCGAAAGCCACGGCAGCGTGAAGTCGTACCTGATCGGCTTCGTGCTGGCGGTGGTGCTGACCGTCATACCGTTCTGGATGGTGATGTCGGGCGATTTCTCGCGCACCGTCAACGGTGTGGTGATCGCGGTCACCGCGGTGCTGCAGATGCTGGTCCACCTGGTGTTCTTCCTGCACCTGGACCGCTCTTCGGAAAGCCGCTGGAACGTCAACGCGGCGGCCTTCACCGTCGTGGTGATCGGCATCATCGTGATCGGCACCCTGTGGGTCATGCACAACATGAACGTGCACATGATGCACTGACGTCCTCGCGACGTTGCCACGCAGAAAGGCCGCCCTCGGGCGGCCTTTCTGGTTTTCCGTTGTCCGGTAGTGCCTGCCGCTGGCCGGCAATCGCGGGAAGCCGGCCAGCGGCCGGCTTTACCCCGCCACCCGGCGCAGGAACTCCTCTGCCTCCATCGGCCGGCCCAGGTGGTAGCCCTGCAGCTGGTCGCAGCCCAGCTCGCTCAGGTACTCGCGCTGCGCCTGCGTTTCCACGCCTTCGGCCACCACCTGCAACTGCAGGGTGCGGCCCAGCGCAATGATCGACGACACGATGGCGGCATCTTCGTCGTTGCATTCCAGATCACGAACGAACGCGCGGTCGATCTTCAGTTCGGTGGCCGGCATGCGCTTGAGGTACAGCAGGCTGGAATAGCCGGTGCCGAAGTCGTCGATGGCGATGTGCACGCCCATCGTGGTCAGGTCGTTGAGGATGGCCAGGCTGGCATCGACGTCCTTCATCGCGGTGGTCTCGGTGATCTCCAGGGTCAGCCGGGCCGGTTCGATCCGATGCCGCTGCAGTACTTCGCGCACGCTGTCCAGAAGCGCCGGCGAGGCGAACTGCAGCGGCGACAGGTTCACCGCCATTGTCCATTCCGCATGCCCGGCATCGTGCCATGCCCGCAGCTGCGCGCAGGCCTGGTCCAGTACCCAGTCACCGATCGGCAGGATCAGGCCGCTGCGTTCGGCGATCGGAATGAACACATCCGGCGCCAGCAGCCCCAGCTCCGGGTGCTGCCAGCGCAGCAGCGCTTCGGCGCCGGTGGCCGGTGCGCCCGCGGCCGGGAATTTGGGCTGGTAATGCAGGATCAGTTCGTTGCGGGCGATGGCCTTGCGCAGGTCCTGCAGCAGGCGCAGCTGGCGATTGGCACTGAGCTGCATCGAGGGAGTGAAGAAGGTATAGCCGTTCCGCCCGGTTTCCTTGGTGTGGTACATCGCCGCATCGGCGTGCGCCATCAGTTCGCGCTCATTGCTGGCGTCGTCCGGGTACAGGGCGATGCCCAGGCTGGCGCTGACCTGCAGTTCGGCCGCATCCAGCGTGAACGGCTCACCGGCGGCGGCAATGATGCGCTCGGCCACCACCGCCGCATCGTCGGGAATATCGATGGCCAGCACGATCACGAACTCGTCGCCGCCGAGGCGGGCGAACGTGTCCTGCGGGCGCAGCAGGCCGCCGATGCGCTGCGCCACCGCCACCAGCAGGCGGTCGCCAAGCTGGTGGCCAAAGGCATCATTGACCGCCTTGAAGCCATCCAGGTCGCAGAACATCACCGCCACCGCATGATTGCGTCGCCGCGCCTTCTCGATGGCCTGCTCGATGCGGTCCTGCAGCAGCATGCGGTTGGGCAGCTGGGTCAACGGGTCGTGCAGTGCCGCCTGGATCAGCTTGTCGTTGGCGTGCGCCAGCGAATCGGCCAGCAGCCCGGTGCGCACGCGCATCTGCCGGTCGAACAGCGAGGCCACCAGGGCGATGCCCAGCGTGGCCACGGTGGTGACGATCACCAGCACCGCCAGCCAGCGCGTGTCGATGCCGCCGCTGCCGACGGCGCCACAGATGCTGCCTTCGGGGAAGCGCGCCGCCGCCATGCCGGTGTAATGCATGCCGACGATGGCCAGGCCCATCACCAGCGATGCGAGCGCGCGCAGCAGCAGGGTGTTGCGCTGCTCGGCGCGCAGCCGGAAGGCGATCCACAACGCCGCACCTGCGGCACCGATGGCCACCGCAATGGAGGCGGCGAACCAGCCGGGGTGATAGTCGATGCCCGGCTGCATGCGCATCGCGGCCATGCCCAGGTAGTGCATGGTGGCAATGCCCAGGCCCATCAGTACCGCACCGGCCAGCAGCTGCCGCCACGGCAGGCTGGGGCGCGACACCAGCCACAGCGCATAGGCCGAAGCGCCGATCGAGACGGCCAGCGAGTACAGGGTGATGCCCAGGTCGTAGCCGACCGGAATCGGCAGGTCGAAGGCAAGCATGCCGATGAAATGCATCGACCAGATCCCCAGGCCCATGGCCGCCGCGCCACCCGCCAGCCACCAGCGTGCCACGCGCCCCTCGGCCGTGGCCAGGCGGCCGGCCATGTCCAGCGCCGTGTACGAAGCAAGAATGGCCACCAGCAGCGAGATGGCGACCAGGCTCTGACTGTAACTGCCAGTCATGTTGAATCCAGAGGGAGAGGGAGGGGCGCCCGCAAGGCGCACGCCCGCGACAGCTATCGGCGCGGGTGGACGGGACTTGAGCGGTCGCAGCACCTGCGACCCGGCTCGGCTATCCTGCCACGCCTGTTCCCATTGCTGGAAATCATCCGATGGCAAAAGCCCGCACCGCCTACGTCTGCAATGAATGCGGCGCCGAATTCAGCAAGTGGCAGGGGCAGTGCACCGAGTGCAACGCCTGGAACTCGTTGTCGGAGATCGTGCTGGAGAGCGCGGCGGCGGCCAAGGCGCCGGCCTCGCGGCGGGCCGGCTGGGCCGGGAAGATCGACCCGCCGAAGATCACCGCGCTGAAAGACGTGGAGCAGACCGAGCATCGCCGGGTCTCCACCGGCATCGGCGAGTTCGACCGCGTGCTGGGCGGCGGCCTGGTCGAAGGCGCGGTGGTGCTGGTGGGCGGCGACCCGGGCATCGGCAAGTCGACGCTACTGCTGCAGGCGGTGGCGAAGATGGCCGCTGAACTGCCAGTGCTGTACGTCACCGGCGAGGAGTCGCTGGCCCAGGTGGCTGGCCGTGCGCATCGCCTGGAGCTGCCGCTGGACGGCGTCAATGCGCTGGCCGAGACCGGCGTCGAGTCGATCCTGCAGCACGCGGCCAAGGCCGGCCCGCGGCTGATCGTGGCCGACTCGGTGCAGACCCTGTGGACCGAAACGCTGACCGCGGCGCCCGGCTCCGTAAGCCAGGTGCGCGAGAGCGCGGCACGGCTGGTGCGCTTTGCCAAGGAAACCGGCACTGCGGTGTTCCTGGTCGGCCACGTCACCAAGGAGGGCGGCATCGCCGGCCCGCGCGTGCTGGAGCACATGGTTGATGCGGTGCTGTACTTCGAAGGCGAGAGCGGCAGCCGCTTCCGCCTGTTGCGCGCCTTCAAGAACCGGTTTGGTGCGGTGAACGAACTGGGCGTGTTCGCGATGGGGGACAAGGGCCTGAAGGAAGTCTCCAATCCATCGGCCATCTTCCTGTCCGGCGGCAGCACCCATCAGCCGGGCAGCTGCGTGATGGTCACCCGCGAGGGCACGAGGCCCCTGCTGGTGGAGGTGCAGGCGCTGGTCGATGCATCGCCGCTGTCGAACCCGCGCCGTGTCGCGGTCGGCCTGGAGCAGAACCGCCTGGCGATGCTGCTGGCGGTGCTGCATCGGCACGGCGGCGTGCTGGTCGGCGACCAGGACGTGTTCGTCAACGTGGTCGGCGGCATCCGCGTGCAGGAGACCGCCGCCGACCTGCCGGTGCTGCTGGCGGTGCTGTCGTCGCTGCAGGATCGGCCGCTGGCGGAAAAGACGATTGCCTTTGGCGAGGTTGGCCTGTCCGGCGAGATCCGCCCGGTGCCCAATGGCGAGGACCGCCTGCGCGAGGCAGCCACCCATGGTTTCAAGCGCGCCATCGTGCCCAAGGCCAACGCGCCCAAGGGCGGCTCGGTGAAAGGCATGGAAGTGATCGCGGTAGAACGCCTGTCCGAGGCCATCGACGCGGCGTGATGCCAGCCCTGTAGAGCCGAGCCCACGCTCGGCTGCTTTCTGTGGAGTCGAGCCATGCTCGACTGGTGGTCGAACAGCAGCCGAGCATGGGCTCGGCTCTACAAGTGTCCAATGCAGTAACGGTCAGCTTCACTGTGCTAGTTTTTCCCGCTCGACGAAGACGCCCTCTGGCGTCTTTCCGTGCCCAGGAGTAAACGATTACATGCAGGACACCGCGCTCACCGCCCCCAACGCCGAGATCCGTCGCGCCGGGGTCGATCTCAATGGACTGATGACGGTGCTGGGCAAGCACCTGTATTCCACCCCGGTGGTGGCGCTGCGCGAACTGGTGCAGAACGCGCACGACTCGATCATCCGCCGCCGCATCGAACAGCCCGGCGTCGCAGTGCCGTCGCGCATCTCGGTGCAGGTCGATGCCGGTGCCGGCGTGCTGCGCATCTCCGATACCGGTGCCGGCCTGACCCGCCAGGAGATCCACGATTACCTGGCCACCGTCGGCGTCGGCTATACCCGTGGCCTGCGCCAGGGCGGCGAGGACGATGAGGGCCTGATCGGCATGTTCGGCCTCGGGTTCCTGTCGGCCTTCGTGCTGGCGCGCCGGGTCAGCGTGCGCACCACCTCGTACCAGACCCCGGACCTGGGCCATCTATACGTGTCCAGCAATGCCGAGCAGTACACGGTAAGCGAAGTGCCGGCACGTGCGGTCGGCACCGAGGTGGAACTGGAGCTGCATCCGGATTTCCTGCCGCTGGCCAACGAGGCGCGCCTGCACGAGGTGCTGGGCCGCTACTGCGCGCTGCTGTCCGAGCCGATCTTCATTGGCGCTGCGACCGAGGCGATCAATCCCGAGCCGCCACCGTGGCGCGGTCAGGGGAATGTTGCCGTGCATCCGGTGCAGGCCCGCCGCCAGGCGCTGCAGTTCGCCGCGCGGTTCGAGCATGATTTCGAGCCGATCGTCACCGTGCCGTTGCGTGCCGATGGCAACAGCGATGCCACCGGCCTGCTGTGGGTGCAGGACGGCGCCACCTATGGCACCAGCGACAACCGCAACCTGTCGGTGTTCGTGCGCGGCATGCTGCTGGATGACGACGCGCGCGACCTGCTGCCGCCGTGGGCCGGTTTCATCGGCGGGGTGATCGAATCCTCGCGGTTGACGCCCACCGCCAGCCGCGAAGACCTGCAGCGCGATGACCAGTACCGCGCGGTGCAGCATGCACTGCTGGAGGCGCTGATCGACGGCCTGGCCGACGTCGCGAAACAGCAGCCGGAAGCCTGGCGGCGCGTGCTGACCCGCCACAACGAGGCGCTGCTGGGTGCGGCACTGTGCGATGAGCGCCTGTTCGAACTGCTGATGGAGCATGTGCGGGTGCCGACCTCGCAGGGCGATCTGCCGGCCAGCGCGTTGCCGGCGCGCGGTGCCGTGCATGTCATCCTCGACAACGGCGGTGGCTTTGAAGAGATGCTGTTCCGCGCGATGGGCGTACCGGTCGCGCATGGCCATCGCTACGCGGTGGTGCCGTTCCTGCGACGCTGGGCACAGGCCAAGGGCCTGCGCCTGCTCGAGCTGGGTACCGAGCAGGGCAACCGTGCGCTGTTCCGCAGTGATGACAGCCTCGACGAGGCGCAGCTGGCCTGGCTGCGCGAACAACTGGGTGACGGCGAACAGTTGCTGCCGGCACGCTTCAGCCCGGAGGCGCTGCCGGTGGTGGTGGTGCCCGACCGCGAGGCCGAGCTGAAGCAGCGCCTGGAAGACGACGAGAACGACAAGCGCGTATCGATGGCGGCGCTGCGCCTGGCGCGCCAGTTCACCGCGCGCATCGAATCACGCGCACCATCGCGGCTGTACCTCAACCTCGACAACCCGGCGGTGCAGGCGCTGTTGCGCGCCCAGCGCGAGGGCCATCCGCAGGCCGAGGCCGCAGCCCGCCTGCTGCGCTCGCTGAAAGTCATCGTCGCCGCGCAGGGCCGCCCGCTGGCACGCGCGAACGCTACGCCCGGCCCGGATCTCAACGGCGCCTTTACCGATATCGCCGGTGCCCTGCAGCAGATGCTGCGCTGAGCACCGCACCTTCTCATCCAGCCTTCGCTAGACAGGAGCAATTACCCCCATGGACATCTGGAACTGGGTCGAAAAGCTGCAGGGTGACCTGCGCCAGGCCGGCCAGGCGCAGAACGCGCACCTGCTGAACCGTCTCGCTGACGAGGTCAGTGAACTGCAGATCGACCGCGTCGATGCGCTGCTGCCCGAAGCGCGCGCATTGGGCAAGGCCTTGGACAACCCGTGGGTTGACGTCTATGTCGGCCACTGGGCGCTGCGCAACCGCGTCGGCAACCGCGTGGAAGGCGAAAGCGCACTCGGCGAAGCCGTAGCGCTGTTTGAACGCGCGCACCGCGAGGACACGCTGGAATGCCCGCAGTCGATCTGCGTGACCCAGGACCTGGCCGCCTGCTACGGCAACATCGATGGCCCGGGCTGGGTGCCCGAGCGCATCGAGGTCTGCGATGAAACACTGGGTCGCATCGACCCGAGCTGGGCCTGTTTCCAGTGCCTGAGCTGCGAGAAGGCCGATGCGCTGCTTGATGATGGCCGTGGCCAGGCGGCACTGGATTACCTGCAGGTGCAGGCCGATGCCGTGGAGGCCTGTGGCAAGGAAGTGTTCGACAGCTTCCCGGAGATGCAGATCAAGATCCTGCTGGGCATGGGCCGTGCCGATGAGGCACTGGCGCTGATCGAAAAGCGGGAGGCCGAAGTTGCTGCGTCCGGAGAGTACGAGCCGGCCAACTGCACGGTGCCGCGCCGCCTGTCCAAGGCCTGGGCGCTGGCCCAGCTGGGCCGCGACGAAGAGGCGCTGCAGCAGCTGGTGCCGTGGAGCGAACTGACCCCGAACTACTGGCGGCTGTGGGCAAACACCGCGGCAGCGCTCTGTCAGCGGGATCCGGCGCGCAATACGTGGGACCTGGGCACGCGCTTCAACACGATCATCGAGCACTTCGCCCGGGTTGGTTCGCATCGCCTGCTGATCGAAGTGGCTGCGCTGAGCCTGGAGCTGGCGCTGCAGCGTGGCGCGCGCTGGGTCGCACTGCGGCAGCTGGAACTGGCCCGCACCCATCTGGCGCAGCTGCGCCAGGACCGTGGTGCCGCGGCCCTGGTGGCCGGCCTGGCCGCGCGCATCGAGGCATTGCCGGACGTCGCGCCGCTGCCGGTGCCGGCCGGCGAGCTGCTGGCATGGCTGGACGCGCAGGGCGAACAGAACCAGTCGCGCGATCCCGAGCGCGAAGCGCAGTGGTTGCTGCAGGCGCATGCCGAGCTGCCCGATGACGAGGCGCTGGCCGACATGGCCGCCTCGGCACTGAATGCCTGCGGCGCGCAGGCCGAGGCGCGGTCGCTGCTGTGGCGGTTCGTGCGCGGCCATGCGCAGCACGATGGCCCCGCGGCCTACACGCTGATGCGCTGGCTGGCCGAACAGGGCGACGACGACGGACTGCGCCAGCTGGCCGATCTCTATCGCGGCAGCGTGCCGGTGTTCGCGCACTGGTGCGAGGTGCAGCGTGCACGCCGCGTGTCCGACTGGCCGGCGCTGGAGCAGGCGGCCCGATCGCTTCTGGAGCTGTCTCCGGGCTCGCACGGCGCGCGCGGCACGCTGGCGCGTATGTACATGGAAACCGGCCGTTTCAGCGACGCCCAGGCCTGTTATGCACAGCTGGTGGAGCTGCTGGAGGAGCCCAATGCCGCGCATTGGGACCACATGAGCGCAGCCAGCGCGGCGCGCGACTGGGACGCCGTGCGCCGCTCGGCGGCGGCGCTTGGCATGGAATTGTCCAGCCAGGAAGGTGTGGTCGAGGAGCCATGGGGCTGGGTGATCATCCGCAGCGAAGAGAACGGCGAGCCGATGGAGTACTACGCCCGTCGCAGCGGTCCGGTGACCGCGCGCATCGTCGAGAACGCGCCGTCCAACCGCGCCCAGCAGGTGGGCGACTGGGTGGTGTTCGATGCCGCGCTGGTGCATCCGGCACCCGAGGAGGAGGAAGCGCGCGAGCATTTCATCCCGACCTACTCGCAGGTGCATGTGCTGGAGCGCGGCGGCTTCGCCCGCAGCTGGATGATCGATGGCGCGCACCCGGGCGAAGAGGCGTGGAATGCCTTCGTCGAGGCGGCCGAAGCACAGGGTTGGAAGGTGTGGTCGCACAGTCGACCGGACTACACCGTCACCGACCCCGATGTGGAGGAGGGGACGCTGCCGGGCCTGCTGTTCACGGTGGCCCAGCCGCAGGACCATGCACCGCTGGCACTGCACCGCTTCCTCCAGCAGCAGACCGCGACGTGGCCGCATCCGCATTGCTGGCTGCGGCTTGCCGAGGCCTGTGACCAGGACCGCCAGCCGCATCTGGACGTGATCGAGCGTTACGGGCTGTAAGTAGAGCCGAGCCTGCGCTCGGCTTATGCTGGAAAGCAGCCGAGCATGGGCTCGGCTCTACAAGAGATCGCCATCACGACCAAAGGGATTGGACATGCGAAAGACAGGGATGTTGATGATTGCCGGCCTGCTGCTGGCGCCAGCAGCACAGGCTGCACCCGCCTGCCAGGAGCCTGCGGCTGTCGCCCGCGCTTTCTACGAGGCGACGACCGGCAACGGTGATCTGCTGGAGCCGCCGGCGGCGCTGGTCAGCGTGGCCTTCGGCAAGGCGCTGCGTGATGAGCGCGCCTGCCAACAGCGCGAGGAGGGCATCTGCACGATCGATTCCGATCCGTGGCTGGATGCGCAGGACGGCGACATCGAAACGCCGGTGCGCTACAGCTGGGAAGAGGCGTCGGCCACCGCCGGCCAGGTTGAGATGCGCTACTCGGTGTGGAAGAAGGCTTACCTGACCCGCCTGCCGATGGTGCGCCAGGGGCAGGGGTGCTGGCAGGTTGATGACATCCTCACCTTCGGTCCGGAAAATCCTGGCGCAGCCGATTCCCTGACCGGCGGCAGCGTCCGCGCATTGCGTGGCTGCCGGCCAGCGGCCGGCACTATCAGGGTGGGTGGGGGCGGCCGGTGGCCTGCAGTACCGGGGTGGGTGGGAACGGCCGGTGGCCTGCAGTACCGGGGGGGTGCCGACCGTTGGTCGGCACACGGCCTATCGCGTATGCCCGAACACCAGCTCGATCACGAACTGGCTGCCGAAGAACGCCAGCAGCAGCAACAGCATCGCCGCCAGCGTCCAGTGCACCGCCTTCATGCCGCGCCAGCCGTAGCGGCGGCGGCCGATCAGCAGCACGCCGAACACGATCCACGACAGCACGCTCAGCACGGTCTTGTGCACCAGCTTCTGCGCCAGCAGGTCATCGACGAACAGTACGCCGGTGACCAGGGTCAGGGTCAGCAGCGCGAAGCCGACGGTGATCACCCGGAACAGCAGCGACTCCAGGTCAGCCAGCGGTGGCAGCGCGCGCAGCCATGGCCGGAACTCGCGGCGGCGCAGCGCGCGCTCCTGCAGCCACAGCATGATCGCCAGCAGGGCGGCGATGCTCAGCGTGGCATAGGCCAGCAGGGCCAGCCAGGCGTGGCTGGCCAGGCGCCAGCCCAGCACCTTGCTCGGCTCGTGGCCGTAGCCGTGGTAGGCCAGCAGCAGCACGGCAGCCAGTGGGAACACCACCACGCCCAGCGCCGACATCCGCCCGCGCGCGCCGACCAGCGAGGTCAGCCAGGCCATGCCCAGGCCGACCAGCGACAGCGCGGCGAAGAAGTGCATGTCCGGCCCGCCGGTGGTACGCATCGCCACCATCACGTGGTAACCGCCATGCAGCAGCATCGCCGGCAGGGCGGGCCACAGCCAGGTGGGCGAGCCGGTGGTTTCATCGCGGCCGAGCGCGCGCACCAGCAGGGCACTGGCAGCCAGGTAGAGCAGGACGGCGATGAGAACGATTGTCATCGTTGCAGTTTCGCATACCCCTGTGATGCTGGCGACGGCCCTGTGGTCGCAGTCCGGGGCGACGGCCGGACCCGTTATACTGTCTGCCTTATTGTCCCCCGCTTTCAGACAGGTTGCGCCGCATGTTCGAGTCCCTGACCCAGCGCCTTTCCGGCACCATCGAGCGCCTGCGTGGCCGTGGCCGCCTGACCGAGGAGAACATCCGCGAGGCGACCCGTGAAGTGCGCATCGCACTGCTCGAAGCCGACGTCGCGCTGCCGGTGGTGCAGGCGCTGATCGAGCGCATCAAGGTACGCGCAGTCGGCCAGGAAGTGCTGAAGTCGCTGACCCCGGGCCAGGCCCTGATCAAGGTCGTGCGCGACGAGCTGACCGCCGTGATGGGCGCCGAAGCCAGCGACCTGAACCTCAACGTTCCCGCTCCGGCCATCATCCTGATGGCAGGCCTGCAGGGTGCCGGCAAGACCACCACGGTCGGCAAGCTGGCCAAGCACCTGAAGGAAAAGCGCAAGAAGAAGGTGATGGTGGTGTCGGCCGACGTCTACCGCCCGGCCGCGATCGAGCAGCTCAAGACCCTGGCCGAGCAGGTGGGCGTGCTGTTCTTCCCGTCCAGCGCCGACCAGAAGCCGGAAGCCATCGTGCGCGCGGCCATCGACGATGCGCGCAAGTCGTTCGTGGACGTGCTGCTGGTCGATACCGCCGGCCGCCTGGCCATCGACGAAGCGATGATGGCCGAGATCAAGGCCCTGCACGCGGCGGTGAATCCGGCTGAAACGCTGTTCGTGGTCGACGCCATGACCGGCCAGGACGCGGCCAACACCGCCAAGGCCTTCGGCGATGCGCTGCCGCTGACCGGCGTGGTGCTGACCAAGACTGACGGTGATGCCCGCGGCGGCGCCGCGCTGAGCGTGCGCTACATCACCGGCAAGCCGATCAAGTTCGTCGGTGTTAGCGAGAAGCCGGAAGGCCTGGACGTGTTCCATCCCGACCGTATCGCCAGCCGCATCCTCGACATGGGCGACGTGCTGTCGCTGGTCGAGCAGGTCGAGCAGCAGGTCGACAAGGACAAGGCGGCCAAGCTGGCCGAGAAGGTCGCCAAGGGCAAGAAGTTCGACCTGAACGACATGCGCGACCAGCTGGAGCAGATGCAGAACATGGGTGGCATCGGTGGCCTGATGGACAAGCTGCCGGGCCTGGGCAACATCCCCGATCATCTGAAGCAGCAGGTCAGCCAGGGCAAGGAAGTGCCGCGCATGATCGCCATCATCAACTCGATGACCAAGAAGGAACGGCGCAACCCGAACCTGCTCAACGGCTCGCGTCGCGCGCGCATTGCCAAGGGCTCGGGCGTGACACCGGCCGACGTCAACAAGCTGATGAAGCAGTACATGCAGATGGAAAAGATGATGAGCAAGATGGCCGGCGGCGGCATGAAGGGCATGTTGCGCAGCATGAAGGGCATGATGGGCGCCATGGGTGGCCGCGGCATGCCGTTCCGTTGATGACGGCCCCGGTCGCAGTCTGATGTAGCGCCCGAGCCCACGCTCGGGCGGCGGCGCACAGTCGCCGCAGCAGGCCGTCAGGCAGCAGGCTCGACTCTTCCCCTGTCCTGCGCGCACCATGAGGGCCTGTCCAAAATGATGGGCCGTCATGCAGAGTTCCGCTGTAGCTTCCCGCGCCGAGGCGTTCTGCCGGCGCTTTGGCGTTTCCGTTCCAATCCTGCTGGCACCGATGGCCGGCGCCTGCCCGGTGCCGTTGTCGGCCGCGCTGGCCAACGCCGGCAGCATGGGCGCGATGGGCGCGGTGTTGTCCTCTTCGGCCGATATCGGTCGCTGGATGGACGAATTCCGCACCGCTTCGACCGGCCCGGCTCAGGTGAACCTGTGGGTGCCCGATCCCGCACCGACCCGTGATGTTGCCGCCGAAGCCGCCAGCCGCGCCTTCCTCGCGCAGTGGGGCCCGGACGTGCCCGCCAGTGCCGCCGACGCCACGCCCGCCGACTTCGAAGAACAGTTCGCCGCACTGCTGGCCGCGCGCCCGGCGGTCGCCTCGACCATCATGGGCGTGCTGTTGCCGCATCACGTGCAGCAGCTGAAGGACGCCGGCATCGCCTGGATCGCCTGTGCCACCACCTTGTCCGAAGCGCGCGCGGCACAGGACGCCGGTGCCGATGCGGTGGTGGCGCAGGGCGCGGAGGCCGGCGGCCATCGTGGCGCGTTCGATCCGGCGATGGCCGAGCGCCAGCTGGTCGGGTTGTTCGCACTGCTGCCGCGCCTGGCCGATCACCTGCAGATTCCGGTGATTGCCGCAGGCGGCATCGCCGACGGCCGTGGCATCGCTGCCGCACTCACGCTGGGGGCCAGCGCCGTGCAGATCGGCACCGCCTTCCTGCGCACGCCCGAAGCGGCGATCGCTTCGGCGTGGGCCGATGGGCTGGCCGCCAGCGAACCGGAAGACACTTGGCCGACCCGTGCCTTCAGCGGTCGCCTGGGTCGTGGCCTGGCGACACCCTATGTGCGCGCCGCTGCCGCAGAAGGAGCCCCCGCGCCGCGTCCATACCCGGTGCAGCGTGGGCTGACCGCGCCGATGCGCAAGCAGGCCGCGCAGGAAAACCGCCTGGCGGCGATGCAGGCCTGGGCCGGGCAGTCGGCGTGGATGGCGCCGGCGCAGCCGGCCGCCGACGTGCTGGGCGGCATGTGGGAGCAGGCGCAGGCACTGTTGCCATGATGGTGAGCTGCAACGGCCGGGCGGCGCAGGTGGAGGATCTGCTGCCGGCGCTGGTGAACTACGGCCACTTCACTTCGCTGCAAGTGCGCGACAGCGCAGCGCAGGGCTTGGACCTGCATCTGGCGCGGCTGTCGCAGGCCACGCGCGAACTGTTCGGCAGCAAACTGGATACGGCGCAGGTGCGGGGCTGGATGGCGCAGGCGCTGCGGCAGGCCGGCCTGGCCGATGCCTCGCTGCGGGTGACGGTGTACTCGCGCCGCTTCGATTTCCGCAATCCACTGGCGGCGGTGCCGGTGGACGTGCTGGTGGCGGTTTCAGCGCCGGTGACGCTGACCGCCTCCCAGCGTGTGCGCAGCTTGGCCTGGCAGCGCGAGCTGCCGCAGCTCAAGCATGTGGGCACCTTCGGCCTGTTCGCCGAGCGCCGCGCGGCGATGGCCGAAGGATTCGACGACGTGCTGTTCGTGACCGTCGATGGCGAAATGAGTGAAGGCAGCACCTGGAACCTGGCCGTGCACGATGGTGAACGGCTGCTCTGGCCGCAGGCGCCGGCCCTGCGCGGTACGGCTGAGGCGCTGCTGAAGCGGCACTGGCCCGATGCGCAGTTGACGCGGCCGTTGGCGCTGGCTGAACTAGGCAGTGTGAAGGCCGCTTTTGCCTGCAACGCCAGCGGCCTGTGGGCACTGGAGGCCATCGACGGACATGTCCTGCCCGGCTCGCAGGCGCTGGCTGAACAGGGCAGGGCGGTGCTGGCGGCGGTGGCCTGGCAGCCGCTCTCCTGAACGAGGCGCGCGGGCTGCCGGTCGCCAAGCATGGCCGCACGCTACCTTGAAGCGTTGCAGCTGGTAGCGCCGGGCCATGCCCGGCGGATGCCGCCGCAGCGAACAACGCACCGGGGTTCCAATCCGATATGAGTACGGTCACCGAGCAGCATCGCGCGGTAGCGATGCACGCAATCAAGATCATGGGCGGTGAGGGGCGGCCCAAGGTCCAGGCCTTTCACGATGATCATCGCCTGCGTTCGGTCGATATCCTCACGACGTTCAGCTCTCCGGAAGCAGGGCTGAAGTCGATCTCGTCCATCGGTCTGTCGGATTTTGTTTTATGTCATGCGGAGGGACACGAACTGAAAACGCGCGTCGAGCTGTGCGCGTGTGCAGAACAGGACGCACTGCATTGGGACAACATCGTCGCCTCGACGGCTTTCGCAATCATGCGTGATCGTGCGGCGGTGCAGCCTGGTAGCGTGATTCCCGACATCCTGCGGGACTACTTCCCATCGACACGGATGCCACACGTCTATCTGGTGCCGCCCTTTTTCTGGAATGACGCCAGGTTCCCGGGACTGCAGTTCCCGCCCGTGGCGATCAATTGGCTGCAGTGCATCGCCATCCACGAATCCGAGCGGCAACTTGTCGAGCGGATTGGCGGCGATGCATTTGACGACCTGCTGCAGCGGCACGAGGTAGATGTGCTGGACATGCATCGGGCGCCTGTCGCTGGAGCACGTTGACGTTATCGCCATGGGGACGTCGGCGGGGTAAGTCAGAAGTTGATCACATTGCTGAACAAAAGCCGACGGGCATGGCCCGGCGCTACCGTGAGGGCGCGGCGTCATATGGGGTTGGCTAGGCCGGGGTCTGCCGCTATAATCGCCCGCTTACCTCGCCATCCTGGCGACTGGGCAATAGGAAAAACACCATGGTCAAGATCCGACTGACCCGCGGCGGCGCCAAGAAGCGTCCGTTCTACCACATCATCGTCACCGACGTGCGCAGCGCGCGCGACGGCCGCAACATCGAGCGCGTTGGCTTCTACAACCCGGTCGCCCAGGGCGCCGAGAAGCGCATCGAACTGGACCTGGCCCGTGTTGACCATTGGGTCAAGAACGGCGCCCAGCCGACCGACAAGGTCCGCAACCTGATCAAGGAAGCGACCAAGTCCCAGGCCGCTGCGGCCTGATCCTGACGGGCCACGCTTCGGCGTGGCCCTCTTGGTTGAAGCAGATGAAAGATATCGAGCGCCGCATCCTGCTGGGCAGGGTTGTCGGCGCTTTTGGTGTGCGCGGCGAGATCAAGCTCGAGTCCTGGACCGAGCCACGTTCCGCCATTTTCCGTTACCAGCCGTGGATCGTGCGCAGCCCGTCCGGCGTGGAAACCACGATAGAAGGTGTGCGTGGCCGTGACAGCGGCAAGCACCTGGTCGCCCGTTTCCCGGGCGTCGAGGACCGCGACGTGGTCGAAGCGATGCGCGGCACCGAAATCTACGTGGCCCGCAGTGCATTGCCGCCACCGAAGCCCGATGAGTACTACTGGGTGGACCTGGAAGGCCTGGACGTGACGACCACCGAGGGCGTCGCCCTGGGCCAGGTCTCGCACCTGTTCAGCACCGGCGCCAATGATGTGGTGGTGGTCCGTGGTGACCGCGAGCGGATGATCCCGTTCGTGCTGCCGGACTTCGTCAAATCGGTCGATTTCGAGGCCAATCTGGTCGTGGTCGACTGGGATCCCGAGTTCTGAGCAGACGCATGCGTTTCGACGTCATCACCCTGTTCCCCGAGTTCCTCGCCCAGTCCGCTGGATTGGGCGTGGTCGGGCGCGCGCGGGAGAAGGGGCTGTTCAGCCTGCATGGCTGGAACCCCCGTGATTACGCCGAAGGCAACTATCGCCGGGTGGACGACCGTCCGTTCGGCGGTGGCCCGGGCATGGTGATGCTGATCGAGCCGCTGCAGGCCTGCCTGCAGGCGATCCGCGATGCCGATCCAACCCCGGCGCGGGTGATCTACCTCAGCCCGCAGGGCGCGCGGTTGACCCAGGCCAAGGTGCGGGAGCTGGCGGCGCTGCCGCGCATGGTCCTGCTCTGTGGCCGCTACGAGGGCATTGACGAGCGTTTCCTGGAGGCCAATGTCGACGAGGAAATCTCCCTCGGCGACTACGTGCTGTCCGGGGGCGAGCTGGGCGCGGCGGTGATCATCGACGCCGTGGCCCGCCTGCAGGAGGGGGCCCTCAACGATGCGGAGTCGGCGGCGCAGGACAGCTTCGAGGGCGACCTCGGCCTGCTCGACTGCCCGCATTACAGCCAGCCGGCCCAGCACCCGCTGGGAGACGTGCCGGAGGTGCTGCGCTCGGGCAACCACGCAGCCATCGCCGCCTGGCGCCGCCAGCAGTCGCTGCTCCGGACTGCCCAGCGACGCCCGGACCTGCTGGATGAACAGGCGCTGGGCAAGGCCGACCGCAAACTGCTGGACCAGGCCCGCCAGGCCCGGAAACCCAAGGCCAGCCCCTAGCGCAGGGCTGGCTTTATCGGCTATCATGGCCAATTCCCGCCAGCCCCGGTTGGCGCGCGCAGTACCCAAAACAAACGTGCAGCACAGTCCGGTGACTGCATGAGCCCACGTTGTCGATACGACACGCCCACCCGAACAAGAATCGGTGTAACCCATGAGCAAGCTGAACAAGTCCATCGTCGCGGAATTCGAATCCGCCCAGATCACCCGTGAACTGCCGAAGTTCAGCCAGGGCGACACCGTTGTCGTCAACGTGAAGGTGAAGGAAGGCAGCCGCGAGCGCGTGCAGGCCTACGAAGGCGTCGTCATCGCCACCAAGAACGCCGGCCTGAACTCCTCGTTCACCGTGCGCAAGATCTCGCACGGCTACGGCGTCGAGCGCGTTTTCCAGACCCACAGCGCCATCATCGACTCGGTCGAAGTGAAGCGTCGTGGTAAGGTCCGCGCCGGCAAGCTGTACTACCTGCGTGGCCTGGAAGGCAAGGCTGCCCGCATCAAGGAAGACCTGGCTGCCGCTGCTGCCGCCAAGGCTGCCCGTCTGGCCGAGAAGGCCTGATAAACAACTTCGGTTGTTGCCGCGACGGCCACCTTCGGGTGGCCGTTTGCGTTTCCGGCATTGCATCGGCCACGATCGGGTGATGAATGACGTCAATCCGCACTATCCCGTCGTGATCCAATCGGCGCTGCGCTTTCTTGATGACAAGGGGCTGGCACGCGCGCAGTCGGCGCCGCTGTTGCATCGGCTGCTGTGGCGCGCAGGCATCGCACTGCCGCCCCCGATCCTGGCTGGTTTCGGTACCAATGCGCTGGTGCAGGGCCTGCTGTTCGGGCTGTTCTGGACCGCGCTGATGTGGCTGATGCTCTGGCAGGGCAGCGAGCGCCCGCTGGTGCTGTTGCTGGTGGCAGGCCTGTCGGCCGGAGCGCTGTTCGGCCTTGTGATGGCGGTGCTGATGCGCTCGCTGCGCCGCCGCCGCCAGCTGCCGGAGTGGCGCCGGTTCCGCGCGCGGCAGGCGGACTGAGCCGATGGCGCACTGCGCCGTGACGCCCGGCACAGGCCGCGCTAGGCTGCAGCGTCATTCCGATGGTCGTACCGTGCGATGCCTGCCAAGCGAACCGCACCCACCGCTGTGCCCGCGCTGCTCACCGGTGGCAACCCGCAGATCGCCAAGGGCGAGGGCGATGCTCCGGTGCAGGCGTACATCGCCGCAATGCCGGATTGGAAACGTCCGATCGGCGCACGGCTGGATGCCCTGATCGAACGGGCCGTACCCGGGGTGCGCAAGGCGGTGAAGTGGAACTCGCCGATGTATGCGGTGGCTGCGGGCGCAGGCTGGTTTCTCAGCTTCCATTGCTTCACGCGCTACATCAAGGTGGCCTTTTTCCGCGGCGCGGCCTTGACGCCGGTGCCACCGGAGCCCTCCAGGAGCGCCGACACGCGCTACCTGCACATCCACGAATCCGGCCTGTTGGATGAAGCGCAGTTCCTGGACTGGGTGCGCCAGGCCGCTGCGCTGCCCGGCGAGCGCATGTAAGCCCGGCATTCCGTTTCCCTTCCCGACGAGAGTCCCTGATGGCCACGCATGCTCCCAACCCTGACGATGCCGGAACACCGGCGGCCGAACTGATCGATGCACGCATCGCCGCGCTGGGGGACTGGCGCGGCGAAACGCTGGCACGCGTGCGTGCATTGATCCATGAAGCGCTGCCGGACGTGCAGGAAGCCTGGAAGTGGCGCGGTACACCGGTGTGGGAGCACAACGGCATCCTGTGCACCGGCGAAACCTACAAGCAGGCAGTGAAACTGACCTTCGCCAACGGTGCCGCGCTGGCGGACCCGAAGGGCCTGTTCAACGCCAGCCTGGAGGGCAACACGCGGCGTGCGATCGACATCCATGAAGGTGCGATGCCCGATTCCGCGGCGTTGAAGGCACTGCTGCGCGCGGCGGCGGCGTTCAATGCGGCGAAGAAGAAGAAGCGCTGACCGTCTTCTGTAGCGCCGAGCCCATGCTCGGCTGACAGGCCTGTGCGGACCAACGGTCCGCACCCACCTCACCGTGGCGGGCTGACTCCAGCGCGGCATCCGGGTCGGCCACCGGCGACGGCGGACAGGCCGGAATCTCCGACGGCGTGGCCAGTTCCTCAGCGTGCGAAGGCTTGCCGATCATCTTCGCCTTGCGCCAGCCGCCCCAGCGGTAATACGCCAGCGACAGCAGCATGGACACGAACGAGCTGACCGGGAAGCTCCACCAGATCGCGTCGGCGCCCCAGTACGGTTGCAGCAGTTCGGCAAACGGCACGCGCACGCCCCACAGCGAGCCGGCCAGGATCAGCAGCGGCGGAATCACCGCGCCGGTGGAGCGCACTACGCCGGAGATCACGAAGCTGACGCCGAAGAACAGGAACGAGCCGATCACTACGTGGTTGAGGTGGCGCGCGATGTCCAGTGCCTGGCTGGCCGGTGGCAGGAACAGCGCCAGCAGCTGGCGATCGAACACCACCAGCGGCAGGATCAGCGCGCCGGTCAGCAGGAAATTGAACAGCACGCCCTGGCGTGCGGTGCCGCGTACGCGGTCCCAGCGCTGCGCACCGACGTTCTGCGCCGCCATCGAAGAGCACGCCGCGCCGATCGCCATCGCCGGCATCTGCAGGTAGTTCCACAGCTGCAGGGACGCGCCGTAGCCCGCGGCGGTGTCGGTGCCGTACTGGTTGACCATGGTCATCAGCAGGATCACCGACAGCGAGATCAGCACCATCTGCAGGCCCATCGGTACGCCCTTGATCACCAGCGCCTTGAGGATGGTCAGGTCGAGCCTGAACAGGCGCATGTCGGCGCGGCCCAGCCACAGGGTGTGGCGCTTGTGCCGCATGTACAACAGCAGGCCGGCCAGCGACAGCGTCTGCGCGATCAGCGTGGCCCACGCCGAGCCGGCGATGCCGAGCGCGGGGAGCGGCCCCATGCCGAAGATCAGCACCGGGTTCAGCACGATGTCCAAGGCCACCGACACCAACAGGAAACGGAACGGCGTACGCGAATCACCGGCGCCGCGCAGCGCCGCGGTAAGGAAGGCGAACGCGTACAGCGTCGGCATCGCCAGGAAGATGATCTGCAGGTAGGCCTCGGCCAACGGCAGCGAGGCGGCCGGCGTGCCCATCGCCGCCAGCAGCGGGTGGGCCATGAACCAGCCGGCGATGGCGATGATCACCGACAGGCCGATGAAGAAGGTGGCACTGGTGCCGACCACGCGCCGCGCCTGCATGATGTCGCGCGCGCCGATCGCCTGTCCGATCAGGATGGTCGAGGCCATGCCGAAGCCGAACACCGAGCCGATCAGGAAAAACATGATGTTGTTGGCGTTCGCGGTGGCGGTCAACGCCGCCTCGCCGAGGAATCGCCCGACCCAGACCGCGTTCACCGACCCGTTCAGCGACTGCGCGATGTTGCCGGCCAGGATCGGCAGCGAAAACAACAGGAGATTGCGCCCGATCGGGCCGGAGGTCAGGTCAAGGGGCGCTTTGGCCATGGAGTGGTGATCGAATCCCGGGAGGCGCACACTAGCACCAAGCCGGTTTGCGGGATGTGGCAATGCATCAACGACTGCAGGTGAAGCGGAGCGTGGCGCTGGCCTTGATCGGCGCCGCCCTGGCCGCATGTTCGACGGGTGACCGGCTGGGCGATACCCAGGTGCGGCCGACCGACCGCCCCGAGTGCCTGGTCGGCAGCCAGCGCCAGGATCTGTCTGCTGGCGTACCCACGTTGATCGGCGGCAGCGGCTGCCGCTCCGACCCCGACAACCCGCGTCCCCTGAACAAGCGAACGGAGTAGTCCCTGCCGATGACCGAGCTTTCCCCGCTGTCGCCCAGTGTCCGCCTGGACATCTGGCTGTGGGCGGCCCGTTTCTTCAAGACCCGCAGCCTGGCCAAGCAGGCGATCGAAACCGGCAAGGTCAGCGTGGCCGGGCAGCGCCCGAAATCCTCACGCGCGGTGCGCGTCGGCGAGCACTTGCAGGTCAACCGTGGTGAGGAGCATTTCGAGATCCAGGTGCTGGGCCTGAGCGACCAGCGCGGGCCGGCGCCGGCGGCGCAGCAGCTGTATGCCGAGAGCGAGGCCTCCAAGGCGCGCCGTGCCGAACAGCGTGCGCTGCGCATCGCCGCACGCGATGGTTTCCAGCCGCCGGAGCACAAGCCGGACAAGCGCGCACGCCGGTTGATCCGCGCGCTGGGTGATATCGACGCGTTGTAGGCGTGCGCCGGGTCATTGCCCGGCGCACACAAGCCTCAGCGTTTGCCGCCCAGCAGGCTGCCGCCGATCTTCAGCAGGTCGCCGACACCGAGCTGGCCGTCACCGTCCTGGTCCAGCACGCTGCCGAGCAGGCCGCCGGCGATGCCACCCTGCTGCTGCACCTGCTGTTTTTCCTGGCCGAGGGCCTGGCTGAGCGCGCCTGCATCGGCTTGTCCGCCGCCGAGGCGCTGGGCGAGGAAGGCCATCACGATCGGTGCCAGGATCTGCAGCAGCTGGCTGGTGCGGCCGCTGTCGAGCTGGGTGGCCTGGGCCAGGCCGGTTTCCACCTTCTGCTGGCTGCCGCCGAAGATGTGGCCGAGGATGCCGGCGCCGTCGCTGGCGGCACCACCGCCACCTCCGCCCAGCACTGAACCGAGCACACTGCCCAGGTCCAGCCCACTGTGGTTGTTCTGCAGTGCGCCGAGCAGCGCCTGCGCGCCCTGCGGCTGCGAGGCGTTGTTGCCCAGGGCGCCCATCAGCACCGGCAGTGCGGCACTGATCGCACCGGAGGCCTGGGTGTCGCTGATGCCGAGCTGCTGCGACACCTGCTGCAGCGGGGCGCCCTGCAGTTTGGCGAGAAGTTCATCGGTCAGGCTCATCTGCGGAATCCTTGATTGGGGTTGGGCGTGCAGAAGGTACGACGCGGACCGTTAAAACGGCGACGCCGCCCCACACGGAGGCGGCGTGCCGTACACGGGGCAGGGCGATCAGAGCTCGATGTCTTCGGCGCCCGGGGTGGCAGTGGGGAAGTCCGCTTCCGGCTGCGCCGGCTTGAACGGATCCGACGGCTGGCTGGCCAGCGCCTTCAGCGCCGCAGCGACGCCGGCACCGTAGGCCGGGTCGGCCTTGCTGCAGTTGTCGATGTGGCGCTGCTTGATGAAGTCCGGCGCATCGCCCAGGGCGCGGGCGGTGTTGGCGAACAGGCGGTCCTTCTGTGCCTGGTTGTAGCTGCGGAACAGCGCACCGGGCTGGCTGAAGTAGTCGGCGTCGTCCTCACGGAAGTTCCAGAAGTCGGCGTCGCCCCGGATCTTCATCGGCGGTTCGCGATACTGCGGCTGCTCCTGCCACTGGCCGTAGCTGTTGGGCTCGTAGTGCGGCAGGCCGCCGTAGTTGCCGTCCACGCGCATCGCACCGTCGCGGTGGTTGCTGTGCACCGGACAGCGCGCGGCGTTGACCGGAATCTGGTGATGGTTCACGCCCAGCCGGTAGCGCTGCGCATCGGAGTAGGCGAACAGGCGCGCCTGCAGCATCTTGTCCGGCGACGGGCCGATGCCCGGCACCAGGTTGCTCGGCGCAAACGCCGACTGCTCCACGTCCTGGTACCAGTTGACCGGGTTGCGGTTCAGTTCGAACTGGCCCACTTCGATCAGCGGGTAATCGCTCTTCGGCCACACCTTGGTCAGGTCGAACGGATGGATGCGGTAGGTTTCCGCTTCCAGCTCCGGCATGACCTGGATGAACAGCTTCCACTTCGGGAAGTCGCCCTTCTCGATCGCGGCGAACAGGTCGCGGCCGTGGCTTTCGCGGTCATGGCCGACCAGGATCTGCGCCTGTGCGTCGGTCAGCGATTCGATGCCCTGCTGGCTGACGAAGTGGAACTTGACCCAGAAGCGTTCGCTGTCGGCGTTGGTGAAGCTGTAGGTATGCGAGCCGAAACCGTGCATGTGGCGGAAGCTGCGCGGGATGCCGCGGTCGCTCATCACCACGGTCACCTGCAGCAGGGCCTCGGGCAGCAGCGTCCAGAAATCCCAGTTGTTGCGCGCGCTGCGCAGGTTGGTATGCGGGTCGCGCTTCACGGCCTTGTTGAGGTCGGCGAACTTGCGCGGGTCGCGCAGGAAGAACACCGGCGTGTTGTTGCCGACCAGGTCCCAGTTGCCTTCTTCGGTGTAGAACTTCAGTGCGAAGCCGCGGATGTCACGCTCGGCGTCGGCGGCACCACGCTCGCCGGCCACCGTGGTGAAGCGCGCGAACATCTCGGTCTGCTTGCCCACCTTCTCGAACAGCTTGGCGCGCGTGTACCGGGTGATGTCGTGGGTGACGGTGAAGGTACCGAACGCGCCCGAGCCCTTGGCGTGCATGCGGCGCTCGGGAATGATCTCGCGGTTGAGGTTGGCCAGCTTTTCCAGCAGCCACACGTCTTCCATCAGCAGCGGGCCGCGCGGGCCAGCGGTCCTGCTGTTCTGGTTGTCCACCACCGGTGCGCCGAAGGCCGTGGTCATCGGCGTGACCGGATCGTCGCCGTGCTTCTGCTTCGGCGTGGTGCTCAGTTCACGCTGCTGCTGGGCGCCTTCTGCCGGCGACGGAGCGGTGTGATACGGGCACTTGGGACTGGTGTTATCGGACTGGCTCATGGCTGGCTCCTGCGGGTGAAGACGGGGGTGGAACATCTTCACTCGACTTTAGCTAGGGCCAGATGAAATGAATAATCGAATGATCCGTTCAGGCCGATAGTTTCTGTCAATTAAAACGTGAAGTAGGATTTGCAGAGCCTTTCGGACGGCCGCCCGCGCCGTGGCGGGAGCCGGAGCCGGGCGCGGCAGTCCTAGAGCAGCGCCTTCAGGCGGTACAACGCCTCCAGTGCCTGCTTCGGGGTCAGCTCATCGGGGTCGATGGCCGCCAGCGCTTCCTGTGCCTTGTTCGATGGCGCGGCGAACAGCCCGAACTGCTGCGGGGCATCCAGCGCCTGCGGCGCCAGTTCGGCGGCATGGCTCTCCCCGCCGCGCTGCTCCAGTTCGGCCAGGCGACGCCGTGCCTGGGCCACGGTGGCGCGCGGCAGGCCGGCCAGTGCCGCCACCTGCAGGCCGAAACTGCGGTTGGCCGGGCCATCCTTGACCGCGTGCATGAACACCAGCGCCTCGCCGTGCTCGACCGCATCCAGGTGCACGTTGGCGATGCCGCTGCGGCCGCCTTCGTACTGTTCGTCGGCCAGCGCGGTCAGCTCGAAATAGTGGGTGGCGAACAGCGTGTAGCAGCGGTTCTGATAGGCCAGGTGACGGGCCACCGCATCGGCCAGCGCCAGGCCGTCGTAGGTGGACGTGCCGCGGCCGATCTCGTCCATCAGCACCAGCGAATGGGCGGTGGCGTGATGCAGGATGTAGCTGGTCTCGGCCATCTCGACCATGAAGGTCGACTGTCCGCGGGCGAGGTCGTCACCGGCGCCGATGCGGGTCAGGATGCGGTCGATCGGGCCGATCACCGCACGGCTGGCCGGCACGAAGCTGCCGATGTGGGCCAGCAGCACGATCAGCGCGTTCTGCCGCATGTAGGTCGATTTACCGCCCATGTTCGGGCCGGTGATGACCAGCATGCGACGGTCCGGATGCAGGTCCAGGTCGTTCGGTTCGAACGGCTGCTCGCGCACCGCTTCGACCACCGGGTGGCGGCCACGCTCGATCTTCAGGCACGGTGCCGTTTCCAGTTCCGGCCGCGACCAGTCCAGTGCCTGCGCGCGCTCGGCGAAGGCGGCCAGCACGTCCAGTTCGCTCAGCGCAGCGGCACACTGCTTCAACGGTTCCAGCTGTTCGCCGAGGGTATCCAGCAGCTGCTCGTACAGGTACTTCTCGCGAGACAGCGAACGGTCGCGCGCGGACAGCACCTTGTCTTCGAACGCCTTCAGCTCTTCGGTGATGTAGCGCTCGGCATTGGTCAGTGTCTGGCGGCGGGTGTAGTGCACCGGCGCGCGGTCGGACTGGCCCTTGCTGATCTCGATGTAGTAGCCGTGCACGCGGTTGTAGCCCACCTTCAGGGTGGGAATGCCGCTGCTTTCGCGTTCGCGCTGTTCCAGGTCCACCAGGAACTGGTCGGCGTGGGTGGACAGGCGGCGCAGCTCGTCCAGCTCCTCATCGAAGCCGTCAGCCAGCACGCCGCCGTCGCTCAGTTTCAGCGGCGGCATTTCGGCGATGGCACTGGCCAGCAGCTGCGCGCACGCATCGTGTTCACCAAGTGCGGCATGCAGGGCCTGCAGGCGCGGTGAGTCCAGCGGTGCCAGCACCTCGCGCACGGCCGGCAGCAGCCCCAGGCCGTCGCGCAGCGTGGAGAAGTCGCGCGGGCGCGCCGAGCGCAGCGCAACGCGGGTGAGGATGCGTTCCAGGTCGCCCAGGCGGCGGAACTGCTCGCGGATGTCGGCGTCCGCGCCGCGATCGATCAGGGTTTCCACCGCATGGTGGCGCTGCACCAGCACCTCGCGCAGGCGCAGCGGACGATGCAGCCAGCGGCGCAGCAGGCGCCCGCCCATCGGCGTGACCGTACTGTCGAGCACGCCCAGCAGGGTGCTGCGGGTATCCCCGTCCACGCGCGTATCCAGCTCCAGGTGGCGGCGGGTGGCGGCGTTCATCGCGATCGCCTCGCCGGCGGTTTCCATCGCGATCGAGGTCAGGTGCGGCAGGCGCTGCTTCTGGGTCTCCTCGACATAGCCGAGCAGGGCGCCCGCGGCTGCGGTCGCGCGCGGCTTGTCATCGATGCCGAAGCCGCTCAGGTCATGCAGCTTGAAAAACGCCAGCAGCTGGCGGCGGCCGCTGTCGGCGTCGAACAGCCACGGTGCGCGGCGGCGCACCCCGGTGCGCTGGCGCAGGAACTCCGGCCAGTTCTCCTCGTCCGGCACCAGCAGCTCGGCCGGTTCCAGACGGGCCAGTTCGGCTTCCAGAGCGTCGTCGGTTTCCACTTCGTTGACCAGGAAGCGGCCGCCGGCCAGGTCGGCCCAGGCCAGGCCATAGCCCTGCTTGCTGCGCGACAGGGCCATCAGCAGGGTGTCGCGGCGCTCATCCAGCAGCGCCTCGTCGGTGACCGTGCCGGGGGTGACGATACGCACCACCTTGCGCTCGACCAAGCCCTTGGCCAGCGCGGGATCGCCGATCTGCTCGCAGATCGCCACCGACTCGCCCAGCGCCACCAGCCGTGCCAGGTAGCCTTCGTACGCGTGCACCGGCACGCCGGCCATCGGGATCGGTGCGCCACCGGAACTGCCACGCTGGGTCAGGGTGATGTCGAGCAGGCGCGCGGCCTTGCGCGCGTCGTCGTAGAACAGCTCGTAGAAATCGCCCATGCGGAAGAACAGCAGCAGGTCCGGATACTCGGACTTGGCTGCGAAGAACTGCTTCATCAACGGGGTATGTTCGGCGGACTTGTCTTTGGACATGGGACTCGTGAATCGGGGCGTCCGGCCGCGCCGGAGGGCGGCGGCAGCGGAGCCGGTACAGGGCCGTCCATGGTAACTGCTGGGGCGCAGGGCTGCCGCCACTGGTGGCGGGCCGGTGCGGCACGAAAAAGGGTTCAGGCCGGGACCAGGGTGATCTGCCGATGGCTGTCGAAGATCTGCATGACGATCTCGAAGTAGGTCGGGCCCTCGCCCTGTCGCACCGCCTGCAGCCGGCGGGCGATCGCCCGCGCGTTGAAGCTGCCTGGTGCGTCCAGCTTGGCCTGCAGCCACTGGCAGGTCGCCTCCACGCCCAGCGCCGCACGGCTGTGGGCGATATCGCGCCAGATCAGCGTGGCCTGCGCGTGGCCAGCCAGTGCGCCATAGCCGCCATGCAGCAGGTCGTCCAGTGCGTCCAGGCTCGGCCCGAGCTGCCATGCCTCGCCGGCCATGAACACGCGGTTGATCTCCGTGTAAAGGCTGGCGATGTCATCGATGGCGGCGCCTTCAATCTGCAGGACGAGGGTCATGCGCCGACTGTAGCGTGGTCCGCGCTGTTGTTGATGGCCCAGCACGAGAGAGCTTTGCGCGGTCGCTCCGGGCTGAATGCCATATGGCATCGCGGTGCGCCTTTGCCACAGGTCACGACGGGCGTCGAAGGATGCGTAGAGGGCCAGCGACGATGCGAATCATTGCACTGGCAACGTGGTGGCTTGCTCTGCAGTGGGCGGACGCCACGCCGCCATGCATCTTCTGCATCGGTCATGGATGCCAGGGACTACTCCGGAGAAACACCGATACTGAGCGCGAGTTCATGAGGCTCTCCCGAGAAAGTATCGAACGTTCTTTCCCAGGCCAGAGGCGGAAGGAAGCGTGGCACATGCCTCTGGTGGCTTCTTCGCAGCCCAAGTTAATGCTGGCTACTCGTTCTCCATGCGCCGTCACCGGCTCGCAAAATGAATAACCCGCATTCAGGTCGAATATTGGGTGGTCCGATGCACGTTTGCAATGCGCGGCTGCAGGAATTTGCCGGTGCGCGGTTTTCACAACAGCCCGCACATTTCAGGATATCTGGATCGATACAATAATATCGGCCCATAAAGTTTCCCCTGCCTGCGCCGCCATCGACCGTACGGCCATTGATCAAGGGAATTGAGATGCTCGCCTTACGCAACCTCCGAGTGGGATCCCGGCTGGGCGCCGGGTTTGGTTTGCTGCTGCTGTTCATCGTCGCCATCGTCGGCCTGGCGTTGTACGGAAATCACCTGAAGTCCACCCAGTTCGAGAAAGTGGTGGACGTCAACATGGTGAAAATGCGGTTGTTGAACGAGATGCTGGATACCAACAATGCGGTGCTGATGCAGCGCCGGCTGATGGTGATCAAGCGCGGTGAGGATTTCGACAGGGATTATCGGAAGGCGCAGGAGCTGTCGCAGGCTTACGACGCCATATGGGCCAAGTACATCAAGATTCCGCGTGATGCCACCGGCGATACGCTGGTCGCGCGGATCGACGCGGCACGCAAGGCCACCGACGCGTCCACCCGGCAACTGCATGAGCGCATGAAGGCCGGCGATTTCGACGGTGCAGCCAAGGAGCTGCTTGCCGAGCAGGGCCTGGCGACGGCCTGGAACGAGGCGATCTCCACCCTGCTGCGGCACCAGGAGGTGCTGACGGCGCGCAGCCGCGAGGACTACCGCGCGACCGAGGCGTGGACCGGCACCTTGTCGATCGTGTTCGGCGTGCTGAGCCTGATACTCGGCTCGCTGGCCGCATGGGCCATCACCCGCAGCCTGACCCGGCCGCTGGAGGGAGCCGTGAAGCTCGCCGATGGCATCGCCAACGGGCGGCTGGACAGCAGCATCGACGCCTCCGGCAACGATGAGGTGACGCAGCTGCTCAGGTCGATGCAGCGCATGCAGGCGCAATTGCAGTCTGTGATGGCGGCGCAGGGGGAACTGGCTCGCCAGCACGATGCGGGCAGCCTCAGCTATCGCATGGATGAGAGCGCCTTCCCCGGTGACTACGGGCGCATGGTGCACGAGACCAATGCGCTCGTCGGCTCGCATGTGCAGGTGCAGAACCGGTTGATCGAAGTAATGAAGCACTACGCCAGGGGCGATCTGTCGGTAGACATGGATCCTCTGCCGGGCGAGAAGGCCGCGATCACCCAGGCGATGGACGAGACCAAGGCCAGCCTGTCAGCGATCAACGGTGAGATCCGCAGGCTGGCGACGGCAGCAGCGGCGGGGGACTTCAGCCTGCGCGGTGACGAGCAGCGCTTCGCTCACGATTTCCACGACATGGTGGCCGGGCTCAACCGGCTGATGCAGACCACCGACGGGAACCTGGTGCAGGTATCGCGCCTGTTGCAGTCCATCTCGCGCGGTGACCTGACCGTGCGCATGCAGGGGGACTTCCACGGGGTGTTCGCCCGGATGCGCGATGACTGCAACGCCACCGTCGACCAGCTCACGCAGATCGTCGGCCGCATCCAGGCCAGCGCGTCCAGCATCAACCTGGCGGCAGGCGAGATCGCCGCGGGCAACACCGACCTGTCGCGGCGCACCGAGCAGCAGGCGGCGAACCTGGAAGAGACTGCGGCGTCGATGGAGGAACTGACCTCCACCGTGAAGCAGAATGCCGAGCACGCACGCCAGGCCAATCAACTCGCGATCGGCGCGCACGGTGTCGCTTCGCAGGGCGGCGAGGTGGTCGGCCAGGTAGTCACCACGATGTCGGCGATCGAGGCCTCGTCGAAGAAGATCGCCGAGATCATCTCGGTCATCGATGGCATTGCTTTCCAGACCAACATCCTGGCGTTGAACGCGGCGGTGGAAGCCGCGCGAGCCGGTGAACAGGGCAGGGGCTTTGCGGTGGTGGCCAGTGAGGTGCGCACACTGGCACAGCGCTCGGCGGGTGCGGCCAAGGAAATCAAGGGCCTGATCGAGGATTCGGTTGGCAAGGTCGCCGACGGCTCGGCGCTGGTCCGCCAGGCTGGCACCACCATGGGCGAGGTGGTGGCCTCGGTGCAGCGGGTGACCGACATCATGGCCGAGATATCTGCCGCATCGCAGGAGCAGAGCTCGGGCATTGAACAGGTCAACCAGGCGGTGGTGCAGATGGACGAGACCACGCAGCAGAACGCGGCGCTGGTGGAAGAGGCCAGCGCCGCGGCTCGTTCCATGGAGGAGCAGGCCAATCTGCTGGCCGAAGCGGTTTCGGTGTTCCGCATCAGTGCGGCAACCACGGCCGCAGCCGTGCGCCCGGTCCTGGCCGCGGTCGCGGCGAAAGTGACTCCGGTACGCCGGCCGGGGGTACTGGTACCACGCATCGAGCCGACGCTGGCTGCGAACGCGGGCGGCTGGGAAGAGTTCTAGCAACAGCGCATGCCGGCAGGGAGACGGCGCCCATCACGATCGTTGACCGTGATGGGCGCGGATTTTTTCCCTGAACGCGCGATGGCCGGCGAGAATGGGGACACGCCCATTTCACTTCCGGTTGCCAACCGCTGGGGGACACTGGCCCCGTACCGGAACTCAGGAGATGGCCATGAAGACCTCGACCCGATTGCTTGTGCTGGGTACCCTGCTGGCGGCCTCGTCGGTGGCCGGCGCGCAGACTTACGGCCCGCGTGATGAGGGGCGCAGGTTCAACGACGGTAGCCGCGTGGTCTGCAAGAACGTGGAAGTGCAGCGCAACTCGCGCGATCCGAACCGCATTGCCGGTACGGCAACCGGCGCGGTAATCGGCGGCCTGCTGGGCAACCAGGTGGGCGGCGGCAACGGCAAGAAGCTCGCTACCGTGGCGGGCGCCGTGGCCGGTGGTGCGGCTGGTCGCCAGATCCAGGGCAACAGCCAGCAGAAGAACGGCGACCGCGTCGTCGAGCGCCGCTGCGAACGCGTCTATCGTTGATCGGTCGCTGCCACACCTGTTCGGCCCTTCCACATCGCAGTATTCGAACGCCGGCCCCGCGCCGGCGTTCGTCGTTCCGGACCCGTATCGCTGAATCTGGCGTCATGCCTATACTGCGCCGACTCAACGGATGAACGCCCAGTGAACGAATCGGCTCCAGCTCCCCAACCGGCACCGCTCGCCGGGCATGACCCGATAGCGGAAGCGACCGCCCATCCCCAACGGGTGCGTGATCGCACCGATGAACTCGAGCTGTTCATTTCGGGCCTGCTGGCGTTCGCGCTGCTGGCCGTGCCGGGCTATCTGTTCGACGCCTGGGCGCGCAGCAGCCTGCACACCGAAGGCATGTACTTCCAGATGCTCTGGTTCGGTTTCAGCATCAGTGTCGGCATGTGCTATGTGCTGGCAGTCGCCTTGATCATCCACCTCACGGTGCGCGGCTACTGGATCGGGCTGATCGGCCTCCGGTCGCATTTCCCCGATGGCATTGACTGGGCGCGCCTGCCAAGAATGGGGGCGGTCACGCGCGCTTTCCTGCAGGCCCGGGACGGAGGCCTCGATGGCAGCATCGAACGGGCCGACCGGCTGGCGACGATGCTGTTCTCGACCACCCTGCTTGCCGTACAGACATTGGCGGGCACGCTGGTGTTGGCCGTCCTGACGCTCGGTGTGTCGATGGTGATCGGCGCGCTGTCAGGTGGCGCCGATCATGTCGCCATGCTCGCCCTGTGCAGCGTGCTGGCCGCACTGTTGACGCTGGCTGTTACCCCCGGGATCCTGGAAAAGATCGTGGCGCGGCGGCAGGCGCGCGGGCAGCCCCATGAGCGACCGCAGCGACTCCTGCAGGGCATGCTGGCGGCCCTGCAACGGGTTCCGCTGTTGCGCCTGATGCAGACCATGCAGCTGACCATGCAGAGCAACCTGCGCTCGCGCTCGTTCATGGCGGCCTACCTGTTCGCGGTGCTGGTAGCGATGCTGCTGGCCGCCGTGCAGGTGATGGCGTCGTTGAAGTTCTCGCTGTTCAACCGGTACCAGATCGTCACGGAAGCGGCGGTTGAGCACGGCATGCTGAGTGCGCATTACGAATCGATGCGTTCGGCGCATGACCAGCTGCTGCCGTACCCGATGATCCCGTCGGACACGATCAGCGGTGGGCAGCTTCGCGTGTTCATTCCGCATCGCCCGCAACGCGACAATCCGCTGGCGCGCCAGCATTGCACCGCACTTCCGGACGCGCACAATGAAGCCTCCGGGCAACAGGCCGCCAACGCCGCAGTGGAGTGCCTTTCCCGGCTCTGGCAGGTCAAGCTGGACGGCACCCCGGTCGACCTGCATGGCTTCGTGCCCATGGAGCGGCGCGACCTGGATATGCGCGGCCTGGTGGGGTACCTGCCTACCCGCGGCCTCGCGCCCGGACGCCATGACCTGGAACTGGTGTGGAATGCCACAGGCGGCGAGCGCGGGGGCGGACGGCGTCGCGCGTTCCGCATCCCGTTCTGGTACGCCCCGGATCCCTGAGCGTCGGCTCGAAGCGGCCATGCCGCGGCCCTTGAACAGGTTGCCTGCGACTTAATCCCCTCCGTCCCCGTTTCGGGCCAGGAGGCGCCAGGCGGCGAGGCTGCCGTAAAGCAGCAGCAGAAGGGTGAGGGTGATCAGTTCGTGGCTGACGTCGGTCAGGCGGGCGTCCATCTGGTTCAGGCGCACCATCAGGTTGATGCCCGAGGTGGTGGGCAGCAGCTGTGCCAGCCAGACCAGCGGTTGCGGCGTCATCACCGCCGGCCACGACAGGTTGGCCAGGAAAAACAGCGGGATCGAGGTGGCGACGATGTACTGGAAGGCGCGCTCGCGGGTGCGGAAGAAGCTGCCGACCAACAGGCCGAAGGCCACGGTGACGGCGACGAACAAGGTGCCGCCCAGCAGCTGGCCTATCGGGTTGCCGCCGCGCGGGTAGTCCTGCGCCCAGGCAGTGAAACCGGCGTACCAGAACAGGCCGAACAGTCCGATCAGGCCGAAGCCCAACGCCATGCCGGCCAGCGTCGGCAGGTCGAAGCGCAGGCGCCGGCCCAGTGCGAGGCGGCGGCCGCCGAGCAGAACGCCGATGCCCATCAACAGCGTCTGGTGCACGATCAGCTCGGCCACCCCGGGCACGATCGCGCTGCCATAGCCTTCCTGGGTGTTGTACAGCGGACGCTGCACAAGCGTGACCGGCGGGGCCTGCGGTGCACCCATGAAGGCGGCCTGGCCGACCACGGCATCACGCCCGAACGCACCCAGCGCGTCAGCTACGCTGCCCAGCACCCAGCTGGCGCGGCCCAGGTAGGCGCCGTTGCCAAGCAGTACCAGCTTGGCTGGATGGCCGCGCAGGATGTCGCGCTCCAGGTTGGCCGGGATCACGACGATGCCTTCGGCGTGGCCGGCTTCGAGCTGCTGGCGTGCGCTGTCGACGTCCGCCGGTTGCCCGACCACGCGCGCAACGCGCAGTGCGTCGAGCTTGCGCAGCAGCTCGCGGCTGGTCGCGCTGTGGTCTTCGTCCACCACCAGCACCGGCAGGTTGCCGGCCACCTGGTGCCGGTAGGCGGCTGGATAGAAGAACGAATACAGGATCACCGCACCGACCATCACCACGATCGCGTAGCGGTCGCACAGGACCGCCATCAGGGTCTGCCGGAGGCTGCGCCAGAGTACGCTCATGCGTCGCCCCCCGCCGGCTGTGCGGCTTCTGGGGTACGCGCAAAGGCGATCAGGCGCAGCCCGCCGATGCCCCCGGCCACCACCGTCATCAATAGCAGCGTAGCCAGCGGCCATGCCGAAACCTGCAGCGGCGAGCCGATGAACTGCTGTTGGGTCTGCAGCTTGATGTAGGCGCTCAATGGCAGCAGCTGATGCCAGATGCGGGTGAACAACGGCCCGTCCAGCACCGGGAACGTGGCGCTGGAGAACGCCAGTGCGGTGCCGATGCTGAGGCCCACCGCGGACAGTGCGGTGCCCATGTCGCGGGTGACGCCGACGAAGAACAGCGCGTAGGCGGCGGTGGCCAGGTAGAACAACGGCTGGGCGAGCAGCAGCAGGAGCACGCTGCCGGCCACACCATCGCCGCGCAGCCAGGCCAGGTAGCTGATGCCGAGCGCGCCATACAGCGAGAACAGCAGGAGGTACGGCGCGACCTTGCCGGCGATCGCCGACCACGGCGTGCGAGCCAGCCAGGCGGGCAGGGTGCCATCGCGGATCTCGCGGCCGAGGCTGCCGGCCACCGCAAGTGCCAGTACCAGTGACAGCACCGCCGGGAAGATCAGTGGCAGCAGGAACAATTCGTAGCTGCGCGCCGGGTTGTAGAGGATGTCCGACTGCACCGCGATGGGCGCCGCGCGCAGCTTGCCCGGGCCGACCTGCAGGCCGATGCGCTCGCGCAGCAGGCGTGCGTTCCATGCGGAAACCGCCTCGCCGATGTCGCGCGACGCCGATTGGCCGGTGGTCATGTAGGTGGCGTTGTAATAGGCGAACACCGTGCCCTGGCGCCCACGCAGCGCCTGCCGGGTGACATCGCGCGGCACCAGCACGATGGCGAACACGTCCAGGCGGCGCAGCTGCGAACGTGCCTCCTCCAGGTCCGCTGGCTGGCTGGCGACGCGTACGCCGGGACTTGCGTCGAGCATGCGCAGCAGCAGGCGGCTGTCACTGCTGTGGTCAAGGTCGACCACAGCAATCGGGATATCGCGCATCACCGACGGCGTGAACATCCATGCCATCACTACCAGCATCAGTAGTGGCAGCAAGGTGACCAGCAGCAGGTCGGCACGGTTGCTGCGCAGCGACTGCAGCTCGCGCCGCCACGAAGCGGCGAAGCCGTTGCGGTCCGGGCTCAGTGCTGGGGCCATGCGAACAGCACGCTCATGCCGGGGCGGAAGCCCTCGATGCGGCGTACCGGGCGCACCCGCACCTCGAAGCTGCGGACGTCATAGCCGGACGACTGGCGGGTGGTACGCCAGGTTGCATAGTCACCGGCCGGATTGATGAAGTAGACCTCGAATTCGCCGTCCAGGCCGAGCGCCGGCACGCTGCCCTGCAGCTTGCTGCCGACCTTCAGGCCCTGCATCTGCGATTCGCGCAGGTTCATGGCGACCCACATGCGGTCGATGTCGACCAGGGTGAACACCGGATAGCCGGCCGGCACCAGCTCGCCCGGGTCGGCCATGCGCTTGTTGATCTCGCCCGCCACCGGCGCGCGTCCCTCCACTTCGGCACGCGCCGCGTTGACTTCGGCCACCGCGCCCTGCGCCTGCTGCACCTGGCCCTGCGCGGCGCGCTTGTCCTGCTCTCGGGCGCCGGCCAGGGCCATGTCGTACTGCGCGCGGGCGGCGCGGGCCAGTTCGCGCGAACTGGTGGCCTGGGCATGCGCTTCATCGCGCTTCTGCCGGGTCATCACCCCTTCGTTGAACAGGTTCTGCACGCGCCGGTAGGTGGCTTCGGCCAGTGCCGCGCCGGCTTCGGCGCGCTTCCAGTTCGCTTCGGCGGCGCGGATGTCTTCGCTGCGCGCGCCTTCGTCGGCCTTGTCGGCCACCGCCTGCGCAGCCGCCAATGCGCCGTGCGCCTGCTGTTCCTTGGCGGCCACTTCGGGGCTGTCGAGCAGGAACAGCACCTGCCCGGGCTGCACGCGATCGCCCTCGCGCACCTTCAGCTCGGCCACGCGCGCGGTGATCTTGGCGGCCACGTTGATCGTATCCGCATCGGCCATGCCCTGGATCTGGTCGGCCGGGCTGCGCCAGGCCAGCCACAGGCCCAGCACCACCGCGACCAGCAGGACCACCAGCAGGATCGGTCCCAGCCGTCGCTTGCCGGGGGGCGTCGTCGCATCGTCGTGCAGCACATCACTCATGGTCGATCACCTCGTCCGCACGCCGCCGGAATTCTTCGAAACGGTCCATCTGTCCACTGATCTCCAGCAACTGTGCCAGCGCAATGTCGTATTGGTAGGCGGCCTGTGCGCGCTCGACACGGGCGCCGCCCAGGCCGAGCCGCGCATCGATCACATCCAGCGAGGTGGCCTGGCCTTCGCGGAATGCCAGCTCCTGCAGGCGCAGGTTTTCCTGTGCCTGGGCGATGCTGCTGTCGAGCAGCACGAACTGCTGGCGCGCGGTCTCAAGTTCGTTCCAGGCCTTGCGCACACCCAGTGCGACCTGGTTCTCGGCCTCGCGCAGGCCGGCTTCGGCCTGGTCCTGTTGTGCACGCGCGGCGCTGATCTGCGCCGGCCGCGAGTTCGGTGACAGGAAGGTGTACTTCAGCCCGATGCCGAACGCCCAGTCCGGGTCGGTCAGCATCTCGTCGCGGCGACGGAAGTCGTATTGGCCGAAGGCGAAGATCTGCGGCTTCAGCTTGGCCTGCTGCACGCGCACGCCCTGTTCGGCCTGCGCCACCATCGCCCGCAAGCGCGCGATCTGCGGCTGGCGCGCCTGCGCCGTGCGCTCGAAACTGGCCACCGGTTCCATCGGCACGCGCTGCACGAACAGCGGCGACACCGGCTGCACCTCGCCACCACTGCGCAGCAGCGTGGCCAGCGCGGCCTTCAGCGTAGCCAGATCGTTCACCGTCTTCTGGTATTCGCGCTCGGCCTTGTCGCGGGCCACGGTGGCCTGCAGGCGCTGGGCGCGGGTGGCGAAGCCCTCGCGCTCCAGCTTTTCTGCATCGGACAGGTGGCGGTTGAGGCCGTCGCGTACGTCGCGGCGCACTTCCACCGCCTGCTCGGCCAGGCGCTGGCCGAAGTAGGCCTGGGCCAGCTGCACGGTCAATGATTGGCGCTGTGCCTCGCGCTCGGCGTTGGCCTGCTCATGGGCGGCGCTGGCCGCACGTTGCGCGGCCGGGATCACGCCGCCGGTGTACAGCGGCAGCACCGCGGTCACTACCGGGCGTGTACGCCAGTCGCGCTCGGTGAACGACAGTGGCGAATCGATACCGAAGGCTTCAGCCACCGGCGCCAGCGAACCCAGTGGCAGGGTCAGGGTCTTCTGGAACTGCAGCCGGCGCACTTCGCCGGTGATCTCCGGCAGGCGCAGCAGGCGCGTGGCGTCCTGCAGGTCCTGCTTGTTGCGTACCGCTGCATCAGCGGCCGCCAGCGCATCGGAGACCTGCTCCAGGCGTTGCCGTGCCTGTTCCCAGTCCAATGCGGGGGCGTCGCTGGTGGGCTGCGCGGGGGCAGCGGTTGGCAGGCAGGTCGCCAGCACCAGCGCCAGTGCGGCCTTCGCGCGGTGCATCCTTGTACGTCGGCCGATCACGCCCATGCCGTCCCAGTGGTAAAGAAGTGCGCAAACGGTAGTGCGCGCGGCGTGAAGCCCGGGTCTGCGATCATCGTTTCGTCCTCAACGAAGGGTGCCGCTGGCCGCAGTGCGCAGCGCCTGGGTGATGTGCTGCAGCGTGCTTGAGCGCACGGCGGCATGCTGCCAGTACAGCGGCACATCGAGCCAGCGGCGGGGTTCCAGGACCACCACGCGGCCAGCGCACACGGCGGGCGCGACCAGGGTTTCCGGGGCCATGCCCCAGCCGAGTCCGCACGCGGCGGCTTCGACGAAACCGGTGGAGGAGGGCAGGTAGTGTAGCGGCGGCTGCAGGCGCGCGCGGGTCAGGCGCCGCACGAAGCGCCATTGCAGTTCATCTTTGCGGTTGAACACCAGCATCGGTGCGCGCGCCAGTGCCGCAGCCTGCATGCCGTCGCTGAAGTACTGGCGGGCGAAGCTGGGCGAAGCAATCGCTTGGTACCGCATGGCGCCGAGCGGGTATACGTTGCAGCCCTTCACCGGCTGGCTTTCGGCGGTGACCGCGCCGAGCACGCTGCCATCGCGCAGCAGTTGCAGGGTGTGGTCCTGGTCGTCCATGCGCAGGTCGAACAGGTAGCCATGGCGCTGGTGCAGGTCGGCGATGGCCGGCACGAACCAGGTGTCAAGCGAGTCGTCGTTGACCGCCAGGGGGATGGGCGTACGCGCAGCGTCGTTGCCACGCTCGGGCAGCAGCTCGGCCAGCGCCTCGGCTTCCAGTGCCTGCATCGGCCGTACCCGGCGCAGCAGTGCTTCCCCCGCGGCGGTCGGTCGGCAGGGTGCCTGGCGCACCACCAGTACCTGGCCGAGGCGGTCTTCCAGCGCCTTGACCCGCTGCGACAGTGCCGACGGGCTGATCGACAGGCGGCGTGCCGCGGCCTCGAAGCTGCCTTCTTCCAGCACCGCAGCGAATGCGGCCAGCTGCGGATGTACCAGGTCCATGCCGTCGCCTCTTCAGTTTTCCTGCACAGGATAAAGAAAAATCAGATTGTCTAAACAGGGCAATTGGCCGCACCCTGCGCGTCCCCTCGCTGCCTGGGCCTTCCTGATGTGGATCGCCGCCATTGCCGCCGGCCTGTTCGCGGGTGCCGGCCTGATCATCGCCATCGGCGCACAGAATGCCTTCGTGCTGCGACAAGGATTGCAGCGTCGGCATGTCGGAACGGTGGTGGCTGCCTGTGCCGGCGCGGACATCGCGCTGATACTGGCCGGCGTCGGCGGCATGGGCGCGCTGGTGCTGCAGTGGCCGCTGCTGCTGCAGGTGCTGCGCTTCGGTGGCGCCGCGTTCCTGCTGTGGTATGGCCTGCGGGCAGGGCTGCGCGCGTGGCGCGGAGGCAGTGCACTGGCCGCGGCCGAGGCGCAGGGCGGCAGCGCGCGCCAGGTGCTGCTGACCTGCCTGGCCTTCACCCTGCTCAATCCGCACGTCTACCTGGATACCGTGGTGCTGCTGGGCAGTCTGTCCACGCGCTACCCGGGTGACCTGCGCTGGGCCTTCGCCGCCGGGGCGTGCCTGGCCAGCGTGGCCTGGTTCTGTTCTCTGGGCTATGGCGCGCGCCTGTTGCAGCCGGTGTTCCGCAGGCCAGGTGCCTGGCGGGTGCTGGATGCCGCCGTGGCGGTCTTCATGTTCTGCCTGGCGACACTGTTGCTGTTGCGTCCGCTCTAGGCCGCGTCCACCGCGCACAGTGGCGCTTCGCCGGGGCGCAGGGTCAGTACGCACACACCGGTGCGGGTTACCGCCACCGTGTGCTCGAACTGCGCCGACAGTTTGCCGTCGCGGGTGTAGACCGGCCATTCGTCCGGCTGTTGGCGGATGGCCGGCTTGCCCTGGTTGAGCATCGGCTCGATGGTGAACACCATGCCTTCTTCCAGCACCCTGCCGGTGTTGGGATGGCCGTAGTGCAGGATCTGCGGTTCCTCGTGCATTTCCTGGCCGATGCCGTGGCCGCAGTATTCCTTCACCACGCTGTAGCCGTGGCTGCGCGCGTGGCGGGCGATGGCGTGGCCGATATCGCCCAGGTGCGCGCCGGGGCGCACCGCAGCGATGCCTTTCCACATCGCCTGGTAGGCGGTCTGCACCAGCCGGCGCGCGGCGTAGTCGACCTCACCGACCAGGTAGGTGGTGCTGGAGTCGGCGATGTAGCCGTTCTTCTCCAGGGTGATGTCGAGGTTGACGATCTGGCCGCTGCGCAGCACGTCGGTGGTGCTGGGCACGCCGTGGCAGATGACGTTGTCGATCGAGGTATTGAGCACGTACGGGAAGCCGTACTGGCCCTTGCTGGCCGGCCGCGCCTGCAGCTCGTCGACGATCATGCGTTCTACGAAATCGTTGATCTCCATCGTGCTGCGGCCCTGCAGCGGCAGCTGGTCGAGTGCGGCGAACACCTGGGCCAGCAGGCGACCCGATTCGGCCATCAGCGCGATCTCGTCGGGGCGCTTGATGATGCCCATGGACTCAGGCCTGACCTGGCGCCAGCAGCGGCGGCTGCACCCCGGCCGCGCGCAGTTCACTGGCGACGATGTCCTGGAAACTCAGCGTCGGGTTCATTTCGCACAGCATGCCGACCCGGATCCAGAAGTTGGCCTGGGCGTTGATCGAGCGGCTGGAAACGGTGCAGGCACGGCGCAGCTGGTCGTGCAGGGTGTCATCGATGTTGACGATGCCCATGGGCGGTCCTGGAGGGGTGAATATACGAATCGTATGTGTTTCGTATATCCAGCTCAAGGCCGCATCGTTCAGTCCACGTCGGTGGCAAAGCGCAGGCGGTTGCCGTCGGGGTCACGCAGCCGCATCTCGCGGCTGCCCCATTCGGTGTCATGCGGCGGCTGTTCGATGGGGACACCCGCGGCGCTGAAGGCGCGGTGCAGCGCGTCTACGTCCTCGACGATGAAGTACACCGCGCCGCCGGCCTCACAGTCGCCGCTGTGCTCGGTGAGGAAGATCGTCTGGCCGTCGCGGGTGAGCTGGGCGAACAGTGGGAAGCCTGGTTCGAAGCGGTGTTCCCAGTCGACTACGAAACCCAGTCCCTGCACGTAGAACGGCAGGGTGGTATCGGCGTGGTGCATGCGCAGTTGCGGGATGACGGTCTGGGGCATCGCGGCGGCTCCGGGGCGGAAGTCCAGTGTAGTGCCGGCCGCTGGCCGGCATCCGCATGCGCCCGGGAACAACGAGGTTGCCGGCCAGCGGCCGGCACTACCGGAGCTACGCCGGCCAGCGGCCGGCACGACCGGACGCGGTCAGCAGGCGGTTGGCACCGAAGCCATAGCCGCCAGCAGCTCGCGGTTCACCTGCTGGTGCCGCGCCTGCCACGAGGGCAGGTCATCGACACGGATGTCGGGCTGGCCATCCAGCGAGGACAGCCAGCGCTTGAAGCGGCTGCGGTAGTGGGCCAGCGACACTTCGCCGGTGATGTCACTGCCGACCAGGCCACCGGCGCGCAGTGCTTCGATCACCACCAGCGCGTGTTCCAGCTGGAAGCGGCCCTGGTCCCAGTTGCTGCGGGCAACGTCCTCGGCGAACACATCCTTGTCGATCGACAGATAGGTCGGCTGCGGTGACGTGGCCTGCTCGGCGGCGAACGCGGCGACCAGGGCCTCGGGATGCTCGAAACGGCGGAAGGCGTGGCCCATGCCGAGGCGATGGCCCCAGCCCACGTCCACATCCATGCACCAGTAGGTCAGGCGACCGCACATCAGCGGTCGCCAGTGGTTCTCCCAGGCATGACCGAGGCCGATGTCCCTGGAGGTGACGCCGAGCACATGGATGTGCGAGATCTGCGGCAGCTTGCTGGCGGCGTTTACCCACGAGCCGCAGTGCATGCCGAACGGGAAACGCATGTTGTCCGGATGGTTGTCCAGCACGACCAGCTGGAATGGCGCCTGCCCATGCATGCGGCGCAGCAGCGGCAGGCTGAGATGGTGGAAGTCACCACTGCCGAGCATGACCGTGCCGAGCTGCGCGGGCAGCGGTGCCAGCACTTCGGCGGCGAAACGGTCCAGGGTGGCATTGCTGCAGGCAAAGCGCAGCGGGTCGTGCCACTGCGGCAGGGCCAGGATCTGCGCCCGGGGCAGCGGCAGCACGCCACCGTCCAGGTCCAGGATCAGCGGCGAACGCACCGGCATCGTTCAACCGCCTCCATCAGGTTCGCCCTGCAGGTACGGGGCCAGCCTGCGAAGGGCGGCACGCAGCAGCGGGGAACGGGCATGGATCGCATGCCGGGTGGAGGTGAAGCGCGCACCCAGTTCGGCCTTGATGCGCGAGTCGGTCCAGCCGGCCACGTAGTGGCTCAGGCCGTGCTGCAGGGCGTACTCGATGTTGTGCATCCAGCTGACCGCGTACAGGTTGTGCTCGCGTGATTGCGGGTAGGCCAGGCCAATATACTTGTCCACCAGCTTTCCGGCGTGGATGTAGCACAGGTTCCAGCCGATCAGCAGACCCTGGTGGCGGTACAGGAACATGCGGCCCTGGCCCTGGCTGTCGGCCAGCAGGTATTGGAAGTAGGGCAGGTCGAGCTGGTCGAAATGCACCGCGCTCTGCGCATACACGCCCAGGTACAGCGCGTACAGTTCGCCCTGCAGTTGCGGGTCGGCCAGGGCCGGATCACCGGTGGCGATGCAGTCGATCTGCAGCTCACCGCGCGAGCGCAGCTTGCGCCGGATGTTCTTGCGGCGCGAGGACGACAGGCGGCCGAGATAGCCATCGATCGAATCGAAATCGATCGCCACCCAGGCCAGTGGCATGCCTTCCAGTTCAACGAAGCCGCGTGCCAGCAAGGCCTGCAGGAAGGCGCCGCTGTGCGCGTTGGCGGCATCATCCAGCAGCGGTGAATCCATGGCCAGGTCCTTGACCACCAGCAGCCGGGTATCGCCGATCGCGTGACGCGTCACGTCCTCGGCCAGCGCCTCCGGCGCCACGTGCGCCGGCAGCGGGGTGTACTCGGTGCTGGTGGCACCGACGAAACGGGTCTTCCAGGTGATCCATGGCCGCCACAGGCGCGACAGCGGCAGGCCGAGCAGCCTGCCGCGCAGTTCGTCGTCCATCGTGGTGGTCAGGTCCAGCGGCGCACGGAAGGTCGGCAGGCCACTGGGAAGGCGGCCCGCCTCGAACCCGAGCGGCGGGTGGGCCAGGAAACCCTCCAGCAGCGCGGCCGGTTCCAGCGCGGTGCTGGATGCGCGTGACGTCATCTCCATCGGCACGGGAACCGGCAGCGCAGCCAGCCTCAGCCCTTGGCCTTGGTCAGCGCCTGGTCGAGCAGGGTGATCGCCAGGTCGATCTCTTCGTAGCTGATATCCAGCGACGGCGCGAAGGTGATCACGTTCTTGTACCAGCCACCCACGTCGAGCACGAGGCCCATGCGCTTGCCGTCGTGCAGCAGGTCACCGGCCAGGCCGATGTCGACCATGCGGTCCAGCAGCTCCTTGTTCGGGGTGTAGCCGTCGGCCTGGCAGATTTCCGCACGCAGCGCCAGGCCCAGGCCGTCGACGTCGCCGATCTCCGGGTGACGCTTCTGCAGGCCACGCAGGCCGTCGAGGAAGTACGCGCCCTTCTCCGGCACAGTGCGCTCGTAGTCCATTTCCTTGCCCAGCTTCAGCACTTCCAGGCCCAGGCGGGTGCCCAGCGGGTTGGAGTTGAAGGTGGAATGGGTGGAGCCCGGCGGGAACACGGTCGGGTTGATCAGCTCTTCGCGAGCCCACAGGCCCGACAGCGGGTTCAGGCCGTTGGTCAGCGCCTTGCCGAACACCAGCACGTCCGGGGTGACACCGAAGTGCTCGATCGACCACAGCTTGCCGGTGCGCCAGAAGCCCATCTGGATTTCATCGACGACCATCAGGATGCCGTACTTGTCCAGCACGCGCTTGAGGCCGGTGAAGAAGTTGCGCGGCGGAATGACGTAGCCGCCGGTGCCCTGGATCGGCTCAACGTAGAACGCGGCGTACTCGGCCTGGCCGACCTTGGGATCCCACACGCCGTTGTACTCGCTTTCGAACAGCCGCTCGAACTGCCACACGCAGTGGTCGGAATACTCGTCCGGGGTCATGCCCTTCGGGCGACGGAAGGGGTACGGGAACGGGATGAACATCGCACGCTCGCCGAAGTGGCCGTAGCGGCGGCGGTAGCGGTAGCTGGAGGTGATCGACGACGCACCCAGGGTGCGGCCGTGGTAGCCGCCTTCGAAGGCGAACATCAGGCTCTTGCCGCCGCGCGCGTTGCGCACGATCTTCAGCGAGTCTTCAATGGCCTGCGCGCCGCCGACGTTGAAGTGCACGCGGCCGTCGAGGCCGAACTTCTCGTGCATGTCCACGGCAATGGTCTTGGCCAGCTGCACGCGGGTCGGGTGCAGGTACTGGCTGGCGACCTGCGGCAGGGTGTCGATCTGGTCCTTCAGCGCGTCGTTCAGGCGCTTGTTGCTGTAGCCGAAGTTGCAGGCCGAGTACCACATCTGCAGGTCGAGGTAGGGCACGCCCGCACCGTCGAACATGTAGCTGCCTTCGCCGCGCTGGAAGATCTTCGGCGGGTCGACGTAGTGGACGGTATCGCCGAAGGAGCTGTAGCGGGCTTCGTCGGCCAGCAGCCGCGCATCGGAGGCAGCCGCGTCGGCGTTCTTGTCAAAAATGTTCATGCAGTTCGGTTCCGTGAAGGACGTTCGAAAGAGGTGGCGGGGGCGTGCTCAGGCGGTGGCCAGCAGCAGGGGCAGTGCGGTGGGCTGCGGGCTGGCGTCGATGCGGCGTGGCTGCAGCAGGCTGCCATCGAGCAGGCGCGGCAACAGCGCGATTGCATCGTGGAAGGTAGCGATGGCGGCATGCCCGATGCCGGCATTGGCGCAATGGGTGATCAGGCGGCGCTTGGCGAACACGAAGTCGGCATCTTCGGATACGCAGAAATCCGAGCTGCCGTCACCGATCATCAGCACGCGCGGTGCTTCGTTGGCGCGCGCCTGCGCGGCGCAGGTGCATTTGCAGGTGCCACTGCGGCAGCCTTCGGCCTGGTAGGGCGATTCCAGTTCCCAGTGGTCCCCGCACCAGCGCAGGTGGTTGGCCACCACCGGCAGTCGCGACAGGCCATGGTTGGCGAGGATGCGGTGGATCGCATAATCCAGGCCGTCGCTGACGATGCGCAGTGGCACGCCCAGCTGCTCGGCGCGGGCGACGAAGGCGACGAAGCCCGGATCGATCTGCACCTGGTCCAGGTGCGCATCGAGCGTGGCCGGGTCCAGCTTCAGCAGCCGCACCTGGCCCTGCATGCATTCGCGCGAGCCGATCTTTCCAGCCTTCCATTGGTCTTCCAGTTCCTGCCAGCCCGGCTGGCCGTACTTTTCCAGCAGCGCGTCGATGACATCTTCGAGGCTGATGGTGCCATCGAAGTCACACAGGATGCTCCAGTGCATGGGCAGGTCCGTCGATGAAAGAAACGCCCGGCCCGATGCCGGGGCAAGCTCAATGTAGGCAGGCCGCCTTTCTCGTTCCTTTCCTGTTGAAAGGCTTCATTGACGGGCTGGGAAAGCGTTCAGGAAGGTGCATGGATGAATGCGTGAGGTGCGGTCTATTCGTGCGTCTTGAAGTCACGCGCGGGCCAGCACCTGCAGTATTTCGGCCGTCTCTTCACGGGTCTGCCAGGCGCTGTTGCCAAGCGTCAGCATGCGTGCGGCGAAGTCGCGTGCGTTGGGCATGTCGTCCTGCGGCACGATGCCGCGCAGGTACGCGTAGTCGGGCAGGGCATGGATGAACATGCGGCTGGCGCCGAGCCCGCGTGGCCACAGGTCTTTCAGTACAGCATCGCGGGCGCGCTGGCTGGGCAGCAGCAGCATCAGCATCGGCCAGGTGCCGCCGGTGCCGGCCAGGCCATCGACGACCTCCACCGCCGGCAGCTGTGCCAGCTGCACACGCAGCTGCAGTGCGCGCAGGCGCCCGGCCTGCAGGAACGCAGGCAGCCGCCGTGCGGCGTGGGCGCCCACGTTCTGCCGCCACTGGCTGACCCGGTGCTGCGGGATGTCCAGCGGGAAAATGTCTCCGACCGCGTCTTCCAGATCGCCGCGTTGCAGGGCGCTGCGCAGAGGATTGCCGTACACCAGCGACAGCAGCGAGGGGCGGTAACAGGCGGCAAGGCCCAGCAGCTGCACGCTGCGAAGCAGCTCCCAGCGCAGGCTGAAACGTACCTGTTCGGCGGCATGTTCGGCCAGCCCAGCACGCAGTTCGTCGTCACGGCTGACCAGCAGGCCGCCTTCATGCAGGCTCAGGCCCTTGCCGGCAGCCAGGCTGAAGAATCCGATATCGCCACGCAGGCCGACACTGCTGTTGCCGACCCGTGCGCCGAGTGCCTGTGCGGCGTCCTCGATCACCCAGGCGCCGGCGTTGCGGGCGACTTCGCAGGCCAGTTCGACATCGGCGATGCGCCCGCCCAGGTGGGTCGGCAGGATCGCCAGCGTGCGCGCATCGGCCAGACGCCTGAGCTGGCCGGGATCAAAGTCGAAATGGCCGTGGCGGGTATCGCACAGCTGCACGCGCAGGCCCAGGCTGTGCACCGCGATCGGCACCAGCGGGCAGGTATAGGCCGGCAGGATCACGGTGTCGCGCTTGGGCGCACGCTTGCGCAGCGTACGCAGCGCGATCAGCAGCGCGTGCGTGCCGGAACAGGTCAGCTGCAGTGGCGGTGTGCCGAGCTGGCTGGCCAGGATCGCGCGCAGGTCGCCTCCACCGGGAAGGAAGTCGCTGGCCTGCATCGGCAGGCCAGCCGTCGGCGGCAGTTCGCGCGCGAACAGGCTCATCGCCGCGCGCTCATGGCGTGCTTGCGGCGGGGCTGTGTGGATCGTCTGCTTCGGCGCGACCGAGGCAGGCGATGCCGGCCACGATCAGGACCGCACCGACCAGGTGGTGCAGGGTCAGTGGTTCGTTCAACAGCCACGCCGACAGCAGCAGCACGCTGATCACTTCCAGGTGCGAAGCCGCGAACGCCGGACCGATCGGCGCATGCCGCAGCAGGCTCATCCAGGTGAAGAACGCCCCCACGTAGCCGAGGATGGCGCCGTACACCCACGGCTGCGACAGCACGCGCAGCAGCCACGCCGTGTTGGCCTCGACCGGCAGCGCGGCGTCGCCGGCGTATTTGAAGCACAGCTGGGCCAGTGTGTCGAAGGCCATCAGCAGCGGGAAGCCGATGACATACAGGCGCCTCATGAGCCGGCCCCCACCACCGCCACGCCCGCCGTGACCAGCAACATGCCGGTCACCCGCAGCGGCGTGAGTTTCTCGCGGAACAGGAAACGGCCGGCGATCATCAGCGCGACGATGTTGATCGAGCCCAACAGCACGCCCTTGGACAACGGTACCAACGACAGGAACGCGATCCAGGCGACGAACTCAAGCACGTAGCAGGCGATGCCGATCCACAGCCAGGGGCGGCTGAGCATGTGTTTCCAGCGTTGCAGTCCTTCGCCTTCCTGCGGATCGCTGGCGGCGGCCTTGAAGGCGAGCTGGCCACCGGTATCGAGTACCACATTGGCCAGCCACAGCAGCGTGGCAAGTACCCCCATTTCAGGCCACCGCCTTGAGCACGCCGCTGCGTTCACCGATCTCGGTGAAAAAACGCGCGCTGCGGCGGATCACCTCGCGGCGTTCGCGGTCGATGGTGATCATGTGGTAACTGTCCTCCAGCACCACCAGTTCCTTTGGGCCGCTGACCCGCGACATCACCAGTTCGGCATTTCCCATGCTGGCCACGTCGTCCTCGCGGGCGTGCATCACCAGGCATGGTGCGGTGACCTGGTGCAGGTGGCGGCGGGTCCAGTTGCTCAGCGCACGCATCTCGGCCAGCGCGTGCCAGGGATTGCCCGGCAGGCCGGCGGCGGCGCTGTCGCCGGACAGCATGGCGGCGCTGACCTGCGCACGGAGGCGCTCGTCGCGAAGGCCGTACGGCGGTTCTTCCATGAACATGCGGTCGCGGCCGATGTTGAAGCGTTTGAACCACGGCAGCAGGAACGAGAGGCGGGCGACAGCGGGTATGTTCCAGCCGTCGTAGCGGAACGTGGCGCCATACACGCCGACGCCGGACACCCAGTCCGGTCGTCGAGCAGCAAGTGCCAGCGACAGCACCGCGCCCATCGACAGGCCACCGACGAACAGCTGGTCGACCTTGCCGCGCAGGGTGGCCGCCGCATCCTCCACGCCCTGGTACCACTGTTCCCAGGTGGTCGCCAGCAGGTCATCCACGCTCCCGCAATGGCCGGGCAGCTGCACGCCGTGTACGGTGAAGCCGGCGTTGTTCAGGCCCTTGCCCAGCATGCGCATTTCCGCCGGGGTACCGGTCAGGCCATGGACCAGCAGCACGCCCTGGCGGCCACCGGGGAGGAAGAAGTCGTGCGATTCGGTCACCTGGCGGCTCCGGGACGGCAGTGGGGAGGGTCAGGATCGCAAGCGCGATTTTCGCCAGCCTTTCAGCGTCCCGGCCGGGTCAGGATGCCTTCAGCAGCGGCAGCGAGATGGCGACCTTCAGTCCACCACCGGGCCGGTTCAGGAAACTCAGGCGGCCGCCGAAGTGTTCCACCGCTTCGTGGGCGATGGCCAGGCCCAGGCCGGTCCCGCTGGCAGTGGTGCCGGGGGCCCGGAAAAAGCGCTCGCCCAGCCGTGGCATCACGTCGTCCGGCACGCCGGGACCGTTGTCTTCCACATACAGTTCGACATCATTGTCGTCCAGCGCATGCACGCCGACGGTGACGGTCGCACCGCGGCCGGCATAGCGCAGCGCATTGTCGATCAGGTTGTCCAGTGCCTCCTGCAGCTGGGCACCGTTGCCGAGCACGCGCAGAGGGTGGGGACTGCCGAGGTAGCCCAGGTCGATGCCGTCGCGGATCGCTTCGGGCACGCGCATGCCGACCCACTGTGGCACCCGTTCGCACAGGTCCAGTGCCTCCACGGTATCGGGCACGGTCTGCGCCCGGCTCAGCGCCAGCAGCTGGGTGCTGACCCGCGCGGTGCGCTGGTTGAGCCGGCGGATGTGCTGCAGTGCCTCGCGCACCGTGTCCGGGTCGCCATGCGCCAGTGCCTGGTCCACGTGCAGGGCCATGCCGGCCAACGGCGAGCGCAGCTGGTGCGCGGCGTCGGCGATGAAACGGTTCTGCAGGGTGATCATTTCCGCCTGGCGGGCAAACAGATCGTCGATGGTGCTGATCAGCGGCTGGATCTCCTCCGGCACGTCGGCGTCGGAGATCGGCGCCAGTTCGCCGCGGCGCTGTGCCAGGCGGGTCCTCAGCGGGGTCAGGATGCGCAGGCCATGGGTCACCCCGAACCAGACCAGCGCGGCGGTGCCCAGCGCCAGCATGGTCATCAGCGGGATGATGATCATCAGGATCTCTCGCGCGCGCTGGCGTCGTTCGGCCATGCTTTCGGCCACCGTCACCGCCAGCTGGTCCTGCGGATCGTTCATCGCACGCGTGCAGACGGTGGCCATGCGCACCGGCTGGCCGTTGAGAATGCCGTCGTACAGGGTGGGGTCCACGCCGGTGCATTCCTGCGAAGGCGCGTAGGCACTGAAATCCGCATTGCCGCTGAGTGTCCCCTGGCGGCTGCTGTCGACGTTGAAATAGCGATGGCCGTCGGGCTCGTACTCGATCAGGAAGCGCGCCTGAGGTGACAGCTCGCTGGTCACCGGCATGCCGCTCAGCATCTGCGCGAAGGAGTGCGTGTCGTCGATGAGGTTGCGGTCGTGGATGCGGTTGGAGTAGTCCAGCGCAACGTAGTAGGCCAGGATCGTATTGAAAGTGAGCAGGGCCAGCATCGGCAGCGCCAGGAAGGCAAGCAGGCGCCGGCGCAGGCTGGGCGGTCCACTGATCACGGGGCGCTGTCGTCCTGCGCGTCTTCCAGCATGTAGCCCAGCCCGCGCACGGTGCGGATGCCCATGCCGCCGGGCTGCAGCTTGCGGCGCAGGCGGTGCAGGGCGATGTCCAGGCCGTTGTCGGTCAGGTCCTGGCCCCAGTCGCACAGCGCTTCCACCAGCTGCGCGCGCGATACGATGCGCTCGGCGCGAACGGCCAGCGCCGACAGCAGGCCGAACTCGCGTGCGGTCAGTTCAAGTGATTGGTCGTCGATCCAGACGCGGTGCCCGGCCAAGTCCAGGCGCAAGCGGCCGACGCGCAGGTCCGGATTACCATTGCTGGTGACCCGCCGCAGCTGTGCTCGCACGCGGGCTTCGAATTCGTCCAGTGCGAACGGCTTGACCAGGTAGTCATCGGCGCCGAGGTCGAGCACGCGTACCCGCTCGGCCAGGCCGTCACGTGCGGTCACCACCAGCACCGCCAGGCCATCGCCGCGCTGGCGCAGGCGTTGCAGCACGTCGCGGCCATCCAGTTGCGGCAGGCCCAGGTCCAGCACCAGCAGCGCGTACTGCGTCGAGCCCAGTGCAGCATCGGCGTGCGCACCGTTGTCGACGTGGTCGACCACGTGCCCCTGCCGGCGCAGCGAGGCGCACAGGCCGGAGGCGATATCCGGGTCGTCTTCAGCAATCAGAACGCGCATGCGCGGGGCTCCTGTAACGGTCAGGCCCACCGGATGGACGGGTTGGGCCTCTCGGCTGCCGAAGGGTAGCCGCAAACCGGGTGAAGGTGGAGCGCGCCGGCACCTCCCGGCACCGTCGCGCTGTCCCTCCATTCAGTCCTGCAGGCCCGGCTCACCCAGCGCCAGCGGCACCCGCGAACCATCCAGCAGGCCACGGCTGAGCTTGCCATCCTCGATGAACAGCAGTTCGCCGTTCTCGCCGTTCTTGATGCTGCTGTCGATCGCGATTACGCGGTCGCCATGGAAGCTGCTGACGTGCGGCATCGAAGTGTGGCCGACCACGATGCGGGTGAGCTGCAGGCGGTCGAGCACGGCCTGCACACCCGCGGTGTCGAGGCGGCCATCGAAATAGCCGCGGTACCAGATCGGGCTGGTCTTGCCGTCATACAGCGGTGCCGTGGCCGGGTCGGCCTTCACTTCGGCTTTGGGCAGGCCCAGCGAGGCCTGATAGGCCGCGTTGGTGCGTGCCGGGTCCAGCGCCAGCTGCACCGCCTCGGGCGAGATGCCGCCGTGCAGGAACAGGGTATCGCCGATCTTCAGCAGCACCGGACGGGTGCGCAGCCACTGCCCGATCACCGAATCGGCACCATACAGCTGCGGGTAGCTGCGGCCCAGCAGCTGGGCGCTGCGCAGGTACTTCGGGTTGACGTAGCGCAGGTCGTCGTACAGCACCATGGTTTCGTGGTTGCCGAGCACGAAGTGCACGGCGCCACCGGCGGCGGCGGCCTGCTGCTGCAGGCCGTAGAGCAGCCAGAACGCCTCGGTCACCTGCGGGCCGCGGTCGAACACGTCGCCGGCGATGACCAGTGTGTCCTTGCCCAGCGCCCAGCGATCCTCCGCGTCGATCACGTGGTGGGCGCGCAGCAGGCGCACCAGCAGCCCGTACTGGCCATGGATGTCCGACAGCGCGACGATGCGCGGTGCAGCCGGCAGCACGGAAATCGAAGGTGCGTTCGGCGCGGCCACATGTACGGTGTGCTCGTAGCCACAGCGCGGCGCGATATCGGTGCCCGTCGTGTTGATGGCCAGCGTGCGCGACTCGACCTTGTCGTCGCAGATCCACTTGGCCTGCAGCTGGTCGCCCTGGCGGAACACATAGGGGCCATCGGCCTGCACGTGGTCGGCGGGCGCGGCAACCTCGCGGGCCTGCGTGGTTGCTGTGGCGCAGGCCAGCAGCGGCAACAGCAGGGCGGTCAGCAGGGAAGGGCGACAGCGCGACATCGGCGGCATCCAGCGGCGGAAAGATCCGATGCTAACCGGCGCGGGCGTCCGTCGGTGTGCGCGAGTGGGCGGATCAGGCGCCGCGCCGGTCGTCCTTGAGCTTGCGCACGCGGGTGGCGGCGGCCTGCAGCGGCTGACCGTCGCGCCCGTGTGGCTGCATGTAGGGCAGTGGTCGCCGCGTGCTGGATTCGATCAACTGCGAATGGGTTTCACCGGCGCTGAAGCGATGGCGTTCTCCCCACTGGCGCAGCGCGACCAGCAGCGGGAACAGTTCCTGGCCGGCGTGGGTGAGCACGTATTCCTGGTAGGCCGAGCCATCGGAGGCCGGTTGCAGTTGCAGGATGCCGGCCTCGACCAGCCTGCGCAGGCGATCGCTGAGGATGTTGCGCGCCGCGCCGAGGCTGCGCTGGAAGTCGCCGAAGCGGCTGACGCCGTCGAAGGCATCGCGGATCACCAGCAGTGCCCAGCGATCACCGAGCAGGTCGGCGCTGCGGGCAACGGGGCAGGGACTGTTGGCGTGCATGCTGGGGCCTCCGAATGTGGTTGCAGTTTAAAACCAATGGCGATAGCCTGCATCAAGTTTCAAATTGCAACTACATCATGAGCGCATCGATGTCCCGCCCATTGCTGACCCTGCTCGCGGTCGCGGCCGGCGCCAGCGTGGCCAACGTCTATTACGCGCAACCGCTGCTGGATCGGCTGGCACAGGCCTTCGCACTGGACCGTGCCGTGGCGGGCGCAGTGTTGGCGGCAACCCAGGCCGGCAGCGTGCTTGCATTGCTCGGCCTGCTGCCGCTGGCCGATCGCGGTGACCGGCGGCGCCTGCTGCGGCTGCAGCTGGCGGCACTGGTGGCGGCCCTGCTGTGGCTGGCAGCGGCACGCACGACCGGTTGGCTGCTGTCGGCCATGCTGCTGGCCGGACTGCTGGGCACCGCGCTCACCCAGGGCTTGATCGCCTATACGGCAGCGATGGCTCTGGCCGCCCAGCGCGGGCGCGTGGTGGGGGTGGTGCAGGGTGGGGTGTTCATCGGGCTGCTGCTGGCGCGTGTGCTGTCCGGCACGGTGGCGGCCATTGCCGGCTGGCAAGCGGTCTATCTGCTTTCGGCAGCGCTGATGGCGGCCTTGGCCGTACTGCTGTGGCGGCGCCTGCCGGCCGTGCCGATACCCGCAGTGCCGCCGCGCTGGCGCGACCTGATCGGCTCGATGCTGGGCATGCTGCGCCGCGATCGAACGCTGCGCGAGCGCGGGCCGCTGGCATTGCTGCTGTTTGCCGGCCTCAATGTGTTCTGGGCGGCGGCACCCTTGCCGCTGTCGGCACCGCCGCTGCACTGGTCAACCGCAGCCATCGGCGCGCTCGGCCTGGCCGGCGTGGTCGGTGCGCTGATGGCGGCGCGGGTCGGACACTGGATGGACCGTGGTTTCGCGCATCGGGTCAGCCTCGGCGCGCTGTTGTTGATGCTGGTCGCGTGGTGGCCGCTGCTGGGCCTGCCGCGTTCGCTGTCCTTGCTTTTGCTGGGTGTGGTCGTGCTCGACCTCGGCGGCCAGGCACTCCATGTCTCGAACCAGGGATTGTTGCTGCGTGCACCGGCAGAACAGCATGGGCGCCTGGTGGCGTTGTACATGTTGTTCTATGCAGTTGGCAGTGGGGCGGGTGCGGCTGCGGGGCCTTGGGTGCAGGCCCGGCATGGCTGGCCAGCAGTGTGCCTGTTGGGCGCCGGCATCGCGCTGCTGGCGCTGCTGTGGTGGGCAGCATGGCGGATGGTGGCGTTCAACGCATCGGCTGGCGCGCGAACCGGTAGAGTCGACTGTCGGTAGAGTCGACTGTCAGTCGACTGCTCTTCGCCCCGCGTGCGAAAAATCCCGCGCTGCGCGCGATAGTCGACCAGCGGTCGACTCTACCTGTCCTGTCGTCATCGCTGCAGTGCACGCCGCCCCGGGGCTTCCTGCAGGTCCGCGCTGGCCACCACCACGCGGTTGCGGCCGCTGCGCTTGGCCTCGTACATCGCCGCGTCTGCGCGTGCCATCAACCGCTCGTAGTCCGGATGACCATCGTGACCGGCCACGCCGATGCTGGCGGTCAGCTCCAGCACCTGGCCATTGGCTAGTGCTACCGGTGATTGTGCGATCTGCCGGCGCAGGCTCTCGGCGATCACGGTCGCCTGCGACTCGCTGGCCGCCACCAGCACCACCACGAATTCTTCGCCGCCATAGCGGAACAGGTAGTCGCTGCCCCGCGTGAGTTGGCCGAGCAGGCCGGCCACGTGCTGCAACGCGCGGTCGCCGGCATCGTGGCCGTGGCCGTCGTTGATCGCCTTGAAGTGATCCAGGTCGAGCAGCAGCAGCGAGAACGGCGTGCCGTTGCGCGTGGCCAGCTCGATTTCCCGCCGCAGCACGGTTGGCAGGAAGCGGCGGTTGAGCAGGTTGGTCAGCGCATCGCTGCCGGCATCCAGTTCGCCGATGCGCTCGAACAGCAGGGTCATCAGGGTGCGGATGGCGGCCAGATCCTCGCGGATGGCCGGCAGCACCGCCAGCCGCTGCGCCGGGGCATCGTTGCTTGCCTGTTGCAGGTTCCCGTCGATGCGGGCCATCAGCTGGCCGACCTGCTGGGTTTCGCTGCTCTCGCCGAAGCTGGGGATGCCCTTGTGGGTGAACCACAGGCCGAATTCCGAGGTCGCCAGGCTGGCGCTTTCGCCGGCCTGCACGTGGCCGGCCAGTGCGTACAGCAGTGCGTTTTCCCAGTCCAGCAGCAGGGCGCGCTGGCGCTCGCGCTCGGTGCTGACGTTCTGCACCAGCGAGAACAACCGGTAGGCCGCATCGGCACGGGTGGATCGTTCGCGCGCATGGGTGTAGGCCAGGGTCATGCCTTCCATGGCGATGTCCATGATTGCGCTGAGGCAGTCGATGGCGGCGAACGCGGTGGCACTGTCGGGTGCGTCGTCGCGCAGGCGCACGAACAGCTCGTGCTTGAGCACGCGCGCGCCGCGGGTGACCAGGTCGACCGGAATGCCGACCCGGGCATGCACATCGCCGATCACCCGTTGCGAGGCCACGGCACTGGCGATCCTGTCGCGATCAGTGGTCAGCAGTTGCACCAGCCAGCGCTGCATGGCCGGCTGCAGGCGCTGCTTGACCTGGTCGTGGGACAGGAAGCGGCGTGCACGCCCGTCCTGCAGCAGCACTTCGTAAAAGCGCTGTGCCAGCACGGCTGGGGCATCGGTGGCTGCGGCCTTGAGCAGCGCGGTGGCGGCAGGGCCAGCCTGTTGCAGGCAGTGCTGCCAGGCTTCGGCCAGCGGCTGGCTGGCATCGTCCAGTTGCGGTGTTTCCACGTCGATCTCTGACTGCGTACGACAAACCACGGGTATCGGCCGTGGCGGCGTGCGGTTGATGGCGGGTTAGCCGGCCAGTTTACGCGCGGTGCAGCGTTGCACGGTGCGCAAAGCACATCCGTGCCCCTGCGGCAATGAGTGAACGCATTTGAGAATCACTCGCATTGATGGGAGAATGTACGCACGGATCGGGCCGCAGGCGACTGCAGCGACGCTCCGCCTCCCCCTTGTCGTTGCCTCAAGCCCTTTGCCAGAGGCCCCGTTGCCCTGCCAGAAGGTCCAGATCATGTCTCCTGCCGTTGTCCTCTCGCCGCGCCCGCTGGCGCTTGCCGTTGCCGCCCTGCTGGCGGGCAGCGCCCTGATCGCCAAGGCTGAAACCGACGCCACCGATATCGACACGGTGCATGTCACCGCCTCGCAGATTGCCCGCCAGGCGTTGGGCACTTCGACCATCACCGCTGAGGACATCGCCAGGCGCCCGCCGGCCAACGACATCGCCGAACTGCTGCGCACCATGCCGGGCGTCAACCTGACCGGCAACAGCGCCTCGGGCCAGTACGGCAACAACCGCCAGATCGACCTGCGTGGCATGGGCCCGGAAAACACCCTTATCCTGGTCGACGGCAAGCGCGTCGGTGCCCGTGATGCCGTGCGCATGGGGCGCAGCGGCGAGCGCAATACCCGCGGCGATACCAACTGGGTGCCGGCGGAAATGATCGAGCGCATCGAAGTGCTGCGCGGCCCGGCGGCGGCACGCTACGGCTCCGGTGCTTCCGGCGGCGTGGTCAACATCATCACCAAGCACCCGACCGGCGATCTGACCGGTGCGGTCGACCTGTTTGGGTTGGTGCCCGAGCACAGCGCCGAAGGGGGCAGCGAGCGCGTCGGCCTGCAGCTCAGCGGGCCGATGACCGATACCCTGTCGTTCCGCCTGTACGGCAATCTCAACAGGACCGACGCCGATTCGCTGGACCTCAATCGCCGGTACGCGACGAATCCGAACGCGGTGCCGCCAGCCGGCCGCGAGGGTGTCAAGAACCGCGACGTCAACGCGCTGCTGCGCTGGGACGTGACCGCCAACCAGGTGGTGGAGTTCGAAGCCGGCACCAGCCGCCAGGGCAACATCTACGCCGGCGACCGCGCCGTCAGCACCACCGGTACCTCGACCGGCGTCGATCTGGCGGCACTGGCCGAGGGCGAAGCGGAGACCAACCGCATGTACCGCAACACCGGTGCGGTCACCCACCGCGGCCGTTGGGGTGATGTCACTTCGCGGGTGACGGCCGCAGTCGAGGCGGTCAACAACTCGCGCATCAATGAAGGCCTGGCCGGTGGCCCGGAAGGCAGCTTCAACGGCACCGACTGGTCTACCTCGCGCCTGCGCAACTACCAACTGGATGGCGAAGTGAGCTTCCCGACCGCGCTGGGCGGCGCAGAGAACATCTGGACGCTCGGCTTTGAATACCTGGACAGCCGCCTGACCGATCCGTATTCGATGAGCCAGTCCAGCAGCAGCGGCGGCGGTATTCCAGGGTTGTCGGCCGACCGTGCGCGGGGCAAGGCCGACGCGCAGACCACGGCGGCGTTCGTGGAAGACAACATCTACCTGGGTGAGCGCTGGATCGTTACCCCGGGCCTGCGCTTCGACCACCACAGCCAGTTCGGCAACAACACCAGCCCCAGCCTCAATGCGCAGTTCCGCATCAACAGCGACTGGGTGGTGAAGGGCGGCATTGCCCGCGCGTTCAAGGCGCCGAACCTGTACCAGTCGAATCCGGACTATCTCTACTACACCCGCGGCAACGGCTGCCCCAATGCGCTGCCGAGCCTGGGCGCCGGTTGCTACATGCGCGGCAACGCGGACCTGAAGGCGGAAACCAGCCTGAACAAGGAACTGGGCATCGAGTGGGCACCGCAGAGCGGCTGGCAGGCGTCGTTGACCTACTTCCACAACGATTACAAGGACAAGATCCAGGCCGGATACACCCAGATCGGGCTGACCGCCGACACCAAGGGCCGCATCTTCCGCTGGGAGAACGCGCCGAAGGCGATCGTGCAGGGGCTGGAAGGCAACCTGGTCATTCCGCTGCTGGGCGAGCAGGGCAACCGCCTGAAGTGGAGCAACAACTTCACCTACATGGTGGAAAACGAGAACAAGACCACGCATCAGCCGCTGTCGGTGATTCCGAAGTACACGATCAACACCATGCTGGACTGGCAGGCCACCGACAGGCTGTCCGTGTTGCTGACCGGCACCTTCTACGGCAGGCAGGAACCGGCCACGACCAACATCAACAACGACCCGCGCTGCACTGGCAGCTGCGATGCATCGATCGCGCTGCAGGATCGTGGCGCGTACAACATCTGGGGCGTGAGCGCGCGCTACAAGGTGACCGAGACGGTCAGCTTCGGTTTCGGAGTGAACAATCTGGCCGACAAGCGCTTGTTCCGCGAGGCCAACAGCAGCGATGCCGGGGCGGCGACCTACAACGAGCCGGGCCGCGCATACTGGGCCAGCCTGCGCTTCGGCTTCTGACCGCAGGCGGTCGTCGGTCTGCAGCCCTCGCCGGGCCATGCCCGGCGAGGGCTCGTGTGGCCTGCAATGTTATAAACATCGTAATAGTCTCCCCCGCCGGCACCGCGTAGCCTGCACCGCATCGCAAAGGAGCTGTTGCCATGGGCCACGACCACGACCACCTGCCATCCCAGATCCGCCACGAGAAACCCCTGTGGTGGGCACTCGGCCTGACCACCACCTTCCTCGTCGTCGAAGTGGTGGGCGCGTTCTGGACCAACAGCCTGGCGCTGCTGTCCGACGCCGCACACATGGCCACCGATGCGCTGGCGCTGATGATCGCGCTGGTCGCGGTGCGGCTGAGCCGGCGCCCGCCGGATGCGCGCCGCACCTACGGCTATGCACGGCTGGAAGCGTTGGGCGCGATGATCAACGGTGCCATGCTGTTCGTGGTCGCCGCCTACATCCTGTGGGAGGCGGTCGGCCGTTTCCGCCAGCCGCAGGAGATCGCCTCCTCCGGCATGCTGGTGATTGCTGCGGCGGGCCTGGTCATCAACCTGATCTCGATGCGCCTGCTGCAGGCGGGCAGTGGCGAGAGCCTCAACGTGAAGGGCGCCTACCTGGAAGTATGGGCCGACATGCTCGGCTCGGTGGCAGTGATTGCGGGCGCATTGTTGATCAAGTGGACCGGATGGAAACCGATCGACCCGATCCTGGCGGTGCTGATCGGCCTGTGGGTGCTGCCGCGTACCTACGTGCTGATGCGTGAGGCGATCAACGTGCTGCTGGAAGGCGTGCCCAAGGGCATGGATGTGGCCAGGGTGCGCGACAGCCTGGCCGGCCACGCCGCAGTCCTGGACGTGCATGACCTGCACGTGTGGGCGCTGGCTTCAAGCACGCCGGCGCTGACCGCGCACATCGTGATGCGCGACGGCACCGACGCCGATGCATTGCGCCGCGAGCTGGGCGGTCGCCTGCATGATGACTTCGGTATCGAGCACGTGACACTGCAGATTGAAGCGGACCATTGTGGCGAAGCCTGTGGCGGGCCGGCGCCGGCCAAGGGCGGCGGACACGAGGGCCACAAGGCCCACGACCATGGCGAGGACGCGCAGGGCCATCGCGGTCACGTGCATCGCTGATCGAAGATGACGCGCGTGCCGGGAGATGCCTGGCGCAGCTATTCGTCCCGTCGCGAGGCGAGCCGATCCGCCAGTCGGGTCGGCTCCGGCAGCCGGTAACCGCGCAGGGTGCGCTGCACCCAGGCCAGCGCGGTATCGGCACTGACCCGATGGCCGCCGGCCACGAACAGCGGCTTGCAGCGCACCTTGCTGCGCAGCACCCAGCCCAGTTGCTCGTCGCCCTCCAGCAGCGGTGTATGCGCACCAGCTTCGGCGCCCGGTTCGACGAACCTTCCCACCAGTTTCGATTTCGCCACGCCGATGCTCGGCAGATCGGTGACCACGCCAAGATGCGCGGTGACGCCAAGCCGGCGCGGATGGCTGATGCCGTGGCCATCGACGAACACCAGATCCGGCGCCTGCGGCAGCAGCGCCAGTGCCGCCAGCAGCGCCGGCAGCTCGCGGAAGCTGAGCAGGCCCGGGATATAGGGCATCAGTGTGGGAACCCGCGCGATCTCCTGCGCCACGGGCTGCAGCGTCTTCGCATCCAGCAGCACCGCCGCGGCGCGGGTGATGGCGCCGTTGTCTTCAAAGCCGACATCCAGCCCGGCCAGCCAGCGCGTGTCGCGGGGCAAGCGGTCCTGGCGCTCCACGCGGCTGGCAAGCTGGATCTGCTGCGCGCGGGCAGCGGCGACGCTGCCTTCCCAGCGTCCGGGGTCGATCACCGTACTCATTGGCCACAGCATCGCATGCGCGGCGCCACGGCCCGGTGAGCGGCGGCCGGGCTACAATGGCGGCCTGCCTATCCTCGCGTTGGAGACCCTGCAGTGACCCGTAGACTCGTACTGTTGCGCCATGGCCAGAGCCAGTGGAACCTGGACAACCGCTTCACCGGTTGGGTCGATGTTGACCTGACCGAGCAGGGGCGTCGCGAAGCGGCCGCCGCCGGTCGCCTGATGCGCGAGGAAGGCCTGCAGTTCGACGTCGCCCATACCTCCGTACTGAAGCGCGCCATCCACACCCTGCAGGGTGCGCTGGCCGAGCTGGAGCAGGACTGGCTGCCGGTGAACAAGTCCTGGCGCCTCAATGAGCGCCACTACGGCGGCCTGCAGGGCCTGGACAAGGCCGAGACCGCGGCCAAGCACGGCGAGGAGCAGGTCAAGGTGTGGCGTCGTTCGTACGACATCCCGCCGCCGCCGATGGAACTGGAAGATCCGGGCCACCCGATCCATGACCGCCGTTACGCCGGTCTGGACCGCAACGCGCTGCCGGGCACCGAGTCGCTGGCCACCACCCTGGATCGCGTGCTGCCGTACTGGCACGACGCCATCGCCCCGCAGCTGAAGGACGGCAAGACCGTGCTGGTCACCGCCCACGGCAACTCGCTGCGCGCGCTGTACAAGTACCTCAACAATGTCTCGCGCGAGGAAATCCTCGAGCTGAACATCCCGACCGGCATCCCGCTGCTGTTCGAACTGAACGATGACCTGACCGTGCAGTCGTTCCGCTACTTGGGCGACCCGGAAGCGGCGCGCAAGGCCGCCGAAGCCGTGGCCAACCAGGGCAAGGCGAAATAAGAAGCAGAAGGCCGGCGCAAGCCGACCTTCGCTTTTGTAGAGCCGAGCCCACGCTCGGCTGCTTTGGGATTTTGCCGCACGAAGCATGAACCCGGAACGGAGAGCAGTCGAGCATGGCTCGACTCTACAGAAGGACGCTCTGTGACCTTTGGCCGGTCCCCAACCTCACGCCCCCGGCTACCCTGTGAAATTACCCGCAGGAGAGCCTCATGAACGTCCGCAACCTGGTCCCGCTGGGCCTGACCATCGCCATCGCTGCTTCGCTGGCGGCCTGTGGCAAGAATGACGCCGCACCGGCGGCCAGCGCCGACGCCAAGCCAGCCTTCGACCTGTCGCAGATCAAGACGCCGCTGATTTCGCTCAACAGCGCTGATCTCGATCCGTCCATCTCCGCCTGTACCGACCTCAATGGCTTCGTCAACAGCAAGTGGCTGAAGGCCAACCCGGTGCCGGGCGACCAGACCACCTGGGGCAGCTTCGAGATCCTGCGCGAGCGCTCGCTGGAAGTGCAGCACGCGCTGGTGCAGCAGGCCGCCGCCAGCCAGGCCAAGGCCGACTCGGTGGAAGCCAAGATCGGTGACATCTGGAAGACCGGCAACGACGAAGCGAAGATCGAAGCTGCCGGCCTGGCGCCGCTGCAGCCGCAGCTGGACAAGATCACCGCGCTTAACGACACCGCCGCCATCACCCGGTACCTGCGCGACAGCCAGGCCGAAGGCAAGGGCGTGCTGTTCTCGCTGTTCGCCAATGCCGACTACAAGGATTCGGCCAACGTCATCGCCTACGTCGGCCAGGGTGGCCTGGGCCTGCCGGAGAAGGGCTACTACTTCGACGATGCGCAGGCCAAGATCCGCGACGCCTACGTGGCCTATATCGCACAGGTGCTGACCCTGTCCGGCGTGGACGCGGCGCAGGCCGCCGAGCAGGCCAAGGCCGTGATGGCCTTCGAAACCCGCCTGGCCAAGGCCTCGATGTCGCGCATCGAAATGCGTGATCCGGCCAAGCGCTACAACCCGCTCAGCGCGGCTGAGGCCGACAGGCTGACCCCGAACTTCAGCTGGACCGCGCTGTTCGACACGCTGAAGGTGCCGGCCGCGCAGAAGTTCTCACTGGCCCAGCCGGGCTTCTTCGGTGAAATGGACAAGATGCTGGCCGACGTGCCGGCCAGCACCTGGCAGGCCTACCTGCGCTTCCACACCATCGACGATGCCGCGCCGTACCTGAGCAGCCAGTTCGAGAAGGCCAACTTCGAGTTCTACGGCACCACCCTGCGTGGCCAGAAGGAAATGCAGCCGCGCTGGAAGCGCGTGCTGGAGTCGGTCAACGGTGGCATGGGCGAAGCCCTGGGCCAGCTGTACGTCGACGCCGTGTTCCCGGCCGAGTCGAAGGTGGCCATGCAGCACCTGGTGGAGAACCTGTCGCAGGCATTGAAGGCGCGGCTGGAGCAGCTGCCGTGGATGGGCGAGGAAACGAAGAAGAAGGCACTGGAAAAGTGGGCCAGCTTCACCCCGAAGATCGGCTACCCGGACAAGTGGCGTGACTGGTCGGGCCTGCAGACCAACGGCGACAGCTACCTGGGCAACATGCAGGCGGCGCGTGCGTTCAACTACCGCTACATGCTGGACAAGATCGGCAAGCCGGTGGACAAGACCGAATGGGGCATGACCCCGCAGACCGTCAACGCGTACTACAACGCCACCAAGAACGAGATCGTGTTCCCGGCCGCGATCCTGCAGGCGCCGTTCTTCGACGCCAAGGCCGATCCGGCGCTGAACTACGGCGGCATCGGTGCAGTCATCGGCCATGAGATGATGCACGGCTACGACGACTCGGGCAGCCAGTTCGCCGCCAACGGCAACTTCGACAACTGGTGGACGGACGCCGACCGCAAGGCCTTCACCGAGCGTACCGATCAGCTGGTCGCCCAGTTCGACGGCTACGAGTCGGTGCCGGGCGTGTTCGTGAAGGGCAAGCTGACCCTGGGCGAGAACATCGGCGACCTGGGCGGCCTGACCGTGGCCTATGACGCGCTGCAGATGGCGCTGAAGGAAGACCCGAAGGCGAATGTCGAGGTTGACGGCCACAGCCAGGACCAGCGCTTCTTCATGAACTGGGCCACGGTGTGGCGCCGCAACTTCACCGATGGCGAGCTGCGCGTGCGCCTGAACACCGATCCGCACGCGCCGGCCAATTTCCGTGCCAACGGTGCGCCGTCGAACATGCCCTCGTTCGCTGCTGCATTCCAGTGCAAGGCGGGTGATGCGATGGTGCGCGCCGACGACAAGCGCGTGGTGATCTGGTAATCGATCACCCGTGATGCGTGGAGCGAAAGGCCCGGCGAACGCCGGGCCTTTTGTCTTCCAGGCCGGCAGCGCAGCGCCGGCTGGTAGAGTCGACTGTTAGTCGACTATCGCGCGCAGCGCGGGATTTTCGCGATCTGGACGAAGAGCAGTCGACTAACAGTCGACTCTACCGGCGGGTCGTTTCACCGTCGGGAAGATCTCAGGCCAGCGCAGGTTCCCGCGCCAGCATGCGATGGAAGCGCTGCAGCACGTAGGGGTCCACCAGCCCGCCGGACTGCGCTTCGATGATCCGCAAGGCGGTTTCGTGCTCCATTGCGTCGCGATACGGGCGTACGCTGGTCATCGCATCGTAGGCATCGACGATGGTGACGATGCGCGCGCCCAGGGGAATGGTTTCACCGCGTAGCCCGTCGGGATAGCCGCTCCCATCGAACGCCTCGTGATGGGCACGGATCAGCTGCGCGACCGGCGCGGCGTCACTGCGACCGGTCGCCAGGAAGATGTGTTCGCCGCGCACCGGATGCTCACGCATGATCGCGCGTTCCTCGTCGGTATGGCGGCGCGGGGCCAGCAGCACCTCGTCGGGAATGCCGATTTTGCCGATGTCATGGAAGCGCGCGGCCAGGCCGACCTGTGCACAGGCCTCCTGACCCAGGTCGCAGTGCGCGGCCAGGCACTGCGCGAGCAGGCCGACGCGGTCGCAGTGGTGGCGGGTGTAGGCGTCGCGCATCTGCAGCGACATCGAGAGCGCATCGATCAGGCAGGACTGCGCGTGCAGCAGGTCGGGGGCGGGTACGGCGTCAGGGAGCATGGTCATCCGCCCGCACCGGGTGGGGACCGGTGCGGGGTGTTCGGGGGGGCGATCAACCCGGGGCGAGGGTGGTCAGAAGGGCGCGGGCCGCATTGAAGCGGTCTTCCGGCAACGGCAGCGGGTGCTTGATGCGCAGCTTGTCGGGCCCTTCCATGGCGTAGAGGTTCGGTTGTTTCTGGATCAGCTGGATCACCGCCATCGGGTCGATGTTCGGCTTGGACTCGAACACGATGCGGCCACCGTTCTCGCCCAGGTCCAGCTTGCGGATGCCCAGCGTGTTGGCCTTGAGCTTCAGCTCGGCGATGGCGAACAGGTGCTTGGCCGCATCCGGCAGCAGGCCGAAGCGGTCGATCATCTCCACCTGCAGCTCGCGCAGCGCATCGGTGTCGCGCGCGCTGGAAATACGCTTGTACAGGGTCAGGCGCGTGTGCACGTCCGGCAGGTAGTCTTCCGGGATCAGCGCCGGCACATGCAGCTCGACCTCGGCACCGCGCACTTCCTCACCGGCATCCAGGTCGGGCAATTTGCCCTGCTTGATGCTGCGTACCGCGCGTTCCAGCAGCTCGGTATACAGGCTGAAGCCGACCTCGGCCATCTGCCCGCTCTGGTCCTCGCCAAGCAGTTCACCGGCGCCGCGGATCTCCAGATCGTGGGTGGCCAGGGTGAAGCCGGCGCCCAGCTCGTCCATCGAGGCGATCGCTTCCAGGCGCTTCTCGGCGTCGGGTGTGATCGCGCGACGGTCGGGGGTGATCAGGTAGGCGTAGGCACGGTGGTGCGAACGACCGACGCGGCCGCGCAGCTGGTGCAGCTGGGCCAGGCCGAAACGGTCGGCACGGTTGATGATGATGGTGTTGGCGTTGGGGATGTCGATGCCCGATTCGATGATCGTGGTCGACAGCAGCACGTTGAAACGCTGCTTCTGGAAATCCAGCATCACCTTTTCCAGTTCGCGCTCGGGCATCTGCCCGTGGGCGATGCCGATGCGTGCCTCCGGCACCAGCTCGGACAGCTCGCGCTGCATGCGGCCGATGCTCTCCACGTCGTTGTGCAGGAAGTACAGCTGGCCACCGCGCGCGAGCTCGCGCTGGAAGGCTTCGCGCAGCAGCGCGTTGTCCCACTGGGTGATGAAGGTCTGCACCGCCAGCCGGTTCGGCGGCGGCGTGGCGATGATCGACAGGTCGCGCAGGCCGGCCATGGCCATGTTGAGCGTGCGCGGGATCGGCGTGGCGGTCAGCGTCAGCAGGTGCACGTTGGCGCGCAGCGCCTTCAGCGCCTCCTTCTGGCGCACGCCGAATCGCTGCTCCTCGTCGACGATGACCATGCCCAGGTCCTTGAACTTCACGTCCGGCTGCAGCAGGCGATGGGTGCCGACGATGACGTCGATGGTGCCGGCAGCGACCTTTTCCAGTTCGGCCTTGATTTCCTTGCTGGTCTTGAAGCGCGACAGCACCTCGACCTTCAGCGGGTAATCGGCGAAGCGGTCGCGGAAGTTGCGGTAGTGCTGTTCGGCCAGCAGCGTGGTCGGCACCAGCACGGCCACCTGCTTGCCGGCACTGGCGGCGGCGAACGCGGCGCGCACCGCCACCTCGGTCTTGCCGAAGCCGACGTCGCCGCAGACCACGCGGTCCATCGGCTGGCTGCTGGCCAGGTCGCGCAGGGTCGCATCGATCGCGGCCAGCTGGTCCGGGGTCTCCTCGAACGGGAAACCGGCCGCGAACGGCTCGTACATCGCGCGGTCGACCTGCAGTGCCAAGCCGGCACGCGCCTGGCGGCGGGCCTGGATCTCCAGCAGCTCGGCAGCAACGTCGCGTACTTTCTCGGCGGCCTTGCGCTTGGCCTTGCTCCACTGCTCGCCACCGAGCGAATGCAGCGGCGCGGTTTCCGCCGACGCACCGGAATAGCGGCTGATCAGGTGCAGCTGGGCGACCGGCACATACAGGCGGTCGCCCTTGGCATATTCGATTTCGAGGAACTCGCCGGGCATGCCGCCGACGTCCATCGCGATCAGGCCACGATAGCGGCCGACGCCATGATCCTCGTGCACGATCGGCGCGCCCTCGGTCAGTTCACCGAGGTCGCGGATGATCGCTTCCGGCTCGCGGCCGGCGCGGCGCGTGCGCCGGGTGCTGCCGGCGCGCTCGGGGAACAGCTGGCGCTCGGTCAGCACCGCGATGCGCGGATCGTCCAGCGCGAAGCCATCCTCCAGCGGTGCCACCGCGATCGCGAAGCGCGCGTCGTCGGCGAGGAAGCTGGGCAGGTCGGCCACCACCGGCGGCTTCAGCTCGGCGGCCTGCAGCACCTCCAGCAGCGCCTCGCGGCGGCCGGGTGAATCGGCGGCGATAAGTACCCGGCCCGGATAATGGCCGAGGAAGGATTTCAGCGCATCGCCGGCGGGGGCTTCGCGCGCGGCCACCGGCAGCGGTGGCAGCGGCTGGTCGCCCAGCGCGTGCGCGTCGGCGATGCGCGCATGGTCAGCCGCCCACACCTCGATGCGCGGGGCATCGTTCAGGCGCTCGCGCAGCAGCTCCGGCGACAGGTACAACGCCGAAGGCGGCAGCAGCGGGCGCTCCACATCATGGCGGCGCTGCTCATAGCGGTCCGCGGTCTGCGCCCAGAACGCGACGGACGCCTCATACGCACCGGCGCAGACCACCGGCAGGCTGCCGTCGGGCAGGTAGTCGAACAGGGTCGCGGTGCGTTCGAAAAACAGCGGCAGGTAGTACTCGACGCCGGCCGGGGCCAGCCCGGACTTCAGATCCTGGTAGAGCGAACTGCGCCGGGTATCCACATCGAAACGCTCGCGCAGCGTGGCCAGCACGCGTGCGATGCTGGCCTCGTCCATCGGCACTTCGCGGCCGGGCAGCATGTGCACCGCCTCGACCTTGTCCAGCGAACGCTGGCTTTCCGGGTCGAAGGCACGGATCGAGTCGATGTCCTCGTCCAGTAGTTCTACCCGCAGCGGCTCGTCGGCGCCCATCGGGAACACGTCCAGCAGGCCGCCGCGCACGGCGAAGTCGCCCGGGTCCATCACCTGCGGCACGTTGCGGTAGCCGGCGCTTTCCAGGCGGCGCTTCTCGGCCTCCAGGTCCAGGCGCTGGCCGACCTTCAGGTCGAAGCTGCCACCGATCACATAGCTGCGCGGGGCCAGCTGCTGCAGCAGGGTCTGCACCGGCACGATCACCAGGCCACGCTTCAGCGTGGGCAGGCGGTGCAGGGCAGCCAAGCGCTGCGAGATGATGTCCGGATGCGGGCTGAAGCGGTCGTAGGGCAGGGTTTCCCAGTCAGGGAAGGCGACCACCGGCAGGGCCGGGTCGCCGCCAAGCAGGGTCTGCAGGTCGGCTTCAAGCTGGTTGGCACCGTGGTTGTCACGGGCGATCACCAGCAGCGGGGCGTCGTGCGCGCGCGCGGCCTGGGCCAGGTACCAGGCCAGGGCGGTCGGCGAGGCGGGGGCGCGCCACCAGGCGCGGAGCTGGCCGGCACGCGGCAGCGGCGGGGCGGGGTATGAGGTACGCGACATGGACTCCGGATTTTAGCAGAAGCCCCTGCCGGGCCCATGATCGTGACGTGAGCGGGTGTAGCGCCGGGCCAAGCCCGGCGAGCGCGGCGGTTGAATCAACGTCGCCGGGCAGGGCCCGACGCATCCGTCAGTTGTCCAGCTCCAGCACCATCCGCACCAGGCCTTCGGCCCCGTTCGGATGCGGCACCGGCTTGAAGCCCAGCGAGGCGGCCAGCTGCTTCATTGGCTCGTTCTCGGCGGCAACGTCGCCGTACAGGCGGTCCAGGTACTTGCCGCGGCCCCACTTCACCAGCTTGCGCATCAGCTGCCGGCCCAGGCCCTGGCCGATCAGGAAGCGGCTGATCAGGATCGCGTACTCGGCTTCACGGGTGCCGGGGATGATCGAGGCCCGGGCAACCGCGCCGACCACCGCTTCGCCAGCGGGCAGGGACTCGGCTGCGACCAGGGTGATCTCGGTCTTGGGGTTCGGGTGGGTCAGGCGCTGGGTAGTCTCCGGCGACAGTTCGGTCACCGCCTGCAGGAAACGATCACGGATTTCTTCCGGCCCGAACAGGCTGAATGCCGCTTGCAGCGGTGCGCCATCTTCCGGGCGGATGGGGCGGATCAGCAGCTCGTGGCCGCTGGGAGCCTTGAAGATCTCATGCCAGGGCGGCATGCGGTTGCGAGTGGCCATACCGGGTGATTCCTTGGTGGTCCATCGATTGTGGCATCACCGGGGCTGCATTCCGTGAACGGAAGGCTCACGGCGGTACAGCCTCGTGAAGGCCGTTATTCGGGGGCTTTGAGCCAATCCAGGCGGGTGCTGGCACCGGGTTCGCCCAGGTGCTGGCGCAGCGCCGGCAGGGCCGGGCCGACCACCCGGTCGAACTGCCAGGGCGGGTTGAGCAGCAGCATGCCGCTGCCGTTGAGCCGCAGCGGCGAGTCGTCAGGGCGCACCAGGAACTCGATCGTCATCGCCGACTTGACCGGCAGGGCAGTGGCCTTGCGCAGGAAGTGCAGGATGGTGCGCCGCTGCTTGATCGGGAACCAGACCGCACAGGTGGCCTGCGGCCAGCGTGCCAGGGTCTCGGCCAGGGCGGCCAGGACGTTCTGGTATTCCGCGTCCTGGGCCTCGTACGGCGGGTCGATCAGGACCAGGCCACGGCCGATCTTGCTGCCGTTGAACTTCGGCGGCAGCAGCGAGCGCAGCAGGGCATAGCCATCGCCGGCGCGCACGTCGACGCGGCTGTCATGGGCGAACAGGGCCTTCAGCGTGGCCGTTTCGGCCTCCTGAAGTTCACAGACCGCCATGCGGTCCTGCGCGCGCATGGCCTGTGCGCTCAACAGCGGCGAGCCCGGGTAGTTGGTCAGCGCGCCCACCGGATTGTCGGCCTGCACCGCCTTCAGGTAGCGCTCGACCACCTCGGGCAGCTTGGGCTGGGCCATCAGCCGCATGATTCCGGACTCGGCCTCCAGCGTCTTGCGGCTCTCTTCGCTGGCCAGCAGGTAGCGGCCGGCACCGCCGTGGGTATCGAGCACGAAGAACGGGCTGTCCTTGCGCTTGAAGCTGTCGATCAGGGCCAGCTGCACGATGTGCTTGAGCACATCGGCGTGGTTGCCGGCATGGAAGGCGTGGCGGTAGTTCATGGGCGGCAGTGTACGGGGCGGCGGCCGCAGCGGCTATGCTGCGCGCCATGACAGCTCCCGTTGCCCATGTCCTGGTGGTCGAGGACGAAGCCGCCATCGCCGAAACCGTGCTCTATGCGCTGCGCAGCGAAGGCTATGCCGCCAGCCACTGCCTGCTCGGCGGCGAGGCCCTGCAACGGCTGCAGGCCGGCGATATCGACGTGGTGGTGCTGGACGTGGGCCTGCCCGACCTGGGCGGTTTCGAGGTGTGCCGGCGGCTGCGCGCGCAGCCCGGGCCGGCGGCCCAGCTGCCGGTGATCTTCCTGACCGCCCGCAACGATGAAGTGGACCGCGTGCTGGGCCTGGAACTGGGCGCCGACGATTACATGACCAAGCCGTTCTCGCCGCGAGAACTGGTGGCGCGGGTGCGTGCGCGCCTGCGCCGCGCGGCACCGGTCAACGCAGGACCCAGCGCCGATGCGGGCTGGCAGGAACATGGCGCCTTTGCCATCGACCGCGAAGGTCGGCGTATCCGCTTCCGCGGCCAGGCACTGGACCTGACCCGCTACGAGTACGCGCTGCTGGAAGCGCTGCTGCAGCGCCCGGGCGCCATCCTCAGCCGTGCCCAGCTGATGGACCGTGGCTGGGACAGCAGTGCCGACAGCGCCGACCGCACCGTTGATACGCATGTAAAGACGCTGCGCGCCAAGCTGCGCGCGGCCGGTGCCAGCGAAGACCCCATCCGCACCCACCGTGGCCTTGGCTACGCGCTGGAGGTCTAGCCGATGCGCCTGGTATTGAAGCTGTTCCTCGGCTTCTTCCTGATAACCGGCATCGCCGCGTTCTTCGTGATGCGCGTGTTCGTCAACGAAGTGAAGCCCGGCGTGCGCCAGGCGATGGAATCGACCCTGGTCGATGCGGCCAACGTGCTGGCCGAGATGGCCGCCGCCGACGTCAAGGCCGGCACCATCGGCAGCGGCAGCTTCACCCGCAACCTCGCCAAGGCGCGGCAGCGTGACCTGAAAGCGATGGTCTGGCGCTTTCCCAAGCGCTCACTGGACTACCGGGTGACCATCACCGATGCCAAGGGCATCGTCATCTACGACTCGCTGGGCCGCGACCTGGGGCGCGACAACTCGCGCTGGAATGATGTCTATCGCACCCTGCGTGGCGAGTACGGTGCCCGCTCCAGCCCGGAAACGCCGGGCGAGGAAGGCAATACGGTGATGCATGTGGCGGCGCCGGTATACGACCCGGACGATGGGCGCACGCTGATCGGCGTGCTCAGCCTGGCCCAGCCCAACCGCAGCATCGATCCGTTCATCGCTGCAAGCCAACGCGCCATCATCGAGCGCGGCGCCTGGCTGATCGGATTGTCGGCGCTGGTCGGCGTGCTGGTGACGATGTGGCTCACCACGGGCCTTGGCCAGCTCAGCCGCTACGCGCGTGCGGTCAGCGCCGGCGAACCGGTGCCACCCCCGCGGCGGCGCCGCGACGAGATCGGCGACCTGGGCCAGGCACTGGAAACGATGCGCCGCAAGCTGGAGGGCAAGGCCTACGTCGAGCAGTACGTGCAGTCGCTGACGCATGAAATGAAGAGTCCGCTGGCGGCGATCCGCGGTGCCGCCGAGCTGCTGCAGGAGCCGCTGCCGGAGGCCGACCGCGTGCATTTTGCACGCAGCATCGTCGATCAGCAGGAGCGGCTGACCGAGACGATCGACAAGCTGCTGGCGCTGGCCGAAGTGGAACAGCACGGCTGGCTGCAGACCCGCGATCCGATCGCGCTGCCAACCTTGCTGGCCGATGCGGCGGCGGCCGCGCAGGTGCGTGCGCAGGCGGCCGGCGTGCAGGTGCGCATCGGCAGCGTACCCGACATGCGCGTGCAGGGTGATGCCTATCTGCTGCGGCAGGCGTTGCACAACCTGATCGACAACGCGATCGCCTTCTCACCGCCCGGCGCGGACATCGCGCTGCTGGCCGAGGTGGACGGGCAGGGCGTACGCCTGCAGGTAGCGGATCGCGGTGCCGGCATTCCCGACTATGCGCGCGAACGCGTGTTCGAGCGCTTCTATTCGCTGGCGCGACCGGGCAGCGGCCGGCGCAGTTCCGGCCTGGGCCTGCCGTTCGTGCAGGAGGTCGCGCGCCTGCATGATGGGCGCGCCAGTGTCGATGCCCGCGACGGCGGCGGTATCGTGGCCAGCCTGTGGTTGCCGCTGGGTACACCAGGCCAGCGCCCCCGCCGCTGACTTCACATTCGCTTCAAATTCGCCACAAACCCCGCTCACCGTGGCGGTCCATCCTGCAGTCCTCTCCAACGAGGATGGACCATGAAATCCCTGAAGATGCTGCTGCGCTTCGCCATTGTCGGCGGCCTGATCCTGCTGCTGCTGGTTCCGCTGACGATGATCCGCAGTGTCATCAACGAACGCAGTGCGTACCGCGACGAGGCTTTCTCGCGGGTGGCCGACAGCCGCGCCGGCGCACAGCAGCTGGTGGGCCCGGTGCGGGTGGTGCCATGGGTGGAACGCAAGCAGGTTGAACTGGTCGACCCCCTGGGCGTCAAGAAGACCGAAGTGCAGGTCACCGAGGGGCACTGGCTGCAGATGCCGGCATCGCTGGAGGTGGGCGGCGAAATGCTGCCGAGCCAGCGCGAGGTGGGGCTGTTCAAGGTGCCGGTGTACAGCTGGAACGGCCAGATGAAGGCGACCTTCGCCGCAGACGACTACCCGGTGAAGGCCGGTCGCAGCTACGGCAAGCCGTATGTGGCGGTGGGCATTTCCGATGTGCGCGGCCTGGTCGGTACGCCGAACCTGCGCGTGGATGGCAAGCAGTTGCGGTTGCTGCCGGGCGTTGGCGCGGCCAGCGAAGTCGGACGCGGTCTGCATGCACCGGTGACCGGGTTTGCCGAAGACCACGGCGGCACGCTGGCCGCCAGCACCGTTGAACTGGAGCTGCGCCTGGATGGCAGTCGCATGCTGTCGGTGGTGCCGGTGGGCGATGACACCCACATCGCGCTGCGTTCGAGCTGGCCGCATCCGTCGTTCAGCGGAGCTTTCCTGCCCAACGAGCGCCGCGTTGATGCGCAGGGATTCGATGCGCGCTGGGCGGTGTCCTCGCTGGCCTCCGACGCACAGCGGCAGCTGCGCAATGACGGTTCGGTCGACTCGCAGGCGGTGACGGTGTCGCTGGTCGATCCGGTCGATAGCTACACCCAGGCCGACCGTGCCTCGAAGTACGGCGTGCTGTTCGTGCTGCTGACCTTCCTCGGCTTCATCCTGTTCGAGCTGATCAAGTCGCTGCGCATCCACCCGCTGCAGTACCTGATGGTGGGCCTGGCGCTGGCGATCTTCTTCCTGCTGCTGATCAGCCTGTCCGAGCACATCGCGTTCTGGAAGGCCTACCTGGTTTCGGCGGTGGCCTGCATCGGCCTGCAGGCGGTGTACCTGGCCAATGTGCTGGGCCACTGGAAGCGCGGCTTCGGCTTCGCGGCGCTGCTGACCGTGCTGTACGGCGCGCTGTATGGCCTGCTGGTGTCGGAGAACAATGCGCTGCTGATGGGTTCGCTGCTGCTGTTCGTGATCCTGGCGCTGGCGATGTGGGTGACCCGCCGGGTGGACTGGTACGCGCTCGGCGCGGACCTGAAGTAAGGAGCAGGCCATGAGTTGGCGCCAGGGATTGCGGCAACGGGCACGGCAGGGCATTCCGGCCCTGCTGGAAGTGGATGCGCTGCTGCAGGCACATGGCGTGCTGGCGGCCCTGCCGGGGGCACGGATCGCCCCCGGCCTGGTCCGCTTCCAGCTGGCGGCGGTGACCTGCGAGGGATTGCGGGGGCAGGGATTGCGCTGGTTGCAGGGTGCGCGGCAGGGACGTGGCGCAGTGGCCGGACGGGTCCCGCGCTACCGGCCCTGGAAGGCCGGGGCGGAAGCGCTGGCCGAAATCGGCATCGACGGCCTGCCCGATGACTGGCCGGCACACGCGGCGGTGTACGGCTGCAGCAGTATCGACCGGCGGCACTGGTTGTTGTTGCTGCCGGAGCGGGCGCAGTTGTGGTTGGGGTGGAGGGGGTGATCGGGTTGTTCATCCACGCATGGCGTGGATCTACTGCTGTCCATGACCGATGGGACGGTATCGGCGCGCCCCTGCTGGCTAGACTCGATGGGTTGATGATCGAGCCGAAGGGCAGGGGTGCGATGTGTTGAAGTGGGGCGTGCTGGCCGTAGCGCTGGCGATGGGTGGCAATGCAGCGGCACAGCAGCGCGAGACGGTGGACCTGGACATGGTCAGCCGCATCCGTCAGGAGGCGTTCCACCGTTCGCAGGTGATGGACACCTTCAGCTATCTCACCGAACGCATCGGCGCGCGCCTGACCAATTCGCCGGCGATGGGCCGCGCCAACGCGTGGACCCGCGGCAAGTTCAGCGAATGGAAGCTGGACAACGTCCACGACGAGGCCTTCGATGATTTCGGCCGTGGCTGGGAATTCACCTCGGCGAGCGTGGAAATGCTGGGTGACCGCGTGCAGCCGCTGCATGCGCTGCCCAAGGCCTGGACCCCCGGTACGAAGGGCCCGGTCGAAGGCGAGCTGGTGCAGGTCGACATCAAGAAGCCCGAAGACATCGAGAAGTACCGCGGCAAGCTGCGTGGCAAGATCCTCCTGCTGGGCGAGGCACGCGAATACAAGCGGGGCACCGAGCCCGATTCGCACCGCCACGACGCCACCTCGCTGGAGGGCCTGCAGGAGTTCACCCTGCCCAAGGACAAGGACGCCACCGCCGAGCGCGCCAAGCGGGTCAAGGAATACCAGGAACGCCAGCAGCTGGCGGCCAAGGTCAATGCCTTCTTCGTGGAAGAGGGCGCGCTGGCCTCGATCGGCATCAGCAGCTGGGACAACGGCATCATCCGCGTTGCCGGTGGTGGTTCGCGCAAGGCCGGTGAGTCGGTGGGCATTCCCGAGCTGGCGATGATCAGCGAGCACTTCAATCCGCTGGTACGCGCGCTGGAGGCCAAGCAGACCGTGCGCCTGCGCGTGGATGTGGCCGCACGCTTCACCGACGAGGCCGACCAGCCCGGCTACAACACGCTGGCCGAGATCCGTGGCAGCAGCAAGCCCGATGAAGTGGTGATGATCGGCGCGCACCTGGATTCCTGGCACAGCGGCACCGGTGCGGCCGACAACGCCGCCGGCGTGGCGGTGATGATGGAGGCGATGCGCATCCTCAAGGCCACCGGCGCCAAGCCCAGGCGCACCATCCGCGTGGCGCTGTGGAGCGGCGAGGAGCAGGGCCTGATCGGCTCGCAGGCCTATGTGGCCAAGCACTTCGGCAAGTTCCCGGAGCCGACCGACCCGGCGCAGAAGGCGCTGCCGGCGTCGCTGCGCGAGCCGACCGGCGCACTGCAGAAGACCCGCGACTACGGCAAGTTCCAGGTCTACTTCAACATGGACAACGGCTCGGGCCGCTTCCGTGGCATCTACGCTCAGGAAAACCTGGCGGCCATGCCCATCTTCGAAGCCTGGCTGGCGCCGTTCCATGACGTGGGCGCCACCACCGTGGCCACCCGCAACACTGGCAGCACCGACCACATCAGCTTCGACCGCATCGGCCTGCCGGGCTTCCAGTTCATCCAGGACCGGCTGGACTACTTCACCAACGTGCACCACAGCCACCTGGACACCTGGGACCACGCCGAGCCGGAAGACCTGAAGCAGGCCGCCGCCATCGTCGCCTCGTTCGCCTACAACGCCGCGATGCGCGAGCAGCCGTTCCCGCGCAAGGTGGAACCGTAAAAGGGGACGGAGGGGATTAAGTCGCATCTCCCCTCCGTTTCCCGGTTGCAGTGCCCACGGGCTGGGCAATCGCGACTTAATCCCCTCCGTCCCCTTTTTCCGTCGGGGGCGGCGGGCTGGTAAAATCGGGGGAGTCCCGTTCCTCGAGCCGTCCATGACCTGCCGCACCCGCTTCGCCCCCAGTCCCACCGGCTACCTGCACATCGGTGGTGCCCGCACCGCGCTGTACTGCTGGCTGGAGGCCCGCCATCGTGGCGGCGAGTTCGTGCTGCGCATCGAGGACACCGACCGTGAACGCAGCACCCAGGGTGCGATCGACGCCATCCTGGAGGCGATGGAGTGGCTGGGCCTGGACTATGACGAAGGCCCGATCTACCAGACCGACCGCGTTGCCCGTTACCAGGAAGTGGCCGAGCAGCTGATCGCCGAGGGCAAGGCGTACTACGCCTACGAGACCCGCGAAGAGCTGGACGCGATGCGCGAGGCTGCCATGGCCAGGCAGGAGAAGCCGCGCTACAACGGCGCTGCGCGCGATCTGGGCCTGCCCTACAGGGACGACCCGAACCGCGTCATCCGCTTCAAGAATCCGCTGGAAGGCACGGTGGTGTTCGACGACCTGATCAAGGGCCGCATCGAGATCGCCAACAGCGAGCTGGATGACATGGTGATCTTCCGCCCGGACGGCTACCCCACCTACAACTTCGCGGTGGTGGTGGACGACTGGGACATGGGCATCACCGAGGTCATCCGCGGCGACGACCACATCAACAACACCCCGCGCCAGATCAACCTGTACGAAGGCATTGGTGCGCCGGTGCCGAAGTTCGGCCACATGCCGATGATCCTGGACGAGCAGGGCGCCAAGTTGTCCAAGCGCACCGGCGCGGCCGACGTGATGCAGTACAAGGACGCCGGCTACCTGCCCGATGCGCTGCTGAGCTACCTGGCCCGCCTCGGCTGGTCGCACGGTGACCAGGAGCTGTTCAGCCGTCAGGAGCTGATCGAGCTGTTCGACGTGAAGGACTGCAACTCCAAGGCCTCGCGACTGGACATGGCCAAGCTGGGCTGGGTCAACCAGCACTTCCTGAAGACCGAGGATGTGGCCGCGATCGTGCCGCACCTGGTCTACCAGCTGCAGAAGCTGGGGCTGGACGTGGCTGCCGGACCGGCACCGGAGGACGTGGTGATCGCCCTGCGTGAACGCGTGCAGACCCTGAAGGAGATGGCCGAGAAAGCCGTGGTCTGGTACCAGCCGCTGACCGAGTACGATGACGCGGCGGTGGCCAAGCACTTCAAGGCCGGTGCCGAGGTGGCGCTGGGCAAGGCCCGCGAGCTGCTGGCAGCCCTGCCGGAATGGACCGCCGAGTCGGTGGGCGTGGCCCTGCACGACGTCGCCGCCGCGCTGGAGATCGGCATGGGCAAGGTCGCCCAGCCGTTGCGCGTGGCCATCACCGGTACCCAGGTCAGTCCTGACATTTCGCATACCGTGTACCTGGCTGGCCGCGAGCAGGCCTTGAAACGCATCGATGTGGCCATCACCAAGGTAGCAACGGCCTGAGGCATCCTTGCCAGGCCCGAACCGGAGAACGCGCATGTCCGCCAAGACCGCCACTGCTTGTACCGCCCCGCACCACCACGTCCACGACGCATCGGATTTCGTGGCGGTGGTCGAGCGTGTCTCGCGCGAACGCGGGCTGCGCCTTACCCCGATCCGCGCCAATGTACTGAAGCTGATCGCCGAGGCCGGCAAGCCGGTCAAGGCCTATGAGTTGCTGGAATGGGTGCGCAACGGCAAGGGTGTGGGTGCTGATGCCCCGCCCACCGTGTACCGCGCCCTCGACTTCCTGATGGCCAATGGTTTCGTGCACAAGCTGGAATCGGTGAATGCCTTCGTGGCCTGCCACCACCCCAGCAGCGCCGCGCATTCGGTGCCGTTCCTGATCTGCAACAGCTGCCACAGCGCGGTGGAACTGGAAGACCGGGAAATCGTCAGCCAGCTGGAAAAGCGCGCCAAGGAACTGGGCTTCCAGCCGCAGGCACAGACCCTTGAAGTGCACGGTCTCTGCGCGCGCTGCGCGGGTTGATCGTGTCGGCGGTAGAGTCGGTCGGCGGTAGAGTCGACTGTTAGTCGACTGCTCTTCCGTGAAGCCCAAGAGCAACCCGCCCTGCGCGCGATAGTCGACTAACAGTCGACTCTACCCAGCCGTCTCTACCCAGCCGAGTCCTGCAGGGGCGCGCCCTAGTCCATGGGTTTGCCTGCCGTATCCACCCGCACGATCACCGACATGCCGGGCCGCAGCCGCGCCGCCAGTGCCTGACCCGGATCGATCGAGATCCGCACCGGCAGCCGCTGCACCACCTTGGTGAAGTTGCCGCTGGCATTGTCCGGGCGCAACACGCTGAACTCCGACCCGGTGGCGGGCGCGATCTCTTCGACACGGCCCTTCAGCACCTGCCCCTGGAACGCGTCCACCGAGAACGTGGCCGGCTGGCCGATCGCCATCCCCCAGGTCTGGCCTTCCTTGTAGTTGGCCACCACCCACAGCGTGTCAGGTACCAGGAACAGCAGCTGCGAGCCGGCCGCGACGTACTGGCCCACGCGTACGCTGGCTTCACTGATCTGGCCGTCGCGCGGTGCGTGGATCACCGTATTGGCCAGATCGATGCGGGCCAGCTCCAGCTGCGCCTGCGCGCTTTCCACCTGGGCCTCCAGGCTTTTGCGCGCGACCTGGGTCGACACCAGCGTTTCCTCGGCGATGCGGATCTGCGCCTGCGACTGCTGCACGCTGGCCTGCGCCGAGGCCTGGCTGGTGCGGAACTTGTCGCGGTCATTGATCGACACGAGTTGCTGTGCGGCCAGTTCCTCGTAGCGCTTCAGCTCGTTGCGCGAGCGCTGCAGTTCGGCCTGGCCGGCCGAGAGCGTGGCGCGCGCCGAGGCGATCTGCGCACGGTTCTGCGCCTGCGACTGGTCGGAGTTGGCCAGCGCCGCACGCGCGCTGTCCAGCGTTGCCTGCGCCTGGGCGACACGCTGCGCATAGATGCGGTCATCGATGCGCAGCAGCGGCTCGCCTTCCTTCACGTGCTGGAAGTCCTTCACCAGCACCTCGGTCACATAGCCGTTCACCTGCGGCGCCATCACCGTGATCTGGCCGCGCACATAGGCGTTGTCGGTCACCATCACGCTGCTGGTGAACGGCCACAGGTGCCAGGCACGCAGGATCAGCGCAATGCCCAGCAGGGCGACAATCACCATCACCGCCACGCTGCGCGCGCTGGGCTTGAGGTACTTCGGCGCGACCGCGGGTTCTACCGGCGTGGACGCGGGCGCCGCGTCGGTGGGCGGCGGCGGGGTGACGTTGTCGGCGTCGTCGGGTCGGGGCGGCACGGGAGGCATGGGGGGACTCAACGGGATGCGGCCGGCGTGGCCGCGGTGGACTCGGGCGGGTGGCGCTTGCGCCATTGCTTCAGTACGGCGGTACGCAGCGACAGCAGCAGCAACCAGCACAGGAAACCGATCGCCAGCCCGCCGCTCAGGGTGAACACATCGTTGAAGCCACGCACGTTGGCTTCTCGGCGCGTGGTCTGTGCCAGCTGCGCGCTGCCCTGTGCGCTGCGCAGGACCGGGTCGGTGATCTGGGCGCTGTACAGCTGCTGCTGGAGACGCAGGCGTTGCGCTACCACCGGATCGGCCGGATCGAGCTGGCTGGTCAGCGCGCTGGAATACAGTTGCTCGCGATGCAGCTGGAAGGTGCCCAGCACCGCCGAGCCGGCCAGGCCGCCCAGCGTCTGCGTGATCGACAGCGTCACCAGGAAGGTGATCATGTGGTCCACGCCCTGTTTCAGCGCAGCAGAGATGCCAAGCATGATCAGGGGCCCCATGAACATGCCCGCACCGACCGAGGCCAGGAACTGGCTGGCGTAGAAGTCGTGCGGCCGATCCATGCTGGTGCGGTGCTGGTCGAAGAACGCGGCGGCGCCCAGCAGCAGGATCGCCATCAGCAGCTGGGCGATCAGCCGCTTCGGGCCGAAGGTAAGCGAGGCACCGGCGATTCCGGTGATCACCCCGGCCAGGATCACCACGAACAGCGGCCGCATCTGGTCCGGTCCCATGCCCAGCGTGCGCATCAGGTTGACCACGCCGTAGGACTGCTCGGTGGTCAGGAAGCGGATCAGGAAGGCGCCGACGATGAAATGCAGCACCGGCAGCGTCGACAGCCAGCGGATCTGCAGCAGTGGGTTACGCCGGTAGTGCTCGATGATCAAGGCGGTGGTGGACAGCACGATCGAAGCGATCAGCGCCCAGCCCAGCCACGCTGTATTGAGCCACCAGCGCGTGTAGCCCTGCGCCAGCACGATCACCAGCAGGGCGACGGCCGGGGCGAGCAGCGCGAACGTGAGGAAGTCCAGTGGCTCGAACGCCTTCACCTGGATGCCCGGCGGCAGCTTCAGCACTACCACTGCGGCGAAGGCGCACAGGGCCAGGCCGGCCTCGAACGAGTACAGTTGGTGCCACTGGCCGGTATCGACCAGGCCCGGGGAGACGATCCAGGCGATCGGCACCGCCAGCTGGGAAAGGCCGACGCCGACCACCAGCAGATTGCCGGTGAAGCGCCGCGGCAGCGCCTGCAGCATGTACAGCGTGCCCAAGGTCGAACAGGCCGCGCCGGCGAAGCCGCTGGCGGCTCGGGTCAGCATCGTGGTCTCGAAGCTGCCGACGAACAGGTGCAGGACCGCCAACGCCGCGTACAGGCCCAGCCCGATTTCGGCGAACAGGCGGATGCCGTATTGCTGGCGGAACTTGAAGGCCAACAGGTTGGCGGTGACATTCACCATCGCATAGGCCGCTACCAGCCAGCTGCCCTGGGTCGGGGTCAGCGCCAGCTGGCCCTGCAGGAACGGCAGGTTGGCGGTAACCAGCGCATTGCCGAGGCCGCCGGTGATCGCCACCAGCAACGATACCAGCGCATAGGCCGCGCGCCGGTACGGCGGGTGCCAGGGCATCGACGCCGAGCCGGGCATGGTCGGCTTCTCATGCTCCTCCCAATCCGGAACCGGCTTCAGATACGGCTGGACCATCAACGGGCCTCGCTGGCAGCTCCTTGGAGACCCCCACGCAGCAGCTGCAGGGCGCGCCCGGCCAACTGGGCGCGCTCGTCGCGGGTCTTGCCGCGCAGGGCCGCACCCAGCATGCCTGAGATCAGTGAAATATCCGTCTTTTCCAGGTCGGCACGGCACAGCCCGGCCGCCTTGGCGCGCGCGATCGGTTCCTCCAGCAGGTCGCGCACTGTCTCGCGCGCGGCGCGCATGGACGGCACGTCCGAATCGACCGCACGCCAGTAATCGGCCAGTGCCGGCGAATCGATGATGCGCTGGGCCATGCCCTCGAACACCTCGAACAGGGCGTCATCGCGGTCGCCGAGCTGTTCGACCTGGCGCCGGATGCGGTCGACCGTGCGCTGCAGCAGCGCCTGGATAAGCGCGGTGCGGTCGGGGAAGTTGCGGTACAGGGTGGCGCGGCCCACCTGGGCGCGTTCGACCACCAGGTCCAGTGGGGCGGTGACGCCATGTTGGCCGAAGACATGATCGGCGGCGTCGAGGATGAGGGCACGGCGGGCAGCGGCATCGGCACGTTGGGCAGTCATGGAATTATTTTCGGACAAAAGTGTCCGATTGGCGAGACATTGGGTGACGGGATTGTCCGCTTGTTGTGGTACGCACATCTTTGTGACGGGTGTGTGAGCGAGGGCGCCGCGACCTCGCTCACGCATAAAGAAACGGGGGCCAGACGGCCCCCCGGGAGAGAGAATGGTATTCGTGGTGCGGTCCCGCCATGCGTTGAAGGGCGAGTGGGGGCAGAGCCCTTTCCCGCGGAAAGGGCTCCGCCCCCCTACATCGATCAGAAGAACGCGCGGATGCCGAATGCGACACCACGGCCCGGCAGCGGCGAGTAGTCGCGCAGCAGCGAGGTGTGCGGACGGACTTCGCGGTTGGTCAGGTTGCTGCCATCCAGGAACACCTCGTAGCTGTTGCTGGCGTTGCGGTCCCAGCGGTAGGCCAGGTGGGCGTCGACCAGGGTGTAGCCATCGCTCGGCTCCTCGTTCTGCGCCACGTCCTTCTGGCGGCTGTAGCGCACCGCACCGACCGAGGCGCGCCAGCCGTCCTTCGACCAGCGCAGGTCGGCGCCGACGCGGGCCGGGGCAATACGCGGCAGGTAGCCGGTGTTGGCCAGTTCCACATTGTAATTGTGGTTGTGGTCGCCGTGCGGCACGGCGATGTCGAGGTTGCGGCTGCCGCTGCCATCCAGCTTGGCCTTCACGTAGTCACCGAACAGGCGCAGATCCCAGTCACCGGCGCCACCTTCGAACAGGTGCACCAGCGCTTCGGCCTCGGCACCGCGGAACACCGCGTCCTGCTGGGTCCAGGCGCGGACCGGCAGGCCTTCGGTAACACCGGTGTCGGCCAGGTAGATGAAGTCCTTGAACCTGGTCTGGTAGACCGACGCGGAGAAGTCCAGGCGCTCACTGTGAGTGTGGATACCCAGTTCCACGCGCTGGCCGCGCTCGGTCTTCAGGTTGGCGTCGCCGATCTCCAGCGAACGGGTGGCGATGTGGGCGCCGGCGGCATACAGCTCCTCGTTGGTGGGTGCACGCTCGGAGCTGTCCACGCCGATACGCAGGTCAACGGCGTCGTTGAGCTTCCAGATGCCGGCGGCAGACAGGTTGGTGGCGCCGAACGTGCGGCGCCGGTAATCACCGGTCGGGTCCAGCTTGACCTGGTCGTGGCGGCCGCCCAGTTCCAGCTTGAACGGTCCGAACTGCTTTTCCTGCAGCACGAACAGGCCGATGTTCTTCGTGCCTGTATCCGGAACGAACGCCTCTTCGCCCTTGGCACCGAAATCACTGTTGCCGAACTGCAGGCCGAAGGCACCGTCCCAGCCACCGATCTGCTGCTGCACCGCTTCCAGGCGCGCTTCGATGCCACGGTTGGTGAAGCGGGTCGACGGCGTGCCGGCCTCCAGCTCCACGTGCTCGTAGTCGGTATAGGCCACGCGTGCGTTGATGTTCTTCAGGAACGAGACCGGGTCATAGATGCCGGCCTTGGTCTCGAAGCGGTTCTGCACCATGTCGATGCGCACGTCATGCTCGTCGCCGCCTTCCTCTTCGTCGCCATGGTCGTGGCCGTGGTCATGGCCGTGATCGTCGCCATCGGCGTGCACGTGTGCGCCGTTGGGAATGCCGTAGTTGGTGCGGTAGGTGCTGGCCGACACGCCGAAGTAGCCGCCTTCGCCCAGCCAGGTCGCACCGACGCCACCGGCACGGGTGCGGATCGAGCTGTTGTCGAGGCGGCCGCGACGCGGCTCTTCGCCTTCCTCGCCCGCGTGGTCATGGTCGTGGTCGTCATGGTGGTCTTCCAGGCTGTCGATCACCGCGTAGCCAGGGATACGGTAGTCGTCGCCATTGCGCACCAGGCCGTCCACATGAAGCACGACATTGCCGCTGACGCCATCGAGGCGGAACATGCCGCTGCGCTCATTGTTCACCGAATTGCCGCGCAGTTCGGCGCGGCCGCTGAGCGGCCGCTCCGGCAGCTCCCGTGCGATGCGGCCATCGACCACGTTGACCGCACCACCGATGGCACCGCTGCCGAACAACAGCGTGGCGGGGCCCTTCAGCACTTCGATCTGGTCGGCCAGGAACGGTTCGATGCTGGTGGCATGGTCGGCACTGACGGTGGATGCATCCATGTTGCCCATGCCGTTGGACAGCACGGCCACGCGCGGGCCTTCCTGGCCACGGATGATCGGGCGGCCGACGCCGGGGCCGAAGAAGGTGCTCTGCACGCCGGGCAGCTTGGCCACGGTATCGCCGAGGGTGCCGGCCTTCTGCTCGTCCAGGCGCTCACCGGCCAGAACCTCCACCGGGCGGGCCAGCGATTCGGCATCGCCCTGCAGTGGCGACGCGGTGACCTGCACCGACGACAGTTCAGTCAGGTGGCGGTCACGATGGGAATCGTCTTCGCTGGCGGCGAAGGCAACGGTCGGAAGCAGGGCGGCGAGGGCCAGGGCCAGGGAATGCGGCTTGAGCCGTGGGGTGTGGGCAGGCATGGATCGGTCCTTTGTTACACTGTATCAATCGCAGGGCGCACGAATCCCGCCGATGGGAGAGGGGGAGTGGAAACCGTGCGGTTCGGGAAGGGATGTTATATTATTCCATAACGATTCGCCGACCCTGCTGGAAGTCATGTCCCTGTCCTCACGCCTGCGCCATCTGCTCGACCGTTTCGGCGCTACCGGTTCGATGCTGTGCGCGGTGCACTGCGCGGTGATTCCCGTACTGCTGGCGGCGGCGCCTTCGCTGGGCCTGTCGTTCTGGCTGAGCGATGGCGTGGAGCAGGCGCTGGTGGTGTTCGTGACCCTGCTCGGGCTGTTCAGCCTGGTATGGGGCTACCGCCGCCACGGCGCGCTGCGCGCGCTGGGCTTCCTGATTCCCGGCCTGGTCGCGTTGTGGGCCGGTGTGCTGTACGACCCGCTGCACCACAACGCCGTGCCGCATGCGGTGGTGATGACCATCGGCGGCCTGCTGGTGGGGGTGGCCCACCTGGTCAATCTTCGCCTCAACCACGGCCACGTGCACGACGCCAGCTGCGCGCACTAGGCGCTCCGTGATAGGATTTTCGATCGTGCGCGGGGGCGCCCAGCAAGGCGGCCCCGCCGAACCCGTGTCAGTACGGGGTAACCAGATTTCACACTTGAGGAGTTGAAGACATGGGTAAGGGTGACCGCAAGACCGCCAAGGGCAAGCGCTACAACGCCAGCTACGGCAACGCCCGTTCGCACACCGCGAGCAAGGTCGCCGTAGGCGCCGCCGCCCCGGTTGCCAAGAAGACCGTGGCCAAGGCTCCGGCGAAGAAGGCTGTGGCGAAGAAGGCCGTCGCCAAGGCCTGATCCGGCCGACCGACCGGTCCAAAGAAAAACGCGGCGCCTGGCGCCGCGTTTTTTTTATGCACGTTCTTGTAGAGCCGAGCCCATGCTCGGCGCAATGCAGCCGAGCGTGGGCTCGGCTCTACAATCGGATCAGCGCAGGGTCTTCTTCAGCGTTTCCGGATTTCCGTCGTTCGGCGCGGCCGGCACCTGCAGCAGGTGCGCCAGCAGCGGGTAGACGTCGACATTGTCGAAGCCATCGATCACCAAACCCTGTCGGAATGACGGGCCGCTGGCCACGAACACGGCACGCATGGAGGGCAGGGCATTGTCGTAGCCATGCGAGCCGCGATCCTGATGGTCGCGTTTGGCGATTTTCTCCTGATGCAGGGCATCCCAGCCTTCATCCATGGCACAGACGATGGCCGGAACCCGCGGATGCGTGCCGTAGTGCCAGCGTGCCGGCAGGTTCTCCTTCTTCCAGCACTGATAGTGCCCGTGGCGTCCGAGCAGGGCGCGTTCGGCTTCCGCTTCGCGGCCGGCGACCGGCGCAAAACCCACCGACTGGCCCTGGCTGACATTGCGCGCGATGGCCGGGTCGGCCATCGACTCGGTGGAGATCACCTGGCCGACCGGCACGCTGGCCATGCCATGGTCAGAGACCACGATCACGTTGGTGGTCGCGGCGAGGCCGCGCTGCTGCAGCCCATCGAGCACCTGGCCGACGATCTGGTCGGCGCGCACGATGGCGTCGGCATACTGCTTCGACTCGGGGCCGTAGTTGTGGCCGGCCTTGTCCACGTGTTCCATGTACAGCGTGGTGAGGCGCGGTGCATCAGCATCGGTCTGCGCCAGCCAGTCGAGCACGATGCCGGCCCGCTGTTCCAGCGGTTGCTTGCCGTCGTACACGCGCCACTTGCTGGGGCGCACGCCGCGGATTTCAGACTCACTGCCCGGCCACGCCGTGGTGGCCGAACGTACGCCAGCGTTCTCGGCACTGACCCAGATCGGTTCGCCACCCCACCAGCCGCTGGTGGTGACCGCGTCGCGGTTGCTCAGTTCGAAACGGCCCAGGGTTGCATCGTCCATGCTGTTGTTGACGATGCCGTGGTGGTCCGGACGCAGGCCGGTGACGATGGTGTAGTGGTTGGGGAAGGTCAGCGACGGATAGGACGGCGTCATCCAGCGTGCACGCACGCCGCCGTCGATCAGTCGCTGCAGGTTCGGGGTCAGGCCGCGGTCGAGCGCGTCGGCACGCAGGCCATCGATGGAGATCAGCAGCAGCTTGGGCGGCGCAGCCGCAGCGACGGGTGTGGGAACGGAGGCGGAAGGGGCGGGCGCGGTGGTGCAGGCGGCCAATGGCAGCAGCAGCGCCAGCGCGCAGGTCAGGCGTACGGAAGTCATCCGCGCATGATAGTGCGAGGTAATGACGCGCCCAAGACACGGCGCACTATTGCGCGCCGTGTCCGCGCATTTTTCCTTATCCCCGCGCCTGTCGGCGCGCCCCCTTCAACAAAAAGGGGGCTTTTCTCCAGACAGTTTACAGACGCTTCCATCCACGCATGGCGTGGATCTACCGCGTCGACCAAGGTCGACACCTACCCACCGCCGCGGGAATCTGTCGAAGGTGGGGCGGTGTGGGTGGGCAGGACCGTTGGCGCCATGGATGGCGCCAACGAGCCCCCATGGGTGAGGGCGCTTTGCTTGCGAAGCACTGCTTCGCAAGCGCCCGAACGCCCAGCCGCCAGCGGCTGGACCGGACCGCGGAGCGGGGTTTACGGCGTGTCCTGCCCACCCATACCGCCCCACCCAACGCGTAGAAAATCGGAGCTGTATTGGCTCTTGACCTTGCCGTTGCCTCTGCGGGTGCCGGGCGCAGCCCGGCCAGCCCTCTCAGGCGAACAGCGGGGCCTGGCGTTGTTCCAGCCGCAGCAGCGCCGCCTTGGTTTCCAGGCCGCCGCCGAAACCGGTCAGTGCGCCGTTGCTGCCGATCACGCGGTGGCAGGGCAGGATGATCGGCAGCGGGTTGCGCCCGTTGGCTGCACCGACCGCACGGGTCGCGCTGGGTTGGCCCAGGTGCTGCGCCAGCTGCAGGTAGCTCCAGGTCTGGCCGAACGGAATCAACGCCAGCGCCTGCCACACACGCAGCTGGAACGGCGTGCCGCGTGGTGCCAGCACAAGGTCGAAGCTGCTGCGTTCGCCGTGCAGGAACTGCAGCAGTTGCTCGCGCGCTTCCGGCAGCGCATCCGGTGCGTAGTGCCAGTCATCGCGCCCGCGTGCCGGATGGCGGTTCTCGGGGAAAAGCACATGTGACAGGCCACGTTCGTCACCGGCGATGGTCAACACGCCGATCGGGCTGTCGAAACGGTCGAACAACAGGGTCATGTCGGTTCTCCAACGAACGTGCCGGACAGGTGCCACAGGTGCAGCACCGCGTAGGCGCGCCACGGCCGCCACGGTTGCGAGCGCGCTTCGGTTGCACGTTCGCTCAGGCGCTGGCCCTGCGCGTGGCCGAGCACCTGCTGCAGTACAAGATCGCCGGCCGGGAACGCATCGGGCTGGCCGAGCCCGCGCAGGGCGATGTACTGCGCCGTCCACGGGCCGATGCCGGGCAGCGCGACGCAGCGCGCAACGAATTCCTCCAATGCCTGCCCGGGCGCGAAGTCGAGCTGGCCGCTGGCGCAGGCGGCCGCCAGCGCACGCACGGTGGCGGCGCGGCTGCGCGGCAGGCCGATCGATTCCAGGGGCGCTTCGGCCAGCACCTCGGGCGCCGGGAACTGGCGATCGAATTCCGATGGCATGCCCGGCAGGTGCGCGCCATAGGCGTCGACCAGGCGCCGCGCGAAGGTGGTGGCTGCGGCCACACTGACCTGCTGTCCGAGCACGGCGCGTACGCCCACCTCGAAGCCATCCCAGCCGCCGGGTACGCGCAGCCCGGGGCGTTCGGCGATACCGCGCGCCAGCAAGGGTTCTTCGCTCAGCGCGGCGTGCACCTGCTGCAGGTCCGCGTCCAGATCGAATACGCGGCGCACGCGGCGCACGATGTCCGGAATCAGACGCGGATCGACCGCGCCCAGCTGCAGGCGCAACTCCGGGCGCTTCGGGTCGGCGGTGACCCGCAGCAGGGTGGGGCGTTCGGGCGTGCCCAGCACACGCTGGTAGCTGTCTTCGCCGATCAGTTCGATGCCAGGCAGGCTGCGTTTGCGCAGGAAGGCCAGCATGCGCGGGAAGTCCAGCGGCGGGCGATACACCAGGCGCAGCACCAGGCCGCCGTCATCGGCGGCCAGCGGCTGGTGCTGGCGACGCAGCGCCGTCGGTGCCATGCCGCAACCCTGCAGGAAAGCGGTGTTGAAGCGGCGCAGGCTGTTGTAGCCGGCGGCCAGCGCAACGTCGGTCACCGGCAGCGTGGTCTCGGTCAGCAGTTGCTTGGCCAGCAGCAGGCGATGGGTGGCGTGGATCTGCGCCGGCGTCGCGCCCAGGTGTTCAACGAACAGGCGCTGCAGCTGGCGCGCGCTCAGGCCGATCTTCTGCGCGAGGTCCGCGACGGGCTGCTCCTGAAGGAAGCCGCCATGGATCAGGGCGAGTGCGCGCTGCACGGTCTGCCCGGCCAATGCCTGCTGGGCCTGCGGTGCCAGTTCAGGACGGCAGCGCAGGCACGGGCGGTAGCCGGCAGCTGCGGCCGCAGCGGCGGTGGGGTAGTAGGTGATGTTGCGCGGCTTCGGTGGCGGTGCCGGGCACACCGGGCGGCAGTAGATGCCGGTACTGCGCACGGCGGTGAAGAACACGCCGTCGAAGCGCGCGTCGCGGGCCAGGCGGGCACGGTCGCAGGCGGCGGTGTCGAGGGCGAAGGCGGTATCCATGGCGCCAGTCTAGGCGTGTGCGGCTGGAGATACTCGCCACATTCGGACATGGATGCTGAAGAGGGTCGGACAGGGCTGCGCCCTGCACCCGCAGAGGCAACAGCAACAGCAGGCTTCCTGCGGGAGGGCGGGGTGGGGCCGGTGGCAGGGGGCGCTGCAAGTACGTCCCTGTAGCTCGGTCGCGCCATCCATGGCGCTCACGCCCCTGCCACCGGACCCACCCCGCCTTCGACAGTTTCCCGCGGCCTGCCGGAACGGCATCCCGCTCTGGGTGTCGACTTTGGTCGACACGGTAGATCCACGCCATGCGTGGATGGAGTGGTGCAAGACGTTGTAATGAAAAGGTTGGAGCCAGAGGGTCAGAAGGGGTTCAGTGCCACGCGCTGAACGGGTGCCCCGGACGGGTAGACTGTGGCTCCTGCTCACGTGAAGACTGGTTGCCCGATGTCCGCCAAACGCCGCTGGTTGCCCCTGTTGTGCCTGGCCCTGGCGGGCTGCAGCCAGCTGGAAAATCCGGGCAATGTGACTGCTGCCGACAAGGCGGCGCGGGCACCGGCCAGCGATGGCGAGAACATGGTGTCGATCAATGCGGCCGATGCACCGCCACCGCCAGCGCCGCCGCGCAGCCAGGCGGATCGGCCGTGGCCGCAGGCGCAGCTTGAGAATGGCCGTGCCTGGGTCAGCTGCAGCACGGAATATGCTGGCGATGCCGGCGACGGTGTCGAGCTGGAAGGCCTGCAGCGCGAGCAGATCACTCAGGCGCTGGCGCCGTGCGCCGAGCGCGGCCTGATGCGCGTGCGTTACGCCGGCAAGATCAATCCGGGCTTCGCCGAGATGATGTGGCGGTTGGCGGTGGTCGCCGACCAGCAGAAGATCCACAAGCGCATCCTCGATCTGGATTCCAGCGGCGGCCAGGTGGAATCGGCGATCGTTGCCGGTGACAGCATCGGTGAATCCGGCTGGACCATTTGGGTGCGCGAAGGCTCGATCTGCCACAGCGCCTGCGTGTTCGTGCTGGCCGCCGGTGACAACCGCCTGCTGTCGGGCAAGGTCGGCATCCACCGCATGATGCGGATCAGCTCCAAGGCCACCTCGCGCGCGGAACTCAACCGCGAGCTGCACGAGGTCTACGACAACGTGAAGGACTATCTGCAGCGCAATGGCGTGGCGGTGGGCGTGGCCGATCTGATGATGACCGTGCCCAACCGCAGCCTGCGCCTGCTGACTCCGGACGAGCTGCGCCAGTACGGCCTGGATGGGACCAATGCGGTGCAGGATGATCTGGAACGGATCAAGCAGATGCGTGCCTGCGGCGATGATTTCGTGCAGCGCAAGGACGCGTTCCTGGTCGCCTTCGACCAGCAATGCAAGCGCGAAGGCGCCGACATGGAGTCGATCAACAGCTGCGGCCAGGCGTTGAAACAGCGCTTCGGCTTTCCCGACGCGGTGTGCCCGGACGAAAGCCCGCTGTCGGAGATCGATGTGGCGACGCTGCCCCCGGCACCGCCGGAACCGCCGATGGCCGAGCAGGCAGCCGACGATGCAGGCAAGTCTGCGGCGCAGGCCGATGCGGCGGCGGTGGAAGGCAACGCCCACGCGCGCTGACGAACCGCTCACCGCGCTGGCGTAGACTGCGGTCCTTTCCTCGAGAACCGGCGGTGTCCATGAAGCGCGCGCTCCTGCTGCTGTCCCTGCTGCCCCTGACTGCGTTGGCGCAGGCACCTGCGCCGGCCACGCCGGCACCGGCACCCGCGCGCCCGGCCCCGGCATCGCCGGCGGCTGCGAAACCGGCCACCGCCGGCGCTCCGGCATTGACCGCCGCGCAGCAGGCCCAGGTGCAGAAGCAGGACGCCGAAATGGGCGCGGCTGCGTTGAAGGCGGCGCAGCTGGTCGATGCCAACCGCGCCGGCGAACTGTGGGATGGCGCTTCGGCCGTCGCCCGTCGTGCGGTGCCGAAGGCCGCCTTCGTCAGCCAGCTGACCACCGAGCGTGCGCGCCTGGGTGCGTTGGCCGGGCGTGGCCAGCCCACCATCACCCGGGTCAAGTACAGCGCCGGTGCTGCGGTGCCGGAAGGGCTGTACATCAACGTCAGCTTCCCGACCCGTTTCGCCAACAGCGCGCAGCCGGTGCGCGAGCTGGTCTCGTTCCGTTTCGACGAAGACCAGGTGTGGCGCCTGGCCGGTTACAGCCTGCGTGCGTCGGCACCCTGAGGAGATGAGCGATGGCAACTGAACTGGCAATGCTGGCCTGGTCGATCGTGCTCGGCTTCGTGTACATCTTCGCCACCTCCACCGTGGTCACCCGCGAGCGCGGGATGAAGTGGAATGCCTCGGCACGCGATGGCGATGCAAAGCCGCTCAGCCCGCTGGCCGGCCGCCTGCAGCGGGCCCAGGCCAACTTCCTGGAAACCTTCCCGTTCTTCGCCGCCGCCGCCATTGCAGTAGTCGTGTCCGGTCGCGGCAACGGCACCACGGCGCTGGCTGCGCAGGCCTACTTCTGGGCGCGTGTGGTCTATCTGCCCCTGTACGCGGCCGGCGTGCCCTACCTGCGCAGCCTGGTGTGGCTGGTGTCGCTGCTGTCGATCCTGGCGCTGGTGTTCGCGTTGTTGTGACCCGCGCCTGATCCAGATCAAGGCCGGTCAGGCGCGCGGCGCTATGCTGGCCCGGACTGAATCAACGGCAGGAGGCGCGCATGCGCAGGATGGACGTGGTGGTGGTCGGCGCCGGACCGGCGGGCCTGTGCTTCGCTCGGGCGCTGGCCGGCAGTGGCCTGCAGGTCGGGCTGGTCGAAGTTCAACCGCGCCAGGCGCTGGCCGAGGCCGCCTTCGATGGCCGCGAGATCGCGTTGACCCATGCCTCGCGGCAGAGCATGGAGCAGCTGGGGCTGTGGCAGCGCCTGCCGCCGGCCGAGGTCGCTGAACTGCGCGATGCCAAGGTGATGAACGGCGGTTCGCCGTTCGCGCTGACCTTCGCCAGCAGCCAGGTCGACGGCCAGCCGCTGGGCTGGCTGGTGCCCAACCATCTGATCCGCCGCGCTGCATGGGATGCCGTGCAGGACCAGGATGGTCTGGACCTGTTCGACGGGCGCAAGGTGCAGCGCGTCCAGGCCGATGCGCAGGGCCACGTGGTCAGACTCGATGACGGCAGCCAACTGCACGCCCGCCTGCTGGTCGCGGCTGACAGCCGCTTCTCCGCCACCCGCCGCATGCTTGGCATCGGTGCGCAGATGCGCGACTTCGGCAAGTCGATGCTGGTGTGCCGCATGCAGGTCGAGCGCGACCATCACCACACGGCCTGGGAATGGTTCGGTTACGGCCGCACCATGGCGCTGCTGCCGCTCAACGAGGGCCAGGCATCGGCGGTGATCACGCTGCAGCCGCGGCAGATCGAAGAACTGCTGGCGATGGATGAGGTGGCCTTCGGCGATGCCATCAGTGCGTGCTTTGAACATCGCCTGGGCCGCATGCAGCCGGTGGCGACGCCGCAGGCGTACCCGCTGGTAGGTGTGTACGCGCACCGTTTCGTCGGCGAGCGTTCTGCGCTGATCGGCGATGCCGCAGTCGGCATGCATCCGGTCACCGCGCATGGCTTCAACCTGGGCCTGGCCAGCGCACAGCGGCTGGCGCAGGGCATCGTCGCGCAGCAGCGTCGCGGTGCCGACATTGCTGCCGCCGGCATGCTGACCAGCTACCAGCGGGGCCATCGGCTGGCGTCGCGGCCGCTGTACGAGGCCACCAATGCGATCGCCCGCCTGTACACCGACGACCGTCGCCCGGCGCGCCTGCTGCGTGCGGCTGGCCTGCGCCTGGCGCAGGGCGTGGCACCGTTCAGGCAGCTGATCGCCTCGCACCTGACCCAGCGCGTGGCCTGAACGGCTTCAGATCAGCCGGCAGCCAGCACCCGGATCTGGCTGCCGGAAAATTCGACCACCTGGCCCGCGCGGATCTTGCAGGCCTTGCGCAGCTCGATTTCGCCATCGACCCGCACCTGGCCTTCACTGATGACCATCTTGGCCTCGCCGCCGCTGGTGACCAGGTCGGCCAGCTTGAGCAGCTGCTTGAGTTCGACGTAGTCACCGTCGAGGTCGAATTCGAGAATCTGCATGGAGCGGGTTCCTGGGAAGAGGGCGCAGGCCAGCGGCCGGGCCGGGAAGCGGGCGCGTATTGTGCGCCAGCACGGGCTCGACGGCACGCGCACGGAAAGCTGTACGCCTCGTTCAGGATCAATGCGGTATCATCCCGCTCTGAGCGAGTGAAATCTCCTCCGACCGAGCAGCGCCAGGGCACGCGATAAGAAGGGCGCCCAAAGCGCGGACCATCCCTTTTTTATCGCACTGCCAGGAAGACGGCAGTGCCTTCGGAGTTCCCCATGTCCCAAGATTCCCAAGCGCCGCTGCAGTTCGCGCAGCTCGGCCTGTCCGAGCCCGTGATGCAGGCGGTCACCGCCATCGGCTACGAAACCCCGTCGCCGATCCAGGCCGCCACCATCCCGGCGATGCTGGAAGGCCGCGACGTGCTGGGCCAGGCCCAGACCGGTACCGGCAAGACCGCTGCGTTCGCACTGCCGGTACTGTCCAACATCGACCTGCAGCAGATCAAGCCGCAGGCCCTGATCCTGGCGCCGACCCGCGAACTGGCCATCCAGGTCGCCGAGGCGTTCCAGTCCTACTCGTCGAAGATCCCGGGCTTCCGCGTGCTGCCGGTGTACGGCGGCCAGCCTTACGGGCAGCAGCTGTCGGCGCTGCGCCGTGGCGTGCATATCGTGGTCGGTACCCCCGGTCGCGTGATCGACCACCTGGACCGCAGCACCCTGGACCTGTCCGAGCTGAAGACCCTGGTGCTGGACGAAGCCGATGAAATGCTGCGCATGGGCTTCATCGACGACGTCGAAGCGGTGCTGAAGAAGCTGCCGGAGCAGCGCCAGGTGGCCCTGTTCTCGGCCACCATGCCGCCGCAGATCCGCCGCATCGCGCAGACCTACCTGCAGGATCCGGTGGAAGTGACCATTGCGGCCAAGACCACCACCTCGGCCAACATCCGCCAGCGTTACTGGTGGGTGAGCGGCATGCACAAGCTGGATGCGCTGACCCGCATCCTGGAGGTCGAGCCGTTCGACGCGATGATCATCTTCGCGCGCACCAAGGCCGGCACCGAAGAACTGGCCAGCAAGCTGCAGGCCCGTGGCCTGGCCGCTGCCGCCATCAACGGCGACATGCAGCAGGCCCAGCGTGAGCGCACCATCGCCATGCTGAAGGAAGGCAAGCTGGACATCCTGGTTGCCACCGACGTGGCCGCGCGCGGCCTGGACGTGGAGCGCATCAGCCACGTGCTGAACTACGACATCCCGTACGACACCGAAAGCTACGTGCACCGCATCGGCCGTACCGGTCGTGCTGGCCGCAGCGGCGAGGCGATCCTGTTCGCGACCCCGCGCGAGAAGGGCATGCTGCGCCAGATCGAGCGCGCCACCCGCCAGCCGATCGAAGAGATGCAGCTGCCGAGCGTGGAAGCGGTCAACGACACCCGCATCAACAAGTTCACCTCGCGCATCAGCGAAACCCTGGGTGCCGGTGGCCTGGACTTCTACCGCCAGCTGCTGGAGCGCTTCGAGAACGAGCAGAACGTGCCGGCCATCGAGATCGCCGCCGCGCTGGCCAGGATGCTGCAGGGTGACACCCCGTTCCTGCTGCAGCCGCCGGTGCGTGCCCCGCGTGAAGAGCGCGCCCCGCGCGAGCGTTTCGACCGTGGCGACCGTCCGGAGCGTGGCGATCGCTTCGACCGCAACGAGCGCGGTCCGCGCTTCGAGCGTGGCCCGCGTCGCGACGACGCCGAAGGTGGTTTCGAGCAGCGTCCGCGCCGTGAGGTTCCGCCGCGTGGTGCACCGGAGCAGGGCATGGAGACCTACCGCATTTCGGTGGGGCATCAGCATGGCGTGAAGCCGGCCAACATCGTCGGCGCCATTGCCAACGAAGCGGGCCTGGAAAGCCGCTTCATCGGCCGCATCGACATCCACGACGACTTCTCGCTGCTGGACCTGCCGGCACAGATGCCGCCGGACGTGCTGTCGCACCTGCAGAAGGTGTGGGTGTCCGGCCAGCAGCTGCAGATGCGTGCGCTGGCTCCGGGTGAAGACACCAACCCGGCCCCGCGTCCGTTCAAGCCGCGCTTCGACAAGCGTGGCCCGGGCGGCCCGGGTGGCCCGCGTCGTGGTGGCCCGGGTGGTCCGGGTGGCCATGGTGGCGACCGCGGCGGTGACCGCGACAGCCGCCCGCCGCGTCGTGACGGCTTCAAGCCGCGCGGCCCGCGCAGCTTCTAAGCCGCACCCGCAGCCGTCCATAACAACGCCAGCCCCCGGGCTGGCGTACAGGAAAAGGGGACGGAGGGGATTAAGTCGTAAATGGCAGGCCATGCGCTTATGCCGAAAACGACTTAATCCCCTCCGTCCCCTTTTTCGCATGGCCCACACATTGCCGGTCATAGGCTGGGCCGGTTCCAAGGCAGGTTGTCACCGCAGCACATTCGGGGGGATCCGGGATGGGTAGAAGTGGCACGGACCAGCAGAGCCGGCGGGTGCCGATGACCCGTGGGCTGGGATTGCGCTTTGCGTTGTTGACGGGCATGGCGATCGGGCTGGTCGCATTGTCCGCGTTGATCCAGGAACTGCAGGCGGCTTCGACCGCCTGGATCGCCGGGCAGGGTTACTGGTCACGCGGGCAGCAGGATGCCACTGCTGCGCTGAGCCGCTACCTGGCGCGCGGCCATGCCCAGGACCTGGAGGACGCGCGCCAGGCCCTGCGGATTCCGTTGGGAGATCTGCAGGCCCGGTTGGCGCTGGAACAGGCGGTACCGGACGAGGAGAAGGCCCGGCAGGGCTTCCTGCAGGGTGGCAACGCGCATGCCGATATCCCGCGTCTGGTGTTCTCGTTCCGCTATGCACGCGACATCGGCGCCTTCCGCGAAGCAACCGCGTTGTGGCGGCAGACCGACGATGACCTGTTGGCGGTGCAGCGGCTGGTCGCCGAGCTGCAGTCGGCGCACGCCGAAGGCACGCTGCCAGTGGCCGACCGCGACCGTTACCTGCAACAGCTGCGCGATCTGGACCGGCGGCTGCAGGTGCAGGCGCAGTCGTTTTCCCGAGCGTTGCTGCGCATGGCCACGATGGTGCGGATCGCCACGCTCGTGGTTGGTGGGCTGTCGGTGCTTGCGATCAGCCTGATGGCGGTGGCCCTCGCGCGCCGCGTCGGCAAGGACCTGACCGAACATGAAAGCCGCTTCCGCGCCGCCTTCTATCAGGCCAATGTCGGCATGCTCAAGCTCGACACCGAAGGCAAGGTGATCGAAGCCAACCAGGCGATGGCCGATATCCTCGACTACCGGCGCGACGTGCTGCTGCAGATGTCGTTGGGCGATCTGCTGATGGACGGCGAGCTTGTCATCGATGGGGTGGGCCGTATCGACTGGGACCGGCAGCTGCGGCCGAGCGAACTGCGCTTCCGCCGTCGCGATGGCAGCCTGGTCTGGGGCCGCTGGAGCGGCACCGGCGTGCGCAGCGCCGCCGGTGGCCTGTCGGTGTTCGCGATCATCGAGGACGTCAGCCAGAACCATGCACTGGCGCGCGAGATCGAGCACCACGCCAGCCATGACCCGCTGACCGGCCTGATCAACCGCCGCGAGATCGAACGGCTGCTGGAACGCGCGCTGTTGCAGGTGCGCAGCGAAGGCGGCACGCACGCGCTGTGCTATATCAACCTGGACCATTTCAAGCTGGTCAACGACAGCTTCGGCCACGCCGCTGGTGACCAGATGCTGCGCGCCTTCGCCGAGTACCTGGTGGCGGCGGTGCGTGATGGTGACTGGGTCGGCCGGCTGGGTGCGGACGAGTTCGCGGTGTTCCTCGCCCATGCCGGGCAGGACGAGGCCAAGCGCGTGCTGCAGCGGGTGATCCGCAACCTGGGCCAGGCCACGTTTCCGATCAGCGAGGGCAGCCCGCAGCTGAGCTGCAGCATCGGCGTGGTCGAGGTCAGTGCAGACGCGCCGGACGTGAACTGGTTGATGAGTGCCGCCGACAGCGCCTGCTATGCCGCCAAGCAGGCCGGGCGCAACCGCGTGCACTGCTTCAATGAGAACCGCATGGCGCTGGAGGAGCGGCGGCAGGAGGCCGAGCGCCTGCAGGGCGTCAGCCTGGCGATGGCCGAGAATCGCATGCTGCTGTATGCACAGCGCATCGCCCGCGTGGGGGATCCGTCCTACCTGCACTACGAGGTGCTGGTGCGCATGCGTGGCACCGATGGCAGCCTGCATCTGCCCGGCCAGTTCATGCCGGCGGTGGAGCGCTATGGCATGGCGGTGGCGCTGGACCGGCACGTGCTCGGGCTGCTGTTCCGCCACCTGCAGGTGTGCCCGGCGCACGTGCGCCAGCTGGGCCTGTGCAACGTCAACGTGTCCGCGCAGTCGATCGCCGAGCCGGGATTCCTCGCCTTCGTCTGCGACCTGCTCGAGCGCAACCGCGCGCTGGCCTCCAAGCTGTGCTTCGAGATCACCGAGACTGCGGCGATCAGCAACCTCAGCCAGGCCCGCGCCTTCATCGATGCGGTGAAGGCACGGGGGTGCCGGATGGCGCTGGATGACTTCGGCTCCGGCCTGTCTTCCTTCGGCTACCTGCGCCAGTTGCCGGCGGACATCCTGAAGATCGACGGCGCCTTCGTGCGCGACATGGATACCGACCCTGTCAGCCACGCCACGGTGCGCGCGATCAGCGAGCTCGGGCGCGAGCTGCAGATGGAAGTGGTGGCCGAGTGGGTGGAGACCGCCGAGGTTGCCGGTGCGCTGACCCGGCTTGGCGTACAGGGGCTGCAGGGCTATGCCATCGAACGGCCGCAGCCGCTGGAGCGGCTGACCCTGGTCGATCTGCGCCCGGTACGGCTGGTCGCGGTGAAGGGGCCGCCGGCGGCTGGCTGAACCGCGGGCGCCGACTTTGGTGTACACATGCGTGGCGTGCCCGGCTGCGATAATGCGCGTCAGGGGCGGCGCGCAGTGGGCGCGGACGTAAGCAGGAACAGGACGTGGCGTGGGCGGCAGGCAGTGGCGGTATGGAACAGGAGCGGTGCTGGCCGTCCTGATGGTGTGGTTGGCGTTGCCGTGGCCGCTTCAGGCTGCAGAGGCCGTGTCGGGCCATGATTATCTCCTGGTCGGCGGCGCTACCGACGAGCCGACGCCGCACCGCGCATGCACGCCGCAGATGCTGTCCGGCGCCCGCCAGCAGGTGCTGGTACCGGCTCCGCCGCAGGGCTGGTCAGGCCAACCGCAGGCGCTGGACGTGTTCAACGTCTTTGCCGGTGAAGTGCGCGTCCAGCATGGTGACCGCGAGATCTGCGGCAACATGCACGACGCGCGCACCCGCGATTCACGTTTCCGGGCTGGCATCGGCCTGGTGGCGGTACCGCCGGCCGGCAGCCATGAGCCGTTCCTGGTCTCCTGGCAGACACCGCTGAAGACACGTTGGGTACCGACCCTGCGGCTGGGCGCGCCCAGCCCGGTGCAGCAGAACGACACCGCCCGCCTGCTGGTGCGCGCGGCCTGCATCGCGGTGGCGATCGCGCTGGCGCTGTCGGCGTTGATGGCCTTCCTGACCACCCGGGACCGCAGTTTCCTGGTCTACATCGCCGGCACCACCGTGATGGTGCTGTGGCAGGCAATCCTCGGCGGGCTCAGCGGCTATCCGGAACCCTGGCTGCCGGTGGGCGAGCACGGCGCATGGTGGCTGCTGGCGCTGACCGCTGCGACCCAGGCACTGGTGCTGCCGGCGCTGTGGCGGCTGAACGGAGGCGATCGCGTGCTGCCTCGATCGCGCCCGGCCCAACTGGCGGTGTTGTGGGCCCTGATGGCGCTGGCCGTGCTGGTGCCGTGGCTGCGCTGGGAGCATCTGGCCTGGGTCGCGAAGGGCTTGCAGGTGTCCTATCTGTCCGGATGTGGCCTGGCACTGATGGTCGGCGTCTGGGCACGCTGGCGCGGCGACCGTTGGGCGCAGGCGGGTCTGGCCGCGCTGGCACCGATGCTGGTACTGATCATCGCCGATGCCTGTGGTGCGGCGTGGCTGCTGGAATACCGGGTGGAGGCGCTGCAGCTGGCGGTGACCTGGCTGTTGATGATGGCCGCGTATGCGTTGAACCAGCGGCTGGGCCGGCTGCGCCAGCAGCGTGATGAACTTCGCCAGCTGGCCGAGACCGACGGCCTGACCGGGCTTCCCAACCGTCGCGCCGGACTGCAGCAGCTGGCCCGCCACCTTGAGCGGGTCGACCGCGAGCGTGGCCCGCTGGTGATCGGCTTCCTCGACATCGACCTGTTCAAGGACATCAACGACCGCCATGGTCACGCCGTGGGCGACCTGGTGCTGGTGGCGGTGGCGCGTGCCCTGCGCATGGCAGTGCGCAGCCAGGACGAAGTGGTACGGATGGGCGGCGAAGAGTTCCTGCTGCTGATGCCGGGCATGCCGCGCGAGGCCGCTTCGGCGCGACTGGACCGGTTGCGCCAGCGAATCACCGAGGCTGGCCAGGCCCTGCAGGTGCCGGGGCTGGAGGTGACCGCCAGCATCGGCCTGGCGCAGTGGCGACCGGGCGAGGACGATCTGGCCGGGCTGCTGCGGCGGGCCGACCATGCCATGTACGTGGCCAAGCGGGCGGGCCGCAACCGGGTCTTCGACGGCGAGGAGCTCGATCCGCCCGCCCTGGCATGAAGCGCAGCGGGCGGCGATGCCGGATAATGGGCCGATGACCACCCGACTCAACAAACATATCGCCGACACCGGCTTCTGCTCCCGCCGCGAGGCCGATCGCCTGATCGCCGCGCGCCGCGTTACCGTCAACGGCCATCCGGCCGGTACCGGCGCGGTGGTAGGCGAGGAAGACCAGGTGCTGGTCGACGGCCAGCCGCTGCGCGCCCGCGTGGCACGCAAGCCCGGCGCCCGCCGCCACGTCTACATCGCACTGAACAAGCCGGTAGGCGTCACCTGCACGACCGAAACTTCGGTCAAGGGCAACATCGTCGACTTCGTCGGCCACGAACAGCGCATCTTCCCGATCGGCCGCCTGGACAAGGACTCCGAAGGCCTGATCCTGATGACCAGCAATGGCGATATCGTCAACCAGATCCTGCGTGCCGAGAACGGCCACCAGAAGGAATACCTGGTGGCGGTGAACAAGCCGGTCACCGATGAGTTCCTGCGCGGCATGGCGCGCGGCGTGCGCATCCACGACCAGATGACGCTGCCGTGCAAGACCTCGCGCATCGCCAAGTTCGGTTTCCGCATCACCCTGCAGCAGGGCCTGAACCGGCAGATCCGCCTGATGGCTGCCGAGTTCGGCTATCGCGTGACCCAGCTGCGCCGCGTGCGCATCGACAACATCAAGATCGGCGCGCTGAAGCCGGGCCAGTGGCGCAACCTGACCGAGCAGGAGCTGCAGGGCCTGCTGCCGAAGCAGCTGGACTGGTAACGCGCGGTAGTGCCGGCCGCTGGCCGGCTACTCCAGGCATCGAATGCGCGCGGGATGCCGGCCAGCGGCCGGCACTACCCGTTGTGCGGATTACGTGCCGGCATCAGCTAGACTTTGCAGTGACCTGCCGGAAGTGACGCTGCATGATCAAGCCCGACAAGCCTGCCAACGAGGCCCTCCGGCTCGAGGCGCTGTACCGCTACCGGATCCTTGATTCGCAGCGCGAGAAGTCATTCGACGACCTGGTGGCGATCGCCAAGGCGGTCTGCGGTACCTCGATGGCGGCGGTGACCCTGATTGACGTCGAAAGGCAATGGTTCAAGTCGATCCAGGGCATCGATGCGGCGGAAAACCTGCGCAGCGAATCGATGTGTGGCCACGCCATCCTGCAGCCGCACGAAATCATGGTGGTCGAGGATGCGTTGCAGGACATCCGCTTCCACGACAACCCGGTGGTGACCGGCGACCCGCACATCCGCTTCTACGCCGGTGCGCCGCTGATCAGTTCCGATGGCCTGCCGCTGGGTACGCTGTGCGTGTTCGATGCACAGCCGCAGCACCTGCCAAGCGACAAGGCCGAGGCGCTGGCCGCGCTGTCGCGGCAGGTGATGCTGGTGATGGAGCTGCGCCGTTTCGCGCTCGACATCCGGAACCACATGCTGGAACGCGATGATTACGAGCGCCTGCTGTCGGAGTACCACGACGTGCTGCTGGCGCAGAACGCCGACCTGGCCGAGCAGAGCCGCACCGATGCGCTGACCGGCCTGCCGAACCGCCGCGCGATGGCGGCGGCGCTGGACGAGGCAGTGGCGGTGACCGGGGATCAGCCCGATGTGGCCTGCGTCGCGCTGCTGGACATCGACCACTTCAAGCACATCAACGATTTCCAGGGCCACGCCACCGGCGACCGGGTGCTGGCCGAGCTGGGCACGCTGCTGCGCTCGCACTTCGCCGGCCGTGGCATGGCCGCGCGCTATGGCGGCGAGGAGTTCGTGGCGGTGATGCCGGCGACCGACCTGCAAACCGCCGAACTTCAGTGCGAGTTCCTGCGCCTGGCCGTTGCTGATCTGCCGCTGGGGTTCCCGGTCACGATCAGTATTGGAGTGGCCCAGCACCAGCCCGGTGAAAGCGTGGATGAGACGCTGGCACGTGCCGACAAGGCGCTGTACCGGGCCAAGGGAAAAGGCCGCAACCGGGTGGAACGGGCGGACTGAAACACGGCGGTTCGCGCGTTGAACGCATGCGACGCGTGGATGATTCGATGCCGCTCCAGTAGATCCACGCCATGCGTGGATGCTCTTCCCGTTTCACTTGGCGTCGCAGCTCCTGCGATCAGAACCGGCCAGCATGACGCCCTGTTTCCCCGGACGCCGCCCATGCTGCAGACCCTGGCCATCGCCCACTATCGTTCGCTGCACGGGCTCGTACTGCCGCTGCAGCAGTTGAATGTGGTGACCGGTGACAACGGCAGTGGCAAGTCCAGCCTGTACCGTGCCCTGCGCCTGCTGGCCGAGACCGCGCAGGGCGGCGTCGCGGCGGTGCTGGCCCGCGAAGGCGGGCTGGGCTCGGCGCTGTGGGCGGGTCCGGAAAAAATGGACCGTCGGGTTGCTGCCGGCGAAATCCCCCTGCAGGGCGGCCCACGCCAGGAATCGGTGGGATTGAAGTTGGGCTTCGCCACTGACGAATTCGGCTACGCCATCGATCTGGGCTACCCGCCGCCCAGTCGATCGGCCTTCGCACTGGACCCGCAGATCAAGGCCGAGGCGATCTGGGCCGGCCCGTTCCTGCGCAGCGCCAACCTGCTGGTTGATCGCCGTGGGGCAATGGTTCGGCAACGTCATGCGCGCGGTTGGGATCTGGTGGATGACCGGTTGTCGCTGTTCGACAGCCTGTTCACCCAGGTCGGCGATCCGCAGCGCCTGCCGGAAACCATCGCCCTGCGCGAGTACATCCGTCGCTGGCGCTTCTACGACCATTTCCGCAGCGACGCCGATGCACCGGCGCGGCAGCCGGCGATGGCCACGCGCACGCCGGTGCTGCATCACGACGGCCGGGATCTGGCGGCAGCCTGGGTGACCATTATCGAGATCGGAGACCCGGTCGCGTTGGCACGCAGCGTCGGCGATGCGTTCCCCGGTGCCACGGTCGGCTTCGAGGAGCTGGACGGTCGACTGGCCCTGCGCTTCCACCAGCCGGGGTTGCTGCGGCCGTTGTCGATGGCCGAACTGTCCGACGGTACGCTGCGCTTCCTGCTGCTGGCTGCTGCGCTGCACACGCCGCGTCCACCGCCGCTGCTCGTGCTCAACGAGCCGGAGACCAGCCTGCATCCGGACCTGCTGCCGGCGCTGGCGCGGCTGATCATCGCAGCCAGTTCGCGCAGCCAGGTATGGGTGGTGTCACACGCCAGCCGCCTGATCGCGGCGCTGGAACAGGCGCCAGGGTGCCATTCGCTGCATCTGTACAAGGAACAGGGCCGCACGCTGTTGAGCGGGCAGGGCCTGCTGGATGCGCCGGCCTGGCATTGGCCGCAGCGTTGATACGGGCGTCCACGCCATGCGTGGACGCATTCAATCGGCTATGTTGCGCGCCTCGGCCGTGCCAAGAATCTCCGGATGCTGCACCGGCTTGCGGCGGTTCAGCAGCGGATGCAGGAACACCGCGCCGACGATGATCGCCACGCCCAGGTAGAACCACGGGGTGACCTCGTGCTGCTCGCGCAGCAGCACCACCGCCAGCACCACCGCATAGACCGGCTCCAGGTTGGTCACCAGCTGCACCGTGTAGGCGCTCAGGTGGCGCAGTGCGACCAGGGCCAGGGCAAACGGCAGCAGCGTGCAGAACCCGGCCAGCACCAGCAGCAGGATGCCGTCGTGCAGGTCCGGGACCACCCACAACGGGCTGGCCAGCGCAGGCAGCAGGTAGGGCATCAGCGGCGCCAGCAGGGTCAGGGTGAGGGTGCCCGCACCCAGCTCCAGCGCGGTGACCGTGAGCGGATCGGCGTGGCTGACCATGCGCTTGTTGAGCGAGCCGAACACCGCCACCAGCAGCGCTGAGATCGCGCCGATCAACACACCCAGGCGCATGCCATCGGGCACGCCACCGACCACCAGCGCAACACCCGGCAGCACCGCCAGGCCGAACGCCAGCTCACGCAGCTGGAACGGCCGCTTGGCCACCCACGGTTCGATGATCGAGGTGAACACCGGCGCCAGTGCGATGCAGGTGGCAGCCACCGAGGCATTGGCCAGCTTCACCGCGCCATAGAAGGTCAGCCAATGCAGGGCGACCAGCGCGCCAATGCCGGCGTAGCCGGCGACCAGCCGCAGGGGCAGGGTGCGCAACCCGCGCCAGACCCGTGGCAGCAGGGCCAGCATCGCCGTCACCAGCAGCATGCGCCACCACACCAGCGGCAGTGCGGGCAGGGTGATCAGCTTGCCGAGGATGGCGGTGATGCCCCACAGCAGGACACAGAAGTGGATCTGCCACAGCGCTTTGCGGGTGTCGGGTGTGCTCATCGGCCTATTGTGAGGCAATCGCGCGGCCGTCGGCGATGACTGTGGCATGCTCGCGGCATCGACCCAGAGAACCGAGCCATGGCAGCCGATTGCTCCCTTCTGCGCGGATGGGCCGCACTGACTGCCCTGATGGCGGCAGCCTCGCTGCTGTTGCAGTACCTGTTGCTGGTGCAGGGGCCGGGGGCGGCGGCCGGGATCGGCGTGGCGACGCTGCGTTTCTTCGGCTATTTCACCATTCTCAGCAACCTGGCTGTCTGCGTCGGATGTGGGTGGCTGGTCCTTGGCAGAGTGCTCAAGCCGGCGGTGGCGGCGAGCCTGGCGCTGTGCATCGGTGTGACCGCGTGCGTCTACGTGCTTGCATTGCAGGGGCTGTGGCAACCGACCGGGCTGCAATGGTGGGTCGATGCGGGCCTGCACTATGTCGTGCCTGCCCTGTTCCTGCTGGGGTGGCTGCTGCTGTTGCCGCACGGTGAGCTGCGCTGGCGCGCGCTGGGCGGCGTGCTGCTGGTACCGCTGGCCTACCTTGGCTGGGCGATGCTGGTCGCTGCAATGACCGGACAGGCGCCGTATCCATTCCTCGAACTGCAACGCCTGGGCCTGGCGGCCTTCCTGCTCAACGTGCTGCGCGTTGCGGGCGTGTTCGTGGTGGGCTGGACCCTGCTGTGGGGGCTGGACCGCTGGCGCCGTCGATGAGGCGCTGCAGGGCCATCGCTGCCGCCGGGTTGCGGGCCTTGCCGGCACCGATGCACAGCAGGTAGACCTCGCGCGGGGTTTCCGGGGCGTGCCCGGCCAGACAGGGCAGGTCGTCCACCGGCTCGCCGCGTGACCAGCGTCGCGCGCGTTCAGCCCAGCGCTGCTGCACGGGCGCAGGCAGGCCCTCTTTCAAGCGGGCCTGGCTGCGCTTGATCCGCGCGTAGACGAAGCCCGAACTGACGTCGCCGTGCAGCGGCGCCTCGTCGCTGTCCTCGATCACCAGTGCCACGCCGTGGCGGCGCGCGGCGGCGACCAGTGCGGGGCCATGTGCTGCGGCATTGCGGACCTCCAGCGCATGCTGCAGCGGCACCCCTTCCAGCTGCTTCGGCAGCTGCGCCATCAGCGCGTCCAGTGCATCGGCGTCGGCCGGGTGGCGTGGATCGAACTGCCACAACAACGGGCCAAGCCGGTCACCGAGCGCGATCGCTGCCTGCAGGAAGGGCGCGGCTGCCTCCACCGTGCTGGACAGGTCGCGGCGCTGCACCAGGTAGCGTGGTGCCTTCATCGCAAAGCGGAAGCCTTCCGGCGTCTGCGCGGCCCACTGCGCACACTGTGCGGCGGTGGGCGTGCGGTAGAAGGTGCCGTTGATTTCGATGCAGCGCAGGGCGCGGCTGGCATGGGCCAGCTCTTCACGCTGCGGCAGGCCCACGGGGTAGAAAACGCCGCCGCGCCATTCGGGAAACACCCAGCCACCGATGCCGCAGCGGATCTCCGCCTGCCGGGCGGTCGCGGTCACTGGCCGTGGTCCGTGCGCCACGGGTCGTAGCTGCCGAACCACCACAGATAGCCTTCCGGGTCGGCGCAGGCATAGCCACGGCCGCCGTAGTCCTGGTCGGCGATGTCGATGACGATGCGGGCACCGGCGGCCTTGGCCCGGGCGTAGTGCGCGTCGGCATCGGTGACGATCACGCAGGCACTCTGCGTCTGGCGGCCGCCGACCTCATCAGGCAACGCCGCATGCTCGCTCCACGCGCTCTGGTTGCTGGCCGAGCCCAGCATGATCATGCCGGTGCCGAAGGTCAGCTGCGCATGGAACACCGTGTCGCCGTCGGCATACACGGCCTGGGCATGGAAGCCGAAGGCGCGCTGCAGCCAGTCGATGGCGCCCTGCGCGTCGCGATAGCGCAGGCACGGAATGATGGTGGAGCCGTTGCTCGGTTGGCCGTTTCCGCCCATGACACCCCTCCAATGGCACAGGGCAGGGTGCGCCGCAGACCGTTACCATCCCGCGAAACCCCGGTGACGGCCTGCACATGGCCGCTACCCCTGTTCGGAGATCGTGCTGGATGAAACCCTGGATTGGAGGAGCCGTGCTGCTGGCGTGCACGACCATGGCGAGCGCTGCCACCCCGGCGCAGCTGCAGGAGCTGGATGCGACCGTCGAGCGCGTGCGCGCGCAGTTCGACGTGCCCGGTATTGCGGTGGCGGTGGTCAAGGATGGCGAGGTGGTGCTGGAGCGCGGCTGGGGCGTGCGCGAGCAGGGCAAGCCGGAACCGGTGCAGGCCGATACGCTGTTTGCCATTGCGTCCAACACCAAGGCGTTCACCGCCACTTCGCTGAACCTGCTGGCCGAGGACGGCAAGCTGAAGATGGATGACAAGGTGATCGACCACCTGCCGTCGTTCCGCATGTCCGATCCGTTCGTGACCGGGCAGATGACGATCCGCGACCTGCTGTCGCACCGCAGCGGGCTGAGCCTGGGTGCCGGCGACCTGCTGTTCTGGCCGGCCACCTCCTACAGCAATGCCGAAGTAGTCGAACGGCTGGGCAGGGTGCCGCTGAAGGGCGGTTTCCGCGAGAGCTACGCGTACGACAACATCCTGTACGCGGTTGCCCAGCAGGTGATCGAGCATGTCTCGGGCATGAGTTACCAGCAGTTCCTGCAGACGCGCATCTTCGACAAGGTGGGCATGACCGGCACGCGCTACAACGCCGATCACCTGAAGCCGGGCGACAAGGCCGCGGTCGGCCACGCCAAGTACGATTTCAAGGACCTGCGCACCGTTGCGCCGCTGACCTGGTCGAACAATGCCGGCGCCGGCGGCATCTATTCCAGCGCGCACGACATGGCGCGCTGGATGCAGGTGCAGCTGGCCGAAGGCAAGCTGGCCGACGGCACGCCGTTGTTCAGCGAGAAGAGCCAGCAGCAGATGTGGCGGATGATCACGCCGCAGTCGATCCCGGCGCCGAGCGTGCCGGAGCTGGCACCTGCGCGGGCCAACTTCGCCGGCTATGGCGAAGGCTGGAGCCTGAGCGACTACCGTGGGCAGAAGCTGGTCTGGCATACCGGTGGCTGGCCGGGCATGGTTTCGCGGCTGACCCTGGTACCGGGCGAGAAACTGGGCGTGGTGGTGCTGACCAATCAGGAAGTGGGCGCGGCGTTCAATGCGATCACCCTGAGCGTGCTCGATGCCTACCTGGGCGGTGAAAAGCATGACTGGGTGGACGCCTATGCCAAGGCCGTGGCCAAGGGACAGGACAAGGCCGACGAGGCCTGGGCCAAGCACCAGAGCGCACGCGACAAGGGCAGCAGGCCATCGCTGGCGCTGGCCGGCTACACCGGCAGCTTCCGTGACCGCTGGTATGGCGACATGCAGATCAGCGCCGAAGGCAAGGGCCTGCGCCTGCGCTTCGCGAAGACCGCGCAGCTGAGCGGGCGCCTGGAGCACTGGCAGCACGACACCTTCATCGTGCGCTGGGACGACCGTTCGCTCAACGCCGACGCGTTCGTGAACTTCAGCCTGGACCCGGATGGCAAGGTGCGCGAGGTGCGCATGCAGCCGATTTCCGACCTGACCGATTTCAGTTTCGATTTCCAGGACCTGCTGTTCACCCCGGTCAAAGAATGAGGGTAGTGCCGGCCGCTGGCCGGCAACCTCATGATCTCTGGAAACGTAGCGAGGTTGCCGGCCAGCGGCCGGCACGACCGCAGCCGCAGCGATCGTCGGCCGGCGTACACATGCGGCGTGGGATACTCCGCCGGCTAAGATGGCGAGGGAATGCGATGTTCCGTTGGTTTGAATCCCTGATTCCGGTGTTCCCGCCCGTGGATGGGCGCATGCCACCGCGCAAGGTGCTGCCGTTCTACCTGCACTACCTGCGCCCGGTGTGGCCGGTGCTGCTGGCCACGCTGATCGCCGGCCTGCTCCTGGCGCTGGTGGAAGTGGCCATGTTCGATTACCTGGGCCGCATCGTCGACATGGTCGCCGAGCAACCCGGTGCCGATTTCTTCAAGCGCCATGCCAATGAACTGGGCTGGATGCTGTTCATCACGGTCATCGCGCGGCCGATCCTGGTCGGCCTGCACAACCTGCTGGTCAACCAGGCCATCGTGCCCGGCCTGAGCAACCGCTCGCGCTGGCTGATGCACAACTACGTGGTTCGGCAGAGCCTGAGCTTCTTCCAGAACGACTTCGCCGGCAGCGTTGCCAACCGGGTGATGCAGACCGGTACCTCGCTGCGCGAGTCAGCGGTGCAGATGGTCGACTCGCTCTGGTACATCGTGGTCTATACCGGCACCGCGCTGTACCTGTTCGCGCAGGCCGACTGGCGGCTGATGGTGCCGCTGATCCTGTGGCTGCTGGCCTACGTGGTGATCATGGTCTACTTCGTGCCGCGCGCGAAGGAGCGGGCCTGGATCGCCTCGGAAGCACGTTCGAAGGCAATGGGCCGCATCGTCGACGGCTACACCAACATTCCCACGCTGAAACTGTTCGCCCATGGCGGGCGCGAGCAGGCCTACGTGGCCGAGTCGATCCAGGAGCTGGCAGTCAAGCACCGCGCGCAGACCCGGGTGACCACCGGCATGGACCTGACCATCGCCATCGTCAACGGTTTCCTGATTGCCGGTACCTGTGGCCTGGCCCTGTGGCTGTGGAATGGCGGCCACATCACTGTCGGCGCGATCACGCTCGCGACCGGCCTGGTGATCCGCATCCACAACATGTCCGGCTGGATCATGTGGACCATCAACGGCATCTTCGAGGACATCGGTACGGTACAGGATGGCATCACCACCATTGCCCAGCCGCTGACCGTGCAGGACCGCGAGGACGCGGTGCCGTTGCAGGTGACCCGCGGTGGCGTGCACTTCCAGGACATCCACTTCCACTACGGCAAGAAGGGCGGCGTGATCGCAGGCCTCGACCTGGTGGTGAAGCCGGGCGAGAAGATCGGCCTGGTGGGTCCTTCCGGTGCCGGCAAGTCGACCCTGGTCAACGTGCTGCTGCGCCTGTACGACCTGGAAAGCGGCCGCATCCTGATCGACGACCAGGACATTGCCTACGTCACTCAGGAAAGCCTGCGCCAGCAGATCGGCGTGGTCACCCAGGATACCTCGCTCCTGCATCGCTCGATCCGCGACAACCTGCTGTACGGCCGGCCGGACGCGACCGATGAGCAGTTGCGCGCTGCGGTGGCCAAAGCACGTGCCGAGGCCTTCATCGATACGCTGGTGGACGGGCAGGGGCGTCGTGGCTACGACGCGCATGTCGGCGAGCGCGGCGTGAAGCTTTCCGGCGGCCAGCGCCAACGCATCGCCATTGCCCGCGTGCTGCTGAAGGACGCACCGATCCTGGTGCTGGACGAAGCAACCTCGGCACTGGACTCGGAAGTGGAAGCGGCGATCCAGGACAGCCTGGATGAGCTGATGGGCGGCAAGACGGTGATCGCGATCGCGCACCGGCTGTCGACCATCGCGCGCATGGACCGGCTGGTGGTGATGGACCAGGGCCGCATCGTCGAGACCGGCACCCATGCCGAGCTGATTGCTGCCGGTGGCCTGTATGCGCGCTTGTGGGCGCGGCAGACCGGTGGCTTTGTGGCTGCCGATCAGTGACTTCGATGTGACCGCGTTGCAAGGTGCCAAGTTACATCGTCACCCGTCCGGATGATTTGAGGTTTCACTTGCTCCGATGTTTGGAGGTCGCGGCTGATCGCCAAAGAACACCCTGGCATCGGGGATGTATCCCTCGTCCACGAGTACCGCGGCCATGCCTTTTGAATGCAGAAGATCATCCAAGGGCAGAGTGGTGAAAACCGTACTGTGCCGCGAAGTAGTTGAGCGGAGCACTGCAACCCAGTGAGTTCGTCTCTGGATATCAAGGTCAATATTCATCGTAGTGGCGATCGCGTCGTTGGTCAGACGAGCCCAGCACCGGGAGGGCGATGGAGGGGCATGCAGGAGCGCGCCCGATTCAATATCTCCCTCTGCCCACGCATGACCTAGCTCATCTAGGTTATCGAGCCAGGGCCGCAGGCTTGATGTGGCATCCGAGAAGCATTTGCGGTCTTTCACGGAGTCAATGTGAAAATTCTGGATAGTTTCCCTGGCGCCTCTCACCAGCATCGGGAAGCGGGCGTTGATCATCGGGATCCCATGATCGCGGGCCATGCGGTCAATGGCTCGAGAAAGTGGCTCACCGGCTCGGGCTCCACTGAATTGCAGTGCAGCATCATGAATTTTCCAAGCCGCGTACATTGGGCGCATCCTCTCAATACTCGCGTCATGCAGGCCATAGAGAATCTTGAGATCGCTCAATCGCGTGTACTCTTCTTCGGTGAGCTCGTCACGAAGCGTTCTTCTACCTGAAAGGAACTTGAGCTTGCGGATGGCGGGCCACAGAATGAGGCTGCGAAATACCCCGCCATCGTGCTCCACGGTCACGCCCGGAGGGCTCAGAATTGCATCAGACGTCGAGATTGCTGCTTCAACGCTGCGAGTATCGATGGATAGGCTCTTTCTTAGTGGTTGAATCGTGCCCAGTACAAGCAGCGTTGAAGAGCCTTTTCTGAACTGCCAGATGCGCGGGCCGGGGGCTGAGTGGACCGCGTGGATCGCAGGAAGATGAGTTGCATCGGCATTCTCTTGATCCGTTGCGTATCCATTGATGGGCGCCATCGCCATCAGGGCGATGGCCGCCAAGGTAATGGAAGGATAATGAAATTGATCCATGTTCAATCCAGGCATGCCGTATAACGCGTGTGTGGCTTGGTTCGCGGGTCATTGGAGAACATGTGCCAAGCTTCATCGATTGTTTCGGGGTGGAACATCGGGAACTTGGAGGATTTCATGAAGTGTTGCCTGATGTAATGCCAATAGATGGCCTGAGGTCCGATTGCACGCTCAAGGAAACGATAGACTTCAGCCATCGTCCAGTAGTCAGCTACTTCAGATGGAAGCGATGCTCGCGTCTGTATAGGCTCGATGGCATCTCCGAAAGTAATAGTTGCTCGAAGATCCCGGTCAACGACGGAGATGGCTGACAATATGCAACTTCCGGTTTTGCGCGCCATTGCGGCGGTTCCCAGCATGATGTCCAAGGGGCGCCCCAAAAATGGAATGCAATAGGCTTCTTCGCGAAAGCGGTGGACATCGGGCATCATGATGACTGCAGCTCTATTTTTCAGTGCGCGAAGCGCTATGCCTATCCCTCTGGCATTCGAGTGGATGATGCTCGCGCGGCATCCGGCGTGATTGAAGAGCCGGTGGTACAGGTCGTCGAACAATTCGTTGCCTGCATGGTTCTTTGGGTCGCCATAGAAGATGTAGATGTCACGCAGATGGCGAATGTGCTCCATCAGACGGACCGCAGACAGGATATAGTGGCCGTGATGCGGCAGTGCGATCACAACTCCCCTGTCGGCAGGGAGCTTTCCATCGATTGAGGAGTAGTCGGAACGGTCGATGCAGTGGACCGCCTCCAACAGTGACGGGCGGCAAAGGTCAGCCAACTGGGAGCTGATGGAGGCTTTCGATTGATACCAGCTGTAGTAGGAATCCATATCGAGTCCGCTGACTTCGCATGCGGAGAGGATGGCTTTCCTTTCCCTATCGGAAAGGGTCAATCCAAGCTGTTGCTCTGTCTGGACGCTGTGCCGAAAGGTGGCCTCCGGGGCAGGCTGACGACTCTCATGTGCTTGACTTTCGTGCATCCTGGACCTCCTTTGCTGGCTGCGATGCGCGGTAGAGGTTCTTGAGTTGTCCATGGAGCCAATCGAAATGCTTGGGATTGAAGTCAGGATGCTTCCAGTACATGTGCATCAGAGCTGAGTGAAAGACACGCTGACGGAATCTGCTCTCGGCTAGCCGTGTAGCAGGCCATCGCTTTGTCTGAACTGGTTGCGCGAGCCAGTCTCCTCCAAGCTTCTGGTTGGAATCCAGATGGTTCGAAATAGTGCGCAGAACGGAAGTGATGGGTGAGCAGGGTGGCAATTTGATCGTGTCATCGCATGTGCCTGTCATGATTTGAAATTCGTGGATGCTGTTGAGGACTCCTTCCACCAGAGGCAGGTAGCGCTGCTGCCCGTGGTGGGACGTCAAGACAGGAGCGTCAAGGCTGGATGTAAGCTGGTCACTGAACACGATAATGGTGTGAATTCCCGCATCACCCTCCAGTTTGCGAAGCGCGTCGGATGGCGTTGTCGAGTAAGCGGGATCTGTGCCAATTATCTCGGTGATCAATCCCCTTCTGCGGAGTTCGATAGCGCGATTAATATTGGATCGAGTCGTCGCGGCAATGATTGCGGTCGATGATGATGTGTCGTTTGGTAAGGGGAATGTTCCATCGCATCGCATGCGGCTTTGTTCTGGGCTTTGTGCTATTCGGCTCATGCCGTCATGACCGCGAGTCATCGTGATTCTGATCCTGTTTGATAGTGTTGATGGCACGCATCCACGCCGCGTGCCATCAACGGAGTCTGTCAGCGCTCTTCGTAATTGTTCGATCCGCAGCAGTCACTGCTGAATGCGGCTACTTTGATTTCGTCCGCCTCGGTTTCAAACACTGCGTCGAGGGATCTTGCATTTGCGCTGGATGATTTCATCCATGCGGCGACGGCGTTTGGATCTGAAATGGTTGCGGATGCGTGCATGACGTAATTCCTTTTATAGGTGTGTGTTGATGACCAGGGCACATCCCTTGGTCGGCATCAAGAATGCGCCGTCCGTATGGCTACTTGCTGTCAGTGGTAGCGGGTTCGTTGCGTAGGACTTCTCTTTTAATTTCTGCATCAGTCTCGTAGTCGAGCAAGCTGCTCTGCGCGTTGTGTCCGTGGCTTGTTCTGATGCCTGGAGCTTCTCTTGAATGTCGGGGCCGGGGATGTAGCGCAGGGCGGCGTCGAGATCCTGGATCGGTTCGGCGCTCGCGTGTATCAATCAGACGAGGACGTGACTCAGGGAGCATCCTCGAGTGGGAGGCGATCACTGGATATTTCACGACTGGATGCGTTTGCATCGCGTGTCGGGGAGGTCATGGGTTGACGGTGCTACCATCCCCATTCGGTAGCTCGGAGAACGGTCTGTTCACCGTTTGACATTGCCGTGCCGACCGTTGATCAGCAGACATGGGCTCGAGACTCTATCTGCACTATAGGAGCAGTGATGCAGGTTCAATCGTGCTCAAAGACTCGGATGCACTTCCGTATCTTTCGTTGCCTATCGCTGGTGACGAGCCTTGTGACCGCTGTTCCAGCCATGGCGGACAATGGCGAGGTGAGCGGAACACGTGAGGGCTCACTTGAGCAGGTCATCCTGCTCAGCCGCCACAACCTGCGCGCGCCGGTGGTGGCGTCGGGCGCGCTGGCCAATGCCACTCCGGAGCGCTGGCCAGGCTGGGACGTGGGCGCAGGCGAGCTCACCACCAAAGGCGGCGTGCTGGAGGTCTATATGGGCCGTTACATGGGCCAGTGGCTGCGTCAGGCGCAGCTGTTGCCGGCTTCGGGTTACCCGCAGTTGGCTGACTTCCACGCCCATGCCAACAGCCTTCAGCGCACCCAGGCCACCACGCAGTTCTTCGTTGCCGGTGCCTTCCCGGGCTGTCATGTCGCGGTCGAGCAGCGCATGGCGCTGGGCACGATGGATCCGATGTTCAATCCGGTGATCCACAACAGAGACACGGTCTTCCGCGAGCGCGCTATGTCGGCAATGCAGCGAGCGCTGGCCGCATCGGAACTGGCACCGGCACTGTCCGTGGTGGAGCAGATCACCCGCTACCCGCAGTCGGCGGCCTGTGCGGGGCACAGCGAGTGCCATCTGATGCTGGCCGACACGATCTTCAATGCGGAACCGGGCAAGGAACCACGCGCGTCCGGTTCGCTGGCCCTGGCCAGCGGGTTGGTCGATGCCTTGTTGATGGAGCACTACCAGGGCAGTGGCATCCCCCGCGAAGGCTGGGGCCGGTTGACCACCGAGACGCAATGGCAGGCGCTGGCGCAGATCCGCAACCGCTACCAGGACATCCTGTTCGGAACGCCCGAAGTGGCGCGCGATGTGGCCGCCCCGCTGCTGGCAAGAGTGAATGCGTTGTTCGAGGACCCGGCATCGCCAAAGGTGAGCCTGCTGGTCGGCCACGATTCCAACATTGGTTCGGTGCTGGTGGCGTTGGGAATCACGGACTACAGCCTGCCGGGGCAGTACGAGAAGACGCCGATCGGCGGCCTGCTGCAGTTCGAGCGCTGGCGTGATCGTGGGGCCGGTGAAGTGCGTTACCGGTTGGTGTATGTCTATCCCACGCGCGAGCAGCTACGTGGTGCGATCCCGTTGACCGACGCACAGCCGCCGGGCCGGGTGGAGCTGATGCTGCCGGGCTGCGCGCAGTCGGGTTGCAGTGAAGCGCAGTTCAACAACCTGTTGCATTCACCTTGAATCCGGGATGGATGGCGGCGTCGCAGTGTGATGAGACGGAAGCAGCTTCGCGCCCCTTATGCTCGGATTCGAGTAGTCTCCAGCAATCAACCAAGCGATCCCGGTGAATCATGAACATCACGGACTTTCTTGTAATGGACGGTGATGGAGATGAAATATGGGCCGACCCCCATGGCAGCAACATTGCCTTTACGTGTTTTGATTGTGGATATCCGGTGGTGGCTGATGCCTCGGAGAACCAACGTGGGAGCGATGAGGATTGTCCCGCTGCCTGCCGCGGGTGTGGTGTGGAGTACTTCCTCGATTTGAGACTGGACTCGAGGAAGCTGTATATCCACATCGTCTGATTGAGTGGCGGCAGAAGCGGTGCGAACCAAGGTTCGCACCCACCAGGATGGCAGTTCGCAATCGCCAGAACAGAAAACGGCCCGGGTTTTTCCCCGGGCCGTTATCATTCAGCTCACACCGGCGCGATCACTCGATCGGCTGGTCCAGCATCAGCTGGCGTGCGAAACGCACCGGCGGTGCGCCGTAGGACAGTACCTGGTCGTGGTACGCCTTCAGGTTGAACTTGTCGCCCAGCTTCTCCTGCACCGCCTTGCGGGTGTCGAAGTGTTCCTGCGCACCGACGAAGTAGGTCGGCAGCTGCGCCGAGGTCAGCTGCGCGCGCACCCACTTGCCGGCCGCTTCGCTTTCCTGCTGGAACGCGTCGTGGGTCATCAGGTGCATCGCCTTCTCGCGATCCCAGTTGTCCACGTGCACGCCCTGGTCGAGGATCGCGTTGGAGATCGTGCGCAGGTAGAACTTCAGCTGCACCAGGTGGAACAGCGGGTCGTTGTTGAGGTAACCCTGCTCCTGCATCATGCGCTCGGTGTAGACCGCCCAGCCTTCGGCGAACAGGCCCGAACGCAGCACCGCACGCAGGGTGGAAGGGAACTTGGCCGAATGCCAGCCCTCCAGGTAATGGCCCGGGGTGCCTTCGTGGATGCTCAGCAGGTGGATCATGCGCGAGTTGTACTCACGCAGGAACGAGTCGACCTGCTTGTCGTTCCAGTCGTCCGGAATCGGCGACACGGCGTAGAAGGTCTTCAGGTTCTTGTCCAGCGGACCCGGCGAATCGCAGTAGGCCACGGCCACGCCACGTTGGAATTCCGGCATCAGGATGATGTCCACCGGCGCATCGGGCAGCGTCATCAGGTCGTGCTCGCGCACGAATGCGGTGGACTGCTCCAGCGCGGCCTTGGCATCGTCGACGACCTTGTCGCGTGCCGGCTTGTCGGCGTAGGCCAGTTCCAGCGCAGCTTCGATCGCCTTCTGCTGCTGCTCGTCGGTCGGCTGGGCCGGCATCTCCGGCGCACCCGGCTTGTCCTTCAGCACGGTCTGCGCGATGCCGTACATGTCCTCGCGCACACGCTTGAGTTCGGCGCGCGCACGGTCACCGATCTCCTGGCGCGACAGCGAGGAGCTGAGCGCGAACTTCAGCTTCTGGTCGTACTTTTCCGCACCGATGCGGAAGTCGCCCTTGGCGTTCGGCACCAGGGTCTTGTCCAGCCAGGTCTGCTGCTCGTCCACCGCCTTCTTCAGGCCGTCGATGGCCGCTTGCAGACGCTGCTGGTCGGCCTGCGGCAGTTCACCGATGTGCGGGGTGATGAAGGTATCGACGATGCTGAGGATGCCCTTGTTCTGCTTGGCCACCGTCTCGGCGTGGATCTTCGGCACGCGCGCCGGATCCAGGTTCTCGCGGGCCTGGGCGAAGATCGCCGGCAGCTTTTCCATGCGCGCGGTGGCCGACTTCAGGCGCTCCGGCAGTGGCGCGAACTCGCGCGCCATCAGGCCGTAGATCGCGCTGCCGGCGATGCCGTTGTACAGCTGCGGGTCCCACTTGCCGGACTGCAGCACTTCGGCGTTCCAGATTTCCGACTGCAGCTGGTTGCGCAGGATCGCCGCGTCCACCTGGTTCTCGCGGCCCAGCTTGGCCACGTCGATCTTGTCCAGCTCGCCCAGCAGCGCCTTGTAGGCGGCCACGGTCTTCTGCTGGCCGGCGGCACTGAGGTCGTCCAGTTCGCTGTCGTAGCGGTGGTCACCGATCTGGGTGGCGCTGACCGGCGACAGCTGCATCCAGGTATCCAGCGCGCGCTTGGAGAGATCGGCGAAGGCGGCATCGACCGCCGCATCACCGGCCTGCTGGCTGGCGACCGGGGTGGAAGCGTTGGTCGGGGCGTCGGCCGGCTGGCAACCGGCCAGCGCAGCGACCAGGGCGAGGGCAAGAAGATGCGGGCGCATCGGCATTCCTGTACGGGGTCAAACCCTGAGCATAGGGCCCCGTCGCTGCTTTGTCCCCGTGCCATAGGATTACCATGGGCGGATTCAAGGACCCTCCAAAGGAGCGCAGGACATGGAATACCAGGGAAGCTGCCATTGCGGCAGGATCGCATTCAACGTACAGGCCGAGGCGCCGATCAGCGACGTCATCGACTGCAACTGTTCGATGTGCCGGCGTCGCGGCAGCCTGCTGTGGTTCGCCCCGCGTGCGGCGTTCCAGCTGACCACCGATCCGGCTGACGTGGCCACCTACCACTTCAACAAGGCCCACATCGACCATCACCACTGCCGCGAATGTGGCGTCGCCCCCTACAGCGAAGCGGTCGATCCGCGTAGCGGCACACCGATGGTGGCGGTGAACGTGCGCTGCGTGCCGCAGGTCGATCTGGCTGGCCTTTCGGTGACCTCCTACGACGGAGCCGCGCTGTGACGGGCGCGCGCGCCTGGACGCGCAGCCTGGCGATGCCGGTGGTGCTGCTGGCATTGGCGGGCTGCGCCAAGCAGGGCGACATGGCCGCGGATGCGGGCGCCCCGGCCGCCGAAGCGGCCGTCGCGTCGCCAGAAGGTGCGTTCCTCGCCTATGAACATGACGTGCAGGTGCAGCTGGAGGCGGCAAAGATCGCGCCGCGCATCCAGCAGATCGCCCAAGCCTGCCAGAGCGCGAAGTTCGGCGACTGCGCGGTATTGCAGGTCGACCAGCGCAGTGGCGAGCAACCCAGCGGTGAGGTCAAGGTGCGCATCGCGCCGAAGGGCGCCGAGCCGCTGATCGCGATGGCCGGTGAAGGCGGCAAGCTGCAGTCCCGCAATACGCGCGCCGAGGATCTCGCGCAGGCGGTGGCCGACACGGCATTGACCAAAGCGCGGCTTGAAAAGGAGCACGCCCGCCTGCTGTCCTACCAGGACCGCAAGGACCTGAAGATCGAAGATCTGATGGCGATCACCACGCGCCTGTCAGAGATCGAGGCGGGTGTCGAGCAGGCCAACAAGGACGCCGCGCAGCAGCGCCGGCGCATCGATACCCAGCTGGTGACGCTGCACTTCGAGACCACTTCGGGCCAACGCAGCCGAAGTGAGATCGGCGAGGCGCTGAGCGAGTCGGGCAGCATTCTCAGCACCAGCGTGGCGTTCCTGATTCGTGCTGTTGCCGCGCTGCTGCCGGTGGCGGTGCTGGCCCTGGTCGCAGCCTGGGGCGTGCGCGCATGGTGGCGTCGCCACCGTCGCAAGCTGCCGCCCAACCGCTGAGGTCAAGGCTGATGCCGGCAGCCCGCCGGCATCAGCCCTCGTCGGTTTCGTACTCGACGAACACATCCAGTTCCAGCGCCAGATCCTGCACGGCGTCGCGCACCTTCTGCGCGGTGCTTTCATTGCCCACTTCCACTTCCAGCTCGTGGATGCCCGGGCCGATGTCATCGGACAGCCCGGCCGAGCTGGAGTCGTCGTCGTCCATGTGCGGCATCAGGTCGTCGGTTTCCTCGACATGCTCGATGCCATCCAGGCCGAGCAGCAGGTCGCTGATGGCACGGGCGTCGTCTTCAGTTCCGGTAATGCGCAGTCGCAGCATGGCCATGGCGTAGGTACGTTGTGGAGTTGCCTGCAGCCTAGCCAGCATCGGGCAAAGAATGGGTGAGGGCGAAGTCAGGTGGGCGTGGCCGAGCGCCCGAGCAGGCTGTCCGGCAATGCCGGAATCGGTGTGCGTTCGTCCTGCGCCTGCTCCAGCAGCCAGTCGATGAACAGGCGTGCGGCCGGGCTGGGCGGTTGTCCTTCGGCATGCACTACGTGATACGCATAGCGCGCCTTCAGCGCCGGGCCGGGCAGGCGCACCACCTCGTAGCGCTGCAGGTAGGGCTGGGCGATGTGGGTGCGCGCCAGCACCGCGCCCATGCCATACACCGCTGCACGCATCGCGTCGGTGCTGTCGGCGAAGGTGTGCATCGGCGGCAGCGGCGACGGCGTGCGCACGCCGGCGTGGCGGAACCAGTCGCGCCAGCCCTGCGGCGACAGGTCGGTCAGCAGCGGCAGGTCGGCGATGCGCGCCGGATCGACCAGCGTTTCGACGCCGGCCAGTGCCGGTGAGGCGACCGGGAACAGGTAGTCATCCATCAGGTGCTGCGCACGCAGGCCGGGCCATTGGCCCAGGCCGTAGCGGATGCCCACTTCCGGGCCGTTGTCGTCATAGCGATCCAGCCCGCTGCCGGTATGCAGCTCGATGCGGATGTGCGGGTAGGCCTGGGTGAAGCGCGGCAGCCGTGGCAGCAGCCAGCAGTAGGACAGCGAGCGCAGCGTGGTGATGCGCAGCGGCACGCTGTCGGCATCCGGCTGCAGGTGATGGGCGACGGCCGCGACATCGGTGAAGGCGGCGCTGGCGGCGTCGGCCAGTTGCCGGCCCTCGGCAGTCAGGCGCACGCCGCGGGCGTGGCGTAGGAACAGCCGTACTTCCAGCACTTCTTCCAGGCGGCGGACGTGGTGGCTGACCGCGCTGGCGGTCAGGTGCAGCTCCTGCGCGGCCTGGGCGAAGTTCTGGTGGCGCCCCGCGACCGCGAACACGGCCAGTGCGGGTAGCAGGGAAGGGCGTAGCAGCATGTCGAGCCTCAAACCATATTTGTGGCTGGCAGCGATACTACGCGCTTGTGCCGCGGGCGTCTGCGCATGATCCTGTCCGCCTTGGCGAAGAATTGACGATGTACGGAGGCAAGGCATGAATGCGGTCCCACAGGCGGCCGAGCGCGATTGGCGCACGCCGCTGGAATTGACCCTGCTGGGCGCCATCTGGGGCTGCTCGTTCCTGTTCATGCGGGTGGCGGTGCCGTCGTTCGGCCCGTTCGCGCTGGTCGAGGTGCGGCTGGTGCTGGGTGCGCTGGTGCTGCTGCCGTTCCTGTGGCGCGCCCGCGCGCAGTTCCCGCCGCGGCGCTGGCTGTGGCTGGCGCCGATCGGCCTGATCAATTCGGCGCTGCCGTTCGTGCTGTTTGCCTATGCCGCCGAGCAGGCGCCGGCTGCGATCGGTGCGATCTGCAATGCGATGACGGTGCTGTTCGCCGCGCTGATCGCGTTCCTGTTCTTCGGCGAGAAGATCGGCATGCGCCGTGCCGGGGCGCTGCTGGTCGGCTTCGCCGGCGTGGTGGTGCTGGCCACGGCCAAGGTTTCCGGCCTGAGTATCGGCACCGCAGTGCTGGCCGGTGCGGCGGCATCGCTGCTGTACGGCCTGGGCGTGAACCTGGTGAAGCGGCACATGACCGGGTTGCCGTCGGCCGCCGCTGCGGCGGCAACGCTGTCCTGCGCCTCGCTGTGGATGCTGCCGATGGCGGTCAGCCACTGGCCGCAGGCGGCGATTCCGGCCAAGGCCTGGGGCGCGGCGATCGCCCTCGGCGTGGCCTGCACTGGCTTGGCGTTCCTGATGTTCTATCGCCTGATCGGTCGTATCGGCCCGTCGCGGGCGTCGACGGTGACCTACCTGATTCCGCTGTTCGGCGCGGCGTTCGCGTGGTTGTTCCTGGGCGAGCCGGTGACGCTGCAGATGTTGATTGCCGGTGCGTTGATTCTGGGGAGCGTGGCGGTGAGTCAGAAGGGCTGAGGCGTTGGCGTTTTGCGCGTGGCGCGTGCTGAAGGTACTTCGCTGTTCATGGGCGTCACTTTTCTTTTCGCGCGAAAAGAAAAGTAACCAAAAGAAACGCGCCGCCAGGTCGCGAGCCGCCGCGCTTCGCACGTCGGTCCCCTGCGCTTCTCGGTGAATCAGGGGACGGTGTGCAGAGGTCAGCCGACTAACAGTCGGCTCTACAAGACATCGGCACCTCTTCGCCCCTGATTCCCCGGCGATGCTCGGCTTGCTCAAGGCGGATTCAAGATCAAGAGCCACAGCTGCACGACGATGCTTGGTAGTGCCGGGCCGGGCCCGGCGGGCGAAGCGAGCGCTTCTGCCTTTGATCTTGGATCCGCCTTGAGCGAGCCGAGCACCGCAGGTCCGGCGAGGGCGAAGAGGCGCGGGTGTCTGAGCGCAGCGAGTTCCCGCGCCGTCCCTCGACGGGCCGAGGAGCGCAGGGCACCGGTGCGCAGCACCGGCTCGCGGCCGGCGGAACGTTTCTTTTGGTTACTTTTCTTTGCGTACAAAGAAAAGTAACGCCCATGAACAGTGAAGCACCTTCAGCACGCGTCACGCGCAGGAAACCATCAGCGCACCGGCACCGGAATATTGCACAGATCGATATGCCCGGCCGGGCGCTTGTAGAAATCATCCACGCGATTGCGCCGCGCCTCCACCGTATCGGCGAAGGTCTTCGAATCGGTGCGCAGCACCTGGATCGGCGTGCGCTCGGCCACCGGCACGTCGCTAGCACGGCGGATCGACACGATCGGCGTACGCAGCTTCGGGTCGGTGTAGAAGCCCATCGGCGCCGGTCCGCGCGGCGTCGCGCTGAGCAGTTCCATGCCCTTCAGCACGCGACCCACCAGCGTGATGTTGCGGTCCAGCTGACGCGGTGACTGGCCGGTCACCACGTACAGTTCGGCGCCGATGCTGCTGTCTTCCTCGTTGCTGCGGCCGGCGCCGAGCATCCCGTAGCAGTGCGCCAGCCAAGCCTTGCCGGCTTGCGGATCCTGGCCGACCGGGAAGCCGTCGACGAAACCGGTCTGCGCGGCCCAGCCGTCGCGGTCCGGCAGCACGCTGACCTTCAGGCCGGCGCTGGCGCGCTCGAACTCGGCCGGCAGCTTGCGCGTGGCACTGCCGAACGGCTTGGCCTTGGCTGCGTCATCGGCGTCGGCATCGCCGAACTGCACCACGAAGTTGTCCTGCGAGCGGTAGATGCTGGTGCCGTCCCAGAAGTGCTCGTGGGCGAAGGTCTGGATGTTGGCGACATGGCGGGGGGCGAACTGCGGCGCCAGCTCGATGATCACCCGCCCCGCCGGCAGGTCCATGTACAGCAGGTTGGCGGGGTCCGGGGTGCGCCAGTCGCTGGCCGCCGAGGCGTCGAGGACCTGCTGCGGGCTGCGGTACGGGGCGGCAGCGCTGGCCAGCGAGGGCAGCAGGCAGGCCAGGGCGAGGGCGGTCAGGGCAAGGCGACGACGGTGCGGCATGGGAACCCCGGAACATGAACGAGGGTTCGATTCTGCGCGAGCCGCGCAGTCGCGCCAACCGGCAGAGTGACTAACGACACATTCGCTATACCGAACTTCGCACTACTGTGGACTTCAACGTAGTGGAGGGCCGGCCATGTCCGAGGACGATGTCCACCTGAAGAAGTTCCAGAAGGAGCTCAGCGCCGGAACGGTGTCGCTGGCCCTGCTGGCGGTGCTGGCCCAGGCCGGGGAGCCGCTGTACGGCTATCTCATTGCCAAGGAGCTGGAGCGGGTGGGCGAGGGCGTGCTGAGCGGCAAGCAGAGCGCGCTGTACCCGGTGCTGCGCAACCTGGAGGGCGCCGGGCTGCTGGAAAGCCATGTGGAGCCATCCAGCAGTGGTCCGCCCCGGCGCTACTACCGCATCAATGAACGTGGCCGCGAGGTTCTGGCGCAATGGCGCCAGGCCTGGCAGGCCACCCGCGATTCCGTCGATTCCGTGTTGGAGGGGGTACCGCAATGAACGACCCGAGCCTGGCAGGCCGCGCCCTGCCGACCACCATCCCGCAATACCTGGCGCAGCTGCGCGCGGCGCTGGAAGGTGCCGATCCGGCGATGGTGCAGGACGCGCTGTACGACGCCGAGGAGTACCTGCGCTCGGAGCTGGCCGCGCAGCCCGGCCGCAGCGAGGCCGAGGTCATCGCCGACGTTGCCGGCAGCTATGGCGCGCCGGACGAAGTGGCCGAGATCTACCGCGAGACCGAAGTGACGGTGAACCGCGCGCTGCGTACGCCGCGTGCGGATACCGCACCGGTGCTGCGTGCGGCGGCCGAAGCCAGTGGCGTCGAGCCGGCCTCACCGCCGCCGGCGCCGGTGCAGCGTTCGCTGCTGGCGCGTGTCTTCGGCGTGGTGACCGATCCGCACACCTACGGTGCGCTGTTCTACATGCTGCTGTCGCTGGCCACCGGCATCTTCTTCTTCACCTGGGTGGTGACCGGCCTGTCGCTGTCGCTGGGCCTGCTGATCCTGATCGTGGGCATTCCGCTGACCGTGCTGTTCTTCGGCTCGGTGCGCGGGCTGGCGCTGCTGGAAGGACGGCTGGTGGAAGCGCTGCTGGGAGAACGCATGCCGCGCCGCCCGCGTTACACCGACCGCAGCCGCACCTGGCTGCAGCGCATCGGCGACATGTTCACCGATGGCCGCACCTGGCTGACCCTGCTGTACTTCGTGCTGATGCTGCCGCTGGGCGTGGTCTACTTCACCATCGCGGTGACGTTGCTGTCGCTGTCCCTGGGGTTCATCTGGGCACCGGTGGCCGCACTGTTCAGCGGTGACATTCCGGGCGTGTACGTCGATGGCGTGAACGTGTTGCCGATGGCCGCTTCGCCGCTGGTGGGCATCGTGATCGCCGCCGTGGGCGTACTGCTGCTGTTGTTGACCATGCACCTGGCACGCGGCATCGGCAAACTGCATGGTCTGATCGCCAAGAACCTGCTGGTGCGGTTGTAAGCGGGAGCCCAGGCTTCGGTAGGTGCCAACCTTGGTTGGCACGATCGATCGGATGCCGGGATCCATGGTAGAGCGCCAACCAAGGTTGGCATCTACCAGGGCCTGGTTACCCCGCCTTTCGCCGCAACAGGGTGACGTTGCTCTTCTTCTTCGTAGCCTTCGCCGCCGGGGTTTCAGCATGCGCGGCGAAGAAGTCGCGTACCTTCGGGTACACCACTTCGCGCCAGCGACGGCCGCTGAAGATGCCGTAGTGGCCGGCGCCTTCGACGATGAAATGCTCGCGGCGGTCAGCAGCAATGCCGGTGCACAGCGCCTGCGCTGCTTCGGTCTGGCCGAGGCCGGCGATGTCGTCCAGTTCGCCCTCGATGCTCAGCAGCGCGGTATCGCGGATCGCCGACGGGTCGACCTTCTCGCCATTGACCACCCACTCGCCACGCGGCAGCAGGAAGTCCTGGAACACCACGCGGATGGTGTCCAGGTAGTACTTGGCCGGCATGTCCAGCACCGCGTTGTACTCGTCGTAGAAGCGACGGTGCGCGTCGGCGTCTTCCAGGTCGCCCTTGACCAGGTCGGTGTAGAAATCCCAGTGCGAGCTGAAGTGGCGGCTCGGGTTCATCGACAGGAAGCCGGCGTGCTGCAGGAAGCCCGGATACACGCGGCGGCCGGCGCCGGGGTAACTGGCCGGCACGGTGTGGATGACGTTGTTCTCGAACCACGACAGCGGGTTCTGCGTGGCCAGGTTGTTCACTGCGGTCGGGCTGCAGCGCGCATCGATCGGGCCGCCCATCATCACCAGCGTGCGCGGCGTCGGCTCGCCACGGCTGGCCATCAGTGAAACCGCGGCCAGCACCGGCACGGTGGGCTGGCACACGCTGACCACGTGCAGGCGCTCGACACCCAGGTGGCGGATGAACTCCTGGATGTAGGCGATGTAGTCGTCCAGGCCGAACTCGCCTTCGCTGGCCGGTACCATGCGCGCGTCAACCCAGTCGGTGACGTACACGCGGTGGTCGCGCAGCAGCGTGCGCACGGTATCGCGCAGCAGCGTGGCATGGTGGCCGGACAGCGGTGCCACCACCAGCACGAACGGCTGGTTGAGCATGGTGTGCAGCTGGTCGGCTTCATTGCTGTGGCGCTTGAAGCGCAGCAGCTTGCAGAACGGCTTGCTTACTTCCTCGTGCACGACGATCGGCACGCGCTCGCCTTCGACCTCGATTTCGTTGATGCCCCACTCGGGCTTCTCGTAATCCTTGCCGATGCGATGGAACAACTCGTTGACCGCCGCCAGGCGATCGGCACCCGGCATCTGCGACCACCAGTGGCCCGGGTTGGCGAAGAACTTGGCGTTGGCCTGGGCCTGGTGCACCCAGGGGGCAAGCAGGTTGCGGGTCAGTTCGTGCAGTTGATAGAGCATGACGACCGAATATGTATGGTCATATGTTGCCGCGCAGCATATCCCATCCGGACGTCCCGCAGGTTAAGTTGCCTGAAAATAATGAATCCGGATTCACATCCGTTCCAGCGCGGCGGCATCGCCTGCCAGGGCGGGGCCGAGCCAGCAGTGCGACCCCACCGGCTGCAGGCCGTGCCGGGCCAGCGTGCGGCGGTACCAGCGCGCCGGGCGGGCGTGGAAGCCCTCGTGGTCGCCGTCGAATTCATCCTCGGCGGCGAAGGTCTCCAGGAAGGCCACGCCACCGGTCAGCTCGGCCACCCCGGCCAGGCCGGCGCGCAGTTCACGGTCGGGCACGTAGTGCATCACGTCCGAGCACACCAGCAGGTCGACCGGGGCGCAGGGCCGCAGCCAGGCGAAATCACCGAAGGCGGCCAGGTGCAGGTTGCGGGTCCTGCCGTAGCGGCGCACAGCGTACTCGCTGCTGTCGAAGCCGAGATATTCGACCTTCGGACGCAGCTTCAGCAGCGGCGCGCGCCAGGCGCCTTCACCGCAGCCGATATCCAGCACGCTGCGGATCGGCCGCTCCAGGTAGTACTCGGCGCTGGCCACGGCCAACGCAACCTTGCGCGCCAGGCGGGCGCTGCCGCCGATGTCGGCACGGCGGTACCAGCGTTGGAAGTAGGCGGCGTCGTAGGTCTTGTCCATGGGGCGGTGCGCGATCGGGGAAAACGGCGCCTATCGTACGGTGTTGCGGCGCGCCATGCGTCGATGTGTCGCGGCGGGCGTGCCTGCGGCGGCTTCGCCACGGCATGCGAGAATGGCCGCCAACCTACGCCAGCCGCCGGAGCGAGCGCATGCAGAGCTACTACTGGGTCAAGACCTTCCACATCGTGTTCGTGGTGGCGTGGATGGCCACGGTGTTCTACCTGCCGCGCATCCTGGTGAACCTGGCCGAGACCGCGGGCCAGCCGGCGGTGAGCGAGCGCCTGCAGCTGATGGGCCTGCGCCTGTACCGCTTCGGCCACTCGATGTTCGGCCTGGCGTTCCTGCTCGGCCTGGTGCTGTGGCTGGGCTACAAGGTCATCCCCGATTTCCCGACCATGGTGGCTCCGGGAGCTGCCGGCTGGCTGCACGCCAAGCTGGGGCTGGTGGTGGTGCTGCTGGTGTACTTCGGCTGGATCGGCCGCCTGCTCAAGGGCGTGGCCAAGGGCCGGGCGCTGCCGTCGTCGCGCGCGCTGCGCTGGATCAACGAGATCCCGCTGCTGGCGTTCATTCCGATCGTGTGGCTGGTGCTGGCCAAGCCGTTCTGAACGGGGCGCGCTGCGCGCGCGGCGCATCGCACAGATGCATCCACGCATGGCGTGGATCTACTGGGTGCAGCTGTGGCTTTTGATGTCCAGATCCGCCATGAGAGAGCCGAGCATCGCAGGTGAAACAGGGGCGAAGAGGCGCCGATGTCTGAGCGCAGCGAGTTCGGCGCCGTCCCCTGATTCACCGACAAGCGCAGGGAACCGGTGCACAGCACCGGTTCGCGTTCGGCGGCGTGTTCTTTGGTTACTTTCTTGCACGAGCAAGAAATTAACAAGCCGATGAATCAGGCTGCCTCGTACGTGCCGTAACTGCGCAGGCGCGTGTAGCGCTGTTCCAGCAGCTGTTCGGTGGACAGCTTGTCCAGCGCGTCCAGCTCGTTCAGCAGCACGGCCTTCAGGCGCTTGGCCATCTGGGTCGGGTTGCGGTGGGCGCCACCGGTCGGCTCGCGCACGACCTTGTCGACCAGGCCCAGGCTCTTCAGGCGCGGGGCAGTCAGGCCCAGTTGTTCGGCCGCTTCCTTGGCCTTGCCGGCGTCCTTCCACAGGATCGAGGCGCAGCCTTCCGGCGTGATGGTCGAGTACACCGCGTATTCCAGCATCACGGTGCGGTCGCCCACACCCAGTGCCAACGCACCGCCGGAGCCGCCTTCACCGATCACGGTGCAGATGATCGGCACCTTCAGCTCGGCCATCTCGATCAGGTTGCGCGCGATCGCTTCGGACTGGCCGCGCGACTCGGCGTCGATGCCCGGCCAGGCGCCGGCGGTGTCGATCAGGGTCAGCACCGGCAGGCCGAAGCGCTCTGCCATCTTCATCAGGCGCAGTGCCTTGCGATAGCCCTCCGGCTTGGGCATGCCGAAGTTGCGCTTGATCTTTTCCTTGGTGTCGCGGCCCTTCTGGTGGCCGATCACCATTACCGCGCGGCCATTGATGCGGGCCAGGCCGCCCATGATCGCCTTGTCGTCAGCGAAGGCGCGGTCACCGGCCAGCTCCTGGAACTCATCGAACATGACGCGGATGTAGTCGGCGGTGTACGGACGCGATGGGTGCCGGGCCAACTGCAGCACCTGCCACGAGGTCAGGTTGCGGAAGATCTGCGCGGTGCGCATGCGCAGCTTGTCCTGCAGCGCGTGCACTTCCGCCTCGACATTGACCGCCGGCCCGGCACTGGCGTTGCGCAGTTCCTGGATCTTGGCTTCCAGGTCGGCGATGGGTTGCTCGAAGTCGAGGTAGTTCGGATTCATCGGAAGCCGTCGTGTAAAGAAGGGGGCAATTCTAGCCGAATGCGTGCAAACCACCCGTACGCCTTCGTCTGGAAGGCGACGGTAACGCAGCCGGGCAGGCGGCGCCAGTCAGCTCAGGGCACCACCAGGGCGCTGCGGCCCATCAACTGGCTGCGCTGGGAAACGAAGTCGTTGTAGGCCTCGTTGGCCTCCCGGCCCAGGCCGCTGCCCAGGGTGGCGGTGGCCGAGGTGAAGGCCATCTGCGCGTCGAAGTCCTGCTTGCGCAGGGCCTTCTGCTCATCGGCGGTGGTGGCCTTCAGCCAGCGCGCATAGACCTCGCGCAGCGGCGCGGCGTGCGCCTCGAAGGCGGGGTCCAGTGCCGGCAGGCTGGCCGGGGCCGGTTCCAGGCTGAATGCCGGGGCCACGTAGCCGGCCGGCTGTTGGCGCTTGAATGCACCGGGTTCGCCCATGCCTTCTTCGACGTAGGCGATGAAATCCGGGGCCGTGAACACCTTGGCCACGATCTGGCCGCCGCTGGAATCGACGTGGGCGACCACCTTTTCCTTGGGGAAGGGTTCGCGCACGCCGTAGGTCCAGGTCTTGTCGATGAACAGGTCGTGGCGCTTCTCGAAGGGGCCTTCGAAGTTGACCCCGCCCAGTTCGATCCCGTTGTTGCCGACGCCGAAATTCTTCAGCTTGCTCTCGTCGGTGACATAGACCTCGCGAGCAATCACGTACTCGCTCAGGGTCGGGTTGATCAGGCCGCCACGACCGTCGACGTAGACGATGAAGCGCACGTCGCCAAGCGCGTCTGTGTGCAGGCGATGTTCGCCAATGGCGAGCGAGATCGGGCGCGAGCCGTGCGCGGCCACTGGCACGTCCTGGCCGTCGATGCTCAGCGCCAGCGGCGCCTCGGTCGGGTTGTCGATCTGGAACTCGATCTTCGACGGCGAGCAGGCGGCCAGTGCCAGTGCGGCAACGAACGGAAACAGCAGGGTCTTCATGGGCGATCGTCCTTGATGGTTGGAACGGGAAAACAGGAACACGAAGGAGCCAGCCTCAGCTGGCCCACGGCGGGCTGTAGCGCACCTTCAGCGTGCGTACGGCCGGGTCGGCGCGCAGCGCCTCCATCAGCTTGGAATCGATGCGTACCGCGCTCTGCCCGGAGACATCGAGCATGCCGGCGACACCGCCGTGCGGGCCCTTCAGCAGCAGGTCCAGGCGCAGCGGCGTGCGCCCCGGGCGATGGCGGTCGAGCAGGGCATTGATGCGCTCCCAGACCGGGCGCTGCTGGCGCAGGTCCAGGCGCAGCGACAGCCGCGTGGCGTAGTTGGCGCAGACTTCGTCGAAGTCCCAGCACTGGCGGATGCGCAGCGCGTAGCCACCGTTGAACTCGTCCTCGCGCAGGCCGCCCTTGACCACCAGGATGCGGTCCTTGGTCATCAGGTGGCCGAACTCGGCCATTGCATCGGAGAACGCACTGCACTCGACGCGGCCGCGGCCATCCTCCAGCTGGATGAAGATCTGGCTTTCGCCCTTGCGGCGCACGCCGACCACCTGGCCTGCCAGCACGGTCTGCACCTCCGGGCGCCAGCGCTTCTCGCCGCCACCGCCGCCACCGCTGTTGGCGCTCCAGATTTTCTCCACCGAACCCAGGTCGTTGCCTACCAGATCGCGCACATCGTCGCGCCAGGGATCGAACGGGTGGCCGCTGAGGTAGAAGCCCAGCGTGTCGCGCTCGCCGTTGAGGCGCTGCAGCAACGGCCATTCTTCGGCTTCTGGCAGGTCCAGCTGGATCGAAACGGTGCTCGGGTCGGGCCCGCCAAACAGCGAGTTCTGTCCGGACGCACGCTCGCGTGCCATCTGATCAGTGGCCTTGATCACTTCCGGCAACTGCAGCATCAGCGAGGCACGGTTGCGGCCGAGCTCATCGAGCGCACCGCAGTTGATCATCGCTTCCAGCGTGCGCCGGTTGAGCTTGGCCGAGCCGACGCGGGTGCAGAAGTCCAGCAGGTCCTTGAACGGGCCGCCCTTCAGTCGTTCCTCGACCACCGCTTCGCAGGCGCCCTGGCCCACGCCCTTGATCGCGCCCAGGCCGTACTGGATCGTGTCCGGGGTGACCGCTTCGAACATGAAGGCCGACTGGTTCACCTTCGGCGGCAGCACGGTCAGGCCGAGGTTGCGCACCTCGTCGAGGAAGCCGACCACCTTGTCGGTGTTGTCCAGGTCCGAAGACAGCGTGGCCGCCATGAATTCGGCCGGATAATGGCGCTTCAGCCACGCGGTCTGGTAGCTGACCAGTGCGTATGCAGCGGCGTGTGACTTGTTGAAGCCATAGCCGGCGAACTTCTCCATCAGGTCGAAGATCTCGTCGGCCTTGGGGCCATCGACGCCGCCCTTGGCCGCACCTTCGCGGAAGATCTCACGGTGCTTGGCCATTTCCGCCGGCACCTTCTTGCCCATCGCGCGGCGCAGCAGGTCGGCGCCGCCCAGCGAGTAGCCGCCGACGATCTGCGCCATCTGCATCACCTGCTCCTGGTACACCATGATGCCGTAGGTGTCCTTCAGGATCGCTTCGGTGCGCGGATCGGGATAGATGATTTCTTCCTGGCCGTGCTTGCGCGCGTTGAACGAAGGAATCAGGTCCATCGGGCCAGGGCGGTACAGCGACACCAGCGCGATCAGGTCTTCGAAACGGTCGGGGCGCGCGTCCTTCAGCAGGCGGCGCATGCCCGAGGATTCGAACTGGAACACCGCGCCGGTGTTGCCGTTGGCGAAGATGTCCTTGTAGGTGGGCGCATCGTCGAGCGGGATCGCGGCAATGTCGACCGGCGGAATGCCCGCGCGTTCGTGGCGCTTGTTGATCGCCTTCACCGCCCAGTCGATGATGGTCAGCGTGCGCAGGCCGAGGAAGTCGAACTTCACCAGGCCCACTTCTTCCACGTCGTTCTTGTCGAACTGGGTGACCGGGTTCTTGCCGAGCCCATTTTCGTCGTGTTCCGCATACAGCGGGCAGAACTCGCTCAGCGGCTCGGGCCCGATCACCACGCCGCCGGCGTGCTTGCCGGCGTTGCGGGTCAGGTCTTCCAGCTGCAGCGCCAGGTCGATCAGGTCGCGGACATCGTCCTCTGTCTCGTAGCGCTGGATCAGTTCCGGCGACGCCATTTCCGAGCTCGGGCCTTCCTTGCCCCTGCCCAGCGCATCCTTCAGGTGGATACCCAGGATGTTCGGGATCAACTTGGAAACGCCGTCGACCAGGCCGTACGGGAACCCGAGCACGCGGCCGGAGTCGCGCACCACCGCCTTGGCGGCCATGGTGCCGTAGGTGATGATCTGGCTGACGCGCTCGCGCCCATACTTGCGCGCGACGTAGTCGATCACCTCGTCGCGGCGGTCCATGCAGAAGTCGATGTCGAAGTCGGGCATCGACACGCGTTCCGGATTGAGGAAGCGCTCGAACAGCAGGTTGTACGGCAGCGGATCCAGGTCGGTGATCTTCAGCGCCCACGCCACCAGTGAACCGGCACCCGAGCCGCGGCCGGGGCCGATCGGAATGCCCTGGTTCTTGCCCCATTGGATGAAGTCGGCCACGATCAGGAAGTAGCCGGGGAAGCCCATCTTGATGATGGTGTTGAGCTCGAACTCCAGGCGCTCGAAGTACTCCTCACGGGTCTTGCCCGGCGCCAGCGGATTCTTCTCCAGGCGCTCTTCCAGGCCCTCGCGCGACATCTTCTGGATCCAGGTATCCAACGTTTCGTCGTCGGGCACCGGGTAGTTGGGCAGGAAGTAGGTGCCCAGCCGCATCTCGATGTTGCAGCGCTCGGCCAGCGCCAGCGTGTTGTCGATCGCGTCGGGGATGTCGGCGAACAGCGCGCACATCTCCTCGGCCGACTTCAGGTACTGCTGGTCGCTGTACTCGCGCGGACGCTTGGGATCGTCCAGCACGCGGCCGGTGGAAATGCACACGCGCGCCTCATGCGCGCTGAAATCGGAGGGCGACAGGAAGCGCACGTCATTGCTGGCCACCACCGGCAGGCCACGCTGGCCCGCAGCCATCAGCGCGAACTGGTTGAAGGTTTCCTCGCCCTCGCGGCCGGTGCGGGTCAGCTCCAGGTGCAGGCCATCGCCGAACACCCGTTGCCAGTCGGCCAGCTGCTGCTCGGCCAGCTCATGCTTGCCGTCCAGCGCCAGGCGTCCGGCCAGGCTCTGCCGGCCGGCCAGCGCGAACAGGTTGGCGTTGCCGGCCTTCAGCCAGTCCGGGTGGATGGCTACGCCGCCTTCGGGGCGATGGCCTTCCATCCAGGCGCGGGTCAGCAGCCGCGACAGGCTCAGGTAGCCTTCGCGATCACGGCACAGCAGGGTCATCCGCCACGGGTCCTGGCCTTCCTCGGCGATCAGCACGTCGGCACCGGCGATCGGCTTGATGCCCACGCCTTCGGCGGCCTTGTAGAACTTGACCAGGGCGAACAGGTTGTTGAGGTCGGTCACCGCCAGCGCCGGCAGGCCGAGCTCGACCGAGCGCGACAGCAGGTTGGCCTGCTTGGCCTTCTTCGGGTCCGCCTGGTCCGGCTTGGCCGGCACACGGATGGTGGAGTCCGCCAGCGAGAACTCGGTGTGGACGTGGAGATGTACGAAGCGGGAGTTGGACATGCCGGACCAGGTTGGAGCGCGCGGGCCCCGGGTGCTGACGGAGGTTCGTCGCCGGGGTCGGGAAGCGCTGGAATGCCCGGTCAGGGTAGCGAGGGCAGGGGGTTGCCACAAGGCTTGACAGGGGCACGGCGTGGCGCCGGATTCAGGCGTGCGGGAGGCCGCCTTCTTAGAGCCGAGCCCGTGCTCGGCTGTCCACAGCAGCCGAGCATGGGCTCGGCACTACAACTCCAGCTGGCTCAGGCGATGGCCGCCGCCTGCGTCAGGTCCAGACACTCACGCACCGGAGCGAAGCTGCGGCGGTGCTCCATGCAGGGGCCGTGCTCGCGCAGGGCGGCCAGGTGGGCCGGGGTGCCGTAGCCCTTGTGCTGTTCGAAGCCGTACTTCGGATGGCGGGCATGCACCTCCTGCATGTAGCGGTCGCGCGAGACCTTGGCCAGGATCGAGGCGGCCATGATCGCGCGGTCGATGCCATCGCCGCCGACCAGCGCCTGCGCCGGCAGTGCCAGGCCCTTGGGCACCACGTTGCCGTCGATGCGCGCGAAGCCGGCCACATGGGCGACCGCTGCAACGACGTCACGCATGCCCTGCAGGGTGGCCTGGTAGATGTTCAGGCGGTCGATGGTGTCCACGTCCACCAGCACCACATGCCAGGCCAGGGCGCGCTCGATGATGCGGTCATGCAGCTGCTCGCGGCGGGCCGCGGTCAGCTGCTTGGAGTCATCCAGGCCGTTGATCCGTGGTCGCGACGGGTCGAACACCACCGCTGCCACCGCGACCGGCCCGGCCAGTGGGCCACGGCCTGCCTCGTCGACGCCAGCGACCAGGCGCTCCGGCTCGACCACGGGCGCACCGTCGAACAGGGTCAGGCTGGCTGCGGCGGCGTGACGGCGGCTCATGCCTGTGCCTGGTCGCGCATCAGCAGTTCGCCAACGGCGTCGGCGGCACGCGCCGAGGCGTTGCGGCGCAGCCGCTCGTGCAGGCGCACGTAGGCATCCTGCAGATCGGTCACCCGCTGCGGGTGGTCGAACCACTGCTGGATGGCCGCGGCCAGCTTGTCCGGCGTGCAGTCGTGCTGCATCAGTTCCGGTGCCAGGTCCTGCCCGGCCAGGATGTTGGGCAGGGCGAAGCGGTCGACCTTGATCAGGCCGAGCGCCTTCACCAGTCGATAGGTCAGTTCGTTGACGCGGTAACCGACCACCATCGGCCGCTTCACCAGCATGGCCTCCAGGGTCGCGGTACCGGAGGCCAGCACCACCACGTCGGCGGCGATCATCGCGTTGCGCGCCTGGCCATCCAGCACATGCGAATAGGCCACCGGCAGCGCCGAGCGCGACAGCTGTTCCTCGATCAGTTCCCTGCAGGCCGGGTTGGCGGCAGGCACCACCACATGCAGGCCCGGAATGCGTTCGGAGACCTGCCAGGCGGCTTCGAAGAACGGTTCGCCCAGGCGCGAGATCTCGCCCAGGCGGCTGCCCGGCAACACTGCCAGCACCTTGGCCGAGGCCGGCAGTCCGAGCGCGGCGCGTGCTTCCTCGCGATTGCCCTGCAGCGGAATGTCATCGGCCATCGGGTGGCCGACGAAGCGCGCGTCGATGCCGTGCCTGGCATAGATCGGTGGCTCCATCGGGAACAGGCACAGCACCAGGTCGGCGCTGCTGCCGATCTTCTCGGCGCGCTTTTCGCGCCAGGCCCAGACCGAGGGACTGACGTAATGCACGGTGCTCACGCCACGCTGCTTCAGCCAACGCTCGATACCCAGGTTGAAGTCGGGGGCGTCGATGCCGATGAACACGTCCGGCTGCCAGTCAAGCGCACGCTGGCGGAACGCCGAACGCAGCTTGAGCAGGCGCGGCAGGTGGCGCAGCACTTCGGTCAGGCCCATCACCGCCAGCTCGCTGGCATCGTGCCATTTCTGGCAGCCCGCGCTGCGCATGGCGTCGCCACCGATGCCGGCGAACTCGGCATTCGGGAAGCGCGCTTTCAGTTCGCGGACCAGGCCCGCACCGAGCAGATCGCCGGAGGCCTCGCCGGCCACCAGCGCGATCCGCAACGGGCGCTCGCTGAGCACCCGTTGCGCCGGGACGCTGCCGGTCATCGAGGCCAGCGGGATCACTGCGGCGCCGGCCGGCGCCTGGCCGGTCGTGCTGCTCATCGCAGCAGGGGCCTCTCGGCGTGCTCGATGAAGTCCAGCATCGCCTTTACGTCGTCGCTGTCACGCGCCTGCTCGGTCAGCTGCACCTTGGCCTCTGCCAGCGGCAGGCCCGCCACGTACAGCGTGCGGTAGGCACGCTTGATGGCCGAAATGCGGTCAGCGTCGAAGCCACGTCGCTTCAGGCCTTCGCTGTTGATGCCGCGCGGGCGTCCCAGCGAATCAGTACCGACCATGGTGAACGGCGGTACGTCACCATTGGTCAGCGCGCCCATGCCGAGGAAGGCATGCGCGCCGATCCGGCAGAACTGGTGGGCACCGGCGAAGCCGCTGATGATCACGTAGTCGCCCACGGTCACATGGCCGGCCAGGGTGGTGTTGTTGGAGAACACGCAGAAATTGCCGACATGGCAGTCGTGCGCCACGTGCGTGTAGGCCAGCATCCAGTTGTCGTTGCCGATGGTGGTGATGCCGCCGCCGCCGCCGGTGCCACGGTTCAGGGTGACGAACTCGCGGAACACGTTGCGGTCGCCGATCACCAGTTCGGTGCGCTCGCCGCCGAACTTCTTGTCCTGCGGCTCGCCACCGATCGCGGCATGACCGACGAAGCGGTTGTCGCGGCCGATCCGGGTCGGGCCGTGGATGCTGCAATGGGGGCCCACCACCGTACCGGCACCGATTTCAACGTCGGGGCCGATCAGGGTGAAGGCGCCCACCTGGACATCGTCGGCCAGGCGTGCGGCCGGGTCGATGACGGCGGTGGGGTGGATCCGCGGTGCGTTGTCAGTCATTGCTGCCTCCAGTGGATCAGCCCTTGGCGCCGGCACACATGACCTCGGCCGACGCGACGACTTCACCGTTGACCTTGGCTTCGCCGTAGTACCAGCCCATGTTGCGGATCAGGCGCTTCATCTGCACGTCCAGCATCAGCACGTCGCCGGGGACGACCTGCTTGTTGAAGCGGGCGTTTTCCACCTTGACCATGTAGAACAGCTTGGACTGCGCATCGCGGCCAAGCGTGAGCTGGGTCATCACGCCGCCGGCCTGCGCCAGCGCTTCGATGATCAGTACGCCGGGCATGATCGGGCGGCCCGGGAAGTGGCCCTGGAAGAACGGCTCGTTGATGCTGACGTTCTTCTGCGCCAGGATCCGCTTGGCCTCGACGTCGAGTTCAAGCACCCGGTCCACCAGCAGGAACGGGTAGCGGTGTGGAAGCAGTTCCTGGATCTGGCAGACGTCGATCGGAAGCTGCAGCGAATCGTTCATTCTTTCTCCTTGCCAGCAGCCAGGACGCGGCGAGCCAATGCGTCCAGCTGCTTGAAACGCGCGGCGTTCTTGCGCCACGTACGGTTGTCGGTCAACGGGGTGCCGGATGAGTACTCGCCCGGCTCATGGATGGAATTGCGGACCACCGACTTGCCGGTGATCACGACCTTGTCGCAGATCTCCAGGTGGCCGACAACGCCGACGTGGCCGCCGAGCAGGCAATAGCGGCCGATCTTGGCGCTGCCGGCGATGCCGGTGCAACCGGCGATGGCCGAATGCGCACCGATCTGCACGTTGTGCGCGATCTGCACCAGGTTGTCCAGGCGTACGTCTTCGTCCAGCACGGTGTCTTCCAGCGCGCCACGGTCGACGCAGGTGTTGGCGCCGATTTCGCAATCGTCGCCGATGCGCACGCCGCCGAGCTGCGGCACCTTGATCCACTTGCCGGCGTCCATCGCCAGGCCAAAGCCGTCGGCGCCGAGCACGGCACCGGGATGCACGCGCACGCGCTTGCCCAGCCGGACCCGGGTGACCAGGGTGACCCGGGCGATCAGCTCACAGCCGGAATCCAGGCTGCAGTCCTCGCCGATCACGCTGCCGGCGCCGATGATGCAGTTCTCGCCGACCACGCTGCGCGCACCGACCGAGACGAACGGACCGATGTGCGCGCTGGCCGCAACCTGGGCACTGGGGTCGATCACCGCGCTGGGGTGGATGCCCGGCGGACGGGTCGGCGCGATGTCGAACAGCGCGGCGATCTTGGCGAAGGTGGTGTACGGGTCCTTGGCGACGAGCGCGGCGCCGGGAGCGGACTCGGCGTCTTCGGCACGCAGCACCACCAGCGAGGCTTGGCTGTCGGCCAGCTGGGCGCGGTAGCGCGGGTTGGCAAGGAAGGTCAGCTGGCCAGGACCGGCATGGGCGAGGGTGGCCACGCCATGGATGGCGGTGGCGGGGTCGCCATGGACCTGCAGGCCGAACTGCTCGGCGAGTTGCTGGGCGGTGTAGGTGGGAGTATTCACGGCGGGAGTTTAACGTGTGACGCCATTGCGGTCATGCGGGGGGGGGCAGGGCTTGGCGCCTGCCGGGTACGGTGGGAGGCGGCGGGTGGCCCTGGCCAGGACACGCAAAAGCCCCTCCATGGTGCTCGATGGCGCCTTGCTCGTGTGCGCTGTCCTGCGCACACGGCAAGACCGGGGTTGGGCGTCCTGCCCAACCCGCCCGAGGCATGCCTCGGGCCCATGGCGCCAACGGTCCTGGTCAGCCCCCTGCGCCATCACCAGATGATTTCACGCGAGCGCGGGAAGTAAGGGCGGCGAGCAAGTAAAACGAAAACGCCGGGCAATGCCCGGCGCTTCGCGCCCCGTCTGGTGGAGAGCCCCCCTTTGTTGAAGGGGGCGCCAGCGGCGCGGGGGATAGGTGAAATGCGCGGGCAATTCACCGGAGGTGGATCAGTTCTGAGGAACAGAGTTCCTCAGAACTGGCCACCGAACGTGAATTGCAGGCGCTCGATCTTGTCATCGTCTTCCTTCTTCAGCGGGAAGGCGTAGCTGATCGAGATCGGGCCGACCGGGGCGCGCCACAGCAGGGCCACACCGGTGGATACGCGCAGCTCGTTGGCCTTGAAGTTGTCCACGCCGGTATACACGTTGCCGAAGTCGACGAAGGCGGACACGCGCGCCGACGGGCTGTCGAACAGGCGCGGGAAGTAGGCCTCCACCGAGCCGACGGTCTTCAGCGAGCCACCCAGCGGCTGGCCTTCTGGGTAGCCGCGGGTAACTTCGCGCGGGCCGAGTGTGTTGTCCTCGAAGCCGCGTACCGAGTTGGTACCACCGGCGTAGAAGTTCTCGAAGAACGGCAGGCCGCTGGCGGTGACGGTGCGGGTGGTGCCATCCGGATTGGTCAGCGTACGGGTGTAGTCCTTGCCGTAGGCATCACCGTAGCCGATTTCGGCGCGGGTGTTGATCACCAGCGACGGCATGATCGGCCAGTACTTGCTGATCTGGTAGTTCAGCTTGTAGTACTCGATGGTCGAACCCGGCAGCGTGGTTTCCAGGCCCACGCGCTGGTAGGTACCGCGGGTCGGCATGAAGTAGTCGTTGCGCGAGTCGCGCGCCCAGCCCAGCTCGGTGCGCCAGGCATGGAAGGTGCGCTTACCGACGGCGTTGATGTAGTCGATGATCGACTGCGGGGTCGAGCCTTCGTAGGTGGTGATCTGGTTGCTGTCGATGCCGAACATCAGCGAGACGGTGTCGGTCTCGGTCAGCGGCACGCCGAACACCACCTGCGCGGCACCGTTGGTGCTGTTGTACTGCGCGGTGTTGAAGTCGGAGTAATCCAGTTCGCGCCAGGACAGGTTGTAGCCCAGCGACACGCCGTCATCGGTGAAGTACGGGTTGGTGTAGCTGAAACCGTAGCGCTGCAGGTAGCTGCTGCGCGAGGCTTCGACCGACACGCGGTTGCCGCCGCCGAGGAAGTTGTTCTGCGACAGCTGCACCGACGTGGTCATGCCGTAGGACTGCGAGTAACCCAGGCCGAACACGAAGCTGCCCGAGGTGGTTTCCTTGACGTTGTAGACGACGTCGACCTGGTCGTTGCTGCCGCTGACGGCCGGGGTCTCGACGTCCACCGATTCGAAGTAGCCCAAGCGCTGCAGGCGGATCTTGGAACGATCGATCGCGGCCTGCGAGTACCAGCTGTTCTCGAACTGGCGCATTTCGCGACGCATCACTTCGTCGGACGTACGCGTGTTCCCGCGGAACAGGATGCGACGCACCGACACGCGCGGGCCGGGCACGACCTGCATGTTGATCGCCACGGTCTGCTCGGCGCGGTTGGTGGTCGGGATCGGGTTCACCTTGGCGAACGCGTAGCCGATGTTGGACAGCGAATTGGTGATGGTGTCCGAGCTGAACTCCAGCAGCGCACGCGAGAACGTATCGCCGGACTTCTGGATCACCATGCGCTCGACGTCCTCCTGCGGGAGGATGGTGTCGCCGCTGACCTTGATCTCGGAGATCTTGTACTGCGCACCTTCGGCCACGCCGGCGGTGAGGAACATGTCGCGCTTGTCGGGGCTGATCGACACCTGGGTCGAATCGATGCTGAAGTCGACATAGCCGCGGTCCAGGTACCAGGAATTGAGCTTTTCCAGGTCGCCGGACAGCTTTTCCTTGGAGTACTGGTCGTCACGGCGGTACCAGGACGCCCAGTTGTGCTCCTTGGACTCCCAGGTTTCCAGGATGTCCTTGCTCTCGAACTTTTCGGTGCCCACCAGGTTGACGTGGCGGATCTTGGCCGCCTTGCCTTCCTTGATGGCGATGGCGATGTCCACGCGGTTGCGGTCCAGCGGGCTCACCGTGGGGGTGATCTCGACGTTGTACTTGCCGCGGTCGTTGTACTGGCGGCGAAGTTCCTGGGTCACGCGGTCCAGGCTCAGCCGATCAAAGGTGCCGCCCTCGGTCAGGCCGATGTCGGACAGGCCCTTGAGCAGCTGCTCGGACTTGATGTCCTTGTTGCCGGTCACGGTCAGCTTGTTGATCGCCGGGCGTTCCTTGACGGTCACTACCAGGATGCTGCCCTGTCGGTCCAGCTGCACATCCTCGAAGAAGCCGGTCTTGTACAGGGCGCGGATCGTCTCGCCGACCTTGCTGTCGGTGACCGTCTCGCCACGTTCCACCGGCAGGTAGGTGAACACCGTGCCCGAGCTGATGCGCTGCAGGCCGTCGACGCGGATGTCGCTGACAGTGAAGGGCTCGGCTGCCTGGGCCAGGGCGGGGGCGCCGGTGACGGCGGCAAGGGCGAGGGCCAGCAGGCGGCGATTGGGGAGTCGCGTCATGTCACGTCCGGTAGGAAGGTCGATTTCATTGGTGCGGGATGCCGACGCTGTAGACGGCAACAACGTGGAAAAGTTCATCGCGGGACCAGGCCGAGGATGTCGTTGTAGAACGCCAACCCCATCAGCCCGGCCAGCAACGCCAGGCCGATGTACTGGCCGGCGGCGATGGCACGCTCGCTCAGCGGGCTGCCCTTGACCAACTCGATAAGGTAATACAGCAGGTGGCCGCCGTCCAAGATCGGGATCGGCAGCAGGTTGATGATGCACAGGCTGAGCGACAGCAGGGCAAGGAACTGCAGGAACCAGTCGAGGCCGCGCTTGGCCGAGACATTGGCCACCCGGGCGATGGTGACTGGCCCGGACACGTTCTGCAGCGAGGCCTTGCCGGTGACGATTCGGCCCATCATGCCCAGCGAATCTGCCGCCAGGCGGCCGGTTTCGCGCACAGCCACGGTGACCGCGTCGAGCGGGCCATAGCGAAGCAGGGTGTCGTAGGGAGGGCTGAACGAAGTCGGGAACTGCACGCCGATCTGCCAGGTCGGTTCACCCCTGGAATCCTTGCCCTGGCGCGGGGTGACTTCCAGCGCCAGGCGTTCACCGCCGCGCAGGACCTCGATCATGCCAGGGCCGCCGGCGCGGCCCAGCGTCTGGATCTCGCCGATGACCTGATCGGCACCATCGATGCGCTGGCCATCAATGGCCACGATCAGGTCCCCCGGCTGCAGCTGCCCGGCCACCACCGAATCCGGCGTCAGCGAGTCGACCAGCGCCGGCTGCAGCCACGACTGCCAGTACAGGCCGGCCAGGATCGGCACCCGCCGCTCATCGAAACCTGCCGGCAGCTGCGACAGCGGCAGAGTGCGCATGCGTACCTGGTCAGCCGTATCCAGCACCTCCAGCCTCACGTCGCGGCGGTCCATCGCGGCCGCGGTCAGCGCCATGCTGGCTTCACCGAGGGTAACGACCGGGCGCTCGTCCACGCGCAGCACGCGGTCACCGCTGGCCAGCCCGGCACTGGCAGCGATGCCGCTGACACGGCCGATCGTCGGCGAATAATCCTGCTTGCCGATCACGAACATCGCCCACAGCAGCAGGATGCACAGCAGCAGGTTGGCGATCGGGCCGGCGGCAACGATGGCAATGCGCTGCCAGACGCTCTTGTGGTTGAAGGCCTGGCCGCGCTCGTGGGGGTGGACTTCAACCTCGCGTTCGTCGAGGAACTTCACGTAGCCGCCCAGCGGGATGGCGGCAATGGCGAACTCGGTGCCGTGCCTGTCCCGGCGAGACCACAGCGGCCGGCCGAAGCCGACCGAGAAGCGCAGGATCTTGACCCCGCACAGGCGCCCGACCCAGTAATGCCCGAACTCGTGGAACGTGACCAGCAGCCCGAGGCTGACAATCATCCACCAGACCGATCCGATGAAGTCAGTCATGCAGGCTCACAATGGCGGGCAGGGGCGGCGGCGTCATGCTGGGCGAGGCAGTCGTTCAGGCGGCGTCGATGGCGTTCAGGGTGAGCTGGCGTGCCCGCTGGTCGGCGCACAACAGGACCTCCAGTGTATCGGCTGGCTGGGTCGGCAGTGTTGAAAGAGCGTTAGCAACCAGCTTCGGGATGGTCAGGAAACCGATCCGGCCCTGAAGAAACGCTGAAACCGCCTCTTCATTGGCGGCGTTCAGCACCGCCGGTGCGGTGCCGCCGGCCTGCATGGCCTGCCAGGCCAGCGCCAGACAGGGGAACGCGTCCGTGTCCGGGGCCTCGAAATCCAGCCGGCCCTGGGCCAGCAGATCCAGCCCGGCCACGCCCGATTCGATGCGTTGCGGCCAGCCCAGGCCAACGGCGAGGGTGGTGCGCATGTCCGGCAGGCCCATCTGTGCCAGGGTCGAACCGTCAACGAACTCGACCAGCGAATGGACCAGGCTCTGCGGGTGCACCAGTACCTCGATGCGTTCGCCGGGTACGCCGAACAGGTGGTGGGCCTCGATGACTTCCAGACCCTTGTTCATCAACGTCGCCGAATCGACCGAGATCTTCGGCCCCATCGACCATTTCGGGTGGGCAACGGCCTGGGCCGGGGTGACCTGGGCCAGTTCGTCGCGGCTGCGGCCACGGAATGGGCCGCCGGAGGCGGTCAGCAGGATCCGGCGCACGCCGGCGCCATCAACGCTGGCATCGCGTGAGCGCAGGCACTGGAAGATTGCGCTGTGTTCGCTGTCGATCGGGATGATCTCGGCGCCCGCGCGTTCAGCAGTGCGGGTCAGCAGCTCACCGGCCAGTACCAGTGATTCCTTGTTGGCCAGCAGGATGCGCTTGCCCGCGGCGGCTGCGGCCAGGGTGGAAGACAGCCCGGCCGCGCCAACGATCGCGGCGACCACGGTGTCGCAGGCGTCACTGGCGGCCAACTGGTCCAGCGCGGCATGGCCGGCATGCGCCTCGGTGGACAGCCCCGCATCGCGGAGGCCGTCGCGCAGTTCGGTGAACAGCGCTTCGTCGGCGATGACCGCGTGCGCTGGCCTGTGCTGGCGGCACAGTGCCAGCAGCGCCTGCACCTGGCGGCCGGCAGCGAGCACCGTGGCCTGGTAGCGGTGTGGGTGGCGGGCGATCACGTCCAGCGTGGAAGCACCGATCGAGCCGGTGGCGCCGAACACGGCGACCCGGCGCAGGTCTGCGACAGCATTCATGGTCAGAATCCGAAGATTTCCTTGCCGAGTGCGAACACCGGCACGGCAGCCAGGACACCGTCGACACGATCGAGCACACCACCATGGCCCGGAATCAGGTTTCCGGAGTCCTTGGCGCCGGCGTGGCGCTTGATCAGGCTTTCGAACAGGTCACCCAGCACCGAGGCGAACACGGCCACCACCGAGGTGATCAGCAGGCCTGGCAGGTGCCCGGCGTCGATGCCGGCCAGCCAGCCCAGGCCGAGGGCCACGGCGACACCGGCCAGCAGGCCGCCGAACAGGCCTTCCCAGGTCTTGTTGGGGCTGATCCGTGGGGCCAGCTTGTGCTTGCCGAAGTGACGACCGGCGAAATAGGCGCCCGAATCGGCCGCCCAGACCAGTGCCAGCGCAGCCAGCAGCCACAGGTGGCCCTGCCTGCCCGGCGGATCGCCGCCGGCATGGATCAGCACCAGCGCAGCCCAGGCCGGAACGATGGCCAGCGTACCGGCCAGCATCTTCACGATGCGCGAGGGTGCCGACGGCTGCGCACCGAAGTTGAAGAAGCGCAACCAGACCAGCGCGGCCAGCCACCAGGCCACGCCGGCCAGGGTGGTGATCTGGAACAGCACCAGCGTGCTGCCATCGGCCCAGACCAGCAGCACCATCAGCAGCAGGTTCAGTACCAGCAGCACGGTACGCGCCAGGGTGTCTTCGATGCCGGCCAGCTTCAGCCATTCCCACAGGCCGATCAGCAGCACCGCAGCGGCCGCCGCTGCCAGCCACTGGGTCGGCAGCAGCAGGATCGCGGCAATGGCGACCGGCGCCATGATCAGCGCGGCAAGGACTCGGATCTTGGTCATGGGCTGGAAGTCTCGGTGGCCAGTGCGGCGATCTGGGCGCTGGTCAGGCCGAAACGACGCTCACGTCTGCCATAGGCGTCCAGCGCCTGCTGCAGCTGCCCGGCATCGAAGTCCGGCCACAGGGCATCGGTGAACCACAGCTCGGTATAGGCCAGCTGCCACAGCAGGAAGTTGCTAATGCGGGTGTCGCCACCGGTGCGGATGAACAGGTCCGGCGGTGGCAGGTCGGCCAGGGCCACCTGGCTGCCCAGCAGCGATTCATCGATCTGCTCGGGCAGAAGGCGACCGGCCGCCACTTCGACGGCCAGGGCGCGCGCGGCGCGGGCGATGTCCTGGCGGCCACCGTAGCTGGCGGCGATCGACAGGGTCAGGGTGGTGTTGTCGGCGGTGCGCTGCTCGGCCAGCTGCATGCGGCTGACCAGCCCTGCACCGAAGCGCTCGCGTTCGCCGATGAAGCGAACGCGCACGCCACGCCGATGCAGCTCGTCCACTTCACGGTCGAGCGCGCCGAGGAACAGCTTCATCAGGGCATCGACTTCTTCCTGCGGCCGGCCCCAATTCTCGCTGGAAAACGCGAACAGGGTCAGCGCCGGTATGCCCAGTTCAAGGCAGCGCTCGATGGTGCGGTTGACCGCGCGCGCGCCGGCCCGGTGGCCGATCACGCGCGGACGACGGCGCTGCTGTGCCCAGCGCCCATTGCCATCCATGATGATGGCGATGTGGCGGGGCAGGGCGGCCGGCAACGGAGGTGGGACTGAAGGCATCGACTTCAGACCGACAGCAGTTCTTTTTCCTTGTCGGCAACGACCTTGTCGACGTCCTTGATGTTGGTGTCGGTCAACTTCTGGATGTCGTCTTCACCGCGCTTCTTCTCGTCTTCGCTGATCGCCTTGTCCTTGACCAGCTTGGCGATTTCCTTGTTCGCGTCCTGGCGGATGTTGCGGATCGCGATCTTCGCGCCTTCGCCTTCCTTCTGCACCTGCTTGACCAGCTCCTTGCGGCGCTCTTCGGTCGGCGGCGGCATGTTGATGCGGATCGCAGTGCCCAGCGTGTTCGGGGTGAATTCGGCGTTGTAGAGACCCTTTTCGATCTCCTTGATCATGCCCTTGTCGAACGGCGTGACCAGCAGCGAGTGCGCGTCGGCGTTGGAGATCGACGCGACCTGGTTCAGTGGGGTGCTGGCGTTGCCATAGGCGCTGACCGTGACACGGTCCAGCAGGGCCGGGGTGGCGCGGCCGGTGCGGATCGAGGTGAGGGTGTGCTTCAGAGCGTCGATGCTCTTGGCCATGCGCGTCTGCGCGTTGTTCTTGATGTCGTTGAGCATCCCCGGGTCCTGGGTGTAACTGGAATCGGGCGATTATAGGCGAATACGGGACGCTGCCGGGCCTGAATCGGCCCGGAGCTCGCCTGGCGCTCAGGCTCAGGCCGGGTCGCGGCCCTGGACCAGGGTGCCGATGTTCGCGCCGCTGAGGATCTTCAGCAGCTCACCCGGCTGGCCCATGTCGAACACGCGCATCGGCAGGTCGCTGTCGCGGGCCAGCGCGAAGGCCGCCGTATCCATCACTTCCAGGCCGCGGCGGATGACTTCGTCGTAGCTCAGGCTGTCGAAGCGGACCGCGTCGCTGTGCTTGTTCGGGTCCTTGTCGTACACGCCATCGACCTTGGTGGCCTTCAGCAGCAGGTCGGCGCCGATCTCGATCGCGCGCAGCGCGGCGCCGGAGTCGGTGGTGAAGAACGGGCTGCCGACGCCAGCGGCGAAAATCACCAGGCGGCCCTTTTCCAGGTGGCGGATGGCGCGGCGGCGGATGTAGTCCTCGCACACGTCGTTGATCTTGATCGCGCTCATCACGCGGGCCTTGGCGCCCAGTTTCTCGAGGGCGTCCTGCATGGCCAGGGCGTTGATGACCGTGGCCAGCATGCCCATCTGGTCGCCGGTGACCCGGTCCATGCCGCCAGCGGCCAGGCCGGCGCCGCGGAAGATGTTGCCGCCGCCGATCACCAGTGCCACTTCGGCACCGGCCTGCTGGGCTTCGATGACCTCACGGGCCAGGCGGTTGATGACCTTCGGGTCGATGCCGTAGTCCTCATCTCCCATCAGCGCCTCCCCGGACAGTTTCAGGAGGATGCGGCGATAGGCAAGCTTGGACATGGGGACCTCGGGTGCGTGGAAATCGCGGGGGATTCTACGCGCATGCGGCGTAGGGCCAAAGTGTTTTGTGCACTGCGGCGCGAAATCCTGCCATCCGCCCCGGTCATGCAGGGCGTCCCGTTCAGCCCAGCTCGGCGCCGGCGGTGGCTGAAAGCTCGTCGTGGCCGAGCGCACCGGGGGAGCGGGCGATCACCCGGTTACGGCCCAGGTTCTTCGAGCGGTACAGCACGTCGTCGGCGGCGCGCAGCAGGTCCTGCACGTCGGCAAAGCGCTCGTAGCCGCCCTGGGTAGCCACGCCGGCGGAGAAGGTGACGAACAGCGGCCCTCCCTCCAGTTCGGCCATCGGCGTGGCGACGATGTTGGCCAGTACGCGCCGGATTACGTCAAGGGCCACGGACTCACTGGTATTGGGCAGCAGCGCGACGAATTCCTCGCCGCCGAAGCGGGCCACGGTATCGCTATGGCGCAGCTGGCCCTGCAGCTTGCCGGCAAAGGCGCGCAGCACCTCGTCGCCGGTCAGGTGGCCGTGGGCGTCGTTGATCTTCTTGAAGTCATCCAGGTCGATGAAGGCCACCGACAGCGGCCAGCCCTGACGCCCGGCGCGCAGGAACTCCTGCTCGAGCACCGCCTCCAGCTGGCGCCGGTTGAGCACGCCGGTCAGGGCGTCGCGGTGGGCCTGGTCAGCCAGGCGCTTGGCCCGCGCCTCGAATTCGTCGGCGCGGCGGCGTGCCTGCTCGGCATCCTGCAGCTCGCGCAGGTTGCGCAGGGTGGCCAGCTCCTGCGCGTGGTCGATCAGCTCGCGGACCCGCGAGGGCGAGTTCAGGCCGGCCTCGAACAGGCTGGCGATATCCGGCAGGGCCTCGCTGATGCGGGTCAGCACTTGGTCGAAACGGGCGCTGTCGAGTTCCAGCCGTTCATGCACCTGGTGCAGGGCGCGCTCGCGGGCGGCATCGGCGTCATCGTCCAGCCAGATGTCGGCAACGGCGCCGGACAGCTGCACGCAGGCCTGGAACGGCGAATCGGCGGCGTCGTCGTCCTCGCTGTGGCTGATGCTCTCAACCAGATAGCGTGGCAGGCCCCATTGCTCGGCCACCCAGGCGCCGACATCGGCGTGGCTGCAGCCGAGCGCGTCGCGTTCGCGGGCGACCAGGTCCGTGTTGTCACGGGCTTCGCGCAGCAGCGGCAGGTAACGCTCCGATTCGGCCTGGGCCAGGCACAGCACGCCCAGGTCCTGCAGCAGCCCGGCCAGCATCAGTTCCTCCAGCCGGCGCAGGCCGCGGGCCTGGCCCAGCTGGCTGGCGGCCAGTGCACTGAGAATGCTGCGCTTCCACGCGCGCTGGCGCAGGTCGTGGTCGGCGCCTGCGCCGCCGGTCAGGCCCTGGGTGACGGTGAAACCCAGGGCAAGGCTGATTGTGGCGTTAAGGCCGAGCATGGTCAGTGCCTGGCCAAGGTTCTCGATGCGGCGGCGGCTGGCGTACAGCGGCGAATTGGCGATGCGCAGCATGCGAGCGCTCAGCGCCATGTCGATGGCGATGATGTCGGCGGCGGTGGCGATATCCGCTTCCGGGTCCTGTGCCAGCTCGATGATGCGCAGGGCAATACCGGGTGGCGAGGGCAGGTTGCGGCAGAGCGCCAGGGCAGCTGTCAGCTCGGGAGGCATGTCGGGTCGTTCAATTCCATTAGGACAAGAATACCTAGGAATGCATCACAGTCTGCGATTTTCCTTCCTGCTACGCGACTGTGGATTCCCTGCGCCGAGTATCGGCTTGATTCGCGCGCAACGCAAAGAGCCCTGATATCGGGCTGTGACTGGCGTCAGTGCGCGCACCAACGGTGCCCACCCGCCGATGCAGTGGGTACAAAAAAAGAGCCGCGGTTTCCCGCGGCTCCTTCTGGTCGCTTCACAGCCGGAGGGCTGGAATCAGACCTGCATCGCCTTGGCAACTTCGGCGGCGTAGTCTTCCACCACCTTCTCGATGCCTTCGCCGACGATCAGCAGCTTGAACCCAGCCACATCGGCGCCAGCGGCCTTGACCACCTGCTCGACGGTGGTGTCGCCCAGCACGTAGGTCTGGCCGTACAGGGTCACGTCGCTGACGATCTTGTTGATCTTGCCGCTGATGATCTTTTCCAGGATCTCGGCCGGCTTGGCCTTGTCCTTCTCGGACATCTTGGCCAGCTCGATTTCCTTTTCCTTTTCGACGAAGTCGGCCGGAACGTCCGCAGCCTTGTTGTGCGGCGGCTTCAGCGCGGCCACGTGCATGGCCAGGCCGCGGGCCAGCTCGACGTCGCCGCCGATCAGGTCAACCAGCACGCCGACCTTGCCGTTGGTGTGGACGTAGGCGCCGATGTTGCCGGTGGTGTCGACCTTGACCATGCGGCGGATCTGGATGTTCTCACCCAGGGTCTGCACGGCGGTGGCGCGGGCTTCTTCAACGGTGCGGCCATCGGCCAGCGTGGCAGCCTTCACGGCTTCCACGTCGTTGGCGCCCGATGCCAGGGCGGCAGCGGCGACGGCGTTGACGAAGGTCTTGAAGTTGTCGTCGTTGGCGACGAAGTCGGTTTCCGAGTTGACTTCGACCAGCACGGCCTTGCCGCCATCCTGGGCCAGGCCCAGGCGGCCTTCGGCGGCCACGCGGTCAGCCTTCTTGTCGGCCTTGGCAGCGCCGGACTTGCGCATGGCTTCAGCAGCGGCGTTGATGTCGCCGTTGGCTTCGGTAAGCGCCTTCTTGCATTCCATCATGCCGGCGCCGGTGCGCTCGCGCAGTTCCTTGACCAGGGAAGCAGTGATTTCCACGGGATTACCTCACGAAAGAAAGGGGTTGGGCCGGCATGGTGGCCGGCCCGTGTGACACGGTCCTGTCACGCGCCAAGGGCTGCGTGCAGGAGGGTGGACGCCGGGCGTCCACCCTGTGGCCTGGATCAGGCCTGGGCGTCGTCGCCCTTCTTGGCAGCCTTCTTGGCCGGAGCGCGGCGGGCCGGCTTCTCTTCGCCTTCGGCAGCGGCTTCAGCGAACTCTTCCTCACGCACCGAAGCGGCGTGCGGAGCAGCAGCCTTGCCTTCCAGCACGGCGTCGGCAGCGGCGCGGGCGTACAGCTGCACAGCGCGGATGGCGTCGTCGTTGCCCGGGATGGCGTAATCAACCAGTTCCGGGTTGTAGTTGGTGTCGACCACGGCGATGACCGGGATGCCCAGCTTCTTGGCTTCCTTGATCGCGATGTCTTCGTGGCCGATGTCGATCACGAAGATCGCGTCCGGCAGGCGGTTCATGTCCTTGATGCCGCCCAGCGAGGCTTCCAGCTTGTCGCGCTCGCGACGCAGGCCCAGCACTTCGTGCTTGACCAGCTTCTCGAAGGTGCCGTCGGTTTCACCGGCTTCCAGTTCCTTCAGGCGGGCAACCGACTGCTTGACGGTACGGAAGTTGGTCAGGGTGCCGCCCAGCCAGCGCTGGTTCATGAACGGCATGCCGCAACGCTCGGCTTCTTCCTTGATGGTTTCGCGGGCGCTGCGCTTGGTGCCCAGGAACAGGACGGTGCCGCGCTTCTGGGCAACCGACGAGATGAAGTTCATCGCGTCATTGAACAGCGGGACGGTCTTTTCCAGGTTGATGATGTGGATCTTGCCGCGGGCGCCGAAGATGTACGGAGCCATCTTGGGGTTCCAGTAGCGGGTCTGGTGGCCGAAGTGGACGCCGGCTTCCAGCATCTGACGCATGGTGACCTGGGGCATTGCAATACTCCTGATATGGAACCAGCGATTCCGCCCGCGGGAATAGGTATGCGGGACGCGTGGAAGCGCGATCGGTTCCGGGGTTGGGCTTCCCTGTTGCCTCCGTGGCCGAACTCCTTGCGGAGCACCCCGGCACGGATGGGGGCAGCAGGTGTGGATTCACCGGTGACGTCCGGTGTGGACGGGTTCCCGCGCACGCAGGCGGCAGGAATCCGGACGATTATAGCCCGCTGCGGGCGCTCGCTGCAATTGCGGGGTCAGATGCGGCCAGATCGACCTCGCGGCCGTCCTGCAGGCGTGCCCGGAAGCGGCCACCTGCGTAACTGTCCGCGCGGGCGGGCAGGGGCCAGCGTCGTTCATGGCCGGCGAGGATGTAGCCGGCCAGCCCGCCCACCAGCACTGTCGATTGGCCGTCCGCCGCGATGAAGCGCAGGTCGTGCAGGCGGCCGTGCAGCGTACCGCAGTTGCTGAGTCGCAACACAGGCTGCGACCCCAGGGCCTCGATCCGACCCTGCAGGCGGGCGTGCAGCACTGGCGCCGCGGCGCCCCGGAACAGCGGTAGCGAGTAGCGCGGCAGCCCTGCCAGCGCCGGCGTCAGCACGATCCTGTAGGCCTGTTCACCCATTGCCGCGGCCGGATCGCGTGGCAGCAGCCAGACGCGCTGCGTACCGCCCGGGGCGAGATCCAGCCGCGTCGGGCTGACCCGGATCTGGTCGCTGGGCTGCAGTCGTTCGGCGTCCAGCTGCTGATCCCAGGCCAGCACCTGCACGTGGCCCTGCCAGCGGCCGGGCCCGGGATTGCGTAGCCACAGCTCGGCGCGGCCGCCTTCGGCCGGCAGCTGCAGGGTGGTAGGCAACACCTCAAGCGCCGCAGCCGGCTGCGCGAGCAGTGCAAGCAGGATCAGCAGCGCGCGCATCAGTAGATGCGGGTCACGGCGGGTGTTGCGTTCTCGTCCGTCGCCGGTGGTGCGAGCTCGCGCACCTGGGATGGCAGCTGGGGTGTATCGCTGCGCTGGTGCGGCGCCGTACAGCGCGCGCCACCGGTGTCGTCGCTGCAGGAGTCGACCACGGTCAGCCGGATCTGCAGGGAGCTGCTGGGTTCGGCCAAGGCCGGCGTACTGGCGACCAGCATCGCCGCGATCGAAAATGTGCGAACCACCTGCCATCCACCATGCTGAAAGACTTGCTGCGCGGTATCGGCGGGATGTGCCGGAACTGTAGCGCCGAGCCGGCGCTCGGCACGGCCTTCGTCCGGTGGGTGCCGACCGTTGGTCGGCACGCCGGTCAATAGGTGATCGTCACCGTCACCAGGTCGTTGTAGGTACCAGCCGGGGGCTGGCCGGTGACCGGTGGCACCCGGCCGTAGATGGTCAGCTGCTGTGCGCTGCCGGTGCCGGTGCCGCTGGCCGTGTCGACAGTCAACGTATTGCCCCAGCGCAGGCTCCGAGCCGAGTCCCTGTACAGCTCGTAGGGAAGGTAGTAGGTACTGCCGCCGATGGTGGTGGCCATGCGCCGGATGCTGGTCGCGGCAGGGTTGTTCCGGCCGTTGTTGAGTCCGACCTGGAAGGCGGTGTTCTTCAGGCAGGTCAGTGTCAGCGTGGCGGTCCGGTCGATGTTGGCGGGAATGCCGCCGGTGACGTTGCCGAAGTTCATGTCGGTGGTGACGTAGCTGCCGCACTGCGGCAGCACATTGGCGGTGGCGGTGAAACTGAAGGCTGCGCTTGCGCTGTTGGTGCCGGTGGCGCCGCCGTTGCAGGTGGCGGGCACTGTGGCATTGCCGAGCAGGACCTCGTTCCAGGCCCAGGTCAACACCACGTCGGCGCCGCTGAAGGTGCTGCTGTAGGCGCCGGAGGCCAGGATCTGGTTGGCCGGAATCTGCCCGAACAGCTGCACGGACTGCGCACCGCTGCCGCCGGCGACCAGCGGCACGCTGTAGGTCATGGTCAGTTCCTGTGCCGGGGGCGTGCCGCGCGGGACCAACCCCGTCACCTGGCTGAAGTCCGAGGAGTTGTAGAGCTGGAAGTTCATGCTGTCGCTGCTGCTGGTCTTCATCGTCCGCCAGCTTGAACTGCTGCCGCCACCACTGCCTGCGCCGATGCCGACGCAGACGCGCACACCGGTTGTGGCCAGCGCGCTCAGCGCGGCGGTGGTGCATGTCACCGTGATGTTGAGGTTGGCCGTGCTCGGGCCAGGCGCATTGCTGTTGATGTTGCCGAACGGCAGCGTTGGATTGGCGACCGCGGTGCAGACCGCGACGGCGCGGGCCGGTGCTGCCGCCAGCAGGCCAGCGAACAGCAGCAGGCCGAGCAGCAATGTCCTCATGGCGCCACCTCCGGAATGCACTGCAGCGGCGCCGGTTTCGGCCGCGCGCCGGTCGCCACCACCCTGGGCGGGTCGGGGACCTTCACCCGGCAGGGGCCGCGGCTGGTGGTGACGTACAGCACGCTGCCGGCGGCAACGTCTTCCAGGTACAGCAGGCCGTCATAGCCGACCGTGGCCTGGCGGCCATCGGGCAGCTGCACCTCGCTGCCCACCTCCAGCGGCTGCCCGTCCATTGCCAGCAGGGTCAGGCTCAGCGACGGTCGCGAGCGCAGCTCGAAGGCAATCCGGGTGCCGGCGCGCTGGCGCGGGGTCACCCAATTCTCGATGCGGTCGGCACGCATGTCCTCGGGCAGGTCCAGGGTGTCGATCGAGACCCGGTTGCGCTGCCAGGACAGCAACGGGCTGACCAGCAGCAGGCCGCGATCATCGGTGACGCCGATCAGGCGGTTTTCCAGCCGCACCGGCACGCCGCCGACGCCACTGGTGCTGATCACCGCGAACGCGTCCGACACTTCGCGCGTGGCGAAGGTGTGGCCACCCATCCACACCACGCTGCCGCTGGCGCTGGCGTAGGCATAGTTCAGCCCGCCCTGGCGCGAGGCGCCGAACGAATAGCGGCCGGTATCGTTGAGGATGCCGACCTCGGCCAGGCCGCCATTGCCGTCCTCGCCATGGCGCAGCTGTGCGCGCCAGCCGACGCCGCCGGCACTGCCATCGCCGGGCACCGGCTGGGTCACGTCCGCGACCCAGCTCTGGCTGTCGCCGTTGCGTTGGCTCGAGAGGCTGGCCTGGCGGTTGTTGCCCAGACTGGCGGTCAGCGACAGGTAGATGCTGCGGTCGTCGCTCTGGTCCAGGTTCTGGTTCATCGACAGGTAGGCCGACCAGCGCTGGCTCCAGCTGCGCGACCAGAACAGGCTGGCGTAGCGGTTGTCGTCGCCGTCGGGGTAGCGCAGGCGCAGGTAGCTTGCGCTGAGCGTGCCCAGCCGCAGCAGGTCCAGGCCGAGGGTGGCCTGCTCGCTGATGCTCGGTGGCAGGTTGCCCTGCAGTGCGCCCAGGTCGCGGTAGTCGCCGTGGCTGCGCACGCTGCGCAGATTGACGTTGAAGCGGCGGTTGTTCCAGCTGTAGCCCAGCGCCCATTGCCCGCCCCGCAGGCCGTGGTAATCACTGCGTGCATAGGCCGCATTGAACACGCCGGCAGCGCCGAGCAGCCACCAGCCGCCGATGCCGGCCTGGGCCAGGCCGCCGCCGCCTTCGGCATGCGCCTCGCCAGTGAAGGCATCGCTGATGCCGCCGCGCCAGCTGGCACTGGCCACCGAGCGATCGTCGTAGCCGAAGGAGCGCTGGCCGAAGTCCTCGCGCAGCTGGCCGACGCCGACCGACCAGTCCGAAAGGCCCTTGGCCAGCAGTTGCTGGGTGCCATAGAAACTGAAATCCAGTGTCTGCATGCGGCCGAACGCATCGGTTACCACCACCTGCGCATTGCCGGTGCCGCTGATACCAGGCTGTGCCGCCAGCTGGAAGGGACCGACCGGGACCTGTCCGCTGTACTGGCGCAGGCCATCCACGTACAGCTCGACCGTGGAGGGCACCACGGCCTGGCCGAGGAAGCTCGGCGTGGGCGTCAGTACGCGATAGGGCTGCAGCCCGTAGTTGCGACCGATCTGCACGCCACCCAGGCGCACTGGCCGGGTCCAGTCGACGAAGCCGCTGTAGAAGTCGCCGACCTCCAGCGTCGTTGCGCTGTCGGGGAAGTCCAGGCTCCAGCGGGTGTCCAGGCGCACGCTTTCGCCGCGCCAACGGCGATCACCGGGTTGCTGGTAGCGGCGGCTGATGGCGGTGTTCTCAAAAGTCCCGTTGCCGATGCCGAACACGCGCAGCTCCGAGCTCAGGCTGAGGTTGCCGAGCGTGTCCACCCGGCTGCCGTATACGTCGTAGTTGAGCAGCACGCCCGGCGAGGCAGTGCCAGTCGGCGCACGCGCCTGCGGCCGGCTGAGCACCGTGGTCGGCAGGGTCAGCTGGTCCAGCGGCACATCCAGCGCCAGGGTCTGCATGTGCGCGTCGTAGCGCACCACCGCGCCACTGATCTGGTCCAGGTAGACCGGTACCTCGCCGCTGGCATTGAAGCCGAGCTGGCGCAACACCTCGGGGCTGGCCTGAAGCCGGCCGCGGTTCTCGATGAACGGCAGCAGGCCGCGTGGCGTGCTGTTGAGCGACACATCCAGGTACAGCGTCTGGCTGGCGGTCAATGGGGTCGGGGGCGGCAGGGTGGCATCGGCCGACACGCCGGAGACATCAACGGCCGCGCCGGACGCATCGGCGGCCTCGGTCGCCGCGGGAGCCAGGGCAGCCAGCAACGCGCCCATCAAGGCCTCAGCGAGCCGGTGGGGGCGACAGTGGCGTCTGTTCCGACTCGCCATTGAGCTTGGCCGTGATCTGGTCGTTGTCGCGGTCGATCGCCACGCGCTCGATCGGCCAGCGCATCACCTGGCCCGGCAGCACGTAGCCCAGCAATCCGGGATGGACGATGCGCGGACGCGTGGCGCTGCCCAGCGCAAGATCGGCGATCTGCGCGTAGCTGTCACCCGTATTGGCCACCTCCACGCCATTGCGGCCATCCGCCAGTGTCACCAGGCGGGCCTGCAACTGTGGGGCGAGGGCGCCGGCCGAAGGCTGCACGAACACGGGGATCGAATAGCGCAGGACGAACTGCATGCCCTCGGCACGCGTGGCCAGGTCCGGGATCTGGTCGACGATCAACCGGTAGTGCCGTTGTGCAGGCGGTGGCTCGATGTCCGGACGCATCACCCGCACCAGTTGCTGCTGGCCCGCGGCCAGTTCCTGCATGGGCGGTGTGGCCATCAGCTCATCGGTGGGCAGCAGCCGTTCCTGGCCGTCCTGCTGCACCCAGCGGAACACGCGCACCTGCAGCTTTACCGGCGCGGTGCCGCTGTTGGTCAGCCATAGCTCAGCCGCACGCTGGCGCGCCTCCAGCTGCAGGCTGGTCGGCGCGACCTGCAGGCTGGTGGCGCCGGCGGTGGCGGTGGCCAGCAGGCACAGGGCGAGCAGCGCCACGCCGATGGCGCGCCACGGGCGGGGTCCGGCCATGCGGGCGTGCTCCATCAATAGGTGATCGTGGCGGTAACCGTATCCAGGTAGCTGCCGGTGGCCGGGTTGTTGGTGCTCAGGTTCAGGATCTGGCCGTAGACGACGTACGGCACGGCCAGGCCGGTGCCGATGCCGGCCTGGGTATTGGTGCCGGTTGTGGATCCCCAGACCAGGGTATGCGCGGCATCCTGGTAGAGCTGGTAGCCGACATAGTTGTTGGCGGTCACGGCGGCATTGGTGTTCTTCATGCGCCGCGTGGTGACGTCGTTGGCGGTGCCCGCGTTGGCGCCCGCATTCAGCGCGATCGTGTACGGCGTCAGCGCCGAGCACTGCGCGGTGACCGTGCCCTGGCCGAGGGTGGGCGTGGCGGTGGTCGACGCCGCCGTGCCGAAGTCGACGTTGGTAGCGGCCGCGGCCGTGATGGTGCAGGCCTTGGTGACCACCAGCGTGACGTTGAAGGTGGTGGTATCTGCGGCCAGGGCCGGGCTGGACAGCAGGAGGCCGGCGAAGGCCCAGGCAAGCGGAGAACGAAGCGCGGATCGCATGGACAACCTCCCTGACCCGAAGGTCCGTTGAACAAGGCGAAGGCGGCACGATCGGCACCGCTTCGGCGACGGTGACCCCAGCTTAGGTGGCGTAAGTGTCTGTAATCCGTGATAAACAGGCGGGCGAAAGGGTGGAGGGCATCACGCTTTCATTTTCCTTGCCGAAAGCGTGCATGGCCCGGTGCATGGCCCGGAATGCCAGTTGGGTGGCGTTCGTTCAGATTGCGGCCGGATCGGCGATAATGGGTGCCATGAGCGTGAATCTGAAAACCCCGCAGGAAATCGAGATGATGCGCATCGCCGGCCGCCTGGCCAGCGAAGTGCTGGACATCGTCACCCCCCACGTCAAGCCCGGTGTCACCACCGAGGAGCTGGACCGCATCTGCCACGACCACATCGTCAACGTGCAGGGCGCCATTCCGGCCAACGTCGGCTACCGCGGCTTCCCGAAGACCGTGTGCACCTCGGTCAACAATGTCATCTGCCACGGCATCCCCAGTGAAGGGAAGGTGCTCAAGGATGGCGACATCATCAATATCGATGTCACCGTCATCAAGGACGGTTGGCACGGCGACACCAGCCGCATGTACTTCGTCGGCACGCCGTCGGTGATGGCCCGCCGCCTGGTGGAAACCACCTACGAAGCCATGTGGCGCGGTATCCGCGCCGTGCGTCCGGGCGCCACCCTGGGCGACATCGGCCATGCCATCCAGAGCTATGCCGAAGGCGAGCGTTTCAGCGTGGTGCGCGAGTACTGCGGCCACGGCATCGGCAAGGTCTACCACGATGAGCCGCAGGTGGTGCATTACGGCCGCCCGGGCCAGGGCCTGGTGCTGCAGCCGGGCATGACCTTCACCATCGAACCGATGATCAACGAGGGCACCCGCTACAACAAGGTGCTGCCGGATGGCTGGACCGTGGTGACCAAGGACCGCAAGCTGTCGGCGCAGTGGGAGCACATGGTCGCGGTCACCGAGACCGGCGTCGACGTGCTGACCCTGTCGCCGGGCGAGTCGCAGGTTTCCTGACGATGCTGCCGGCGAGTTCGCTGCTGGACACGCCGGCCGCGTCGCTCAACGACCCGGACTGGGCTGCTGCGGCGCGGCAGGCGCTGCAGCAGGCCGACGCACGCCTGTACCGCCGTTTCGACCAGGGCGACAACATCGAGCGCCTGCTGGCGTTGCGTGCGCGCGCTGCCGATCACTTGATCCGCCTGGCGTGGCAGCGTTGCCTGCCGGCCGGCAGCGGCCTGTCGCTGTTCGCGGTGGGCGGCTATGGCCGCGGTGAACTGTTCCCGCGATCGGACATCGACCTGCTGGTGTTCGGCGATCCGCCGGCGCAACTGGCGCACGAAGCGGCCCTGGCGCGGCTGTTCGCGCTGCTGTGGGACTGCGGGTTGGCGGTCAGCCATGCGGTGCGTTCTGCATTGCAGTGCCGCGAGGCGGCGGCTGACCAGACCGTGCTGACCGCGCTGATCGAGGCGCGTCCGATCCTGGCCGATGACGCCGCCCGCCGCGCGCTGCGCGAGGCCATCGACGATCGCGAACTGTGGCCGGCACGCACTTTCTTCCTGGCCAAGCTGGAAGAGCTGCGCAACCGTCACCAGCGCTTCGGTGATACCGCCGACAACCTGGAGCCGGACCTGAAGGATGGCCCCGGTGGCCTGCGCGATCTCAACACGCTGGGCTGGATGGCACTGCGCGCGTTCGGCGTGCGCGACCTGGAAGCCCTGGTCGGGCTCGGCCATCTGGGTGCCGACGAAGCCGCGGCGCTCAAGCGCGAACGTGCCGTGCTGGCGCGACTGAGGTTTGGCCTGCACCTGGTAGCACGTCGCCCGGAAGAGCGCCTGCGTTTCGATTACCAGAAGACCCTCGCCGCGCGCCTGGGCTTCGAAGACGACGCCGAGAGCCTCGGTGTCGAGAAAATGATGCAGGGCTTCTACCGCGCCGCGCTGGTGGTGCGGCGGATCAGCGACCGCCTGCTGCAGCGCTTCGAGGAGCAGTTCGACGGCGAGGCGCAGCCGGAGCCGCTGACCGTGGGCTTTTCCCTGCGTCGTGGCTACCTGGCCGCCAACGAGGCCGACTGGCCGCAGGGCGACATTGGCCAAGTGTTCGCGCTGTTTTCCAGCTGGGCCAACAACCCGCAGGTGCGCGGCCTGCACTCGCTGACCGCGCGTGCACTGGCCGAGTCGCTGCCGCTGCTGCCGGCCTATGACCAGGCCGACGCCGACGCACGCGAGCACTTCCTTGCCCTGCTGCGTGGCCAGCGCCCGGTCGACACGCTTTCGCGCATGGCGCGGCTGGGCGTGCTTGGCCAGTGGATTCCCGCGTTCGCCCAAGTCAGCGGGCGCATGCAGTTCGACCTGTTCCATGTCTACACCGTCGACCAGCACACGCTGATGGTCCTGCGCAACATCGGCCTGTTCGCCAGCAGCCGTGCCGACGAGCGCTTCTCGATCGCGCACGAAGTGTGGCCGCGCCTGCGCAAGCCGGAGCTGCTGCTGCTGGCCGGCCTGTTCCATGACATTGCCAAGGGCCGCGGCGGCGACCACTCCGAGCTGGGTGCGGTGGACGCGCGCGCGTTCTGCCAGGCACATGCGCTCAGTGGCACCGATACCGAACTGGTCGCCTGGCTGGTCGAACAGCACCTGCGCATGTCGGTGACCGCGCAGAAGCAGGACATTGCCGACCCGGTGGTGATCCATCGCTTCGCCACCCTGGTCGGCAGCCGCGACCGCCTGGACTACCTGTATCTGCTGACCTGTGCCGATATTGCCGGCACCAGCCCGAAACTGTGGAACGCCTGGAAGGATCGCCTGCTGGCCGACCTTTACTTCGCCACCCGGCGCGCGTTGCGCGAAGGGCTGGAGCATCCGGTGCCCGCCGCCGAGCGTGTGGCCGAGGCGCGTGACAGCGTGCGCGCACTGGTGCGCGAGCAGGGTTACGACGATGCCACCATCGACCGCCAGTTCGCGGTGATGCCCGATGAGGGCTTCATCCGCCTGCGCCCCGAGCAGCTGGCCTGGCAGGCCGCTGCGCTGGTGCCGGTGAAGCAGGGCCAGACCCTGGTCAAGGTCCGCCGGATCAGTGTCGACGACCCCGCGCTGGAAGTGTTCGTGCACTCGCCCGACCGCGACGGCCTGTTCGCCGCGATCGTGATGACCCTGGACCGCAAGGGCTACGGGATCCACCGTGCACGCGTGCTGGACGGCCCGGCCGACACCATCTTCGATACCTTCGAAGTGAACCCGGCCGACACGTTTGCCGATGGCAACAGTGCCAATCTGGAAGCGGCGCTGCGCGAGGCCCTGAGTGGCGACCTTGCGCGGCTTCGGCCGTCACGCCGGGTGGTGCCGCGGCAGCTGCGTCATTTCCGTTTTGCGCCGCGCATCGAATTCCGCGATGAACCGGGCGCAACCCGTTTTGCCCTGGTCGCCCCCGACCGCCCCGGCCTGCTGGCCGATGTGGCGTTCGTGCTGCGCAACCAGGGCCTGCGCGTGCATGATGCGCGCATTGCGACATTCGGCGAACGCGCCGAAGACACCTTCGTGATCAGTGACGAACACGACCTCCCCCTGACTGAACCTGCCCGGCAGCAGCTGCATGACGCGATGCTGGCCTGCCTGGACCCTGATCGAAACGCCGGAGACCCCGCCTGATGGCCACCAAGCCTGTTAAGAAGACTGCTGCCACCGCCAAGAGCGCAGCGGCCAAGAAAACTGCCGCCGTGCCGGCCGCGAAGAAGGCTGCCGCGCCGAAGAAAGCCGCGGTGGTGAAGGCGCCGGCGAAGAAGGTGGCGGCACCGAAGAAGGCCCCGGCCAAGAGCGCAGAAGCCGCACGCGCCGAAACCATCGCCCGCAAGTCGCTGCGCAAGCCGGCCGCGCCGGGCGTGGAAGAACTGAAGTTCGGCATCGAAAGTGCCTTCGAACGCCGCGCCACGCTGACCCTGCACGAACTGGAAGGCTCGACCAGGCCGCTGGTCAACCGTGTGATCGACGGCCTGGAGAGCGGTGAATTCCGCGTCGCCGAGCCGGACGGCCAGGGCGGCTGGAAGGTCAACGAGTGGCTGAAGAAGGCGGTGCTGCTGTATTTCCGTGTCAACGACATGGCGGTGGTCGATGCACGCCCGGCACCGTTCTGGGACAAGGTCGAATCGCGCTTCGCCGGCTATGACGAAGCGAAGTTCCGCCGAGGCGGCGTGCGCGTGGTGCCGGGCGCGATTGCTCGCCGTGGCACGTATTTCGGCAAGGATGTGGTGCTGATGCCGAGCTTCACCAACATCGGCGCCTATGTCGGCGAAGGCACCATGGTGGACACCTGGGCCACCGTCGGTTCCTGCGCGCAGATCGGCCAGCACTGTCATCTGTCCGGCGGTGCCGGCATCGGCGGCGTGCTGGAGCCGCTGCAGGCCAGCCCGACCATCATCGAGGACCATTGCTTCATCGGTGCCCGCTCGGAAGTGGTTGAGGGTGTGGTGGTCGGCCACCACAGCGTGATCGGCATGGGCGTGTTCCTCAGCCAGAGCACCCGCATCTACAACCGCGCCACCGGTGAGATCAGCTACGGCTACATCCCGCCGTACAGCGTGGTGGTGTCCGGCTCGCTGCCGAGCAAGGACGGTACCCATTCGCTGTACTGCGCGGTGATCGTCAAGCAGGTCGATGCCAGGACCCGCAGCAAGACCAGCGTCAACGACCTGCTGCGCGGCCTGGCCGACTGAAGGTGACTGCGCCGGAGGATCCGGCGCAGTACGCGAGCTACCGGCATCCCTCCGACGTCCTGTTCGGGCGGATGCTGCCGCGCCTGCCGCGTGCGCCGCGCTGTGGCAGGCGACCCACCGTGCCGTGCCGTTCAGGGTCGTGCCCGAACGCCTGTTGTGAGATTCTGCCGCTCTGTTTTCCAGCATCACAGATGGCCATGAGCACCACTGTCTACGGTTTGAAGAACTGCGATACCTGCAAGAAGGCGACCAAGTGGCTGGACCGCTTCGGCGTGCCGTACACCTTCGTCGACTACCGCGACAACAAGCCCAGCCCGGAAACGCTGCTGGAATGGGCCGCGCAGCTGGGGGGGCTGGCGGCGATGGTGAACAAGTCCTCCACCACCTGGCGGCAGCTGCCGGACAACCGCAAGGCCGCGGACTCCGAGGCCGAATGGAAGCTGCTGCTGCGCGAGTACCCGCAGCTGATCAAGCGCCCGCTGGTGGTCACGGCCGACGGCAAGGCCAGCCAGGGTTTCAGTGACAACGGCTTCAAGGCCCGCTTCGGCGTGGGCCAGTCATGAGTGCCGTCCTCGACCTGGCCTGCGAGCTGATCGCGCGCCCCTCGGTTACCCCGGACGACGCCGGCTGCCAGGCACTGCTGGCGGCGCGGTTGAAGCAGGCAGGGTTCCACTGTGACCAGCTGCGTCTGGGTGAGGTCGACAACCTGTGGGCGACCCACGGCCAGGGTGCGCCGGTGCTGGTGCTGCTGGGCCATACCGACGTGGTGCCCACCGGCCCGCGCGAGGCCTGGACCAGCGATCCGTTCACGCCGCAGATCCGCGATGGCGTGCTGTATGGCCGTGGCGCCGCCGACATGAAGGGCAGCGTGGCCGCGTTCGTGGTGGCCGCCGAGCAGTTCGTCGCCGCGCATCCCGATCACCCCGGCACGCTGGCGGTGCTGCTGACCAGCGACGAGGAAGGCGACGCGATCGATGGCGTGCGCCACGTCGCGCGCCTGTTCGCCGAGCGCGGCCAGCGCATCGACTGGTGCATTACCGGCGAGCCATCATCGACAGCGGCGCTGGGCGACCTGCTGCGCGTCGGGCGTCGCGGCAGCCTGTCGGCCAAGCTGCGCGTGCAGGGCGTGCAGGGCCACGTGGCGTATCCGGAGAAGGCACGCAACCCGATCCACCTGGCGGCGCCGGCCCTGGCCGAGCTGACGGCGCGACGCTGGGACGAGGGGTACGAGAGTTTCCCGCCGACCAGCCTGCAGATCTCCAACATCCGTGCCGGCACCGGCGCCAACAACGTGATTCCCGGGGAGCTGGAGGTCGATTTCAACATCCGCTACAACCCGCACTGGGATGCACCGAAGCTGGAAACGGAGATCACCGCGCTGCTGGACCGGCACGGGCTGCAGTACGCGCTGAAGTGGCATCGCAGTGGCGAGCCGTTCTACACCCCGGAAGGCACGCTGCGCGCCACCGCACGCGCGGTGCTGGCCGAGCACATCGGTCGTGCCCCTGAGGAAAGCACCGGTGGCGGCACCTCCGATGCACGCTTCATCGCGCCGCTGGGTGCGCAGTGCATCGAAGTGGGGCCAGTCAACGCCAGCATCCACCAGGTGGATGAGAACGTGCGCGTGGATGATCTGGAAGCGTTGCCGGGGCTTTACCAGCGCCTGGTGGAACGGCTGCTGGCGTGAGGCATGGCGCCGGGCACGGCCCGGCGCTCCCCCTGTGAGTGCCGACTGCTGGGTGCCGACCGTTGGTCGGCACACCTTCACCTGGTTGCCAATGCAACGGTTGCGCAGCGCCGGAATCCGGGGTAGGGTCGATGCCATGTCGATCCGCCTGGCCACCGCCGTCAATAGCAACAACCGCAATAATCTGCGCGCGAATAATCGTGCGCGGCCGATGCGGGACTGCGCCCTGGGTAGATAGACAGCAACACACGCCCGGACACCAGAAAACCCGCATCGGTCGATGCGGGTTTTTTTGTGCCCGGGCGCAGCCCCACCCGGGCCTGGATGGCCGGTCGAACACCCTCCCACCCGTGAAATTCCCCCAACAGGAGCTCCCCCCATGTGTTCGATATTCGGAATCTTCGGCCTGCAGGCCGGTGACGATCTTCCGGCTCTGCGCCGCCATGCGCTGGAACTGTCGCAGCGCCAGCGCCACCGCGGCCCGGACTGGAGCGGCGTGTATCTTGACGAAGGTGCGCTGCTGGTCCACGAGCGGCTGGCCATCGTCGACCCGGCCGGTGGCTCGCAGCCGCTGCTGTCGGCCGATGGCCAGCTGGCGCTGGCGGTGAACGGCGAGATCTACAACCACCAGCAGTTGAAGGCCACGCTGACCACCGCCTACGACTTCCAGACGGGTTCGGACTGCGAGGTGATCAACGCGCTTTACCGCCAAGGCGGATCGCCGGCGCAGTGGCTGGAGCAGCTCAACGGCATCTTCGCCTTCGCGCTGTGGGACCGTGATGCCGGCCGAGTGCTGGTGGCGCGCGATCCGATCGGCGTGGTGCCGTTGTACTGGGGCCACGATGCCCAGGGCCGCCTGCGCGTGGCCTCGGAAATGAAGGCGCTGGTCGATACCTGTGCCGATGTCGCGCAGTTCCCGCCGGGCCACTATTTCGACAGCGCCAGTGGCGAGCTGGTGCGCTACTACCAGCAGTCGTGGCGCGCCTACGCTGACGTGCAGGGGCGCCAGGCCGATCTGGCCGAACTGCGCCAGGCCTTCGAGCATGCGGTGGAACGCCAGTTGATGAGCGACGTGCCATACGGCGTGCTGCTGTCCGGTGGCCTGGACTCGTCGCTGGTGGCGGCGGTGGCTGCGCGCTATGCACGTCGCCGCATCGAGGATGGCGGGCAGACCGAAGCCTGGTGGCCGCGCCTGCATTCGTTCGCGATCGGCTTGAGGGGCTCGCCGGATCTGGCTGCCGCTGCCATTGCTGCCGAAGCGCTGGGTACCGTGCATCACGGCTTCGAGTACACCTTCGAGGAAGGCCTCGATGCGTTGCCGGAAGTGATCCGCCACATCGAAACCTACGACGTCACCACCATCCGCGCCTCGACGCCGATGTTCCTGCTGGCGCGGCGGATCAAGGCGATGGGGGTGAAGATGGTGCTCTCCGGCGAGGGCAGCGACGAGATCTTTGGTGGCTACCTGTATTTCCACAAGGCGCCGGATGCGCGTGAATTCCACGAGGAGCTGGTGCGCAAGCTCGACGCGCTGCACAACTACGACTGCCTGCGTGCCAACAAGTCGATGATGGCCTGGGGCGTGGAGCCACGCGTGCCGTTCCTCGACCGCGAATTCCTCGACGTGGCGATGCGCTTCGATGCCGCGCACAAGATGGTGGGCGCCGGCTTTGGCGGTCGCCGCATCGAAAAGGCGGTGCTGCGCGAGGCGTTCGACGGCTACCTGCCGGACAGCATCCTGTGGCGGCAGAAGGAACAGTTCAGCGATGGCGTCGGCTACGGCTGGATCGACGGGCTGAAGGCACATGCCGAGGCGCAGGTGAGCGACCGTGTACTGGCTGCGGCCGACAAGCGCTTCCCGCACAACCTGCCGCAGACCAAGGAGGCGTACTACTACCGCCACCTGTTCGAGCAGTTCTTCCCCAGCCGCGCAGCCGCAGAGACCGTGCCGGGTGGCAAGTCCATCGCCTGTTCGTCGCCGGCGGCCATTGCCTGGGACGCCAGCTTCGCCGCGGCTGCAGATCCCTCGGGCCGCGCGATCGCCGGCGTGCACGAGCAGGCACTGGCGTAATGCTTCCGCCGGGCACGGCCCGGTGCTACCGAGCGATGGTAGCGCCGGGCCATGCCCGGCGGGCACAAACGACTTAATCCCCTCCGTCCCCTTTTTGTATGATCGCCCCCTGCGCATTGGGGAATGTTCATGGACGCACAGCGCGGGGGGCACCCGTCGCCGACGAAGTGGGGATGGCGCTACCTGGCCTGGGCTGGGGTGCCGTTGCTGGCCGGCGTGCTGCTGGCGCGCTATGCCGGGCCGGCCGCCCCCGAGGCGGTTGCGCGTACCACGGTCGCTGCCGAAGGCAGCTGGGCACGGCATCTGGCGTCACCGCTGGGCCTGTTCCTGCTGCAGCTGCTGGTGCTGTTGCTGGTAGCCAAGGGCGCCGGTGCGCTGCTGAAGCGGCTGGGGCAGCCGGCGGTGATCGGCGAGATGGCCGCCGGCCTGATGATGGGGCCGCTGGTGCTCGGCAGCCTGCTGCCGCAGCTGCAGGGTGCGCTGTTCCCGGCCAGTTCGCTGGGCCCTCTGGGCATGCTCAGCCAGCTGGGCGTGCTGATGTTTCTGCTGGTGGCCGGTGCCGAACTGGACCTGGCGGCACTGCGCGGCCGCCGGCGTTTCGCCTTCACGGTCAGCCATGCCGGCATCGCGGTGCCGTTCGTGCTCGGCGTCGCGTTGGCGATCTGGCTGTACCCGCAGCACGGCCCGCAGGGCGTGGGCTTCACCGCATTCGCGCTTTTCGTTGGCATATCGATGAGCATCACCGCGTTCCCGGTGCTGCTGCGCATCCTCGCCGACCGTGGCATCACGCAGACGCCGCTGGGCCAGACCGCCATCGCCTGCGCGGCTTTGGGCGATGCCACCGCATGGTGCCTGCTGGCACTGATCGTGGCGGCGGCACAGGCCAGCGGCTGGCTGCCGGCCAGTCTCAATCTGCTGTGCGTGGTCGCCTTCGTGGTGCTGATGCTGGGGCTGGTGAAGCCGTGGTTCGCTCGCCAGGAGATTGCGCCGGGCCGTGAGGGGCGCTGGCTGCTCGGCATCCTGCTGCTGTCGCTGGGTAGTGCCCTGATCACCGAAATGCTGGGCATCCACGCGCTGTTCGGTGCGTTCGCTGCGGGCGTGGCGGTGTCGTCCAACGCGCAGCTGCGCGGCCTGTTGATGGCCCGCGTCGAACCGTTCGCGGTGACCCTGCTGCTGCCGCTGTTCTTCGCCATGACTGGCCTTCGCATGCGCGCCGACGCGCTGCAGGCCAGCGACATCGTGCTGTGTGGTGTGGTGATCGCAGTGGCCACGACCGGCAAGCTGCTGGGTACCTTCAGCGCCGCGCGCAGTGCCGGCATGCCCACCCGTGAGGCGTGGCGGCTGGGTGCACTGATGAACACCCGTGGCCTGATGGAGCTGATCGTGCTCAACCTGGGTTACGAACTTGGCCTGCTCGGTGACCGCCTGTTCGCGGTGCTGGTGATCATGGCGCTGGTGACAACGGCGATGACCGGGCCACTGCTGAACCTGATCGAGCGGCGCAGGGGCTGAGCGTCGAACGGTAGTGCCGGCCGCTGGCCGGCAACCTCATGATGCTGGACGCACCTACATGGATGCCGGCCAGCGGGCGGCACTACCGCGATGCCGGCACCAGCGTCATCGTGTGCTGCGGCTTGCCCGGCAGGAACGGCGTCGGCCGCCCATGCACCCAGTCTTCGTGGCCGGCGCCCCAGTACGGCGACAGCGGGTGCCCGCTCTGGCCGCCGGGCATATGCACGATGCCGTCGGCCTCGTGCCCGGGCGAAACCACCATGCGCTCGGAAGCACCGAAGCCCGGCGTCTGCACGCGCGGCATGTCGCGGTCGCCGGGCAGGCGGTCGGCCGGCATGCACAGCCAGTGTTTGGCGATGTCCGGCAGCGCCCGTGCGATGGGGTGGCAGATCGCCGCCGTATTGCGTTCGCCCCAGCTGCGCTTGGCCAGTGGGCCTTGCCTGGCCAGCTCGCTCTCGGTGCGGCGTGCGGCGTCGATCAGCAGCGCATCCCAGCTGTCGAAGGCCGGTGGCAGCAGATTGGCCGGACGCTGCTGCAGCATCGGCCAGGCCACGCCTTCCAGCTGCGCCAGGCGCGGCTCCAGATAGTCATCGCCCAGCTGCGCATTGGCCGGTGCCAGCAGTGCATTGGACAGTGTTGTCATCACCTGCGTACGGAACTCGCGCACCACCCGGTAGCTGACCGAGCTGGCCGAGGCACGGCCGTCCCATTGATGGCTGGCCTCCTTCAAACGCTTCAGTGCAGGGTCGTCACTGCGCTCGATGACGTCGTGCAGCAGGGCCCACCAGCGCTGCAGGAACACCGCGCGATCGTCGAGCTGGATCGCCAGCAGGTCGTGCTCGTCGAAGCGCTCCTGGATCGCCAGCAGGTCGCGGATCTGCCGCGCCCGTGCTCCCAGGTCATAGCCACCGTTGCCGACGCTGACCAGTGCCTCGCCGTCGAGGACGCGGCCGTTGGCGGTCCACAGGCGGTGGTTGGGAGGATCGATCAATGCCGGTGAAGCATCGCTGCGGATCGGCCACGGCGCACAGTCCTGGTTGTTGCCGGCACTGAAGCCGGCCGGCGCGCAGCCCGGACCGCGATCCGGGCGGGCGCCGATCAGCCGCCAGGCGATGCGTCCGCTGCGGTCGCCGACCACCAGGTTCTGCGCGGGGATGCCGGCGCGGTCGGCGAACTTCAGTGCAGCGTCCAGATCGCCAGCGTGGGCCAGGTCACCGAAGTCCAGCCGCACCGCGCCGGGCAGGTGGGCGACCCAGCGCAGCGCGTCGCCACTGCCATCTGCATGCGTGTGCAGGATCGGCCCCCAGTCGGTTTCGCGTACCGTCAACAGCACGTCGGCCTGGCCGGCCACCGCAATTCGCTCTTCATTCACGGTCACTGCGGCGTTGGCCGGTTCGGTGCGGTAGTCCGCCGTGTCGATGTAGCTGTTGGTGAAGCCCCAGGCCACGTGCCCGTTGCTGCCGACGATCACCGCCGGCAGGCCGGGCAGCGAGAAGCCGGTGACATCGACCTGGCCGCCGGCAGCCTGTGGATCGGGGTAGCGCAGGCGCACGCGGAACCACAGGCCGGGGGCACGCAGGCCCAGGTGCATGTCGTCGGCGACGATCGCGCGGCCGTCGGCGGTAAGCGCCCCGGCCACCGCGAAGTTGTTGCTGCCGACGACGTCGGCTTCTTCCTGCTCGGTGCCCGACTTTCCCTTCAATGTGCGCAGATCGAGCTGGCTGGCGTCGGGCAGGGCAGCATTGCCGCTCGGTTCGCCGAACAGCGGTGCATCCCATTCCGTACCGTCGTGGGCAATCAGCGCGTAGAGCGCTGGCGGCACCACAGCGCGGATGCGGCTCAGCGCAAGCTCGGTCTGATTGCCCGGATCCTGCAGGTCGGCATACATGGCCAGCCCGGCCAGCACGCTGTCGCTGGCCTGCCAGGGTTGTGGCGATTGCCGCAGCAGCAGGTAGGCCCACGGGCGCACGGAGAGATCGGTCAGGCCTTCGTTGACGCCGTCCACGTAGGCACGCACGGCATCGCCGTTGTCGCCCAATGCAGCGTCCAGCTGCGCTTCGGTGCGTTCACGCAGGCGATGCACGCGCATGCGTTTGTCGGCGTCGATGGCCTTCGGCCCGAACAGCGCTGACAGTTCGCCGGCGGCACTGCGGCGCATCAGGTCCATTTCGAAATAAAGTTCCTGCGCGTGCACGCGGCCGAGTGCGCGCATCGCATCGGCCTGGCTGCCGGCGGTGATGGTGACCACGCCCAGCGCATCGCGCTCGAGGGTGACCGGCGCGGCCAGCCCCGGCAAGGCATGCTCGCCGTCCAGGTCGGCCAGGCTGCCCCGCAGCAGGAGCCACAGGACCAGTGCGGCGATCAGCACGATGGCGATCACTACGCCCAGCACCCAACGCCATGTACGTCGCATCGCACGTCCTTTCCGAACTCGTGGGCCGATTGTAGCCGCAGGCGCAACTGCGACTGATTCCGATTAGATCACCGTACTTTGAAATGCGGCACCCTATGCCGCATCGATTCACAGGAGCCCCCCATGAAAGGCAACCCGGACGTCATCGCCTGCCTGAAGGAACTGCTGCGCGGCGAGCTCGCTGCCCGCGACCAGTACTTCATCCATTCCCGCCGCTACGAGGACCAGGGCCTGTTCGCGCTGTACGAACGCCTGAACCACGAGATGGAAGAGGAAACCCAGCACGCCGATGCGCTGCTGCGCCGGATCCTGTTCCTGGGCGGGGACCCGGACATGCGCCCGCACGCCACCGAGCCGGGCAAGACCGTGGAAGAGATGCTGCAGAAGGATCTCGACACTGAATACGCGGTTCGGAACAATCTCGCCGCCGGCATGAAGCTGTGCGAGGAGAAGGGCGACTACGTGAGCCGCGACATCCTGCTGGCGCAGCTGAAGGACACCGAGGAAGACCACGCCTGGTGGCTGGAGCAGCAGCTGGGCCTGATCAAGCGCATCGGCCTGGAGCTGTACCAGCTGAGCAAGATCGACGGCAGCGGCGCCCCGGCGCACTGACCGGCACCGCTTTTTGTAGAGCCGAGCCAATGCTCGGCTGCCTTCCGGTAGAGCCGACCGCTGGTCGGCCGCTTTTCGGTAAAGCAGCCGACTGACAGTCGGCTCTACCAAGAGCAAAGAGCAGCCGACCAGCAATCGGCTCTACCAGAAGCACGGCGTTCTGTCGCCCGCCAGCACCGGAGCATCGCCAGCCAGCCTTCGCCAGCCAGCTGCTCCATCGCCCGCCAGCCGACAACGAGAAAGCCGGGGAATGCCCCGGCTTTTTCGTGTCCGGGGTCAGATCCGTTTTCAACGAAAACGGCTCTGACCCCTCACTCCTGTCGGATCGCGCGACGACGGAGATTCAAGTCAGACAGGGGAAATCACAATTCGTCAGCGTCGGAGAGATCCTGATAGCCCACAGGAGTCGTCCCATTGAAGTCGACCAGAACCCCGTAGGGGTGGCAGATTGTCAGTCGTCCCTCTGCAAAGAGAATCGACCACCTTTTCTGTTCCCAGAACGTAAGTTCTGGCTCGGATGCCAGCGGGCCTTCCCCCGAAGAAGCTTCGGCCGGGAAGTGAACGGCGAGATGTTCCAAGGCTTGTTGCTGCAGGGCTGGCAGCTTCGAGAGCTGCCCCATCACGAAGCCCACCTCTGGGATCAGTTGACCGTCTTCGGACGTCTGGATCGAGAAGAATGTGCCGTCCTTTGCAGGCAAGCGTCCTTGGGCGAACCAACCTGTATCGGAGTCGCCGACGATGTGCAGTTCGCCAAGGCCTTGAACCTGAATTATTGAAGGGATCATTCGGCAGTTGGTCGTGGTAGCAATCGTCTGAGTGTGAGGCAAAAACGCAAATAGCCAGGATCTCCCCGGCTATTTGCGTTCAATTGGTCAACGATTGTCGCTTATGCCCTGTTCGTCTATCGAGGCAAAGCGTGTCAACCAAGGTTGACACCTACCAGGGGCGGTGTCCGGGGTCAGAGCCCTTTCCGGTGGAAAGGGATCCGACCCAAGTGCCCCTCATTCCACCGACAACCCTTCCACCTTCTGCCAGCCGCGCGGCAGCAGGTGGCCGCGGGTGGCGCGGGCGCCGAGGTAGGCATCCAGCTCGTTGAACTTCAGGCCCATGGTGCGCTGGCCGCTGCGCACCTGCAGGGTCTGCCCCGGGCTGATCGCCACGATGGCGACCACGCGTTCGGTGGCGAGCTTGGCCTTCGGGATCTCGATGATCTTGTTGCCCTTGCCCTTGTCCAGTTCCGGCAGGTCGTTGGCGGCGATCGCCAACAGGTTGCCCGAACTGGTCACCGCCACGATGCGGTCGGTGGCGACGTTGGCGACCACCGACGGGGTCAGCACCGACGAGCCCGCCGACAGGTTCAGCATCGCCTTGCCGGCCTTGTTGCGGCCGATCAGGTTCTCGAAGCGGGTGACGAAGCCATAGCCGTGGCTGGAAGCCAGCACGAAGCGGGTGTCCGGCTCGGCGCTGGCCAGGGTCACGAAGCTGGTGCCCGGTGCCGGCGAGAAGCGGCCGGTCAGCGGTTCGCCATTGCCACGCGCGGAGGGCAGGGTGTGCACCGGCGTCGAGTAGGCGCGGCCTTCGCTGTCGAGGAACGCGACCTGCTGGGTGCTGCGTGCGCGCACCGCGCCCTGCAGCCCGTCGCCTTCACGGTACGACAGTGCGGATGCATCGACGTCGTGGCCCTTGGCGGCGCGGATCCAGCCCTTCTCCGACAGCACCACGGTCATCGGTTCGCTCGGCACCAGCTCGGTCTCGTCGATGGCCTGCGCCGCCTGGCGCTGCACCAGCGGCGAACGGCGTGCGTCGCCGAACTTCCTGGCGTCGGCGGTCAGTTCATCGCGGATCAGCTTCTTCAGCTTGGCCTTGCTGTCCAGGATGCCGAGGATCTTCTCGCGCTCCTTGGCCAGTTCATCCTGCTCGCCGCGGATCTTCATTTCCTCCAGGCGGGCCAGCTGCTTCAGCTTGGTTTCCAGGATGTACTCGGCCTGTTCCTCGGACAGGCCGAAGCGCGCGATCAGCGCGGCCTTCGGCTCGTCTTCGGTACGGATGATGTGGATCACCTCGTCCAGGTTGAGGAAGGCGACCAGCAGGCCTTCCAGCAGGTGCAGGCGACGCTCGACCTTCTGCAGGCGGTGCTGCAGGCGGCGGGTGACGGTGTTGCTGCGGAAGGTCAGCCATTCGCTGAGCAGCATCTTCAGGTTCTTCACCTGCGGACGGCCGTCCAGCCCGATCACGTTGAGGTTGACGCGGTAGCTGCGCTCCAGGTCCGTGGTGGCGAACAGGTGGCCCATCAACTGGTCGGCGTCGACGCGGTTGGAACGCGGCACCAGCACCACGCGCACCGGATTGGCGTGGTCGGATTCATCACGGATGTCCTCCAGCCACGGCAGCTTCTTGGCGCGCATCTGCGCGGCGATCTGCTCGATCACCTTCGACGGCGACACCTGGAACGGCAGCGCCGTGATCACGATGTTGCTGGCTTCCTTGGTGAAGGTCGCGCGTGCACGCACGCTGCCGTTGCCAGTCTCGTAGATGTTGCGCAGGTCATTGGCCGCGGTGATGATCTCGGCGCTGGACGGGTAGTCCGGGCCCTGCACGTGTTCGCACAGGTCGCGCACGGTGGCGTCGGGGTTGTCCAGCAGGTGCAGCAGCGCACTGACGATCTCGTTGAGATTGTGCGGCGGCACGTCGGTGGCCATGCCCACGGCGATGCCGGTGGTGCCGTTGAGCAGCAGGTGCGGGAGCCGCGCCGGCATCCAGGTCGGTTCCTGCAGGGTGCCGTCGAAGTTCGGTGCCCAGTCGGTGGTGCCCTGGCCCAGTTCGCCCAGCAGCACTTCGGCGATCGGGGTCAGCTTGGATTCGGTGTAACGCATCGCCGCGAACGACTTGGGGTCGTCGCTGGAGCCGAAGTTGCCCTGGCCCTCGATCAGCGGGTAGCGGTACGAGAACGGCTGTGCCATCAGCACCAGCGCCTCGTAGCACGCGCTGTCGCCGTGCGGGTGGTACTTGCCGATGACGTCGCCGACGGTGCGCGCGGACTTCTTCGGCTTGGACGCGGCATTCAGGCCCAGCTCGCTCATCGAATAGATGATGCGGCGCTGCACCGGCTTCAGGCCGTCGCCGATGAACGGCAGGGCGCGGTCCAGGACCACGTACATCGAGTAGTCGAGGTAGGCGCGTTCGGCGTACTCGCGCAGCGGCAGTTGTTCGAATCCGTGGAACACGGGACGGGCAAGTTCGGTCATGCGGCGTTGTTACCTATGTCGGGAGGCGGCGACGGCGGTCGCCGCTCGCAATCCTGTGATTATCCGGATGCGGCGGGGGATGCCAAGCCGCGCGCAGGGTCCAGCCCGGTTTCCAGGCCGTGGCCGGCCCGCGCCAGGTAGCGCCCCGGCGGCAGCCCGAAGTGGCGGCGGAACACGGTGACGAACGCGCTGGCGCTGCTGAAGCCCAGTGCGTGGGCGATGTCGGCCACGCTGCGGCCCTCGGTCAGCTGGCGCAACGCCTCGGACAGGCGGGCCTGTTGCCGCCACTGGGCGAAGCTGAGCGTGGTCTCGTCGCGGAAGTGACGGGTCAGGCTGCGCGGCGACAGGCCGGCCCAGTGGGCCCATTCGGCCAGGCTGCGCTCGTCGGACGGGTCGGCCAGCAGCTGCGAGGCGATCTTCAGCAGGCGCCGGTCGTGGGGCATCGGCAGATGCATGCGCTGACGCGGCGCGGTGCGGATCTCGTCCAGCAGCACCTCGATGATGTGCTGGCGCTCGGGCGTGGTGTCATAGCCCAGCGGCCATTCGCAGATGCGCTCGGCCAGCGCCTGCGCCAGCTTGGACAGGCCCAGCACGCAGGGGTCGGCGGGCAGGGTGGCACAGGCGGGTGCGGCCAGCGCCATGCCCCAGCCACGCAGCGGCCCGTCGAGGGTGACCGTGTGCGGCTCCAGCGGCGGCATCCAGCCGGCCGAACCCGGCGCCAGCGACCAGGTGCCGTGCGAGGTGCGGGTGGTCAGCAGGCCACGCTCCACGTAGATCAGTTGCGCGCGCTGGTGATGGTGCCAGTCCACCTCACGGACCAGTCCCTGCGGGCTGTCGAAGCGGTAGGCGACCACCGATGGGCCGTCGTTGCGCTCGAACCAGTCCAGCGCGTCGTCGCGCAGCAGGCGCTTGGGAGGGGGAATTTCTGCCTTGTTCATCATATCCGCTGGCTGAAATGTGTCATCCATTGGCTGAATTGTACTACCGGGCCAGCTGACCAGGTCATTAAGGTAGGCGCCTTCACCGATCCAGCCCATTGCTGCAACACAGCATTCGATGCCAGATCGAATATTTCCATTGAGAAATATTTTTTTTGGAAGAGAATGCTCCCCCATGATCTGTCCTGCAACCACTCCTCCCAGCTTCGGCCTGCTGCTGCGCCAGGTGCGCGACGGGCTGGTCCGCCAACTCGACGCGTCCATGGCGGAAGAAGACCTGGGCATCGGCTTCACCCACTACATCGGGTTGAAGGTGCTTTCCAACATGGCGCCGTGCACCGCCAACGAACTGGCCCAGGCCATCGACCAGGTGCCCAGCGCCGTGACCCGGCTGCTGGACAAGCTGGAGGCACTGGGCTGCGTCCGTCGCCAACCGCATGCCCAGGACCGTCGTGCGCTGCAGATCGTGCTGACCGATGAAGGCCGCGCGTTGTGGGCGCGGCTGAAGCTGCGCGGCGACGCGGTGATGGATTACGCCCTGCGTGATCTCTCAACCGACGAGCGCACGCTGCTGCTGTCCCTCCTTACCCGAATCCGCGATTCCTTGACGACCCCATGAACCCGATCCCGCATTTCAATTTCCGCCGGTCCGGGCGCACGCTGCTGGTGTCAGCGCTGGCCCTGGCCCTGGGCGCCTGTGCCAGCAGTCGTGGCCTCAATCCGCAGGGCCACGTGCTGGATGTGGACAGCCTGCACAGCGAACGCACCCTGGCCGACACCGACCTGAGCGCCACCGGCTTCCCGGCGCAGGACTGGTGGAAGGCGCTGGGCGATGCGCAGCTGGACGCGCTGGTCGCCGAGGGCCTGGCCGGCCACCCGAGCCTGGACGCCGCCGACGCGCGCCTGCGCCAGGCCCAGGCCCAGGTCGGCACTGCGCGTGCCGACGAACTGCCGAGCCTGTCGGTGTCCGGTGGCTACACCGGCCTGCGCCTGCCTGAGTCGATGGCAGGCAGCGAGATCGGTGGCCATTACGCCGGCAGCAGCCAGGTCGCCTTCGACTTCAGCTACGGCGTGGACCTGTGGGGCGGCAAGCGCGCCGCCTGGGAAGCCGCCGTGGACGGTGCGCACGCCGCCACCGTTGAAGCGCAGGCCGCCCGCCTGAACCTGTCCACTGGCATCACCCAGGCCTATGCCGACCTGGCCTACGCGTGGCAGCTCAACGACGTGGCCGAGGAAGAGCTGAGCCGTTCGCAGAAGTCACTTGAGCTGACCCGCCAGCGCCGCCGCGCCGGCATCGACAGTGATCTGCAGGTGCGCCAGGCCGAGGCCCGCGTGCCGGCCGCACAGCAGCAGGTGCAGGCCGCACAGCAGCGCATCGACGCCGCCCGCACCGCACTGGCCGCGCTGGTCGGCAAGGGCCCGGACCGTGGCCTGTCGATCCAGCGCCCGCAGCCGTTGAACCCGGTGGCACTGCAGCTGCCGGGCGTGCTGCCCAGCGAACTGCTTGGCCGCCGCCCCGACATCGTGGCCGCACGCTGGCGCGTTGAAGCAGCCGACAAGCAGATCAAGGTTGCCAAGACCAAGTTCTACCCGAGCTTCAACCTGACCGCGCTGGCCGGCGTGGTCGCCCCGAATGTGGGCGACCTGCTGAAGAGCAGTTCCACCTTCGCCTACATCGGCCCGGCGCTGAGCCTGCCGATCTTCGAAGGCGGCAAGCTGCGCGCCAACCTGGCCAATACCGATGCGCAGTACGACCTGGCGGTGGCCAACTACAACCAGACCGTGCTCGATGCGCTGCGTGATGTGGCCGACCAGGTCAACGCGGTGCGCTCGCTGGCACAGCAGGCGCAGTCGCAGCAGCAGGCGGTGGACACCGCACGCGCTGCCTTCGACCTGGCCCAGCAGCGCTACCGCGCCGGCATCGGCAGCTACCTGGACGTGCTGACCGCGCAGTCCACGCTGTTGCAGTCGCAGCAGCAGCTGGCCGGCCTGCAGTCGCAGCAGGTGCAGACCTCGGTGCGCCTGAGCAAGGCGCTGGGCGGTGGTTTTCAGCCCGCTGACGCCGACCGCGCACCGATCGCCTCCCATTCCGATTCCTCGCATTCCTGAAGACTTCCGCCATGAGCCAGACCCAAGACACCGCGGCCCCGGCCGCCCCCAACCGCCGCGGCAACCTGCTGCGCGGCCTGTTCGTGATCGTCGTGCTGCTGCTTGCCGCTCTGGCGCTGTGGTACTTCATGTTCGGCCGTTGGTTCGAAGAGACCGACGATGCCTACGTGCAGGGCAACCAGGTGCAGATCACCCCGCTGGTGGCCGGCACCGTGGTCGCCATCAATGCCGATGACGGCATGCGCGTGGAGCGCGGCCAGCTGCTGGTGCAGCTGGACCCGTCCGACACCGCAGTGGCGCTGCAGCAGGCCGAAGCCAACCTGGCCAAGACCGTGCGCCAGACCCGCGGCCTGTACCGCAGCGTGGAAGGCGCGCAGGCGGACCTGAACGCCCGCCAGGTGACCCTGAAGCGCGTGCGCGAAGATTTCGCTCGCCGCAAGGATCTGGCCGCCACCGGCGCCATTTCCAATGAAGAACTGGCCCATGCCCGTGACGAGCTGGCCGCTGCCGAAGCGGCCGTGGCCGGTTCGCGCGAGACCGTCGAGCGCAACCGCGCGCTGGTCGACGACACCGTGATCGCCACCCAGCCGGACGTGCAGGCCGCCGCCGCACAGCTGCGCCAGGCCTTCCTCAACAACGCCCGCGCCGGCATCGTCGCGCCGGTCTCCGGCTACGTCGCCCGTCGTTCGGTGCAGGTCGGCCAGCGCGTGCAGCCGGGCAACGCCCTGATGGCCGTGGTGCCGACCGAGCAGATGTGGGTCGAGGCCAACTTCAAGGAAACCCAGCTGCGCCACATGCGCCTGGGCCAGGAAGTGGAACTGAAGTCGGACCTGTACGCCGGTGATGTGAAGTACAAGGGCCGCATCCAGAGCCTTGGCCTGGGCACCGGCTCGGCGTTCTCGCTGCTGCCGGCGCAGAACGCCAGCGGCAACTGGATCAAGATCGTGCAGCGCGTGCCGGTGCGCATCGCCATCGATGCCAAGCAGCTGGCCGAACACCCGCTGCGCATCGGCCTGTCGATGAAGGCTGAAGTGAGCCTGCGCGACCAGAAGGGCGAAGTGCTGCCGAGCACTCCGGCCAAGGGCACGGTGTTCGACACCGACGTGTATGCCAAGCAGCTGCATGATGCCGACGAGGTGATCCACACGATCATCCAGGGCAACCTGCCGCAGCAGCAGGCGAAGGTGGGCTGAGGTCGCCATGTCCGCACAAGCTCCAGCCGCGCCCGGCGCTCCGGGCGCACCGGCGGCGCCAGGTGCGGCCTCCGGGTTCCTGCCGCCCAGCGTCGCACTGTGCACTGTCGGCCTGGCGATGGCCTCGTTCATGCAGGTGCTCGACACCACCATCGCCAACGTCTCGCTGCCGACCATCGCGGGCAATCTCGGCGCCAGTTCGCAGCAGGCGACCTGGGTCATCACCTCGTTCGCGGTCAGCACGGCCATCGCGCTGCCGCTGACCGGCTGGCTCAGCCGCCGCTTCGGCGAACGCAAGCTGTTCGTCTGGGCCACGCTGGCCTTCGTCATCACCTCGCTGCTGTGCGGCCTGGCGCAGAGCATGGGCATGTTGGTCGTGTCGCGTGCACTGCAGGGCTTCGTGGCCGGCCCGATGTACCCGATCACGCAGTCGCTGCTGGTTTCGATCTACCCGCGCGAGAAACGCGGGCAGGCATTGGCGCTGCTGGCGATGATCACGGTGGTTGCGCCGATCTGCGGGCCGATCCTCGGTGGCTGGATCACCGACAACTACAGCTGGGAATGGATCTTCCTGATCAACGTGCCGCTGGGCATCTTCGCTGCGCTGGTGGTGGGCAACCAGCTGAAGGGGCGGCCGGAGCAGATCGAGAAGCCGAAGATGGACTACGTCGGCCTGATCACCCTCGTGATCGGCGTCGGTGCGCTGCAGCTGGTGCTCGACCTGGGCAACGACGAGGACTGGTTCGCGTCGATGAAGATCGTGGTGCTGGCCTGCGTGGCCGTGGTGACGCTGACGGTGTTCCTGATCTGGGAGCTGACCGACAAGGATCCGATTGTCGACCTGAAGCTGTTCCGGCACCGCAACTTCCGCGCCGGCACGCTGGCGATGGTGGTGGCCTACGCGGCGTTCTTCAGCGTGGCGCTGCTGATCCCGCAGTGGCTGCAGCGTGACATGGGCTACACCGCGATCTGGGCGGGCCTGGCAACGGCGCCAATCGGCATCCTGCCGGTGATCATGACCCCGTTCGTGGGCAAGTATGCATCGCGCTTCGACATGCGCATGCTGGCCACGATCGCCTTCATCGTGCTGTCGATGACCAGCTTCCTGCGCTCGAACTTCAACCTGCAGGTGGACTACATGCACGTGGCCGGCGTACAGCTGATCATGGGCATCGGCGTCGCGCTGTTCTTCATGCCGGTGCTGCAGATCCTGCTGTCGGACCTGGATGGGCGCGAGATCGCGGCGGGCTCCGGCCTGGCCACGTTCCTGCGTACGCTGGGCGGCAGCTTCGCGGCGTCGCTGACGACGTGGCTGTGGGCGCGGCGCACCCAGGTGCACCATGCCGACCTGACCGAGCATATCTCGGCCTATCAGCCGGGCATGCAGGACCAGGTCACGGCGATGGGGCAGGGCGACCTGCAGCACGGCGCAGCGGTACTGAACAACATGATCAACCACCAGGCATCGCAGATGGGCTTCAACGACATCTTCTTCCTGCTGGGCTGGATCTTCCTGGCGATCATTACGTTCCTGTGGCTGGCCAAGCCGCCATTCGGCGCAGGTGCGGGTGCGGCCGCCGGTGGTGGGCACTGAAAACTCCCTGGAAACACGTGCTGTATTTTGACCCCGCCGCAAGGCGGGGTTTTTGTTTGTGCAACGTGGGTCGCACGGGCCCTGCCGTTGGGGGAGTGCAGCGGCGCAGGTTCAGCGCGTGCGATAGACGCGCTTGAACACCACCCGATCACGGAACAATCGGGAAATGGCCCACATTCCCGCCACAAGTACGGCGCCGCACGTGATCCAGCCGGCAGTGGCCTGCAATCGGCTGCCGACCAGTGCGCCGCAGATGATGGCGGCGACAAAGACGAACATTACGGCCTCCTTCGATGCGCCGTAGTGGACCTCGGCCTGGCATCCCACGCATACGCGTACGCCGTGGTTCGAGCCGGTGTGGCAGTGAGGGCAGATGATGCTGCGCTGCATTGGGGCGTCCTTTGGGGAAAGGGGGGGCGCTGGTCCGGTCGTGTCGATAGACCTGCAACCGGCTCCGGTAAATCTGCCTCCCACCGAAAAGGAATCGGGTGGATCTCGACTAGGAAAAGTACGAATTGAACGGGGAACGTGAAATGCGCCCCAAAAGGGGGGCGTTCAAGGTCTGGTGACGGCGCGCCGGGAGGAGGTATACACCCGCAGGCGACGCCCGGGTGGTGCGAGATACGACAGTCCGAGTGGCGGTTGCGATGCCACGCTCGCCAGGCCCCGGAAACGAAAAAACCCGCTTTCGCGGGTTTGATCATCTTGAGTCGTGGTGCCCAGGAGAGGACTCGAACCTCCACGGTTTTACCCGCTAGTACCTGAAACTAGTGCGTCTACCAATTCCGCCACCTGGGCGACTCAGGAGATGAATTGTGCGGGACGGCAGAGGATGTGTCAACAACATTTCACAGCTTTTTCTGTGGCTGTACGCCCAGGTGAAGCAGCAGGCTGCGCATTGCCGATGACAACTGCGCCCACTCGGCAAAACAGGCGCACAGGCGACGCTGTGCCCACGCATCGGCGAGCGGTACGGCGACGGTATGCGTGCTGCGCCGGTGCTGGCGGGCGATGGTCCGCGGCACGATGCCGATACCAATGTCGTGGCCGACCATGATGCACACCCCTTCGAAGGTCTTCATGCGGATGCGCACGTCCAGGCGCCGCCCGATGTCGCGCGCCTGGTCTTCGATGTAGGCCTGCAGTGCATTGCCGTCGGCCAGCGCGACGAAGGTCTCGCCGGCAACATCGGCGAAGGCCAGGCTGCGCCGCGATGCGAGGCGATGGTCTGCGGGCAGCAGCATCACCAGTGGATCTTCGGCGACCACGTGCTGCTGCAGGCCGGCAGCGTCGACCGCATCACTGATGATGCCGGCCTCGGCCTGGCCAGCGTTGATCGCACGCACGACTTCGGGGCTGGTGCGCTCCAGCAGTTCCACGTGCAGGCGCGGGCGTTCGGCCAGCCACGGTGCCAGCCGCGAAGGCAGGTAGTTGGTCAGTGCTGCGGTGTTGGCATACAGATGCAGTGTGCCGCGCGCGCCGTGCGCGAACGCCTGCAGTTCACCGCGCAGCTGCGCCTGCTGCTGCAGGATCAATCGTGCATGGTGGGCGAGGGCGGCGCCGGCTTCGGTCAGGCTGACGCCGCGGGGGTGCCGGTTCAACAACGCGGTGCCGGCATCGGCTTCGATCGTGCGCAGGCGTTCGCTGGCCGACGCCAGTGCCAGGTTTGCCTGCGCTGCGCCGGCCGTGATGCTGCCCGCCTCGGCAATCGCCAGGAACAGGCGCAGGTCGGCGATATCCATCCGCATGTGATGCCCTCATCGCAACGGCTGCGCCTTCGGATCAGCCGAAGGCAAGGCCGGAAACACCGCATTGTGCGCCGAGCGGCCGGCCGATCCAATGAAGGCATGAATGAATCGATGTACTTCTACGTGCTGCTGGTGGTGGTGTTCGTGCTGGCCGGTGTGGTCAAGGGCGTGACCGGCATGGGGTTGCCGACGGTGGCGATGGGGCTGCTGGGCAGCACGCTGTCGCCGGTGTCGGCGGCGTCGATGCTGTTCATTCCCACCTTCGTCACCAATGCGTGGCAGCTGTTGTCCGGGCCGTCACTGGACCGCATCGTGCGGCGCCTGTGGCCGATGATGCTGGCCGTGGTGGTGGTGACGCTGGGCTCGGCGGCGCTGCTGGTGCGGGTCGATCGCACTTGGTCGCGCGTTGCGCTGGGCGTGGCATTGGTGGTCTATGCCGCCTATGCGTTGCTTGCGCCGGTGTTCCGCGTGCAGCAGCGGCGCGAGCGTTGGCTGGGGCCGCTGGTGGGGGCGTTGTCGGGCGTGGTGACCGGCGCCACCGGCGTGTTCGTGATGCCGGCGGTGCCATACCTGCAGTCGCTGGGGTTGCAGCGCGAGGAGCTGGTGCAGGCGCTGGGGCTGGCGTTCACGGTGTCAACGATTTCGCTGACCGCCGGCCTGGTGCTGCACGGCGCATTCGGCATCCAGCAGCTGGGGCTGAGTGCGCTGGCGGTGCTGCCGGCATTGCTGGGCATGTGGCTGGGGCAGGTGATCCGGCAGCGCATCAGTGCGCGGGTGTTCCGGGGCTGCTTCCTGGGTTTCCTGCTGTTGCTCGGGCTGGAGCTGGTGCTGCGGCCGCTGCTCTGATGCCGGATTCCGGGCATGAAAAAACCCGCTCTCGCGGGTTTTTCTCATTCTCGACGTGGTGCCCAGGAGAGGACTCGAACCTCCACGGTTTTACCCGCTAGTACCTGAAACTAGTGCGTCTACCAATTCCGCCACCTGGGCGTCGAGGAGCGAGATTATGGGGCGTTGTTATGGGGGTGTCAACACTTTTTCTGGATCCGGTGTCGGACCCCGTTTCGCGTGCGGAGCGGGCTCTGACGCCATCTCAATCGCTTGGGTCGGAGCCCTTTCCTTCGGAAAGGAATTCGGCCCCGCTGCTGGATTGCAGGCAAAAAAAATCCCCGCCGAAGCGAGGAGTTTTTTCGTTGGTGCCCAGGAGAGGACTCGAACCTCCACGGTTTTACCCGCTAGTACCTGAAACTAGTGCGTCTACCAATTCCGCCACCTGGGCGTTCCAGAGGCGCAATTGTGAAGATGAATCTGCAGGCTGTCAACGACTTCCTGAATATTTTTCACGCAAGGCCTTCAAGACGGCCACTGACCCGTTCTGCACGCCGTCAACGGCTACCATGTAGGGCGATGACTACCAAAAAACCAAGCAAGGGCGGGAGCACCTCCCGCGGCCAGGCCCCGAAGAAGGGCGCCAAGGCGGGCACGGCCCGCACCACCAAGCCGGGCAAGCCGTTGCCGGGCTGGTTCCCCGAATTGAATGAAGGCGGCGCACCGCCGCGTGGCCGCAAGGTCCGCAGCAGCGACGCACCGGGCCCGGCGCCGGGCCGCAAGTTGCCGCCGACCGGCAAGGTGATCGACGATCCCTATGCCGCCCGCGAAGCCGAGAAGTACGAACAGCCCATCGCCAGCCGCGAAGCCATCCTGGCCCTGCTGGAGCGTTGCGAAGGGCCGCAGACGGCAGAGGAACTGGGCGCACGCTTGGGCCTGACCGCACCGGACCGGGCCGAGGCGCTGTCGCGCCGGCTCGGTGCCATGGTCCGTGATGGCCAGCTGGTGCAGAACCGCCGTGGCGGTTTCGCCCCGATCCAGACCCTGAACCTGGTCACCGGCGTGGTGATCGCCAACCCGGAAGGATTTGGCTTCCTGCGCCCGGTCGAGGGTGGCGACGACCTGTTCCTGCCACCGTATGAAATGCGCAAGGTCATGCATGGTGACAAGGTGCTGGCCCGTGTGACCGGCATCGACCACCGTGGCCGCCGCGAGGGCAGCATCGCCCGCGTGCTTGAGCGCGGCATGACCCGCCTGATCGGCCGTTTCAGTGTCGAGATGGGCATCAACTACGTGGTGCCCGATGACAAGCGCGTGCAGCGCAACGTACAGGTGCCGCCGGACCAGATCGGTGGCGCGCGCGACGGCCAGCTGGTGGTCTGCGAACTGACCCAGGCGCCGGATAGCCGCCGTCCGCCGATCGGCCGCATCATTGCCGTGCTCGGCGACAAGCTGACCGCCTCGCTGGTGGTGGAGACCGCCATCCACGGCCATGAACTGCCGTTCGAATTCCCGCAGGAAGTGCTGGATGAAGCGGCCTCGGTGCCGCTGGTGGTCGAACCGGCGATGATCGGCGACCGCGTCGATCTGCGCAGCATGCCGCTGGTCACCATCGACGGTGAAGATGCCAAGGACTTCGACGACGCGGTGTACTGCGAGCCGAACGTCGATGGCTTCCGGCTGGTTGTGGCGATTGCCGATGTCTCCAACTACGTCCGGCCCGGCACGCCACTGGATGAAGAAGCGCAGAAGCGCGCCACCTCGGTGTACTTCCCGGGCTTCGTGGTGCCGATGCTGCCGGAGACGCTGTCCAACGGCATCTGTTCGCTGATGCCGAAGGTCGACCGCATGTGCTTCGTCTGCGACATGCAGATCGACCGCGACGGCCTGGTCACGCATTCGCGCTTCTACGAAGCGGTGATGAACTCGCATGCGCGCCTGACCTACACCCAGGTGTGGAAGGCGGTGGGCGAGGACGATGCCGATACCAAGGCCTGGATGGGCGACCTGCTGCCGCAGGTGCAGCGCCTGCACCAGCTGTACAAGGTCCTGTCCAAGGCGCGTGCCAAGCGTGGCGCCATCGAGTTCGAGAGCAGCGAAGTGCGCTTCGTGCTGGACAACCGCGGTGAAGTGACCCAGGCCGGCATGCTGGTGCGCAACGACGCGCACAAGCTGATCGAGGAATGCATGATCGCGGCCAATGTGGAGGCGGCGAAGTACCTGCTGTCGCGCCATGTGCCGGCCCCGTACCGCATCCACGAGAAGCCGCCGGAAACCAAGTACGCCGACCTGCTCGAATTCCTCAAGGAGTTCAAGCTGAGCCTGCCGCCGTGGTCGAAGGTGCGCCCGGGCGATTACACCAAGCTGCTGAAGAAGATCCGCGACCGCCCCGATGCCACGCTGCTGGAATCGGTGCTGCTGCGCAGCCAGAGCCTGGCGATCTACAGCCCGGAAAACCACGGTCATTTCGGCCTGGCACTGGAGGCGTACGCGCACTTCACCTCGCCGATCCGCCGTTACCCCGACCTGCTGGTACACCGCGCGATCAAGCACGCGTTGTCCGGCAAGCCGCTGGACAAGTTCACCTACAACGCGCGCGAAATGGCTGCGCTGGCGCTGCAGTGTTCCGAGCGTGAGCGCCGTGCCGACGAGGCCGAGCGCGAGGTCGACGAGCGTTACCGCGCGGCGTGGATGGAAAAGCACGTGGGCGGCCAGTTCGACGGCGTGATCAGCGGCGTGACCAGCTTCGGCCTGTTCGTCGAGCTGGATGAGTCGAAGGTGCAGGGCCTGGTGCACGTGACCCAGCTGCCGCAGGACTATTACAAGTTCGACGCGACCCGCAAGACGTTGACCGGCGAGCGCCGCGGCGGCAGCTACCGGTTGGGCGACCGCGTGCGCATCCTGGTGCTGAAGGCCAGCATGGAAGAGCGCAAGATCGACTTCCGCCTGGTCGAGCACAAGGGTGAGGACGAGGGCGATGGCCTGCCGCCGCTGCCGGAGCGTGGCAAGCCGGCCAAGCGTACGAAAAAGCAGTATTGAGAGACGTGCCGACCAACGGTCGGCATCCCACGTTACCTGGTAGGTGCCAACCGTTGGTTGGCACGACGCTTTGGAGGAACGCACCATGCAGGGCCAACCCGAATACAGCGGCGGCTGCCAGTGCGGCGCGATCCGCTTCCAGGCCCGTGGCGAGCTGACCCACAGCTCGATCTGCCACTGCCGCATGTGCCAGAAGGCCTTTGGTGCGTACTACGCGCCCTTGGTGTCGGTGCGGGGCGTGCAGTTCAGCTGGACCCGCGGCCAGCCGCGCTATTTCCAGTCCTCCAACGTGGTGCGGCGCGGGTTCTGCGCCGACTGCGGCACGCCGTTGACCTACGAAGCGCCCGATGGCGTGGCGGTGGCTGCCGGTGCGTTTGACGAACCCGAACGCCTGCCGCCGACGATCCAGTACGGAGTGGAGCGCAAGCTGCCCTTCGTCGACAGCCTGGCCAGCCTGCCGGCGCGACGTACCGAGGAAGACATCGCCGCGCTGGATTTCCTGGCCAAGATCGTGTCCCACCAGCACCCCGACCACGACACCCCGCACTGGCCGCCGCGCAGCCGTTCAGCCGGGGGATGAACGGCCGGTAGCGCCGGGCCATGCCCGGCGAGCGCGAAGCGCGGCCGCCGCCGATGCTCTACCATAGCCACCCCCTTTCCGGTCCCCGCCCGCATGAGCAAGAACAGCCAGTGGATTGTCGGCGTCAACGCCGTCGCCTCCTCCATCGAGAACGACGCCGAGAACGTCCGCGAAGTGCTGGTCGAGGCCGGTGCGAAGAACCCGCGCCTGACCGAGATCGAGGAAAACGCCCGCCGCAAGGGCATCGACGTGCGCAAGGTGAACAGCCAGGCGCTGGACGGTGTCGGCGGTTCGGTACGCCACCAGGGCGTGGCCGCGCGCTATGCCGCCGCCCGCACTTACAGCGAGAACGAGCTGGAAGGCCTGGTCACCGCAGCCGAGGGCAAGGCCCTGCTGCTGGTGCTGGACGAAGTGCAGGACCCGCACAACCTTGGCGCCTGCCTGCGCTCGGCCGCTGCGGCCGGTGCAACCGCAGTGATCATCCCCAAGGACAAGTCGGCCACGGTGAACGCGACCGTACGCAAGACTTCGGCCGGTGCCGCCGATCTGATCCCGGTGGTGGCGGTGACCAACCTGTCGCGCTGCCTGAAGGACCTGCAGAGGCAGGGCGTGTGGATCTATGGCCTGGCCGGCGAAGCCACCGCTTCGCTGTACCAGCTGGACCTGAAGGGCAACATCGCCCTGGTGCTGGGGGGCGAGGCCGATGGCCTGCGCCGCCTGACCCGCGAGAACTGCGATGGCCTGGTCAAGATCCCGATGCCGGGTGAGATCGAGAGCCTGAATGTCTCCGTCGCCGCCGGCGTCAGCCTGTTCGAGGCCGTGCGCCAGCGCGGCTGATCTGTAGAGCCGAGCCCACGCTCGGCGATCGCATACCCGATCAAGGAAGCAGCCGAGCATGGGCTCGGCTCCACAGTAGCCGCTACCCCGCGCTGCCGCCCAGCGCCTTGAACAGGGTCACATCGTTGTTCAGCTGGCCCTGCCGCGCGCGCGCCAGTGACAGCTCGGCATCGCGCCGGGTCTGCTGCGCTTCCAGCCAGGTGCGCAGGTCGGTCGCGCCCACGCGGTAACGCACTTCCTGCGCGCGTTCCACTTCCACCGCTTCGTCATACGACGCCTGCGAGGCCGCCACCTGCCGCGCCAGCTGCTCGCGTGCCGACAGCGCGTTGTCCACTTCCGAGAGCGCGGTGTACAGCGTCTTGCGGAAGTTGGCCGCGGCGATCTGGTAGGCGGTGCCGGCGATGTCGGTATCCAGCTGCGTGCGCTGCAGGTTGAGGAACGGCAGTGACAGGCCCGCGCCCAGCGTGGCCACCGGATTGCGCAGCACATTGCCTAGCGAGGTGGCGCTGGAACCGAGGCTGCCGGTCAGGCTCAACGCCGGGTAATACTGGGTTGCCGTGACCTTGATCGTCTTCAGGCTGTTGCGCAGGCGCAGCTCGGCCGCGCGCAGGTCGGGACGGCGGCCCAGCAGGTCGGCCGGCAACCCCTCGACGATGTCCGGGCTGCGTGCGCCCAGCAGGTCCTGCGGTTCGTCCTGCTGCGGCCAGGGCGTGCCATCCAGCAGTACGGTCAGTGCATTGCGCACTTCCACCCGCTGCTGTTCCAGCGCGCTCTGCGCCGAGCGCTGCGACTGCAGGTTCTGCAGCGCCTGGCGCACTTCCAGGCGCGATACCGCGCCGGCGTCGAAGCGGGCCTGCACCAGTTCGCGGGTACGTTCCAACCGCTCCAGGTTGGCCTGGCCGGTGGCGATGGACTGGTTGAGATAGGCCAGGTTCCAGTACTGGGTGATGGTGTCGCCGATCACCAGCAGCGCGGTGTTCTGCCGGTCTTCCTCGCTGGCTTCGGCTTCCCAGCGGGCGATGTCGCGCTGGGTGCGCAGGCGCCCCCACAGGTCCACTTCCCAGCCCAGCGAGACGCCGGTGGAATAGCTGCGGCGCCAGTCATCGGCCTGGTCGGTGGCGCGGCTGGCACTGCCGCTGACGCCCGATGACGAAGGCTGCGGCCACAGCGCATTGCTGGCCAGGCCGGCCTGCAGGCGTGAACGCTGCACGGCCAGGCCGGCGGCGGCCAGATCGCTGTTGGCGGCCAGCGCCTGCGCCACCAGACGGTCGAGGCGTTCATCGCCGAAGCCGGTCCACCAGGTGTCCTGCCGGATGTCGCGGCCGGGTGTATCCAGGCTGCTGCGCGGGCCGTCGGCCGGTGCATTGAGGGTGGCATCGCCACGCCCATACTGCGCCGCCACGGCCGGGTCATGCACCGGATAGCGGCCGACGGAGGCGCAGCCGGACAGGGCGAGTACAACCGCACCGGCCGGCAGCAGGTGCCGGGGAGCGGGGAAGGGCAGTCGGATCATCTTCTTCATTCGCGGGCCAGGGCCTCCACCGGATCGAGTTGCGCGGCGTTGCGTGCGGGCAGGAAGCCGAACGCCACGCCGATCAAGGTCGAGCAGGCGAACGCGGCAACGATCGAGGCGGTGGAGAACAGCACCTGGAAATCGCTGGCGAAGCGGCCGATCATCGAGCCCAGCAGCAGCGCCAGGCCGATGCCGAGCACGCCGCCGAGCAGGCACACCAGCACCGCCTCGATCAGGAACTGCTGGCGGATATCACTCTGCCGTGCACCCACCGCCATGCGCACCCCGATCTCACGGGTGCGCTCGGTCACCGACACCAGCATGATGTTCATCACGCCGATGCCACCGACCAGCAGTGCGATGGCGGCGATGGCACCGATCAGCAGGGTCATCGTGCGCGTGGTCTGCTCGATGGTCTGGCGGATCTCCGCGCTGTTGCTGAGGAAGAAGTCCTCGGTGCCATGGCGCAGGGTCAGCAGGCGGGTGATTGCTTCCTGCGCCGCATCCATCGGTGTGTCGTCGTCCACGCGTACGGTGATGCTGGAGACGTGGCTCTGGCCGAGCATGCGCGACATCACCGTGGTGTACGGCACCCACACGCTGAGGCTGGTACTGCCACCGAAGCCGAAACTCTGGCGCTTGGCCACGCCGACCACGCGTGCCGGCACGTTGCCGAGCAGGATCACCTGTCCGACCGGGTCGACATCGGGGAAGAACTGGGCCTGGGTGTTCTCGTCGATCACCGCCACCTGGCCCAGGCCCTTGACTGCATCGGCATCGAAGAAGCTGCCGCTGAGCAGAGTCACGCCCTTGACCCGGAAGAACTGCTCGCCGACGCCGCTGACCTGGGCGGTCGACGACTGGTTGCGATAACGCGCGGTGACCGAGGTCGATACGCTGGGGGTGGCGCTGTCCACGTAGCTCTGCTTTGCCAGTGCATCGGCATCGCTGGCCTTGAGCGTCTGCACCCGGGCCGAGCGCATGTCGCCGAAACCACGGCCGGGATAGACGTCGATGGTGTTGGTGCCGAGCGCGCTGATGTTCTGCAGGATCTGCTGCTGCGAGCCGTTGCCCAGCGCCACCACCGACACTACCGAGGCGATGCCGATGATGATGCCGAGCATGGTCAGGAAGGTCCGCAGCCGATGGGCGTTCATCGCCAGCAGCGCCATGCGGAACGCTTCGGAGAAGCGGTCTCGGGCCGCCCGCCAGCTGTTGCCGTGGGCGGCCCCGGTACTGGCTTCGCGCTGCGCACGGTAGGCCGGCGCATTCGGGTTGGCGCGGTCGGCGATGATCTCGCCATCGCGGATCTCGATGATGCGCTGTGCGTGCTGGGCCACGCTCATGTCGTGGGTGACGATGATGATGGTGTGGCCTTCGGCATGCAGTTCGCCGAGGATCGCCATCACTTCCTCACCGGATTTCGTATCGAGCGCGCCTGTGGGTTCGTCGGCCAGGATCACCTCGCCGCCGTTCATCAGCGCGCGTGCGATCGACACGCGCTGCTGCTGGCCACCAGACAGCTGGCCGGGCTTGTGATGCATGCGGTCGCCCAGGCCCAGGCGTTGCAGCAGCTGCTCGGCACGCGCATTGCGCACTGCGCCCGGGCTGCCGGCGTACACCGCCGGCACTTCCACATTGCCGCGCGCGTCGAGGTCGCCGAGCAGGTGGTAGCGCTGGAAGATGAAACCGAAATATTCGCGGCGCAGTTCGGCCAGTTCGTCCGGCGCCATCTTTCCGGTCTCGCGGCCGGCCACCTGGTAGCTGCCGCGGGTGGGGCGGTCGAGGCAGCCGAGGATGTTCATCAGTGTCGACTTGCCCGAGCCGGACTGGCCGACGATGGCCACCATCTCGCCAGCATGGATGTCGAGATTGACGTCGCGCAGCACGGCGATCACATCATCACCGGCCGGGAACTCGCGTCGCAGGTCGCGCAGGCGCAGCAGCGGCGCCGTCGTGCTCATCGGCGCGGCCCCATGCCCGGGCCGCCGACCCGCATCTGCATGCCGCCTCGGTTCCCGCCACCGGCACCGGCACCGGCGGCGCTGGCTTCGCCGACCACCACGCGCTCGCCTTCCTTCAACCCGGACAGGATCTCGGCGGAGGCGCCATTGTTGATGCCCACCGTGACCTTGCGCGGCTGCGGCTGGCCCTTGTCGTCCAGCACCCGCACCATGCGCTCGTCGCCACGGCGCTTCGGCCCCAGCGCCACCGCCGGCACCATCAGCACGCCCTTGGCCTGCTTGAGCAGTACCGAGACCTGCGCGGTCATGTCGATGCGCAACGTGCCGTCCGGATTCTCCACGTCGAACAGCGCGTTGTAGTAGACCGCGCTGCTGGAACTGGAACTGGACGAACTGCTGGAGCTGGAGGAGCTTTCGTTGGCGATCGAGGCCGGCGCCGGATTGATCTGGCGCAGCGTGGCGTGGTACTTGCGGTCCGGGTCACCCAGCGTGGTGAAGTACACCGGCATGCCGGGCTTGATCTTGACCACGTCGGCCTCGGAGATCTCGGCATTGACGGTGACCACGTCCAGCCGCGCCAGCATCACGATGGTCGGTGCGGTCTGGTTGGCGTTCACGGTGCGGCCTTCCTCCGCCACCACCGCCACCACGGTGCCGTCCATCGGCGCGGTGATGCGGGTGTAGGCCAGGTTGGCGCGGGCGGTGCCCAGTTCTGTTTCGCGGCCCTTGATCTGCGCCTCGTAGGACTGCAGCTGGGCACGGGCGGTCTTCAACTGCGCCTCGGCGGCATCATATTCCTGGCGCGAGGTGGCTTCGGCAGCCAGCATCTGCTGCTGGCGCGCGAATTCCAGTTCGGCCTGGCGCAGGGTGGCCTGCTGCACGGCACGCTGCGCGGTGACCTGGTCCAGCGAGGCCTGCGCGTTGAGCACCTGGTTCTGCTGGGTGGTGGCATCGATCTCGGCGATCAGGTCGCCTTCCTTCACGGTGTCGCCCAGCTGTACCTTCAGCGACTTGATCTGGCCCGAGGCCTGGGCGCCGACGCTGACCAGCTTGTAGGCGTCGATCACACCGGTGGCCTCCACTGTCTGCTCGATGTCACCACGGCTGACGGGCGCGGTCGCCACCGCCGGGACGGCCGGCTTGCGCAGCAGCCACCAGGCGGCTGCAACGACGGCAAGGGCAAGCAGGGCGACCAGTATCAGGCGACCCCGGCGGGTCGCGGGCAGCAGGCGGAACATCACGTCGTGGCTTCACTCTCGGGGCCGCGTGGGCGGCGTTGGCGGGCATTGTGAAGACCGGGCGACAGGCGGCTCAATCCTCGGGGTATGTCTCTATGTAACACTGTCGGCAAATAGGCGTAACCACAGGTATCCCGACCATCGGTGGATACACTGGTACGCATTGCCCCGGATGCGGTTCAGCTGCCGACACGGGATGATCGCGACATGGAGACTGAAAACACGATGCATCGACTGCTGATCGTCGACGACGACAATGACATCCGCACCCTGCTGGCCGAGCAGCTCGGCCGCGCCGGCTACCAGGTGAGCACGGCGGCTGATGGCACCGCCATGCGCCAGCTGCTGGACCGTGAGCACGTGGACCTGATCGTGCTCGACCTCAACCTGCCGCGTGAGGATGGCTTGACCCTGTGCCGCGACCTGCGCGCGCGCTCGAACACGCCGGTGATCATGCTGACGGCTCGTGCCGAGCCGATTGACCGCGTGCTGGGCCTGGAGATGGGCGCCGATGACTACCTGGCCAAGCCGTTCGAGCCGCGCGAGCTGCTGGCGCGCATCCGCAATGTGCTGCGCCGGACCGAGGCGCTGCCGGCCAACCTGGAGCCATTGGCGATTCGCCGTGCGCGCTTCTCGCGCTGGGTGTTCGACCTGGAACACCGCCATCTGGTTGACCCGGACAATCGCGTGGTGGTGCTGTCCGGCGCCGAGTTCCGGCTGCTGCGGGTGTTCATTGCCCATGCCAACAAAGTGCTGTCGCGCGAGCAGCTGGTCGCGCTCAGCAGCGGGCGCAATTACGAGGCACAGGACCGTGCCATCGATCTGCAGGTCAGCCGGCTGCGCAACAAGCTGGGCGACGACGGTGGCCCGGATGGGCTGATCAAGACCGTTCGCAACGAAGGCTATGTACTGGCCTCCTCGGTGAACCTGGAATAGGCCGCGATGAAACGCCTGCGCCATTTCCTGTCCTCGATGGTCGGGCGGTTGTTCGTGATCCTGCTGCTGGGCATGAGCGTGGCCGCGATCGGCGCGACCATGCTCGCCACCTCCAAGCGGCAGCAGGAGTTCGAGCGGCAGAACCTGAACCGCATCGCCGACCGCCTGCAGGGTTACGTCAACCTGCTGGACGGCAATCCGGAACTGCGCGAGCGCCTGCTCGAGATCGGTGGGCCCAGCGTCCGCGCCCTGCAACCCGGCGCGCGCCTGGGGCGGGCCGATACAGCTCTGATGGAAGTGCTGGATGACCGGCCAGGCCCGGTCGCACGCGCGCACGTGCACTTCGCTTCATTCCGCTCCTGCATCCCCAAGCTGCAGGAACTGCTGCCGCCGCCGCCGCCCGGGCATCGCAAGCACCCGCGCGAGCGTGATCCGGCGTTCATTCCGCCCAAGTGCCGCGCGGTGGACGTAACGCTCACCGATGGCACGCTGCTGAAGCTGGCGCTGGATTCGCCGGCGGTAGCGCACAACGGCATCCTCGCCGTTGACCCGTGGTTCCTGACCCTGCTGGTGTTGGCGATCGCGGTGCTGGCCTATATCGTCGCGCGCATTGCAAGCGCGCCGCTGCAGGAGTTGGCCGCTGCCGCCGAAGACCTGGGCGACGACCTGCAGCGCGATCCCTTGCCGCTGCGCGGGCCGCGCGAAGTGCAGCGCGCCGCCGAAGCCTTCAACGCCATGCAGCACCGGCTGCAGCGGCATCTGGCCGAGCGCACGCAGATGCTGGCAGCGATCACCCACGATCTGCAGACGCCGCTGACGCGGCTGCGGCTGCGGCTGGAGAATGTCAGCGACGAGGCCCTGCGTGAGCGCCTGATTGGCGATCTGGCCGCGATGCAGGCACTGGTGCGCGAGGGCCTGGAGCTGGCCCGCAGTGCCGAGAGTGCCGAGCAGCGTGCAGCACTGGACCTGGATTCGCTGCTGGAGAGCATTGTCGAGGACACCGCCGAAGGCGGCGCCGATGTGGTCTTCGAAGGCGGCAGCGGGGCGGTGCTGATGCTGCGCCCGCTGGCCATGCACCGCCTGTTCTCCAACCTGGTGGACAATGCGGTGATGTATGCGCAACGGGCGCGGGTACGGGTCGAGCGCAGTGGGGGTGCGATCACCGTGGTGGTGGCCGATGATGGCCCGGGCCTGGCCGAGGAGCAGCTGGAGGCGGTGTTTGATCCCTTCGTGCGGGTGGAAACCTCGCGTTCGCGGCAGACCGGCGGGGCCGGGCTGGGCTTGACCATCGCCCGCGCCCTGGCCGAGAAGGATGGGGCGCGGCTGTGGCTGCGCAACCGTGCCGAAGGCGGGCTGGAGGCGGTGGTGCAGTGGCCGGCCAGCGCCCAGGTGACGCCGCCGGGGCGCGCCGGCTGAGCCTTCGCAGCTGGCGATGGTGACGCGGTGGGCCGGCTTTGGCCTATCATCTGCCCAACTTCCCAGTTCCCCCCCGATGAGCCAGCCCGTTCCCGCCGGCATGCCGCTCCGCGCTGCCCGGCCGTTCCCGCACGCTGCCAGGCACGGCAGCCCTGCCTGGCCGCCGCCGCTGCACTGATGGCCGCACAGGGGGACATCCGGCGCTGGGCGGAGCGCCGCGGATCAGATATCGGTCGATGGCTGCGACAGGGCCTGCTGTGCCTGCTGCTGGCCCTCGCGCTGCCGGTGGCTGCGCAGGAAGGGGCGCCGCCGCTGCGCGACTATGCCATTGATGTATGGACCTCGCGCAATGGCCTGCCGCACAACTCGCTGCGTGACATCGCGCAGACCCCCGAAGGCCACCTGTGGTTCGCGACCTGGGAAGGCCTGGTGCGCTACAACGGCCTGGATTTCACCGTGTTCGACCGCAGCACCCGCCCGGGCCTGCGCGACAACGGCATCGGTGCGCTGTTCGTCGACCGCCAGGGTGGCTTGTGGATCAGTGATTCGCGCGGCAACGTCAGCCACCGTGGCAGCGATGGCCAGTGGCGCGTCTGGGAGCACCAGGCCGATACGCCGCAGGTGCTGATACAGTCCATGCAGATGGACAGCCAGGGCCGGCTGTGGCTGCTGTACGAGGGCAAGGGCATCGGCTATCTGACACCGGACAATGGCATCGTCTACCAGGCGCCGGCGGCGGACCTTCCGATGGCGATGAGTTTCACCAAGCTGGTGGTCGATGCGCAGGACCGGGTCTGGGTCGGTACGCTGGACGGGCTGGTGCTGCGCGACAACGACGGCGTGCTCAAACGCGCGCCCGCAGCCTGGGGACTGGGGGCCGGCAGTGGTCTTTCATGGCCCTACCGTGCGCCGGATGGTGCGCTGTGGATCGTCGCCGGCGAGCGCCTGTACCGGGTGGAAGATGACCAGCTGGTGCTGATGCACCGTCTGCCGGGACAGCTGCACATGACCTCGATGCTGCAGGATCGCCATGGTGACCTGTGGCTGGGCACCGAGAACCAGGGCCTGCTGCGCATCTCCGCACATGGCCTGGAGCGGCTGCCGGCAGGCCTGAACCTGCCGGGCGGACGCGTGGTCAGCCTGCGCGAGGACGCCGAGGGCAGCATCTGGGTGGGCGCCAACGGCGGGCTGTACCGCCTGCGCGAAACGCTGTTCAGCAGTTACACCGAGCGCGATGGGCTCAGTGGCGACTATGTGCGCACCGTGTTCGAGGACCGCGACCGCCAGCTCTGGGTGGGCAGCGCCAGCGGCCTCGATCTGCAGACGGCCGACGGCCGCTTCCGTGCGATGCCCCTGCACAACCGCGGTGGCAAGGCACCTTCGGTGCTCAGCCTGGCGCAGGGACCGGACGGTGACCTGTGGGTCGGCACGTTCGGCGATGGCGTCTACCGTCTTGGTCCCGACGGCCGGCTGCGGCACAACTACGCCGCTGCCGATGGCATGCCGGGCGGCAACATCCGCGCGATCAGCGTAGACCCGCAGGGCGTGGTCTGGGCCGGCACGCAGAAGGGCGTGGTCCGCATCGACGGCGACCGTGTGCAGGTATCAAGCATGGCGGGCATGCCCGGCGGCCTGATCACCGCGCTTGAGCACGATCATCAGGGCAACCTGTGGATCGGCACCATCGAGGGAATCCGCGTGCTGCGCGGCGACCACGTGCAGTCGATCGACCTCGCGCCGATGGGCGGTGGCCGCAGCGTGTTCGGCTTCCACCAGCTGGGCGACGCGATGTGGATCAGCAGCGACCGTGGCCTGTACCGCTGGCGGAACGGGATGCTGGCGCGGGTGGGGCTCGAGCAGGGTATGCCGGTGGACGCGGTGTTCCAGCTGGTGCCTGATCGTCTTGGCAACGTGTGGGTCAGCAGCAACCGAGGCGTGCTGCGCACCGACATGGCTACCCTGAACGCGGTGGCCGATGGCCGAGCACCCCGGGTGATGGTGGAGCGCTACAACGAGATCGACGGCATGGCCAATGCGCAGGCAAACGGCAGCTCGGGGCCTTCGGCGATCCTGCGCCAGGACGGCACGTTCTGGGTGGTGACTGCCGGTGGCCTGAGCACGGTTGATCCGCAGCGCCTGCAGCGCTTCCGCGAGCGGCCATCGCCGCCCGCCGCGATCGAGAGCGTGCAGGTGGATGGCGCGCCGGTGCATTGGGAAGGACCGGATCGCAACGCCATTCCCGGTGGCCGCCGCCTGGCGGTCAGCTATGTCGGCCTGAGCTACCTGATGTCTGACCGGATCCGTTACCGCACGCGGTTGGATGGGCTTGATGCCGGCTGGGTCGAGCGCGGCCCGCAGCGCAGCGTGGAGTTCGTCGGCCTGCCGCCGGGCGAATACACCCTGCACGTGGCGGCGGCACATCCCGGTGGCAGCTGGGGCCAGCAGGAGGCGGTGTGGAGCTTCACCGTGGAGCCGTTCTGGTGGCAGCGACGCAGCGTGCAGGTGCTGGGGGCACTGGTGCTGCTGACCGGGCTGGTGGCGCTGTACCGCTTGCTGCTGCAGCAGTTGAAGGCCAGCAACCTGCGCCTGGCACGTCGGGTGGACGAAGCAACTTTCGACCTGCAGGCCAAGACCGTGCACCTGCAGGCGTTGAACCAGGAAAAGACCGAACTGGCCGAGCGCCTGGCACGCCAGGCTGAGGCATTTGAACGGCAGGCCCGCGAGGATGCACTGACCGGCCTGCCCAATCGCCGCGCCTTCGACGAAACCCTTGCCCGCGACTTCGCCCGTTCGCAGCGCAGTGGTCATCCACTGTGCCTGGTGGTGCTGGATATCGACCACTTCAAGGACGTCAACGACCGCCACAGCCACAGCATCGGCGATGCCGTGCTGGTGCAGGTGGCGCGCTTGATCGCCGCGGCCTGCCGCGATTCGGACCTGCCGGCGCGCACCGGCGGTGAAGAGTTCGCGCTGCTGCTCAACGACACCCGCCTGGAAGAGGCCGCACAGCTGTGCGCACGCCTGCGCGGCCTGTTCCATGACCACCCGGACTGGGCCGGTGTGGAAGGCCTGCGCGTGACCTTCAGCGCGGGCCTGGTGGAGCTGGATGCCGACGACCGCACCCCGGCGCTGCTGTACCAGCGCGCAGACCGCGCACTGTACCGCGCCAAGAGCGATGGCCGCGATCGTACGAGTATTGGTTGATCGCATCCAGGCGTGGCCTGGATCTACCGTGCGGTGAGTGGTGGGTGCGGACCGTTGGTCCGCACTGCGTGGATGCGGTTGCGCCGTTGGCTGCCTTACCGCGGCCAGGCGTTGGCGATGGTGCAGAACAGCCGCGCGGTCTGTTCGGTGTCATACACCGCGCTGTGTGCCTCGTTGGCATCCCAGCCCAGCCCGGCGGCCGTGGCGGCGCGCGCCAGCACGGTCTGCCCGTAGGCGATGCCGGCCAGGGTGACCGTGTCGAACACGCTGAACGGATGGAACGGGTTGCGCTTGTGACCGGTGCGGGCCACGGCGGCGTTGACGAAGCCAAGGTCGAAATGGGCGTTGTGGCCGACCAGGATCGCGCGCTGGCAGCCGTACTTCTTCATTGCTGCGCGCACCGGGGTGAAGATGTGGTCCAGTGCGGCCTTTTCTTCCTTGGCCAGCCGGAACGGATGGTCGAGGATGATGCCGGTCACTTCCAGCGACTTCGGGTCGATCTCCAGGCCTTCGGCCGGCACCACATGGGCGCTGGCGGTCTGGCCCGGGTACAGCAGGCCGTTCTCGTCCATCTCGATCGGCACTGCGGCTATTTCCAGCAGCGCGTTGCGCTGGCTGTCGAAGCCGCCGGTTTCCACATCCACCACCACCGGCAGGAAACCGCGGAAGCGTTGTGACATCGCGCGCTGCGCCTGGGATACTGCGGAATCGGGAGCGGCGGCAGGTGCGGGAATGGGGTCGGTCATGCGTGAATTCTAGCAGAGCGACCCTGAGCGCCCGGCCACGCAGCCCATGCCCGCCACCGTGGCAGAACCCGGTAGGTGCCAGCCTTGGTTGGCACGCGATGCGCCGACCAAGGTCGGCATCTACCGGATCGCGGGACGTGCCGTCGTACCCGACGGATGCCACCGCCACAGCAACGCATCCACGCTCAGCCTGCCTGCGCCGGTGAAGACCAGCGGCAGCAGCATCGCCATGAACAGCACCGGCAGCTTGAAGTTGCCGTAGCCCTGGTCGCTGATCGCATACCCCATCGCGAGGTCGCCCAGCGAGTTCCATTGCATCGGCCAGTGCACGGCGTAGGTGGCCACCACGGTCAGCACCAGCAGGCTGGCAGCGGCAAAACGGGTACCAAAACCGAACAGCAGGCAGGCTGCGCCGAGCAGTTCAAACCAGGTGGCCAGTTGCCAGTTCAGGGCAGCGGGCAACTGGTTGAACGGAAACGGGAAGGCGTCCTGCAGATCGGCGAACCAGTTCTGGCCTTGCAGTTTCTCGCGGCCGGATTCGAAGTATTCCCAGGCCAGCAGCAGCCGCAGGCCGAGCGGGGCCAACCAGGGGGCGAGACGGTCCAGCTGGCCACGCGCGGTGGCCAGGGGCGGGAGCTTCATCGGTGCATCTCCGGGGCGGGGAAGGGAGGTGTCAGGCAGGTGCGGTCAAAGGGCCGATCACGCCGGCCCGCAGGAACTGCTGCAGCAGCGCGGCACCGGGTTCGGCCAGCGCCTGTTCGGCCAGGTCATGCGCGGCGGCCAGTTGCTTCAGATAGGCATGTCCATCGAGGCCGGGCTGCTCCCCGATGCTGGACAGCAGGTACACCGCCAGCGGGCTGAGTACGGCGAAGCGCACCTCGCCATCGGCCTCGCGACGCACCAGCAGGCCGGTCGGCTCGGCCGGCAACTGGGTAGGTGCGTCCTCGGCGCCGAGGCGGTGCACCGGCCATTGGTACAGCAGCGGCCACGCCAGCGGTGAGCGCTGCAGCGGCACCCGCAGCGGGTCGATGTCCGCTACGACCGGCAGCGGTTCGGCGTCCAGTTGGTACAGCGCGGTTTCCACCCACTCGTAGTGGGCCAGTTCGGCCAGCGCAGGGTGTGGCAGCTGCGGCTGTGCCTGCAGCCACTGCACGAATTCGGCGGCCAGTTCGGTGAACAGCGGCGTCTGGCAGCGATGGGTTGCGAAGTAGTGGCGCACCAGTCCGCTCCAGGCTGATACGCCGAGCAGGCGCACGCAGACCGGAAAGCCGTTGCTCAACAGGCCGAGCAGGTTGTTGAACAGCAGCCGCTGGTAGACCGCGACGCGCCGTGGCTCCAGCCCGCCCGGTGGCGGCACGCCCTGGGGATCTCGCAGAAAGGCGGTGAATGCGTGCTGCTGCGCACGCAGCGTGGCGGGGGTATCAGCCATATGCCGCCTCCGCGTGTACGGCCTGCAGGCGGCGGATGGTCTGCAGTTCGCCGCGCAGTTCGGCATAGGGCGGGAAATTGAAATCGCGTTCGAGCAGGGTGGGGCGAGCGCCGATGCGCGCATAGGTGCGTGCCAGCAGCTCCCAGACCGGGTCGATCACCGCGCTGCCGTGGGTATCGATCTTCAGATCCGGTGCCTCGTCCAGGTGCCCGGCCACGTGCAGGCAGACGATGCGGTCTGCGGGCAGGCCAGCGATGAACGCGTCGGCGTCGTAACCGTGGTTGCAGGCGTTGACGTAGACGTTGTTGACGTCCAGCAGCAGGTCGCAGTCGGCTTCGGCAAGCACGGCGTTGGTGAAGGCCAGTTCGTCCATCGCCGGTTCCGGTGCCAGGTAGTAGGACACGTTTTCCACCGCGATGCGGCGACCCAGCACGTCCTGCACGCGGGCGATGCGTGCGGCGGTATGGCGCACCGCTTCATCGGTGAAGGGGATCGGCAGCAGGTCGTACAGGTGGCCGTCGTCGCTGCAGTAGCTCAGGTGTTCGCTGTACAGCGGCACGCGGTGTTTTTCCAGGAACTGGCCAACCTGCTCCAACAACTGCGTATCCAGTGGCGCAGTGCCGCCCAGCGACAGGGACAGGCCGTGGCAGCTCAGCGGATGGCGCTGTGCCAGCTCGGCCAGTGCGTCACCGGCGGGGCCGCCGACATGGATCCAGTTCTCCGGCGCGCATTCGAGGAAATCCAAATCGCTAGCCGGTGCATCGCGCAGTTCCTGCAACAGCGCCCGGCGCAGCCCCAACCCGACGGCCGCCGCACGAAGCGGCGACCGCAGGTTGGCGATGCTGGCGCGGACCTCAGTGCTTGCCACCGCACTTGCCTTCGCCACACTTGCCTTCGGCGGCCTTCTTGTCGCCGGCCTGAGCCTTGGCGCCTGCTGCCGCACCGGCAGCCTTGCCCTTGTCGGCGCCGCACTTGCCTTCGGCGGACTTGCCATCTGCGCCACACCTGCCTTCGGCATGCTTGGCGGCCTCTGCGGAGGTCTTGGCTTCGGCGCCCTTGGCATCGGTGCTGGCCTTGGCAGCCTGGCCAGCCACCAGATAGCCCTGGGCCAGGTCGCTCATGCTCAGCGCCGAAGCATTGGCGGTGATGCCAAGGCCGGCGGCCAGGGCGGTAGCAGTCAGCAGGGACAGGGTCTTGTTGGAACTGCTCATCGGTCGTGCTCCTGGGTGGTGTGGGCGGGTGCCCGGGTGGCCGGCAGGGATGCCGGTGGAAACGATGGTGCAGCGATCCTACTCAACGAATCCTCGCCAAGACCTCAAATTTTCGTGAGGTTTGTTACAGAAGGGGAACACGGTTCCCGGTGGATCCACGCCATGCGTGGATGAATCGCCGGAACGCCCAGAAACAAGAAGGCCGCTGTCACCAGGACAGCGGCCACCTTGGAGTCGACTCCGGTGTTGCAGTGCAGCGTCAGGGCTGGCCGGTGCTGGAGGTCTCGTCGCGCTTCTCGCGCGGCGGCAGCGGCTGCTCCCCGTGCACCAGGAACCATACGTTCTCGGCGATGTTGGTGGCGTGGTCGCCCACGCGCTCCAGGTTCTTGGCCATGAACAGCAGGTGCGTGCACGGGGTGATGTTGCGCGGGTCTTCCATCATGTAGGTCAGCAGCTCGCGGAACAGCGCGGTGTACTGTGCGTCCAGGCGGGCGTCGTCCTCGCGCAGTTCCAGTGCGGCGTCGGCGTCATTGTCGCGGTAGGCGGCAATGGCACGACGGACCTGCTGCGCGGCCAGGCGGCCCAGCGCACGCAGGCCCTGGATCTGCGGCAGCGGCGGCACCTTGCCCAGCGCGATCGAACGCTTGGCCACGTTCGCTGCATAGTCGCCGATGCGTTCGATGTCGGCCGGGATGCGCAGGCCAGCGAGGATCTCGCGCAGGTCGCGCGCCATCGGGCCACGCAGGGCCAGGCGCATCACGTCATGGCTGATCTGCTGCTCCAGCGCATCAATGGCTTCGTCGTTGGCGATGATGCGATGGGCGGCGTTCTCGTCGCGCTTCTCGATCACGTCCATCGACGCTTCGAGCTGGGCGACGGCCATCTCGCCCATGCGCACGATTTCGGCCACCAGGCGCTGCTGCTCTTCGTCGTAGCTCTTGACGATGTGGTCGTTGGGAAGGTTCATGGTCTGCAATCCGGGTGGAGCCAGGCCGTGCCTGGCTGGGACATGTGGCGAAGGATCAGCGTCGATCAGCCGAAGCGACCGGTGATGTAGTCCTCGGTCTGCCGCTGCGACGGCTGCGAGAAGATCACTTCGGTGCGGTCGTGCTCGATCAGGTCACCCAGGTACATGAAGGCGGTGTAGTCGGAAACGCGCGCGGCCTGCTGCATGTTGTGGGTGACGATGACGATGGTGTACTCGTGCTTGAGCTCTTCCACCAGCTGCTCGATGCGGCTGGTCGAGATCGGATCCAGCGCCGAGGTCGGCTCGTCCAGCAGCAGCACCGACGGGCGCAGCGCCACGGCACGGGCGATGCACAGGCGCTGCTGCTGGCCACCGGACAGGCCCAGCGCGCTCTGCCCCAGCTTGTCCTTCACTTCGTCCCACAGTGCACCCTGGCGCAGTGCCTGCTCGACGCGGTCGGCCATGTCGGCCTTGCTCAGCTTCTCGTGGTGGCGGATGCCATAGGCCACGTTCTCGAAGATGGTCATCGGGAACGGCACCGGCTTCTGGAACACCATGCCGACCTTGCTGCGCAGGCGGTTCATCGGGTACTTCGGCGACAGGATGTTCTCGCCGTCCAGCAGCACTTCACCGCGCGCTTCCAGCTTCGGGTACAGCGCGTAGATGCGGTTGAAGATGCGCAGCAGGGTCGATTTGCCGCAACCGGAAGGACCGATCAGCGCGGTCACGCGCTTTTCCGGAATTTCCAGGTTGATGCCCTTCAGGGCGTGGAACTTGTCGTAGTAGAAGTCCAGTCCACGCGCAGCCAGCTTCACCGGCGACGGTGTGTGCAGGCTCTCGTGCGAGGACGGCACGGCGATGCGCTGCATCGGCACGGCGTTGGAAAGGTCGTTCATGGCGTTGTCCACGGAAAGGTCAGTCATGGGAGATACGGTTGCGCAGCAGGATGCCGCGGGCGGCAAGGCTGACCAGCAGCACGAAGACAGTCAGCACCAGGGCACCGGCCCAGGCCAGTACCTGCCAGGATTCGTACGGGCTGCCGGCGAACTGGTTCATCACCACCGGTACCGAAGCCATCGGCTGAAAGATGTTGTTGTTCCAGTACTGGTTGCCGAAGGCGGTGAACAGCAGCGGAGCGGTCTCGCCGGAGATGCGGGCCAGCGCCAGCAGGATGCCGGTGATGATGCCGGCCGAGGCACTGCGGTACAGCACCTGCACGATCACCTTCCACTGCGGGATGCCCAGCGACAGGGCCGCTTCGCGCATCTGCGAGGGCACCAGGCGCAGCATCTCGTCGGTGGTGCGCACCACCACTGGCAGCACGATGAAGGCCAGCGACAGGGCGCCGGCGAACGCCGAGAAATTGCCGCCGGTCTGCATTACATACAGCGTGTAGACGAACAGGCCCAGCACGATGGACGGCGCCGACAGCAGGATGTCGTTGACGAAGCGGACCACGGTGCCGGCCTTGCGGGCGTTGCCATACTCGGCCAGCCAGGTGCCGGCCAGCACGCCCAGCGGGGTGCCGATGCCGATGGCCAGTGCACACATCACGGCACTGCCGAAGAAGGCGTTGGCGAGGCCGCCGTCCTGCATCGGCGGTGGCGTCATCTTGGTGAACAGATCCCAGTTGATGCCGGCCAGGCCCTTGGCAGCCAGGGTGAACAGGATCCAGCCCAGGAAAAACAGGCCGAACAGGGCGGTGGCGCAGGACGCAGTGATCGCAACGACGTTGCCGATGCGGCGGCGCAGGTACAGCGAATCAGCGGTGGTGGACATCAGTTGCCCTCCTTGCGGGACAGGCGCATCAGCATCAGGCGGGCGATGGCCAGCACCACGAAGGTGACGATGAAGAGGACGAAGCCGAGCAGCAGCAGGGCCGAACGGTAGGTTTCAGTGGCTTCACCGAAATCGTTGGCGATCAGCGCAGCGATGGTGGTGCCCGGTTCCAGCAGCGACGGCGACAGGCGCACGCTGTTGCCGATCACGAAGGCCACCGCCATCGTTTCGCCCAGCGCGCGGCCCAGGCCGAGGAAGATGCCGCCGATGACCGCCGAACGGGTGTAGGGCAGGACGATGTCCCAGCTCACTTCCCACTTGGTGGAGCCCAGCGCATAGGCCGATTCCTTCAGGCGGGTCGGCACGGTCAGGAACACTTCGCGCATCACCGAGGAGATGAACGGAATGACCATGATGGCCAGCACGAAACCGGCGGTGAGCATGCCGATGCCCAGCGGCGGGCCCTGGAACATCGGGCCGATCACCGGCCATTCGCCCAGGGTCTCGTTGAGGAACGGGGTGACGTACTCGGTCATCACCGGCACCAGCACGAACAGGCCCCACATGCCGTAGATGATCGACGGGATGCCGGCCAGCAGTTCGATGGCGGTACCGACCGGGCCACGCAGCCAGCGCGGCGCGACTTCGGTGAGGAAGAAGGCGATGCCGAAGCTGACCGGCACGGCGATGACCATCGCGATGACGGCGGTGACCAGGGTGCCGTAGATCGGAGCCAGAGCGCCGAACTTGTTTTCGACCGGATTCCAGTCAGCGGAGAAGAAGAAGCTCAGGCCCTGCATCTGCAGGGCGTGGCGACCGCCCCACAGCATCGACAGCGCGGCGCAGGCCAGGGCGATCAGGACGAAGATGACGGTGCCGACCAGCACCCATCGGAACAGTGTGTCGTTGCGGGCATCACGCGCATCACGCGTGGACGGGGCGGCTACAGGCTGGGCGATGGCATTCATGGGGACGGCTGGGCCAGGAAGGGGCGGGGCGGCACGGCGTGGAACAAGCGGTGCCCGCGCGGGGTGGGCACCGTCGTGTCCATCACTTCAGGTCGGTCGCCCAGTAGGCCTCGATCTGCTTGACCAGTTCGGCCGGCAGCGGCACGTAGTGCAGTTCGTTGGCCTGCGCCTGGCCGTTTTCGAAGGCCCACTTGAAGAAGGCCAGGGTGTCCTGGTTGCGCTTGGCATCCTTCGGCTTCTTCTGCATCAGCATGAAGTTGGTGGCGGTGATCGGCCACGCCTGCTCGCCCGGGGCATTGGTGATGACCAGGTTGAAGTCCTTGGCGCTGGCCCAGTCGGCGCTGGCGGCCGCGGCGGCGAAGGTTTCCGCGCTCGGCTCGACCCAGTTGCCGGCCGCGTTCTGCATGGCGGTGTACGGCATGCCGTTCTGCAGCGCGTAGGCCAGTTCGACGTAACCGATCGAGCCCTTGATCTGCTTCACGTAGGACGCGACGCCTTCATTGCCCTTGCCACCGACGCCGTCCGGCCACTGCACCGAGGTGCCTTCGCCGACCTTGCTCTTCCACTCCGGGCTGACCTTGGACAGGTAGTTGGAGAAGTTGAAGGTGGTGCCCGAACCGTCCGAACGGTGGACCAGGGTGATCTTGCCATCCGGCAGCTTCACGCCCGGGTTGGCGGCGACGATGGCCGGGTCGTTCCAGGTCTTGACCTTGCCCAGGAAGATGTCGGCCAGCAGGGCGCCGCTCAGGCGCAGCTTGCCGGCTTCCAGGCCTTCGATGTTGACCACCGGCACCACGCCGCCGATGGCCGACGGGAACTGCGCCAGGCCGGCCTGGGCCAGCTCCTCGCTGCTCAGCGGCTTGTCGGACGAACCGAAGTCGACGGTGCCGGCCTTGATCTGGGCGATGCCGCCGCCGGAGCCGATCGACTGGTAGTTGATCTTGGCGCCGGTGCTGGCGTTGTAGTCAGCCGACCACTTGGAGACCAGCGGGAAGATGAAGGACGCGCCGGCACCGGACACTTCGGCGGTCACCTTGGCACCGGCAGCGGCCGGGGCAGCGGCAGCGTCGGTGGCCGGCTGCTGCGCGGCCTGCTTGTCGCCACCGCAGGCCGACAGGCCCAGGGCGATGGCCAGGGAAAGGGCGGCAAGGCCGGCCGAGTGCAGTTTCATGGTCACTCCATAGCGGGGAAGAGCCGACGTGGTCGGCGGATGCGGCTATGAAATGATGTTTTTGTTACAGCCGTATTACGACCATGACAGAGGTGCCCTGGATCACGTTCTGACAAGGGTTTCACAGGATTGGCGCCGATCCGGCAGGTGCCCGGAAACCCCCGATCTGCGCACCGATATGACGGTCGGGGCAAGGTAGAGCCGAGCCCGCGCTCGGCTGTTCCCTGCCCTCGGTAGCTGCGGACCGTTGGTCCGCACGCTCCAGAGCGCAGCCGAGCGTGGCTCGGCTCTACAGAGTCAGGCGCATCCCCAAGAACAAGAAGAGCGCGAGATCTCGAGGATCTCGCGCCCGGGTGGGAGCGGCGGGGGAGAGAGGACCCGCCGCCCCCGTTCCTGCGGGGGAACGCGCTTACTTCAGGTTCTGCGACCAGTAGGTCTCGATCTGGCGGACCAGGCTGTCCGGCAGCGGCACGTAGTCCAGCTGGCGGGCCTGGGCATCGCCGTTCTTGTAGACCCAGCGGAAGAATTCCTGGGTCGCCTTGCCATTGGCAGCATTCTTCGGCGTCTTCTGCACCAGGATGAAGTTGGTGGCAGTGATCGGCCAGGACTCGGCGCCCGGCGCATTGGTCATCACCAGGTAGAAGTCGCGGGCGCTGGCCCAGTCGGCACTGGCGGCAGCGGCAGCGAACGAGGTGTCGCTCGGCTGCACGAACTTGCCGGCGGCATTCTTCATCGCGGTGTAGGAGAGCTTGTTCTGCAGCGCGTAGGACAGTTCGACATAGCCGATGCCGCCCTTGATCTGCTTCACATAGGCGGCAACACCTTCGTTGCCCTTGCCGCCGATGCCGGCCGGCCACTGCACCGAGGTGCCTTCACCGACCGAGCTCTTCCACTCCGGGCTGACCTTGGACAGGTAATTGACGAAGTTGAAGGTGGTGCCCGAGCCGTCCGAACGATGCACGACGGTGACCTTGGCGTTGGGCAGGGTCACGCCCGGGTTCAGCGCGGCGATGGCCGGGTCGTTCCAGGTCTTGATCTTGCCCAGGAAGATGTTGGCCAGCACGGCGCCGTCCAGCTTCAGCGCGCCCGGCGCGATGCCGGCCACGTTGACCACCGGCACCACGCCGCCGATCACCGACGGGAACTGCGCCAGCCCCGCAGCAGCCAGGTCTTCCGGCTTCAGCGGCGCGTCGGAGGAGCCGAAATCAACGGTCTTGGCCTTGATCTGGGCAATGCCGCCGCCGGAACCGATGGACTGGTAGTTGACCTTGTTGCCGGTTGCGGCGCTGTAGTCGGCCGACCACTTGGACATGACCGGGTAGATGAACGATGCGCCCGCGCCGGTGATATCGGCGGCGTTGGCGGCGAACACGGACGATGCAGCCAGGATGGCGACAGCGGCGCGCGACTTGAAGGCGTGGATCACGGGGAGACTCCTGGGGTGGTGGTCGAAGGGCGGTTGCCCGACGTTTCGGTGCACATTCCATAACGGTTGCGTGACACGCCCGCGTCTGTCATATGACGCGGGCGTGACATGCGTCATGAGGGATGTCACGTCCGCTGCGCCGGCTGGGCAGCGCGGGTGCCGATGCAACGACGAAGGCACGGCCGGTGCCGTGCCTTCGCGGTTCAATGCAGGTGGCGGGACTTACCAGAAGAACTGCGCGCGGGCTTCCAGGATGTTGGGATCGTCGTTGACGAAACCGCGCGCCGTGGAGCTGTACTTCTTGCTGTCGACCATCACGTAGTTGAGCATCAGCTTGAAGTTGGAACGCAGGTACCAGTTCGCGCCCACGGTCCAGATGTCCATCTTGCCACCCAGCACGCCATCGACGATCGGCGGGCGACCGGCGACCGGGTTGGCGGCGAGGTTGCCGTCATTGAGGTCCATGTGGTCGTAGCGCACGCCCAGCTGCCACTGACCGCCGGCCGGGTTGTTCGGCAGGCCGGTGCCCGGGGTGCCGCCCTTGTAGCTCCAGGTCTCGCCGGTCACGTTCCACACGCCGCTGATGTAGTAGCCGTCGCTGGTGTAGTTGTCGTGGTCGTAGCGCTTGGCCTTGCTGGTGTAGTACTCGGCCTGGGCCTTGAAGGGACCCTGGAAGTACATCGCTTCGGCACCGATGGTGCTGACGCGGTCGGTGTCGGTCAGGTTGCCGCTGTCGACCAGGCGGGCAGTGGCGAGGTCGGCATTCGGACGCGCACGCACGCGCAGGGTGTCGGCGTCGGCGTCGTAGTTGACGTAGCTCAGGCCGAAGTGCAGGACCTGGCCCTTTTCATTGATCGGGGCCCAGGTGCCACGCGCGCCGTAGCCGCTGCCGTGGGCCAGATTGCGGGTCAGCTCGCGGCCGAAGGCGCTGGCGGTCACCGACCAGTTGTCCTGGCCGTAGCTGTACGCGCCGCCCAGGCGGCGGGCGATGGCATAGGTATTGGTGACCGCTGCCTTGGAAATGAAATCGTTGTTCTTGGTGCTGGACAGTTCTTCCAGGCTGTTGGGCTGCTTGAACTGGCCCAGCTGCAGGAAGTGGTTGGCGTTGCCCAGCAGCTTGTACTTCACGTTGGTGTCGAGGAACTTGTCGGCCTTGGCGTCATAGCCGACCACCCACTCCATGTTGCCCGGGCCCTTGCCCTTGAGCACCAGCTCGGCGCGACGCAGTTCGAATTCGCTGTTCTTGCCGTTGCCGGCGTCGCCACCGTTGAGGTCCACCACATCGTTGTGGAACCAGTTGCCGTCGGCCTGGACCAGGCCTTCGAAGGTGATTTCCGAACCGCCGATCACGTCGATGGCGACTTCGGCGTGTGCAGCCGGCACATACAGCGCAGCAGCCACGGCCACCGTCAGGAGTTGGTGATGCAGTTTCATGGAGAGGAGCCTTGCAGGCAGGTGGGAAGATGCGCGCAGGCTAGAAGGTAAAGATTGCGTAAATGTGACAGTTCACGCGCGGCAGACATCCACCGCAGGCCCCGTCACGGCAGGGCCTCCCATTGAAACCGCTTGCGTATGACGCCCGGATTGCGCCTTGGTTGCAGTCGATCCACGCCCTGCATGGATGTGGCCGTCACTCGGCCGCGGTCTTGTCCTTGAACCGGCACAGGTCGGCGATCACGCAGCCCGGGCAATCCGGCTTGCGCGCCTTGCACACGTAACGTCCGTGCAGGATCAGCCAGTGATGCGCGTCGAGCAGGAACTCGGCGGGGATCACCTTCACCAGCTTGTCTTCCACTTCGCGCACATTCTTTCCCGGGGCCAGGCCGGTACGGTTGGCGACGCGGAAGATGTGCGTGTCCACCGCCATTACCGGCTCGCCGAAGGCGGTGTTGAGCACCACGTTGGCGGTCTTGCGGCCCACGCCCGGCAGTGCTTCCAGCGCATCGCGATCGCGCGGCACTTCACCGCCATGCTTTTCCAGCAGGATCGCGCAGGTGGCAATCACGTTCTTCGCCTTGGCATTGAACAGCCCGATGGTGGAGATGTACTGCTTCAGCCCGTCCTCACCGAGCGCAAGGATCTTTGCCGGGGTGTTGGCGACCGGGAACAATCGGCGCGTGGCCTTGTTGACGCCGACGTCGGTGGCCTGCGCCGACAGCGCCACCGCCACCAGCAGCTCGAACGGCGAGCTGTACTCCAGTTCGGTCTTCGGGTGCGGGTTGAGTTCGCGCAGGCGGGTGAACATCTCCACCACGTCGGCGCGCGGCATCGTGCCGCCACGCCGCGCCGGGGCGCGTGCGGTTTTCTTCGTGGTCGCCATTACTGCTCCTTGCCGCTGGCGCGGGCCTTGGCCCGGGCGAGGATGGCGGCTGCCGCGGCGGGCAGGGCGGGCTTCACGTCCGGCGCCGGGGCGGGCGTGCGCCGCGCGTCGCGTTCGGCTTCGCGGCGGGCCAGTCGCACCGCACGGGCGCGGTAGCGTTCGCGTGCCGCCCAGGCGGCCTGAAGCTGCTGCTGGGCCTGCTGCAACCGCTGCGGGAGTTCCGGGTGGCCGGGCAGCAACTGCGCGTCGTCAGCGCGGGCGACATAGTCCATCAGCCCGGCTTGCAGGGCGCCATCAAGATCGTCTGCCTGGACCCGGGCGAACAACTGCGCGGGATTGGGTCGGGAAGCCATGGCGTCAGCGGTTCTGGAACGCCGGCGGGCGGCGCTGCAGGAAGGCGCTGGTGCCTTCGCGCATGTCCTCGGTGGCGAACAGCAGGCCGAACTGCGCGCTTTCGTACTCCAGCCCGGCGTCCAGGCTGCATTCGCCGCCCACGTGCACCGCATCGAGCAGGCCACGCAGGGCCAGCGGGGCCGAGCGTGCCAGCTGGCGGGCAATGTCCTGCACGCGATTGTCCAGCGCGTCGGCGGGCACCACTTCGTTGACGATGCCCAGTTCGAGCGCACGCGCGGCGGTGATCGGCGCCCCCAGCAGGCACAGCTCCAGGGTGGTGGCGCGGCCGCACAGGCGCAGCAGGCGCTGGCTGCCGCCGAAGCCGGGGATCAGGCCGAGGTTGATTTCCGGTTGGCCGACCTTGGCGGTATTTGCGGCGATGCGCAGATGGCAGGCCATCGCCAGTTCCAGCCCACCGCCCAGTGCGAAACCATTCACGCGTGCGATGACCGGCTTCGGCATCCGTTCAATCTGGCGCATCAGGGCCTGGCCCAACAGCGAGAAATCACGTCCCTGAACCGCGCTGAGTGTGTTCATCTCGGCGATGTCGGCGCCAGCCACGAAGGCCTTCGGACCGGCCCCGGTCAGTACCACGACGCGCACCTCCGGATCGGCGGCGGCGTCGCTGAAAGCGCCGGCAAGGGCCTGCAGGGTCGCGGCGTTGAGGGCGTTGAGCTTGTCCGGGCGCTGGACGGTCACGGTGCGGATGGCGCCGTCGTCGGAGACAGCGATCAGAGCATCGGCCACGGGGAAAACTCCTGAAACGTTAAAAAAAAGTGATATTGAACTCTGCAAACGCAGGCGGGTCATAGCCTGCATCGTGAGTAGCGGTTACACGTTGCGCCCGTTATCCTAACCCGTCGCCTCAGGGCGGCGCAGAACGTCCCTGAGTTACCACCCCTGGAGAACTGTTTGATGAAGTTGCGTTCTATCGCGGTCGCCGTCGCGGCCCTGGCCCTGACGGGCAATGCCTTCGCCCAGGACGTCTCGTCCGAAAAGGGCAAGCTGAGCTACTACTTCGGTTACGACTACGGCAACAACCTGGCGGAGCTGACCGGTCGTGGTGAGCAGCTGGACATCAACTCGGTGGTGAAGGGCCTGCAGGATGCCTACGCCAAGAAGCAGCCGGCGATCACCGCCGAGCAGCTGAAGCCGGCCGTTGAAGCGTTCCAGAAGCGCGAGCAGGGCCGTGCCCAGGCTGCCAAGGCCGAGTACGAGAAGGCTGCTGCCGAAAACAAGACCAAGAGCGATCAGTTCATCGCGGCGAACAAGGCCAAGGCCGGCGTGCAGTCGCTGCCGAGCGGCGTCCAGTACCGCGTGATCGAAGCCGGCAAGGGTGCCAAGCCGACCCAGGCCAGCACCGTGCAGCTGGAAGTGGCCGGTCCGTTCCCGTACGGCCAGCGCCCGACCGAAGCCCGCCCGGCCCAGCAGATCCCGTCGATCAAGGTCAGCGACGTCGAAATGAAGGCCATGCGCGAGACCCTGTTGCAGATGCCGGCCGGCTCGAAGTGGGAAGTCACCCTGCCGCCGGACCAGGCCTACGGTGCCGATCCGCGCACCCCGTTCCCGCCGAACGTGGCTGTGCAGTTCGAGATCAAGCTGGTCAGCGTCAAGTAAATCGAAACAGCAAACGAAACGCGCCGGTGATCCCACCGGCGCGTTTCTGTTTGTGCAGCCCCTGGCGGTGAAACGCCTGCGCTGCGCGCGAGCGTCGACTGACAGTCGACTCTTCCGTTGGGCCGGGCCACCCGCGCAAATTCAGCCCGATCGCGCTACTGTTGGCGGGTGCAAACAATGGAAGAAACGGCGCGTGTTGTCGCAAGTCCCTGCATCGGAGTGTGCACGCTGGATCCGGACCGGCAATGCACCGGCTGCGGGCGGCATCTCGAAGAAATCGCGCGGTGGTCGTCAATGAACAACGAGGAACGCAGCCGCATCCTGCACCGCGTGCAACCGTTGCGTGCACAATTGCAGCAATCGCTACGCGGATCGCTGGCCGACCACGAGCGCTTGGTGCGCGCGTTGCATCCTTTGGCCGAACCGCCGGCCGGCGACGGCTGGAACCGCAGCGAGCTGATCGACCTGCTGCCACCGGGGCCGCCTGTGGAGGCGGCGGTGCTGGCCGGCATCGTGCCGCGCGCCAACGGCGCGCAGGTCATCCTCACCCGTCGCACCGAAACCCTGCGCACCCATGGTGGCCAGGTCGGGTTCCCCGGTGGCCGCACCGAACCCGATGACCGCGACGCGCTGGCGGCCGCCCTGCGCGAGAGCCAGGAAGAAATCGCATTGGCGCCCGGCCAGGTGCAGCCACTTGGCTATCTCGACCCCTTCGTGACGATCACCGGCTACCGGGTCACGCCGGTGGTGGCGGTGGTCGATCCGGAGTTCGTGCCGGTGCCGCAGCCCAGTGAAGTGGCCGAAGTGTTCGAGGTGCCGCTGGACTACCTGATGGCCCCTGACAGCCTGCGCCAGGTCGAAATCAATCATCGCGGCCGCATCCGCCACGTTCTTGAGTATGGCTGGCCCGGTCAGCGCATCTGGGGGGCGACCGCGGCCATCCTCTACAACCTGCGTCGCCGCCTGGAGCAAGTGCAATGAACCCGATCAAGCAGCCGTGGACCACCCTGGTCGATGTCGACACCCTGGCCGCTGCACTGGGCGAAGGCGTACGCGTGGTCGACGCGCGTGCCACCGCCAGTACCGCCGTGCGCGTGGTCGATGCGCGTGCTTCGCTGGCCGACCCGCAGGCTGCGGGCGGCCAGTACCTGGCAGGACACATACCGACTGCGGTGCATGCCGATCTCAACCGTGATCTGTCCGATCTCAGCCGCGTCGGCCATGGTCGCCATCCATTGCCCGACAGCGATGCTTTTGCCGCGAAACTGGGGCAGTGGGGCATCGGCCTCGACACCCAGGTGGTGGTCTACGATGGCAGCGACGGCAGCATGGCCGCCTCGCGCCTGTGGTGGCTGCTGCGCCTGATCGGGCACACCAAGGTGGCTGTGCTCGACGGCGGCATCGCTGCCTGGCAGGCCGCCGGTAACGCGTTGGAAAGCGGCCAGGCTGAAGTGACAGCGCTGCCTGCCTACCCGGGCCGCTTCGACACCTCCCAGGTCGCCAGCGCCGATGAAATCACCGCGCGCCTGAAACATGCACCGGGCTGGTTGGTCGACGCACGCGCAGGTGAACGCTTCCGCGGCGAAGTGGAGCCGCTGGACCCGGTCGCTGGCCACGTACCCGGCGCGGTCAACCGCCCGTTTGCGTTGAACGTCGCCGACGGCCGCCTGCGCGATGCACAGGAACTGCGCGCCGAATTGCAGGGCGTGATCGGCAACCGCGATCCGCAGCAGGTGGTGCTGATGTGCGGCTCCGGCGTGACCGCCTGCCACCTGCTGCTGGCGATGGAAAGCGCAGGACTGAGCGGCGCGCGCATCTATGCCGACTCCTGGAGCGGCTGGGTGAGCGACAGCAGCCGCCCGGTGGCGACCGGCGCCTGAGCGATCCGAGCAGAAAGCAGTCGAGCGCGGAGCCTCTCCAGAGCCGAGCGGCCGGCTCCACGCGCATGGCGATGCCTTCAAATCATCGGCGCCCGCAGGTCATGGAGCGCGGCTCGACTCTACAAAGGCACCCTCCGATCGATTCGACTCCGTGCCGACCAACGGTCGGCACCCACCAACAGCGGCAGAAATCTGTCGAAGGCGGGGGGGGCGGTTGCGGGTGTCCGCGGCATGGATGCCGCGGCCAAGCCCCCAGGGGTGAGGGCGCTTTGCTTGCGAAGCACTGCTTCGCGAGCGCCCGAACGCACAGCCGCCAGCGGCTGGGCCGGCCTGGGGATTTACGGCGTCCCCCGCAACCGGGCCCACCCTGCCATCCCACGGATAGCCTGCTGTTGCCGGCCAGCGGCCCGCACTACCGCAGGTGCAGGGCGCAGCCCTGCCGCTTACCCAACCGGCTGCAGCGGCACCTTCGCCAGCACCCGCGCCCAAGGGAACAACGGGCCCGGGTCGCGTTTGCGTGCCACCCTCAGCGTCGGATCATCGCTGGCCGGCACCTGCTCCAGGTCCAGCTGGTCATGCCCGGCAATCCGCTGCAGCGACGGATAGCGCACCACCAGCGCCTGCAGCAGCCGCTCCAGCGCTTTCAGTTGCGCCTCGGTGTAGGCCTCGTCCATCGCCTGGTGACGGCTGTCGAACCAGTGCGGGTAGCGCCCGGTATTGACCAGCTCGATGCCCAGCGTATGCGCGTTCATGCCGCGCACGTGGTGGGCCACGCGTTCGGGCGCAACGTACTGCACCACGCTGCCATCGCGGTCGATGTAGAAGTGCCCGCTGTTGCCGGCACCGCTGTCATACAGCACGCGCTCGCCGTACTCGCGGGCCGTCGCCAGATCGGGCAGCTCGGTGCAGTGGATCACCACCATCTCCAGCGTGGCCGGATCGCGCAGCGGCAGTCGGTCGTGGTAGGGCAGGGGCTGCAGCTGCAGGCCGGGCAGGAGCGGGTTGGGCATCCGGCGATGCTAGCATTGCGGCATGAACCTGCCTTCTCTTTCCTGGTTGGCCCGCGCCCACGGAGCACGCGCATGAGTCGCGGCCACTGCATCCTCTCCCATGGCTTCGAAAGCGGCCCGGAGGCGACCAAGGTCACCGCGCTGGCCGAGGTGGCCCAACGCCTGGGCTGGACCCACGAGCGCCCCGACTACACCGATCTGGACGCGATGAGCGAGGTCAGCCGGGTGGGCGACGTGCCGACCCGCCTGCGCCGTCTGGTTGAACGCGCCGCCATCGCTGCCCGTCAGGGGCCGGTGGTACTGGCCGGCTCCAGCCTGGGCGCCTACATTTCCGCCATCGCCTCGCTGCAGGTGCCGGTAGCCGGCCTGTTCCTGATGGTGCCGCCGACCACCATGGGCCCGATGCCGGCGCTGGACGCCGCTGTGGTGCCGACCACGGTGGTGCAGGCCTGGCATGACGACGTGGTACCGGCTGCCGGCGTGATTGCCTGGGCGCAGGCGCGTTCGGCGCAGTTGCTGCTGGTTGACGATGGCCACCGCCTGGAGCGCCACGTGGAGGCCTCTGCGCAGGCCTTCGAGCGCCTGCTGCGGCAACTGTGAAGCCGGGGCGCACGGCGCGCCTGCCCGCATTGACTACAATGGCAGCCCCGCCGCCCCCGGCGCGGGCCTGCCGGCCGTGCCTACGGCCCTCCTTTCCGACCGGCCCGGCCCCTGTGCCGCGCCCGACCACCTGCGAACCGACCCCGTGAAATTCTTCGTCTCCTGCGCCAAGGGCCTGGAATACCTGCTTGCCGATGAACTGTCGGCCCTGGGCCTTGGCAAGGCCACCGCCACCATTGCCGGCGTCAACGCCGAGGGCGAACTGGCGCAGGCGCTGCGGATCGTGATGTGGTCGCGCCTGGCCAGCCGCGTGCTGTGGCCGATCGCCGAGTTCGACTGCCCGGACGAGCAGGCTCTGTATGACGGCGTGCGTGCGCTGCCGTGGCACGAGCACATCACGCCGGAGATGACCCTGGCGGTGGACGCACACGTGTCCGGTGACAAGATCACCCATGCGCGCTTTGCCGCGCAGCGGATCAAGGACGCCATCGTCGACCGGATGCGTGATGAAGGCCTGGAACGCCCCTCGGTCAACACCGACCTGCCCGATGTGCGCGTCAACCTGTCGCTGCGCAAGGGCCGTGCTTCGCTGTCGATCGACCTCGGCGGTGGCCCGCTGCATCGCCGTGGCTGGCGCGGTGCCGCCCACGAGGCGCCGCTGAAGGAAAACCTGGCCGCCGCGCTGCTGCTGCGCGCGCAGTGGCCGCGCCTGCACACCGCCGGAGGCGGCCTGCTGGACCCGATGTGCGGCAGCGGCACGCTGCTGATCGAAGGTGCACTGATGGCCGCCGACGTCGCCCCTGGCCTGATGCGGCATGGCAGCCTGCCGCCGAGCCGTTGGCTGGGCTTCGACAAGGCGGCCTGGAAGTCCATCCAGAGCGAAGCACGCGAGCGCGAAGCGGCCGGCCTGGCCGCGCTGAAGCCGGTCATCCATGGCAGCGATATCGACCCGGCCGCGATCCAGGCCGCCCGCGAGAATGCAGAGGTTGCCGGCGTCGCCCACGCGATCCGCTTCACCCGCGCCGATGTCGCCGACCTGGCCGCGCCCGAACAGGAGATCGGTGCGGTGGTCTGTAACCCGCCGTACGACGAACGCCTGGCTGCCGATCCGGCGTTGTACCGCGCGTTGGGCAATGCCCTGCAGAAGGCCGTGCCGCAGTGGCGTGCCAGCCTGCTGTGCGGCAATGACGAGCTGGCCTTCGCCACTGGCCTGCGCGCCAGCAAGAAGTACCAGATGTTCAACGGTGCGCTGGAATGCGCGCTGATCGTCTGCGATCCGATTGCCGTGCCGGGTCGTGATCCGGCACAGCCGCGCGAGCTGAGCGAAGGCGCGCAGATGGTGGCCAACCGGCTGCGCAAGAACCTGAAGAAGTTCAAGAGCTGGCGTGCCCGCGAGGACATCACCTGCTTCCGCGCCTACGACGCCGACCTGCCGGAGTACGCGGCGGCCATTGATGTCTACGAGGAAGACGGGGGCAAGCGCCGCACCTTCCTGCATGTGCAGGAGTACGCGGCACCGGCGGCGATTCCCGAGAACGACGTGCGCCGCCGCCGCAACGAGCTGCTGGCCGCCGCGCGCGAAGTATTCGGCGTTCCGCCGGAGCAGGTGTCGATGAAGTCGCGCGAGCGCGGCAAGGGCGGCAGCAAGTACGGCCGCTTCGAGCAGCGTGACGAGTTCATCGTGGTGCGCGAGAACCATGCACTGCTGCAGGTGAACCTGTTCGACTACCTGGACACCGGCCTGTTCCTTGACCATCGCCCGCTGCGCCGGATGATGGCCGAGCAGGTGCGTGGCAAGCGTTTCCTGAACCTGTTCTGCTACACCGGCGTGGCCAGCGTGCAGGCCGCCGTGGCCGGTGCCGCCAGCACCACCAGCGTCGACCTGTCGGCCACCTACCTGCAGTGGTGCTACGACAACCTTGCGCTGAACGGGCAGGGGGGCAGCCAGCACCTGCTGGTCCAGGCCGACGCGATGGCCTGGCTGGAAGGCGACCGCGGCCAGTACGACGTGATCTTCTGTGATCCACCGACTTTCTCCAACTCCGCCCGCGCCGATGATTTCGACGTGCAGCGCGAACAGGTGAAGCTGCTGCGGGCGGCGGTGGCCCGGCTGGCACCGGGTGGCTTGCTGTACTTCTCCAACAACTTCCGCCGCTTCAAGCTGGAAGAGAACGCCATCGCCGAATTCGCCCAGTGCCGCGAGATCACCGCACGCACCATCGGTCCGGATTTCGAGCGCAACGCGCGCATCCACCGCGCATGGGAACTGAAGCGGCTGGGGTAAGCCCGGTAGTGCCGGCCGCTGGCCGGCAACGGTGTCAGATCCGCAAAGGGTTCATGAGGTGCCGGCCAGCGGCCGGCACTACCCCTGTCTGGCCGGTGGATCCACGCCACGCCTGGATGGTTGTTCAGTAGATCCACGCCATGCGTGGATGGCGGTTACAGCAACGCCACCACCAGCCCCAGCGCCGGCAGCGTGATCGCCAGCGGTGCGATCCACTTCGGCCGGTACGGATACAGCCCGAACGAGAGTGCCACGCCGCACATGGTCATTGCGCCCAGCCACAGCACCGGGCCCATCGCCCAGCCGTGATCGGCCACGCACAACGCGAACGCCACCGTCAGCAGGGCCCAGCCCAGCACCCGCCACTGCGTGCGCCGTGCCGGGCTGGCCGCAGCCTTGCCGTGCAGGTCGTACTGGTGTCTTTCCATCGCCAGCGACAGCGCGGTGAACGCGGAAAACGACAGGGTCAACGCCAGCAGCATCATGCACTGGCCTCCGCTTCGGCGGCTTCGACCACAGCCACTGGCGCCGCAGCCGCCGCCGCACGCTTCTTCTTCTCGGCCGCGCTCAGCGGTGGCGTCCAGCGCTGCATGCGCCAGCCGCACATCGCCAGCATTGCGCCGAAGACGATCATCGAAAGATCGACGCCGGCCAGTACCCAGTCGCCGTTGCGCAGGGTGTTGCCCAGGTGCGCATGCGTGGTCAACGCATTGACCACCGGCACCAGTGCGAACGCGGCCGCGCCCAGGTAGAGCTGCCACGCCCACATCATTCGCTTCGGCCAGATGAAGGCGGCCAGCAGCGCGCCGGCCCAAGCGTAGAAGAATACGTTGGCCTCCGCACTCGCGCGCTCGGCGATGTCCAGCGGCAGCAGGCGGTTGCCCCAGAAGTACGCCGCGAAGGCGATCGGCAGGCCAGCCACGGTGCCGATGTTGAGCGCATCGACCAGGCGAAGGCCGAAGCCGGTGCGTCCACTCTTCGCATGCTTCGGTCGTTCCTTCACCGCCCACAGCACCACGCCGCTGGCGACCATCAGGCAGCCCACCAGACCGGACAGGAAGAACAGTGCACGCAGGCCCCAGTCCGCAAAACGTGCCAGGTGCAGGCCGTACAGCACACCACGGGTGGCGGTGGCACCGCCCGATGGCGGCGTTTCCTCAAGCAGAGCACCGCTGACCATGTCGTAACGCACGGCCGGGGTGTCGATGGACAGGCGCTTGCCATCGCGCTGGCGGATGTCGATCACCGCATTGGCCGCCCCCGGATTGGACACGGTGAAACCGGCCACCTCCACGCCGTGCCAATGCGCGCGTGCGCTGTCCAGCAACTGTGCGATCGGCAGCGGCGTGGCGCGGCCCTCGGCGGGCGAGGTCACTTCCGGAAGGCCGCCGAAAGCCTCGCTGATGAATTTGTCCTCGTCCTGGGGGTAGGCGACCTTCACTCCCCACGGCAGGTACATGATCATCAGGGTGACGATGCCGGTGTAGGTGATCATCGCGTGGTACGGCAGCGCCATCACCGCGCTGACGTTGTGGAAGTCGAGCCAGGAGCGCAGGCCCTTGTCCTTGCGGAAGGTGAAGAAGTCCTTGAAGATCTTCTTGTGGGTGATCACGCCGGTGATGATCGCCACCAGCATGAACATCGCGCAGAACCCGACCAGGTAGCGCGCCCAGTACACCGGGATGTAGTGCAGGTCGAAGTGCAGGCGGTAGAAGAAGTCGCCTCCACGGGTCTCGCGCGCCTTCAGTGCCTGGCCGCTGTTCGGGTCCAGCGTGGCGTCGCCGAAGCCACCGCGGCGGCCACGGCTGGGGTCGGCCAGTTCCGGTGGCAGCCGCCAGAACATCTGCATGGCCGGGTTGCGCGGCTGCGGCAGGGTGACGAACCAGTTCTCGGCGTGGCTCGCATTGGCCTGCAGGTAGGCCACCGCGCGCTGCGCGGCCACGTCGATGCTGACGTTGCTGGACGGCAGCTCCGGGCGCATCCAGCGGCTGATTTCCTCGCGGTAATAGCTGGCGGTGCCGGCCATGAAGATCAGCAGCAGCAACCAGCCGACCAGCAGGCCGGTCCAGGTGTGCAGCCAGGCCATCGACTGGCGGAATCCGTTCTTCATGCCCAGGCCCCCAGCATGCGCGCGATGGCAGCCATCAGCAGGGCGGGAGCGAGAATGCCGACCCACGCACGCAGCGCGCTGCGGGTGGCGAACGCCCACAACGCCGCGCAGGCGGCGACCAGGATCGCCAGCAGCATGCCGGTCAGCACGGTCTGGCCGCGCGCGCCGGGCAGCGCCACTGCGCAGAACACACTGGTCATCGAGGCCAGCGCGTAGCCACCGAAGATCGCAGCCAACGAGCGTGACAGCACGCCCCAGCGCGGGTTGGAGAACAAGGTGCGGGGGCTGGCGGTTACGGGCGAGCGGTCCAAGGAGGTCCTGCAGGTTGGAGGAGGGATGGAATGCGTCCGCGGCCCCTGCGCCCTGCGCATGTTGCCCAGCGTGTCCCATCGACACGAGGCACGTCCCGCGCGGGCGGTCAGCGCGGAAGGCGGGGATGTACACGGGCGATGGGCACGTTTCCGTGCCATCTGACTAAGCGCACAACCGATCAGTAAATGATAGGCATTCGCATTTCATGAATCAAGCATGACGATGCCGTGGAGCGCTGGCGGCTAGAACCTGAACACCACGGTTGCCGCGTGCAGCAGCAGGCCGATCAGCCCGCCGACCAGGGTGCCGTTGAAGCGGATGAACTGCAGGTCACGGCCCACGCTCAGTTCCAGCTGTTCGACCAGGTGCAGCTCGTCCCAGCCCTTCACGGTCTGCGCGATATGCGTGGTGACGCCCTCGCGCAGGCGCCCGGTCAGGCGCTGCGCACCTTCCATCAGATGCTGGTTCAGTGCCTCGCGCAGCGCCGGGTCGGCCTGCAGGCTGGCACCGAGCGAACCCAGGCTACGCTGCAGGTGGCCGACCAGCGCCGAATCCTCGCGCTGCAGGTCCGCCCGCAGGCTGGCGTGGATGCGCGCCCACAGCCCCTGCACGTACTCCTGCAGGGCCGGGTGGTCGATCATTTCCTGCTTGAGCTGCTCGATGCGCTCGGCCAGCGCCGGATCCTCGCGCAGGCGCTGCACGTAGTTCTGCAACCAGGTCTCGTAGTCCTGGCGCAGCGGATGCTGCGGCTCGGCCAGCACCTGCTGCAGCTCTTCCAGCACCGCGCGGGCCAGGCGTTCGGCCAGGCTGTCGCCGATCTCGTCGATCGGCTTGACCCAGTTCACCGTGCTCGACAGCGTCGGCCATTCGCGCTGGATGTAGCGCACGATCAGCTGCGAGGCGCGTTCCTTCACCTCCGGCTGTTCCAGCCAGCGGCCCAGGCGCTGCAGGCCCTCGTCCAGCACGCGTTGATGGCGGCCATCGGCGGTCAGCAGGGCCAGCAGTTCACCGGCAGTGGCAGCGGCATTCCACTGCCGCAACTGCTGCACCACGAAGCCGTGCAGCTGCCGGCGCACGGCGGTTTCGTCGAAGAAATCCAGCGCCTGCAGCGCCCAGCCGCGGGCCATGTCGGCCAGCATGCGCGAGCGTGCCGGGTCGGCCAGCCAGCTGCCGAGGCGGCTGGCCGGATCGAACACCTGCAGCTTGGCCAGCAGCACCCCCGGCTCCAGGAACTGGTCGCGCACGAACAGCGCCAGGCTGTCGCCGATGCGCTCCTTGCTGCGCGGGATGATCGCGGTGTGCGGAATCGGCAGGCCCATCGGCCGCCGGAACAGCGCGACCACGGCGAACCAGTCGGCCAGCGCGCCCACGGCTGCGGCTTCGCAGAAGGCCGAAACCCAGGCCCAGATGCCGCGTTCGCCCTGCCAGTGGCTGACCGCGAAACCGACCAGCATCAGCAGCAGCAGGCCCAGTGCGAGGGCTTTCAGGCGCCGCAGCTGGGCGCGGCGCGGATCGTGGGCAGGCGTCATTGCAGGAGTCTAACCGCAGCCCGGTGATGCCTGCCTGTAGAGCCGAGATCCTATGTTCGTGGTCAAGCCTGCTGGAAGCAGGCTTGACCCACTTTCAGCATGGCCGGGTCAAAGTCCCGGCCGCTCTTGAAGACGCCCCAAGCGATCCTGGCCAGCTTTCTGGCCAGGATGTTG